>JAPUEI010000067.1:0-9216 GCA_027492675.1 Propionibacteriaceae bacterium | reverse complement strand
GTCGTGTGGTGGGCGCGCGCCGACGCCGCGGGGGTGCCGGGGGACGCGGGGGCGGCGGGCGGGGCCTCGCTGTCGCGGGGCCACGACCTGGTGGTGATGGACGTCGGCCGGACCCTCGATGCCGGCGGCCGCGAGGCGCTGCGAGCCGCCGACCGGACGGTGCTCGTGTGCGGACAGGACGTGCGTGGTGTCGCGTCGGCGCGGATGACGCTGGCCGCGGCCGAGATCGGCGGGTGCGGCGTGGTGGTGCGGTTGCGGAAGGGCGGATCTGTACGAGCGGGTGATGTCGCCGCCACGCTGGGGCTGCCGCTGTGGGGCACGATTCCGGACGACACCGCCCTGTCGGCGGCCGCCGAACGCGGTGTACCACCCGACAGGGCGGCTGGCCGGAAGTGGCTGCGCGCGTGCGCTGCTGTGCTCGGCACACTCGGCGTCGGCGTCACGACGGACCCGGTACGGGGCCGATCGTGACGGGGACGTACGAGTGGGAGGCTGTACGGGCGAGGATCGCCACGCTCGGCCGCGACCCGGATGCTACCGACATCGCCGATGCGCTGCGCTGGTGCGGCCAGGTCGTCTCGGACGCCAGCGTGCTCGCGGTCACCGAGGCGCTCCGTCGCGACAGTGTGGGGGCTGGTCCGCTCGACCCGCTGCTGGCGCTGCCAGGCGTCACCGACGTGCTCGTCAACGGCACCGGGGCGGTGTACGTGGACACGGGTGACGGACTTCGTACAGCACCGGTGGTCTTCGGCTCCGACGAGGAGGTTCGACGTCTCGCCGTACGTCTCGCTGCTTCCGTGGGCAGACGTCTCGACGACGCCAGCCCGTACGTCGACGCCCGCATGGCCGACGGCACCCGGGTGCACGCGATCCTCGGCACGCTGGCCGATGTCGGCACCTGCGTCTCGCTGCGGGTCCCGTCCCGATCGCGCCTCTCGCTGGACGACTGGGTCGCGTCGGGGACCTGCCATCCGGAGGTGGCCGAGGTGCTGCGCTGGCTGGTCGCGTCCCGCACCGCGTTCCTTGTGTCCGGCGGCACCGGGAGCGGGAAGACGACGTTGCTGGCGTCGCTGCTCGGGCTCGTGCCGGCGGCTGAGCGCGTGCTGATCGTCGAAGACTCGCGCGAGCTGAACCCGGACCACCCCCATTGCGTACGGCTCGAGTCGCGCGTCGCCAACGCCGAAGGTGCGGGTGCGGTGACTCTGACCCAGCTCGTTCGACAGGCGCTGCGCATGCGGCCCGACCGGCTGGTGGTGGGGGAGGTGCGTGGTGCGGAGCTGGTCGACCTCCTGATCGCGCTGAACACGGGGCACGAGGGCGGCTGCGGCACGGTCCACGCCAACGCGGCCGCGACCGTACCCGCGCGGCTGGAGGCATTGGCGGCGCTGGGAGGGCTGGGCAGGGAGGCCGCCCACTCGCAGGTCGCCGCGGCCGTACGCGCTGTGGTTCATGTGACGCGGGACGGTGGGCGACGTCGGGTGGGCGAGGTGGCGGTTCTCGCGCGGGGACCCGATGGCCTGGTCACGACGATTCCGGCGCTGGAGGTACGGGCGGATGGCCGACTGCAGCGTCATGCGGGACTCGACGTACTGGCGGGGCTCGGAGGGTCGCCGTGATGTGGATCTGCGTGGCCGCGGTGATGGGTGCCGTCGCGCTCGTGGTTCCGCATTCGGGGGTACGGCGGCTGCTGTCGCGGCTGGGGACGCCTCGGGTCACCGCCCGGCACACCGTGGGATCGGTCCTGCTGGCGGGTGTAGCGATAGGGACCGCAGGGGTGGTCTCGCTCGTGGGATGGGGTCCCGGTGTGTCCGCGGTCACCACCTCCGCCTGCCTGGTGGTCGCCACCGTAGGGACGTCTGTACGGTCGGTGCTCACCGCGCGAGCCGTACGTCGCCGGTCGATCGAGGTGGCGCGCGCGTGCGACCTCATCGGGTCGCTGGTGGCCATCGGGCACATCCCCGCGATGGCTGTACGGATCGCGGCCGACGAGTCGCCGGTGCTCGCGCCGGTGGCCGCGGCGCAGCGGGTAGGAGCGGATGTGGCGACCGCCCTGAGGGCGGCAGGGTCGCTTCCGGGGTCTCACGGCCTGGTCCGTCTGGCCCAGGCTTGGGAGGTCGGAGAACGCACCGGTGCTCCTCTGGGTCAGGCGCTCGCCGCAGTGGCTGACGCGGTCCGACGGGACCACGCGGTGGAGCACGTGGTGATGGCGGAGCTGGCAGGTCCGAAGGCGAGCGGGCAAGTGCTCGCGGTCCTGCCGATCGTCGGGCTGGCTACGGGTTTCGCGATGGGTGGCGAACCGCTTGAGTTCTTCACCACGGGCATCGTCGGCCCCGCGTGCCTGGTGCTCGGCACCGCGTTGGCCTGCCTCGGAGTCGTGTGGACCGACCGCATGGTTGCGCGGGCGACACCCCATGCCCCGCGGCACGCGAACCCCGTGAGGAGCGCGACGTGACGTCTCCGATCGTCATCGCCTCAGCTGTGGCGGCGGGCCTGGCTGTTCACCTGGCATGGCGCCCACCGCCTGTGGGCCGCCTGGTCGAGGCGCGGAGAGTCCCCCTGCCCCGGTGGCTCCAACCGCGCGCGGGCGCTCTGGCTGCACGCACCCGGGCGGGCGCTGGGTCGGCCGTCGGACTCGTGCCACTCATCCTCCTGAACGGCCCCTTGTGGATATCGCTCGGCGTCGCGTTGGCGGCGGCGCTCCTGGTGTTCTTCGGGTTGGGGCGCATCGAACCTGCCGCCCTAGCCGCGTCGCGCGCGGAGCTGGTGGCGGAGCTCCCGGGGGCCCTGGATCTGCTGTCGGCCTGTCTGGCCGGCGGCATGCCGCTGCGCGGAGCCACCGCGGCTGTCGCCGCCGCCATCGGTGGTCCGTTGGGCGCGCGGCTCGCCGGAGTGGTGGCGCGCGCCAACGCAGGGTTCGGCGACGGGGACGCATGGTCGTCGCTGCGAGACGACGACGTGCTCGGAACGGTGGCGCGCGACCTCGCGCGCGCTGCGGACGCTGGCACCGCGGTGGGCCCGTTGCTGGCTCGCCATGCCGAGTCCGCGAGGTCGGCGGCGCAAGCGGCAGCCGTGTCGCGGGCCAAGGCCGTCGGCGTCCGCACGATCGTCCCGGTCTCGCTCTGCTACTTGCCCGCGTTCTTCCTCATCGGTGTCGTGCCCGTCATCGCCGGCGTTCTGGTCGCTCTGCTGCGCTGATTTGTCCACAGGCGCAGGAGTCATCCACAGCTCGCAGGTTGCCTGACGTTTTCGGCGCCGGATGCACATGGTCCTGGATGAGACGCGATCCGGCGTCTCCACTGAAAGGAGCTCACATGTCCGATCTCGTCACGACGACCGTCCGCAGGGCACGTCGCCGGCTCGACCGCGGCGCGGTCTCGGCGGAGTACGCGCTGCTGACCGTCGGCACCATCACCTTCGGCGGCTTGCTGCTGAAGATCCTCACCGACGCGCAGGTCCGCGACCAGATCCTGGCGATCATCATGGCCATCATCAAGCTGGTCCTCAGCCACTTCGGCGCGCTCTGAGCGGCAGTCCATGGGTGTGGCCGGCGGTCGCTCGACCGCCGGACCCACCAGGGCGGAGGGTGACGATGCTCGCAAGATCTGAACGGGGCGCCGTCGCGGTCGAGGCCGCGTTCGCGTCCTTGGCGCTGGTGGCCCTACTGGGCTTTCTGGTCTCGGGGATCGGCGTCGTGCTGCAACAGGTGCAGTGCACCGACGCGGCGGCGGCGATCGCGAGACAGCACGCGCGAGGAGACGGTCCAGGGGAGACGGAGGCGCGCAGCCACGTGCCTCCCGGCGGTCAGGTGACGCTGACCACGACGGCGACCAGGGTGACGGTACGGGTGGTGCTCACGGCCACGCTCGTACCAGGCAGCCGCGTGACGGTCGACCTGACGGCCGAGTCCACGGCGGTTCTCGAGCCAGGAGCCTCGGGATGAGCGATCAGCGGAAGGGCGCACCGGAACGCGGCGCGGCCACGGTGCTCGCGGCCGGACTGTCCGTGGTGCTCGCGGTGGCAGCGACGATCGCGGTTCTGGTCGCGTCGGCCGTCCTGGCCACCCACAAGGCGAGGGCGGCGGCCGACCTGTCCGCGCTGGCGGCAGCCACGGCGATGGCGGCCGGATACAACCCGTGTCTGACCGCCGAGCAGATAGCTCGCGAGAACGGCGCCGTGGTCGTGACCTGCCGCGTGGAGGGCTCCGAGGCCTCGTTCGTGGTCGCGGTCACGGTGTCGGTGCCCACGGGCCTTCGATCACCGCTGCCCGAAGTGGTCCACGCCGAGGCGCACGCGGGGAACGTGTCCCAATGAGGGGAGAAGTAGGAATGAGCGACACCATTGAGCGGGCTCGGAAGGCCCGCGACCGAGGAGCCGTCACGGCGGAGAAGGCGTTGCTGATCCTTCTCGTGATCGCCTTCGGGGCATTGGGCATCACCCTCGTGGGTGACCCCATCCACGATCCGGTGTTCCGAGTGATCTTCCAGATCCTGCTGCGGATCTACGAGCTGATCATGACCGGCTTCGGCACGCGATGACGGGGTGCTGCCGAGCCCGACCAGGCCCGCAGCAGGGCGAGTCCTGCCTTCCGGTCCACGTCGGCGTTGGCCGTCGGGCATCCGGCCGTGACACAGCAGCGCGGGCACCCGCTCTCGCACGAGCAACGGTCCAGGCGGTCGAGAGCCGTGGCCAGCCACCGCTCCGCCTGGGCGTATCCGGCGGCCGCGAACCCGGCGCCACCCGGCGAGGTGTCGTACACGAAGACGGTGACCGCGTCGGTGTCGGGGTGACGTACGGACGAGGCGCCGGCGACGTCCGTACGGTCGCTGCTCGCGACGGCGGCCAGCAGGGAGAGCAGCGCGTGCTCGGCGGTGTGAGCACCCGCGCGGACCGCTCTCGAGGGTCGGGCCGCGGCGGGCAAGGTGAACCAGACCGCGTGCGTACGGAGGGTGCGCCGCGGCAGGTCCAGCGCCACGCGCTCCACGATGGCGCCGGTCTCCGTGGCGCGGCGGAGGTACGCGACCACCCGGGTGTGCACGTCGATCACGGCGCGGTGGACCTCGCCTCGACCGAAGGGCCGCGACGTCTGGTCGGCGCAGATCGCGACCTCGGACTCGCTCACCGGCAGGGTGTCGTAGTCGCCGGTGGTGGCCACGGCATACGCCTCGCCCGACTCGCGGTCGAGCTCGGTGACCAGCCACGACTCGCCCTGGTGCAGGTAGACGGCCCCCGGATGCGCGACCCGGTCCGCAGTGGCGGCGTCGACGGTGCCGAGGATCCTGCCGGTGGCCTCCTCGATGACCTCGATCGGAGACCCGCCCGAGGATCGCACGTTGATGGTGTCGACGGCGCGGGCCAGGTGGGGCCAGTACCACCCGGTCGTGCGCCGCCGCAGAGTTCCGTGCGCGGTGAGGCGGGCCACGAGTCCGGGCATGGTCGGGCCGAACCAGCGCACGTCCTCCTCGGTGAGCGGGAGCTCTTGGGCGGCCGCCGCGAGGTGAGGTCCGAGCAGGGCGGGGTTCTCGGGGTGCAGGACGGTCGGTTCAGGTGGGGCGCTGAACAACTGCTCGGGGTGGTCGAGGAGGTACGCGTCGAGCGGGTCGTTGCGGGCCACCATGACGACCGTCGAGTCGCCACCCCGGCGTCCGGCCCGGCCGGCCTGCTGCCACAAGGAGGCCACGCTCCCGGGGTAACCGCCGATGACGACGGCGTCCACCCCGGCGATGTCGACCCCCAACTCGAGGGCGTTCGTCGTTGCGACCCCGCGGAGCGCGCCGCTCTGCAGCGCTGCCTCGATCGCGCGCCGTTCGCGGGGCAGATAGCCGCCGCGATAAGCGGAGATGGTGCGTGATGGGGCCAGTGCGGTGGCGTACCGCGCGACCTGCTCCGCAGCGCGCCTGGAGGTGACGAACGCGAGGGTCTGGCCACCGTCGGCGACGAACCGGCCCAACAGCATGGAGACGTCGGTGTCGACGGTGTCGTACGGCTGCCAGAGCACCACGTGCCGGCCCGGGCGTGGGGACGCGTCCTGCGTGATGGAGACGATCTGGTCGGCCGGCTCGCCGATCAGCCGTGCCATGGCCTCGGCAGCGTCGACGGCCGTCGCGGACGAGCAGAGGAACGTCGGCGACGCGCCGTAGCGGGCGCAGAGTCGGCGCAGTCGGCGCAGCACGAGCGCGACATGGGCGCCGAAGACGCCCCGGTATCGGTGGGCCTCGTCGACGACGACGTACCGCAGGCCGCCCAGGAACGATGACCACGAGGTGTGGTGAGGAAGGAGTGAGGCGTGCAGCATGTCGGGGTTGGTGAGCACGACGGTGGCGTAGTCGCGGGCGAACCGGCGTTCGTCGGTGTCCGAGTCGCCGTCCAGGGCCGTGATCCGCCAGCCGTGTGGGCCGAGGGGCCAGGCGTTGCGGAGCTGGTCGTGGGCGAGCGCCTTCGTCGGGGAGAGGTACAGGGCGGTGGTGCGGCGGAGACGCGCGGCCTGTACGAGATCGGCAAGGTCGGGTCTCTCGCTCGGAGACGCGGGCGCGAGCTCGGGGTCCAGGCCAGGGAGACGCGGATGGTTCGCGACGGGCTCGTCCGGCGAGGCGACGACGGGCGACGAACCGGGAGTGGCGGTGGCCTCGATGATGGGAAGGAGGTACGCGAGGGACTTGCCTGAGGCCGTACCCGTCGACAGAGCCACGTGGTGACCCGAACGAAGCGCCTCGGCGGCGTCGACCTGGTGTCGCCACGGTCGCTCGATGCCGCGTGACAGGGCGCGCCGGACCAGGTCCTCGGGCGTCCACTCCGGCCAGTCGACCGGGTCACCTGGGGTGCCCGGGAGATGTTCGGTGTGCACGACGCGCGGATCGTCGACAAGCCACGGCGGGAGCACAGCGACACTGTAGGTCGGTCGTGCGACAGTTCCCACGGAGGCCGTCCATGGGGTCGCGCGCGCCGGGTCGTGCCAGAGTGTTCCGGTGCCCGAGAACCTGATCCTGACCGACGACGAGGTCGTACGACTGCGCGCCGCCCTCGATGGCTACACGGTGGATGCCGTGCTGGAGGCCATCGGCGATCAGGGACAGGCGGCTCTGGGGCGGAACACCACGGTGGCGGCCGACCGGGCCTTGCAGGGGCGAGGCGACACCATCTCCACGCTGACAAGGCTCTTCGTTCTGCAGCAGGAGGTGGATGCGGCGTCTGTGCAGGCGGCGCTCCCGGCTGAGACGCTGCGTGGCGCCGGCATCTTGGCGCCCAGTGGTGACGGGGTGCGCGCGCTGGTCGACATCCGCCCGTACGGCTCGCCGGACGACGGTGCCGACGGCTGGCTCGTGAGCGACCATGCGGCAACGCTGGACACCTCGCGGGGCGCCCCGAGGCCCGACCACGTGCTGGGCGTGTCGCCGGCATCGACCACGTTGGCGCAGCTGACGATGCGCCGGCCTGTGTCGCGTGCGCTCGATCTCGGCACCGGCTGTGGCGTCCAGGCGCTGCACCTGGCGCGCCACGTCGACACCATCGTCGCGACCGACCTGAGCGAGCGGGCGCTGCGGTGCGCGCGCCTGGGACTCGCGCTGAGCGGTGTCGAGGCGGACCTGAGGCTGGGCTCGCTGTACGAACCGGTCGAGGGGGAGCTCTTTGACCTCATCGTCACCAACCCGCCGTTCGTGATCTCGCCGCCGTCTTCGGCGAAGTTCACCTATCGGGAGAGCACGTTCAGCGGCGACGGGCTGATGAAGTCGGTGGTCACCGGCGCGCCCGCGCGGCTTGCCGATGGCGGCGCGCTCCAGGTGCTCGGTAACTGGGCCCACACCGCCGACCAGCCGTGGGATGAGCGGCTCGCCGGCTGGGTCGCGGGCACGGGGTGCGATGCACTGGTGATCGAACGGGAGGTGCTCGACCCCTACGAGTACGTCGAGATCTGGCTCGCCGACGCCGGTCTGGCCGGGACCCCGTCGTACAAGGTGATGTACGAGCAGTGGCTGGACTACTTCGACAGCCTCGGCATCACCGGCGTGGGGATGGGGTGGTTCACGCTCGTCAATGCGGGACGTACGAACCCGGACGTGCGCGTCGAGTCCTGGCCGCACGCCGTCGAGCAGCCCGTCGGCACGGCGTTCCAGCAGCATTTCGAGGCGGTCGCCGATGCGCGCCTCTCCGACGCCGAGCTGCTGGCGCTGCCGTGGACGCTCGCTGCCGATGTCGTGCAGGAGACCCTCGGTGTCCCGGGCGCCGAGGACCCGTCGCACATCGTGCTCCGGCAGCAGCGCGGGTTCCGTCGAGCGGTCGAAGTCGACACCGCACTCGCCGCCGTACTGGGAGCCTGCGACGGCGACCTCACCCTTGGCGACATCCTCGCTGCGGTCGCCGGGTTGCTGGACGTCCCGACCGCCGCTCTGGTCGACGACGTACTCCCGCGCCTCCGCCCCCTGATCGCCGACGCCTGGTTCGCCGCGTAGGGCGCTCAAACCTCTCCCCGAGGGGTACGAGACCTCTCCCCGAGGGGTACGAGACCTCTCCTCGAGGGGTACGAGACCTCTCCTCGAGCGAGTCGGGCACCAGGACGACTTGTCCCAAAGGCCCAAGTTCTCTCCCCAAGAGACCCGAGTTCTTTCCCCAAGGGACCCGAGTTCTCTCCTCAAGGGATCCGAGTTCTCTCCTCAAGGGATCCGAGTTCTCTCCCCAAAGGCCCAAGTTCTCTCCTCAAGGGACTCAAGTTCTCTCGCGAACCGCACACGTACTCGCGCTGAGCCCGCGGCCTTCGGGAGACGCCGACGAACCCCCGCCCGTACCCCGCCCGGGTGCTTCCGGGGACTGGTCAGGGACGTCCGCGTGGACCTCCGGCGCGCCCGACGCGGCCCTCTGGTCTACAGTGACGCTGTTTTCCGTACCTGAAGGAGTTCATGTGGCTGGGCGCCGACTCGTGATCGTGGAGTCGCCTACGAAGGCGACCAAGATCGCGTCGTACCTTGGCACCGGCTACATCGTGGAGTCGAGCCGAGGGCACGTACGCGACCTGCCGACGAGCGCCAGCGAGGTGCCGGACAAGTACAAGAAGGAGTCCTGGGCTCGCACCGGCATCGACGTCGACCACGGCTTCACGCCGCTCTACGTGGTCACCGCCGACAAGAAGGCGACCATCAAGCTCCTCAAGCAGAAGCTGGCCGACGCCGACGAACTCCTGCTGGCCACCGACGGTGACCGCGAGGGCGAGGCCATCGCGTGGCACCT
>JAPUEI010000066.1:50561-63914 GCA_027492675.1 Propionibacteriaceae bacterium | reverse complement strand
TCCAGACACCTCGGGGAGAGGTTTCGTACTGCTCAAGGAGAGGTCTCAGACACGTCGGGGAGAGATTTTGGCCTTCTATCCCGACAACTTCTCTCGACAGGGCCCTCAAGTTCTCTCGCCAACGGGTCCGAAGTCTCTCGGTAAGGCCTCCAAAGTCTCTCGGTAACGGGTCGAAGGTCTCTCGGCAAGGGAGAGCGGGCGGCCCGCCCGGCCCACCCGGCCCGCCTGGGCCGCCCGGGCCGCCCGGCCGCCCAGTCCGCCCGTACAGAACTCAGGTTCTCGCGGACCTCGTGATGCCCACGGAGGCGGCGACGACGCAGGCCATCGCGGTGAGGTCGACGAGGCCGAGGCTCTCGTGGAGGATCACGAACGCGGCCAGCGCCGCGAACGCCGGCTCGAGCGACATGAGGATCGAGAAGACGCGGGTGGGCATCGTACGGAGGGCTTTGAGTTCGAGGCTGTACGGGATGACGGAGCTCAGGATGCCGACGAGAAGCCCGAGGCCGAGGACGCGGGGATCGAGGTACGCGGGGCCGTTGCTGATCAGCGCCGGCACCGCGAACACGACCGCGCCGATGCCGTGGGCGACGGCCAGGCCGCTGATGCCGTTCCACCGGCGGCCGAGGTGCGGGGAGACCACGATGTACCCCGCCCAACCCGCGCCCGCGAGCAGCGCGAACCCCACGCCCGCCAGGCTGAGCGACGTCGGGCTGAAGCCCAGCAGCAGCACGCCGACTCCGGCGAGCAGCGCCCAGCCGATCTCCCGTACCCCTCGACTCGTCACCAACGCCACCGCCAGCGGACCCAGGAACTCGAGCGTCACCGCTAGCCCCACCGGGATTCGGCTGAACGACTGGTAGATGCTCCAGTTCATGCCGGCCAGGGCGATGGCGTACGTGACGACGAGGAGCCAGTCGCGCGTCGTACGGCCGCGAAGGCTGGGCCTGGTGATCGCGAGCAGCACGATCGCCGCCGCCGTGAGCCGCAACCAGACCACGCCGGTCGGCGACAACGACCCGAACAGACCCTTCGCGATGGCCGCGCCGATCTGGACGGTGGCGATGCTGCCCAGCACGAGCCAGACCGCACCGAACCGCGTGCGCTGCGGTCCCGTCGGTTCGTCCACGCGATCACCCTATGGGGCCCGCCCGCGCGCGCCGGTCGCTGCCCGCGCGGACGGGACCAATACCCTGGCCAGGTGCGGACATCGATCCCCGCGTGGCTGACGCGCTGGCGTGCGCTCGCGCTCGCCGCCGTGGTGATCGGCCTCATGATCTGGGGTCTGGTCGCCGGTCCGACGGTGCCGTCGTGGGCGTCCGGATCGGGCTCCGGCGACGGTCAGCACCACGACATCGAGCTGTACGCCGAGATCGCCCACCGCGTGGCCGCCGGCGCCAACTACTACCAGGTGGCCCTCCCGGTGCAGCAGGGGTGGGGCTTCCCGACCGCTCCGGCCGCAGCCGTACGAGAGCCGCTCCAGGCCTGGACGGTCGCCGCGCTCGGGCCGATGGGCGCGCGCATCCTCCTGCTCGTACTCCTCGTCGGCGCGTTCGTCGCCATGCTCGTACGGCTCGAGAAGTGCGCCGCGAACCGGTTCGAGTGGTACGGCTCGATCCTGCTCCTCGTCGTCACCGCCAGCGCCTTCCTGGCGCCGGATGCCCTGTACCTGCACGAGTGCTGGGCGTGCGCCTTCATCCTGCTGTCGCTCGCCGCCCGTACAGATCGCCACTGGTGGCTTGCCGTGGTGTTCGGCGTAGCCGCAGTGATGTTCCGCGAGACGGCGCTGGTGTATCCGGCGACGATGGCGGTGCTCGCGGTTGCCCGTCGGCGACGCCTGGAGACGATCGGCTGGGCCGTCGGCGGCGCCGCGTGGGTCGGCTTCTACGCGTGGCACCTGCACCAGGTCGCGCTCGCGCAGGTCCCGAACCCGCAGTCCGCGCAGTCGTGGGTTTCGTTCGGGGGCTGGCCGTTCGTGGTCGCGTCCGTACGGTTCAGCTCCGCCCTCGAGGCCGCTCCGTACTGGGTGGCCGCCCTCCTCGTACCCCTCGCTCTCGCCGGCTGGCTGTTCGCCCGAGGGCAGGTGGCTGTACGGGTGGGACTCACGGCCGCCGCGTTCTCGCTCGTCTTCCTCGTGGTCGGCCGCCCGATCAACCTCTACTGGGGGCTGCTGTACGCGGGAGCCCTGCTCCCTGGTCTCGCCTTTGCGCCGCGGGGGATCGCCACCACCGTGCGGGCGTTGCGATGGCCGAACACTCCTGACGACGTCCCTCAGGTTGCCGAGGAGCCCTCAGTCGATCCGGACCACTGACGAAGCGTCAGGTCCAGATCAGAGTGCGGTCGGCTCGTACGTCGGGCCCTTGATCCCCGCCGCCGCGAGGGCGACCTGGGCCCTCTCGCGGAGGGCTCGCAACGCCCCGTACTGCTGGTTCGGGTGAGCCTTCACGGTCAGCTGGAACGTCATGGCGCCGCCGGTGACCGAACTGATGCCGAGCACGGACGGCGGCTCCATGAGCGCGTCGGCCAGCTCGGGGTCGTCGCCGACGGACGCGGCGACCTCGCGAAGCACGGCGAGCACCGCGGCCGGGTCCGAGCCGTACGCCACCGGCACGTCGACCGTGCCGCTCGAGTGGCCCTGGGTCACGTTGCCGACCTTGACGATCTCGCCGTTGCGGACGTACCAGATCATGCCGGTGCCGTCCTGGATCCGGGTGACCCGGAGCGTGACCTCCTCGACCGTGCCGGTGATGTCGCCGACCGTGATGAAGTCACCGACCCCGTACTGGTCCTCGACGATGAGGAAGATGCCCGTGAGGTAGTCCTTGACCAGCGACTGCGCGCCGAAGGCGAGCGCGATGCCGCCGACACCGGCCGACGCCAGCAGCGGAGCCAGGGGGATGCCGAGCATGGACAGGCTCGTGAGTAGCACGATCACCGTGACGACAACGCCTGACACCGAGCGGAGGAGAGAGCCGAGGGTACGGGTGCGCTGCTGCGCCCTGGCCCTCGTGAGGCCGGCGGCTTCGCCGAGGATGCGTGACGTACGGCTGGTCTGCCCGGCGGCGTGCTGCGCGCTGCGGTGGAGCGCGAGGTCGGTGGCGCGCCGCACGCCGAGGGTGACCAGCGCGTGCACGAGGATGCCGATCAGGATGATGACGGCGAGGGAGATCGGGGTCTCGGGCCAGATCCAGGTGATGAGCGGCGACATGGTCCCCATTGTGGCGTCCCACTCCCTCGTCAGGTCGAGGGCGCGAGCAGCCGCGGCAGAACGGTCTCGATGCGGTCGCGGAGGACAGCCCAGGCGTACTGGTCGTACGGCGTCTCCTCGGCGTTGACGATGATCGCGCGAGCGCCTTCGCGGATGGCCAGGGGTACGAGACCGGCCGCGGGGTAGACGCCGAGCGAGGTGCCGATCGTCAGCAGCACGTCACAGCTCGAGGCCGCGGCGACGGCGGCATCGATGACCTCGCCGTCGAGGTTCTCCTCGAACAGGATCGTCGTCGCCCGCACGATGCCCCCGCACGTCGGGCAGTCCGGGTCGTCTTCGCCGGCCGTGACGCGGGCCAGCATCTCCTCCATCGGCCCGGTCCGACGGCACGACTGGCACCGCCACTGTCGCGCGCTGCCGTGGAGCTCGATCACGTTCACCGACCCCGCGAGCTGGTGCAGCCCGTCGGTGTTGGAGGTGACCAGAGCCCGCAGCCGCCCCGAGCGTTCGAGGTCGGCGAGGGCGCGGTGGGCGTCGTTGGGCTCGGCGGAGAAGACGGGCGACCACGTACGTCGTTGCCAGGCCGCCTTTCGTACGGCCGGGTCGCGCAGGTAGTACGACAGCGTCGACACCCGCTCGGCCTCGGGGTCGAGCGTCCACACGCCCTGGGGTCCTCGGAAGTCGGGGATGCCCGATGCGGTCGACATACCCGCGCCCGTGAGCACCGTGATGTGCTCCGCCTGGCGCAGCATGCGGCGCGCGGTCTCGAACGCGGTCTGCTCGTCCATCAGCTCAGCAGCGCCTTGATGATCGGCCCGGCCGTGCCCGATCCCGAGGCGCCGTCGTGCACCCACACCGCCACGGCGAGATCGCTGCTCGTGAAGCAGATCATCCAGGCGTGGGTCGGCAGCGGGGGCGTCGCCCCGTACTCCGCCGTGCCCGTCTTCGCTCCGACGGCGAGACCTGTCAGCACGCGACCGGAGCCGGTCTGGACGGTGTACGCCATCAGCCCCTGCAGTGTCGCCGCCTCGGCCTCGGTGAGCGGGGCTGCGGTTGACTGGGGCTTGGTCTGCTCGACGAGGTAGGGGATCACCGTGTGTCCCGCCGCGACCGAGGACGTCAGTCCGGCCATCGTCACCGGCGACGCCAGCACGCCGCCCTGGCCGATGAACTCCTGCGCCTTCATCGCCGACGAGGACGCCTTCGGCACGATGCCGTAGTTGACCGGGAACCCACCGTCGTAGTCGATCCCCACCCCGAGGCTTGCCGCCGCGGCCTGCAGATCCGGCCCCGAGATCGTGCCGTACTCGTTGATGAAGGCCGTGTTGCACGACTGCGCGACAGCATCCTTCAGCGGAATCCGCCCGACCTTCGACGAGGGGAAGTCGGAGTAGTTCTTGAACTTCTGACCCTCGACGTTCGCCGAGGCGGAGCAGTTGAGGATGGTGTCGGCCGTGTAGCCCTTGCGCAGCAGGGCGAGCGAGGTGGCGATCTTGAACGTCGAGCCCGGCGCGTACTGCCCGAACGACGCGTCCGGCTGACCGGCGCTTCCTGGCGAGTTCGCGATGGCGAGGATGCCGCCCGTGGAGGGCCTGATGACCGCGACCGCGGCCGCTCCGGGCACCGACTCCATCACCGACTCCGCCTTGAGCTGCAAGGTCAGATCGAGACTGAGCGCGAGGTCGGTGCCTTTCACCGGTTCGGCCTGGTGGACGACGACCGGCGCGACCGAGGCGGTGGCGGCCGGAGTGGTCGCCTTGGCTGACGCGCTCCCTGAGGCCGATGCCGACGGCTTCGCCGACGATGCGCTGGCCGACGGGCTCGCCGAGGCGGTCGTACGCCGTGCGGTGACGCTGATCTTGTCCCCCGGCGTGCCACGAAGGCTCGCGTCGTAGCGCTTCTGCAGCCCGCTCAGCCCGACATGATCTCCCGCGAGCACCGACCCCTTCGAGGCGGCGATGATCTCCGGCGTCGCTTCGCCGATCGTGCCCATGATCTCGGGGGCGAGGCCGTCGGCCACGGGCAGGACCGCCGTGCTCTCGACGCCGAGCGCGCCGGGGATCGAGGCCACCTGGGCCGGTACGTTCCCTTGTCGCAGCGTGATCGCCAGCACGAACGCCTTGGCCGAGGCGGCGGCGACCTGCGCCGCGTACTTGTCCTGGTCGATCTCCACCGCGGCAGCCAGCGCCCGCGCCGAGGCGATCGCCGCGTCACCGGTCACGCGCGTCTTGTCGATGCCCAGCTTGACGACGGTGAACTCCTCGACCAGCGCCTGGCCGTTCGCGCCGGTGATCGAGCCCCGCTTGGCGACGGTGTGGGTGTGGACGAGCCGGTTCGTGGCGTCGAGCTTGTCGAAGATGATCGCCGGGGACCACTCGAGCTTCCAGCCCTGACCGTTGTGCACGAGCGGGGCCGTCACGTCGTACTCCCACGCCCCGCTCGGCATCGGCCACGCGTAGTGCAGCACGACCGTGGCCTTCGGCTCCGCCTTGTCGTACGTGATCGCGCCCGCGGTCACGGTCGGCTTGATGCCGTCCATGCCGGAGATGATCACGCCGACGTCGGTCTGAGCCGCGGTCGGTGAGCTGGACAGGGGGGCGTTCGAGACGTCCAGAGCGCTCAGCGCCGAGGCGAGCGCGGTCACGGTGTCGTCGGCCACGGGCAGATTCAGCGCCGGCTTGTTCGCGGCCTTCGTGCACCCCGCGAGCAGGGCGACGAGCAGCGCCAATGTCACCAGCACCTGTCCCGAACGACGCATGAGTCCTCCCTTCAGCCAGGCTAACGGGCACCTCGGACAAACCTGGGCCCGCCTCGCAGGTGGTCCTCGGATGCCGCAAGGAATCCTCGTGGCCGACTGTCAGTGGCGTACGGCAGAGTGGCGTCCATGACCGTCGTACCCCTCGGACCCGATCGCCTTCGCGACATCATCGACATCGACGCCTGGGCGTTCCCGTCGGCGCGCCCGCTCGATGAGCACGTCGAGTGGCCGCAGCCGCTGCCCTGGGACCGTACGTACGGGATCGAGGACCCCACTCATCCGGGGCGGCTCGCGGCTTTTCACGCCTCGTACGCCTTCGCGGACACCCCCGTGCCGGGCGGTCGGCTGCCCGTCGCCGGCCTGACCTGGGTCTGCGTGCACCCCGAGTTCCGCCGCCGCGGCCTGCTGCGCACGATGATGACGGCCCACCTCAACCACTGCCGTGCCCTTGGCGAGCCGGTGTCCATGCTGTTCGCGGCCGAGCCAGGGATCTACGGACGCTTCGGGTACGGGCTCGCCGCCCGGCAGGTCACCCTCACGATTCCCCGGGGGGCGGCGCTCAAGCCGGTGCCCGAGGACGGGCTGACCGTACGGATCGAGCACTTCGACTTCGACACCCACGGGGCCCTCGTGGCCAGGCTGCACGCCACCGTCGAACGCCCCGGGTGGGTGACGCGGCCGAATGAGGTCCACCAGCGCTCGTACCTCAGTGAGGTCCCTCCGCGGAAGGGCGACTTCGAGACGCTGCGGATCCTGGTGGTGGAGCGCGAGGGCCACGAGGTGGGATACGGGCTGTTCCGGCGCAAGTTCGCCTGGGGTACGTCGGGTCCAGCCGGCACGACGCGTGTCGTCGAGGTCGTCGGCGAGGATCCCGCGGTGCTGCACGCGGCGTGGTCCCGCCTGCTCGACTTCGACCTGACGACCGAGGTGATCAGCCCGAACCTCGCGGTCGACGACCCCGTGCTGAGCATGCTCGTCGACGTACGGGCGGCTGCGCCTCGCACGCAGGACAACCTCTGGGTACGCGTCGTGGACCTGCCCGCCGCGCTCTCCGGGCGTCGCTACCAGACCGACGTCGACGTGGTGCTCGACGTGCGCGACGACGTGCTGCCCGACAACGCCGGGCGCTGGCGGCTGCAGGCCTCGGGCGACGCCGTCTCCGTACAGCGCACAGAAGACCCGGCCGACCTTTCGCTCGACGTACGAGACCTGGGGGCGGCGTACGTGGGTGGCACCTCTCTTGCCGAGCTCGCCGCGGCCGGGCTCGTCATCGAGCACACCCTCGGCGCGGTCGTCCGCACCTCCCTCGCCTTCGGCTGGCACCTCGCTCCCGTCGCAGGGTGGGTGTTCTGACCGTTCACAGATTCGGACGCGCGACGTAGGTTCGAGGAACCCACAGAGCGGAGTCGTGATGGAGCCGACCGAAGGCGCAAGAACGTTCCTCACCAGCGGAGACGCGTACGACAGCTTCATGGGCCGCTACTCCAAGCCCCTGGCGAGCGTGTTCATCGACCTCGTGGGCGCGGTGCCCGGGGCGCGGGCGCTCGACGTCGGCTGCGGTCCCGGGGCTCTGACCCAGGCCCTCGCCGCGCGGCTGGGCACCCACGCCGTCAACAGCTGCGACCCGTCGCCGCCGTTCGTCGCCGAGTGCGCGGCCCGCAACCCCGGCGTCGAGGTGAGGCAGGGAAGGGCCGAGGAGCTGCCGTACGAGTCGGGCACGTTCGACGCCGTACTCGCCCAACTCGTGCTGCACTTCGTCAGCGAGCCGAAGACGGCCATCGCGGAGATGACGAGGGTGGCGAAGCCGGGCGGGGTGCTGGCCGCGTCGGTGTGGGATTTCCGGCGAGGCATGGAGATGCTCCGCGCGTTCTGGGACGCGGCCATCACGCTCGATCCCTTGGCCCCCGACGAGCTGCGGGTGATGCGGTTCGGGCGGCCCGGCGAACTGGCCGAGCTGTTCGAGGAGGGAGGCCTCGACGACGTCCTCGAGGAAGAGTTGATCGTGGCCTCGGACTATGCCGACTTCGACGAACTCTGGCGAGGGTTCCAGGCAGGCATCGGCCCGGCCGGCAACTACGTCGTCACGCTCCGCGAGGACCGGCAGGAGGCACTCAGGGACGAGCTGTACAGGCGGGTCGGATCCCCCGCCGGCGGCTTCACGCTCCAGGCGGTGGCGCGCGTGGCGAGGGGGACCCGGCCCTACTGAGCCGTCAGGACGCAGCGTCCGCCGCGGCCTCGAGGTCGGCCACGATGATGCGCTGCTGGCCGAGCATGGTCTGCTGCGCGGCCATGGCGCGAGCGGGATTGGGATCACTCAGCAGCTCGTACAGCCTCTTCGGCACGATCTGCCAGCTCACGCCGAACGCGTCCTTGAGCCAGCCACACTGCGACTCCTCGCCGCCGTCGGCGATGAGCCCGTACCAGAGCTTGTCGGCCTCGGCCTGGTCCTCGCATGTCACGGACAGCGAGATCGACTCGTTGAACCGGAACTCGGACGTCTGGCTGATCGCGCGGAACTCCGTGCCGTGCATGCGCCAGTCGGCGAGCATCGCGGGCTGATCGTCGCCCATGCTCACGCGCGAGTGCAGCTCGAAGTCGTCGAACAGGCTCTCGTAGCGCGCGAGCGCAGCGTCGAGGTCGTTCTGGAACCACAGGCAGGTGGTGATGGTCATGGTGATCTCCTCAGAACTCGTGGTTGGTGAGCAGGGTGTCGAGCTTGGCGTAGCCGTCGTTCACGCCGGTCTCCATGCCGCTGGCCAGCCACTGGTCGCGGGCCTCGAAGCTGTCGACCAGCGAGGTGGCCACGAGCCGCGTGCGCCCGTCACCGAGGTCGGAGAGCGTCAGCGTCTCCAGCGACACGCCATCGGGCCAGCCGTCGAAGGTGAAGGTCTGTACGAGGCGGGTCGGGGAGATCTCGTGGAAGCTGCCGTGGAAGGAGTACGACTCGTCGCCGCGCACGTTGGAGAACGCCCAGCTCCCACCCGTACGGCAGTCCCAGTGGTCGATGCGAGTCGTGATGTCGTTCGGGCCGACCCAGCGGGCGTACAGATCAGGGTCGGTGTGCGCGCGGAACAACTGGGCTGGCGTGGCGGCGAAGTCGCGCGTGATGCGGATGAGCGGGACTTTCGCGTCCGCCTCGATCGCGGCGTGCGGGTAGCGGGCGGGGTCGGTCATGAGGTGGCTCCTGTCGGTGCGTCGGGCATGTCGGCGAGGACCGCCTCGAGGCGCTGGTAGCGCTCTTCGGCGCGGCGGCGGTGGGTCTCGAGCCAGTCGGTGAGGGGCGCGAGGACGGTCGGCTCGAGATGTACGGGCTGGCGTGGGGCCCGGTGGTGCCTGCTCACGATGCCTGCCTTCTCAAGGACGGTCAGGTGCTTCGAGACGGCCTGAAGGCTCATGGCGTAGGGCGCCGCGAGCTGGCCGACGGTCGCGTCGCCGAGGGTGAGGCGCGCCACGAGGTCGCGTCGCGTCGGGTCGGCGAGGGCTGCGAAGGCCCGGGAGAGCTGGTCGGTCGGCATGTACGTTCCTCAACTAAGTGGTTGACGAAACCTACGTCCGACTCTCTTTGAAGTCAACCGTCTGGTTGAGAAAGTTCGCTTCGGGCGTGAGGTTTGGGGGCACCTGTCACACTGTGACCCACTCACGAACCGGGCGAGATCGAGGAATCCGACCGCCGGGGTCGGAGGTCGCGGAAGCGGCCTTGTGAGAGGACACCGATGACCGTGCCCCCTTACGTGTGGGCGCTCACGATCACCGCGATCGTGGCGCTCCTCGCGTACGACTTCTTCTTCCACGTCCGCAAGGCCCACGAGCCCACGCTCGGTGAGGCTGCGCGCTGGTCCGCCCTGTACGTCGGCATCGCCATCGCGTTCGGCGTCGGCGTCTGGGTGCTCGGGGGGTCGAAGGCCGGCCAGCAGTACTTCGCCGGCTACCTCACGGAGAAGGCCCTCAGCGTCGACAACCTCTTCGTCTTCCTCATCATCATGAGCTCGTTCGCCGTGCCGCGCGCGCTGCAGCAGAAGGTGCTGCTCTTCGGGATCGCGGTGGCGCTCGTCGCCCGTACAGCCTTCATCTTCGCCGGCGCCGCCCTCATCAACGAGTTCGCCTGGGTGTTCTACGTGTTCGGTCTCATCCTGTTCGTCACGGGCGGCCACATGCTGTTCGGCAGCGAGACGAACGACGCGGACAACGTCGTCGTACGCCTGGCGAAGCGCTTCCTCAAAACCACCGACCACTACGACGGCGACCGCATGACGACGCTCGACGACGGCCGCCGACGCCTCACCCCGATGGTGCTCGTGATGGTCGCGATCGGGGGTACGGACATCCTCTTCGCGCTCGACTCCATCCCCGCCATCTACGGCCTCACGCAGGACGTGTTCATCGTCTTCACCGCGACGGCCTTCTCGCTGCTCGGCCTGCGCCAGCTGTACTTCCTCATCGACGGCCTGCTCGACCGCCTGATCTACCTGTCGTACGGGCTCGCGGCGATCCTCGCGTTCATCGGCGCCAAGCTGGTGCTCCACGCGCTCCACGAGAACAACGTGTGGTTCATCAACGATGGCGAGCCGGTGAAGGTGATCGAGGTGCCGATCGGGCTCTCACTAGGGGTGATCGTCGGCGTGCTGGTCATCACCGTGATCGCTTCCCTCGTCAGCCCCGCCGGTCGGGCGAAGGCCAAGGAGCGGGCGCTACTCAGGGAGGAGCACAGCGCGGAGCTGCTCGACGGTGTCGCAGATCGCCAGGGGTGACACGGCCTCGATGTCGGCCCGCGGCGCCGCACCCCACGTGACCGAGACCGCCGGCAGGCCCGCGTTGCGCGCCGCGACGACGTCGACCGGGGCGTCCCCCACGTACACCGCCTGCTCGACCTCGGCGCCCAGCAGCTCGAGCCCGCGCAGCAGGGGCCGCGGGTCGGGCTTGTGGGCGGGTACGTCTTCGTGGCCGACCAGCAGCGGGATCTCGAGCCCGCACAGGCGGATCGCCCACTCCGCGGGGTCGCGCCGCTTCGAGGTCACGACGCCGATCGTGGCGCCGGCCGCCGCGAGGTCGCGGAGCAGCTCGGGCACACCCTCGTACCCCTTGATCAGCCGCTCGGTGTTCGCCTCGTTGAAGGTGGTGTACGAGACGTAGGCCTTGTCGCCGAGCTCCGGGCCGAGGGCCCCACGCAGCGCGTCGATGAGCGACTTGCCGATCCAGCTCCTGATCTCGGCCTCGTCCCACTCGTGCCCGACCACGTCGCGGAACGCGTGCTGGTAGCTCGTCACGATGAGGTTGATGGTGTCGGCGAGGGTGCCGTCGAGGTCGAACAGGATCACAGGCCAGCGCGGCGTCATGGTCAGCGAGCCTAGTGAGTCCGGTGATCGCTGCAGACTCGGGCGTCACCAGGCGGGCTCGTGGCTCGCCGCCGAGGAGGTTCCCACGCCATCCTTCGCTGGGGAACCCGGCGCTCGGCTGGGGAACCCGGCCGGGTGTGGCGGGTTCCGGGTCCCTGAGGAGCAGCGCGACCTATCGCCCTGCGTCTCGAAGGGCCGCCATCCCCGACGATCCCTGGCAGGTGCACCATGGTGACGGGAAGGACGTCGGGTGAGTCTGCGGGTGTGGGGGCTGTACGGGCTGGCGCTGGTCGTGAAGATCGGCACGGTGGTCTACGCGACGGTGAAGCTGCCCGAGCGGATCGCCAGCCACTTCGGCCCCTCGGGGGCGGCCGACGGGTGGTCCAGCCGCAGCTCGTACCTCATCTTCTCGATCCTCCTGGGCGCGTTCATCCTGCTCGGCCTGCCGGTGCTGGGGCGACTGCTCACCCTGGATTCGGGCGCGGGCATGAACATCCCGAACAAGGAGTACTGGCTGCGGCCCGAGAATCGGCCGGAGCTGCGCCGCCGGCTCACCGGCGACATGGTGTTCCTGGGCGCGGTGACCGGGCTCCTGCTGTCGTGGATCGACCTCCTGGTCGTCCAGGCGAACCAGAGCGCGGCACCGTCGTTGGGTGCGTCATCGTGGGTCGCGATCGGCGCGTACCTGGCGATCGTCCTCGGCTGGTCGATCTGGATGCTGACCAAGCGGTACGCCGTACCGGCGAGCTGACCGAAGTCGCGGCCTGCCGGAAATCCGCCACGATCCGCCCAGATCAAGAGCTCTCACGTGCACTCAGGCGGGATCCTGGCGGAAATGCGGCGCCGCGACAGCAGGCCCCTCTACTTCTGCTCGGCCTTGAGCCGGGCCTGCTCGGCGACCCAGTCGCGGTGGAGCTCGCGCTCGCGGACGAGCCACTTCGGCGGGTCGGCGATGAGCTCGCCGACCTGGTCGGCGGTGAGGGCCTCGGTGATGCCGCCGCGGACGAGCGCTGCGCGCGAGACGCCCAGCTTCTGCGCGACGACGTCCTTGGGGAAGGGTCCGTTACGGCGGAGGTCGACGAGCCACGCCGGCGGGTCGGCGCGCAAGGCGTCGAGGTCGGCGCGCGTGATCGGTGAGTCCTGGAACTCCTGCGGCGCCGCGGGCAGGTAGATCCCCAGCTTCGCAGCGGCGGTGGTCGGCTTCATCAGTTGGCTCACACCGGGCATCGTATCCGTGGTGGCGCCGGGAGGATCGGCGGCTGGGCCCGACGGCCCCGTACCTCCCGCGGACCGGGTTCAGCGGGCGGGTCCTGAGTGTGGCGCGTGGAGGCGGCTACCCTGCACGGGTGAGCACTCCTCCCGCCGACCGGCCGCGCTTGCGCGTGGGCAAGGTGCCCGGCGTGACCGTGACCAAGTGGCGCGGGGTGTGGGCGGAGCGGTTCGGGCGCGTACCCCTCGAGATCGTCGACGTCGAGGTGGCCGACCAGCGCCGCGTCCTCGTCGACGGCGAGGTGGACATGTGCTTCGTACGTCTCCCTCTCGACGACGAGGGCCTGCACACGATCAGGCTGTACGAGGAGCTGCCGGTCGCCTGGGTCTCGAAGGACCACGCGGTGTCGGCGGCGGACGAGATCGTGCTCGCCGACCTCGCGGACGACGACGTGCTGGTCGACGTGACGCCGCACGCGATCGACATGGTGTCGATCGGCGAGGCCGTGCTGCACGTGCCGATGTCGGTCGCCCGCTCCCAGAGCCGCCGCGACCTCGTCTACCGGACGATCACCGACGCCCCCTCCACGACCGTGGCGCTGTGCTGGCGCAAGGACAACCCCAACGAGCTCGTCGAGGAGTTCATCGGGATCGTGAGGGGACGTACGGCCAACAGCTCGCGTACGGTCCAGGCCCGCGCAGGCAAGGATCGCCCTGAGAAGGACCGCGCAAGCAAGGACCGCCCAAGCAAGGACCGCCCAGGCAAAGATCGCCCAGCCAGGTCTCGTACGACGTCGTGAGCCCCCGCTCCGCGGACTCGAGTGCACACTCACCTCTCCGGACGGGTG
>JAPUEI010000066.1:38419-50461 GCA_027492675.1 Propionibacteriaceae bacterium | reverse complement strand
CGGGGTCGGGGGGTGGGATGGCGGGCGCGGTGGGGG
Organism: Propionibacteriaceae bacterium; assembly: GCA_027492675.1. Classification (GTDB taxonomy): domain Bacteria; phylum Actinomycetota; class Actinomycetes; order Propionibacteriales; family Propionibacteriaceae; genus Fen-668. The sequence goes on along the minus strand of JAPUEI010000066.1, from coordinate 50,425 downwards.
AGTCTCCGAGAGTCACCCCCTCGTACGGTGGCCCTCCTCCGGCGCCTGAGTTGCGGGTACGTCGGCGGCCTCTCGGGTGAGCATCCCGCCGCCTCCCTGACGGCCCAGGCGCAGCACGCGTACGGCCGCCACCACTCCCCAGATCAGCACCAGCAGCGCCCAGATCGCGCTCACGATCGCCGTGATCAGGGCCGCCAGCGCGTCGGTGATGCTCGCGAGGAAGCCCGGGACGATCGAGTGCAGCAGGCTCGTCACGAAGGCCAGCAGCGCCGCCGTACCCAGCAGCAGCATCAGCCCCTTGCCCTTCACGAACCGCTGCTGCGCGAACACCAGAAGCACCAGCGCGGCCAACGTCAGCCCCAGCACCAACGACGTGAACACGCCTGCACCGCCGGTGTCGAACGAGCCGAACAGCGCGAGGTACGCCAACGTACCGAACGGCGCCGCGAGAAGCAGCGACACCATGAGCATCAGGGCCGTGAACGACACGATCGCGGTCGCGATCGCAGCCAGCAGCGCGACCAGCCCGCCGATGATCGACAGCCCTCCCGTGAGCACGCCCGTCACCCGCTCCCCGATGAGCAGGGGGAGGGCGGTGATGAGCAGTACGAGTGCGAGCAGGCCTTCGATGAGCGCCAGGGCCGGGATGCCGAGGCCGGGCGGGTTCTCGGGACGCGTGTCCGACAGCGAGTCGCGGGCGTCGTCAGCGTCGATGTCGTACTGGTCCAGCAACGCCACCACCTTCGGGTTCGACAGCGTCGACTGCACGCGCTCCGCGAACGGCGGCGGGCCGGTCACCAGTGACGAGCCGAGGCAGGCCAGGAACGCGATCACGACCGCGACCACGGCGAGGACGAGGAACGGCTTGCGCAGCGAGTCCATGAGCCCTCCTCAAACCAGCCGCAGCCGGCACGGCGTCGTCGCGAGGCAGCGCACCAACAGGCGCGACCCCTCGTCGTACAGACGGACGACCTTCGGCGACCCGCAGGAGAGCTGGTCGGCGGTGAGGCGCTGCGGTCCGTACGACGAGCCATCGACGCGTACGTCCGGTGCCCCGGCGGTCACGCACACCGTCAACCGGGTCGCGGCCTCGGGCAGCGCCGTGACGCACGTTCCCGCAGCCGGTACGACCAGCATCTCCCCTTGCCAGCACGGCTGCGACCCCACGTCGGCGACCTTCACGTCGACCCCCGGCAACGCCCCGCCGAGGAGCTCGACCAGCCCGCCCGGCTGACCCGGATCCCCACCCCCGGAGCCCGGCCGCAGCGCGACCAGCACGATCCCGGCGACCAGCACGACGAGCGCGAGCAGCGGCACGACCTTCTTCATGACGTCGCCCCCTCCACCGCGACGTCCACCACGAGGTGGGCGGGCTTCTCCTGGGCGGCGATGGCCCGTACGAGGTCGGCCTGGGCTGCCGAAGCCGCCGGCACCACGATCCGTACCCTGAACGCCCCCGCATCCTCCAGCCGCAGCCCGGTCACGCCCGTCGCGAGCCCGAGCAGCCACAGCAGACCGCCCGGCGTCCCCTGCCAGTGCGCGAGGTCGGCCGCGAGCGACACCAACAGCCGCATCCGGGCGCTGTCGATCCGGCCCGCGCTCGTCTCGCCGAGGCGGGCGAGGTCGACCCAGGTCGCCAGCATGTCGACAAACCGGTCCGGGGTCGTGAGCGGGTCCAGCACAGCGGGGAAGTCGCGCACCGCGGCCTCGGCCGGGGCCTGCATCGCCTCCATCACGCCGACGAGAGCGGCCATGGGCGAGCCGGCCACGACCGTACGTCGCAGCACCTCGGGCAGCAGCAGCTCGATCTCAGCCGCGCGCATCGTCGTACCTCACCGTCAACGTGTGCGCACTCGGCGCGAACAGCCAGGTGCGCGGCAGGGACACCCGCTCGGTGAACGTGCTCCGGCTGGCGGCGCTCCACGTCCGCCCGTCCGCGCTCTCGTACACCCCGCCCACGCACCCCGCCAGCACGGTGCCGCCCGCGGCCGAGACCGTGAGTACGGGCTGGAACCGGCCGACGTCGCGCAACGGCAGCCCGGAGTCGACGGCCGCCGCACGCCACGGGGCGTCGGGCTTCGAGGTGTCCGCGACGCACACTGCCGACCGGGCGGTCGCCGCGAACAGCCGCTCGCCGGACGCGGCCAGGTCGCGGCAGGACCCGCCGACCCAGGTCGTGCCGACGGGCTGCCAGCCTTCCGAGGACGGCTGGTACGGCAGCAGCTCGAGCCGGCTGACGCCCGCGCCCGCCTCGTCGCCGGTGGCGTACGCACCCGCCAGCAGGAAGCGGCGGCCGGGGCTGACCTGCAGGCGCAGCAGCCGTACGTCGACGCCCGTGAGCCCGACCGGGGCGTACGTGCCGGAGCGACCCGCCTGGAACGACACGAAGACGCCGCCCAGCTCCTGGGCCGCGACGGCGACCTGGAGCCCGGCGCCCGGCTCGGACACGACCGCGACGGCGTAGCAGGGCTTGGCAGGCTCGGCGGCGGCGATGATCACCGACTCCGGCACGGCGCCGTCCGCCACCGCGATCCGGAACAGGCCGCGGTCCGTCGCGGCGAACACCACGGGCCCGCCGTCGGTGACGCCCGCGGCCACGTCCTCGACGTGGAAGTCCGTCTCGGACAGCACCCGCCAGGACTCGCCGTGGTCGGTGGAGACCCGGATCCGCGACGACTCCGTCTCCCCCACGCGGGCCGCGGCGACGACCAGCCCGGGCGCGCCGGGGCACGCCGAGAGCCGCTCCACGGTCTCCCCGGTGAACGTCGCGAGCAGCTCCCAGCCCTCCGCGTCGTCGCCCGACCGGAACACCCGCGCGTCCGACGCGCAGAACCAGGTCTTGGGCTGGTGGGCGTCGGCGAGCAGCGCCCCCACGTCGCCGGGAACCTCGTCGACCACGAGTCGTACGTTCTCGACGAAGCGCACGCCGGGCTCCGCGAGCAGCACGTCGTACACCGTCGAGGCGCGCAACGCCTCGCCGAATCCCCAGCCGTCCGAGTCGCCACTCGGCAGGGGCGTCAGCGTCCGGGCCAGGGCTGACTGCAGCCTCGCCTGTACAGCCGTCACGTCCTCGGCGCGGTTGACCACCGCGGTCGCCTCCACGTGGAACCGCTTGAGGCCGACCCAGCCGACCCGGCTCGTGATCCCCACCGGCTGCCGGTCGGCCAGCACCCGCGACACCCGGTCGACGACCGAGTCGGCCTCGCGCTCGAGCAGGGCGTCGGCCGTCACCGCGGACGGGTCGGTCGTGTCCAGCGTCGGCAGCAGCAGCACGCGTACGACGCCGGGGGTCGCGCCCTCCCAGAGCTCCGCCTCGGACAGCGCCAGCGCACGGCTGACGCCACCCGTCGACGACACCGCGATCCGCTCGTAGTCGCGCGCGGTGACCGCCCGGTCGAGCGTGGCCACCGGGTTCGCGGCCCGGCGTAGCGCATCCGCGAGCGCCTCGCCGTCGCGACCTCCGACAGCCGGCCCCGGGTTCGTGACGGTCAGCCCCGGGATCGCGTCCTTGAGCACGGTGAGCGTCCCCGCCCGTACGTTCCCTGCCGCGCCGCCGCCGGACCGGTACCACGCGTGCACCTGCCTGCCCACGGGTACGGGACGGGCGGCGGTCCCGCCTGTACCGAACGAGATCTCGCCCGAGCTCCGATCGACCACGAACACGTACCCGTCGCCCAGGTCGCCGCCGAAGTGGGGCACCTCGCGCCACAGCCTGTACGTCACGCCACCCGCCCGTACCGACGGCACCCTGTCGCCGAGCTCGCCGTCGGCGGCCTCGACACCCACGTACAGATCGCCCAGCTCGCCCGAGTCCAGCACGATCGGCGGGTGGGCGACGGTCAGCCGCTGCCCGGCGCCACCCGTACCCGCACCGAGCGCCTCGTCGTGCAGCTCGCAGTGCAGCCCCACGGCGCGCACCTCGGTGCCGCCCACGGGGATGGTCGCGTCGTCGGCCACCACGAACACCGGCCCGTTCGGGCGGGCCGTGGTGACACGCGTGCCGCGGTGGATCGTGACGGGCTCGGTCGCCGCGGCCTTGAGCGTGCACCACAGCTCCGCCTTCGCCACGGCCGGCGGCGCGAGCGTCACGCCGACGAGGTTGAGCAGCTCGACGTACGCCTTCGCAGGCAGCTTGTTGAGCCGGAACAGCATCGACTCGGTGAGGTAGCTGAACAGCTCGAGCAGCGCCACCCCAGGGTCGCCGGGCGTGAGGTCGGTCCACTCGGGGGCCAGCGTGGGCACGAGCGCCTTGGCGTCGCGCAGCAGTCCCGCGTAGTCGCGGTCGTCGAGGTTCGGGACCGGCAGTGCCATGTCATGCCTCCTGGTGCGGGCCGTCGAGCGGCAGCCCGACGGTGAGGTCCTGGGGTTCGCCGCCGAAGCGGGGGACGTACGAACAGGTGATGTCGAGGCGGTACGGCGTCTCGGGCCGGCGCGAGGTGGTGATCGAGAGGATCCGGACGCGGGGCTCGAACCGCTCGACAGCGCGACGGACGTAGTGGATCGCCAGTCCGGCGGTGGTGTCGTCGTTCTGGGCGAAGGCCAACGTGAGCAGCTCGCAGCCGTAGTCGGGCCGCATCACGCGCTCCCCCGGCAGGGTCGACAGCAGCATCAGCAGCGACTGCCGTACGAGCGCGGCGCCGGACACGAGCTCCAGACGACCGCTCGCCGCGGCCTGCAGGCCGGTGTCGCCGGCGTCGAAGTCGGGGTGCGAGAACAGCAGCCCGGTCGGGGTCGTCATGGCTGCTCACCCACCACGACCTGGGCGGCGTCGAGCACGTCGTACGTCACCTGGCCGGGCGGCGTGCCGTCGGTGTAGCCGGACAGGTCCGCGCGGATCACCGGGCGACCGTCGATCCGTACGAACGTGGACTGGCCGTGGTCGATCGCCAGCGTCGACGTGCAGGGCTTGATGCTGACGCCGATGTTGGGGCAGCCCGCGATCGAGCGTCCGACGGGGTCGGGCGCCACGAGGACGGGACGTCCGCCCACGGTGAGCCACGTCTGCGACGCCTGCTGCGGGGCGCGTCCGAGGCGGTGGGAGCACCGCACGTCGGCGGCGTCGGTGAGCCAGAGCTGGTAGGTCATCTCAACCCCTCTCGAAGTCGACGGTGTCGGCCCGGATCAGCAGTCGCCGTCCGGGAGCGGCGATCGTGAGGTCGGCCTCGGCGTGCAGCACGACCCCGGACTCGGTGATCTCGAGGCGACTCCCCTTGCCGTTGCGCAGAAGGGCGCCGTCGGTGTCACGGTCGAGCGCGAGCCGCTGGCCGTCGGCGGTCGCCAAGGCAACGCCGCGTACGGACCCGGAGCGGACCCCGGCGGCGTCGTCGGCCGCGTCGACGTGGATGCCGCCGAGCACGATCCCGTGCCCCGGGGCGTCGGCGGGCTGCAGCACCGCGACCGTGTCGCCGACGTCGGGCTGGCAGACGAAGCCCCTGGCCGGTGAGGCGCCCAGGCCGAGCACCGGCAGCCAGTCGGACTGCAGGTCGTCGAGCACCTCGAACCGCACGCGAACCCGACCTGCCCGGTCCGGGTCGTCCACGTCGTGCACGACGCCGGGGAGCATGGTCATGCCCGCGGCGTGCGACTCGGGCGCTGGGGTCGGCCGCGAGTCGACGAGCGTGACCCAGCCGGAGACCGCGTCGATGACGTGCTCGGTGGTGACCAGCAGGTACGTCACGTCGCCCGGGTCCTCGGCGATCCTCAGCCCGACGCCCGGCTGCCAGTCGGCGTTCCCGCGCAGCACCGCCCGTACGTACCGCGCCGACGCGCTCGCCCTCTCGGTCAGTGACCGGGCGAGGGCGTCCGCCTCGGACGTGTCGGCGAGCAAGGGCGCCACGACGGTACGAGCGGCGCCCGAGCCCGACGACGCCTCGACGCCGTGACGGGTGGCGGGGTCCCAGGAGACGGCGCGGACGGCCGCGTCGGGCGCCTCGGCCTCGTGGCTGAGCACTGCCTCGATGAGGTCGTCGCCCCACGAGACCGTACGGACGGGGTCGGGATCGCTGCCGCGCAGACACAGGCTGTCGTCGTCGACGCGCCACCACAGCCCGGCGGCGGCGCAGCAGCGGTTGAGTAGCGCGAGGTCGGTCTCGCCGGTCTGGAGCAGGACGGCGCGGCGCGGTCCCTCCTCGCGCGTGTCGACGCTCAGCCCCGCGTGGGCGGCCAGCGCGCGGGCCAGGCCGGCCACGGTGAGGTCGGTGTGGGTGGTGACGTCCGTACGGTGGCGCAGCCGGTCGGCGGAGTCGAAGCCGCGCACCCGCAACCGGGCCTGTCGGTCGGGGCCGAGCACGCGCTCGACGGCCGCGACCTCGCCGGTGAACAGCCTTGTCCCGCCGGCATTCAGGGTCAGCGGGTCGCCCGGGGCGGCGGTTACCGACGCGTCCACCTCGAGCTCGCAGGCGGCCGGACGGCTGGCCTCGCGCCGGATCCGTACCGCTCCCAGGTGCGCGGTCGGCGGCAGCTCGGTCCCGCCCAGACGGACGGTGACGGTCGGGAGGCCGGTGACGAGCGCGGTCATGGCCGCACCGGCGGTTCGGGGATCGTGAGGGTCTGGCCGGGCGGCGCGAACACCGAGTCGTACAGGCCATTCGCGGTGGCGATGACGCGCCACAGCCACGGCGCGCCGTAGTAGCGCGCGGCGATCTCGTCGAGCCGTTCGCCGCCGGCCACCTGGCCCGAGGCGTCGACGCCCGGGTCGACCGGCACGTGGACGTCGAGGCTGGGCGCGACGAGGGCCGCGGCCACCTGCGCGGCCGGGGTGGGCGCGTCGTCGGGCGCCTGCACCGGGGGTGGGGTCGGGTCGGGGATGCGGACGAGCCGGAGCGACAGCCAGGACCGGGTCGGCGTGCCGGACGAGCTGAACCGCTCGAGCCGCTCGGCGACCGCGGCCACCACGCAGAGCACGTTCCACAGTCCCCAGCAGAAGCGCACCGCGCGTACGGGCTGGTTGGCCTCGGTGGGGTTCTCGGCGAGCTGCCACAGGGGTCGGGTGAGGTCGCGGACATCGCCGGGCGCGGCCTGCGCCGCCGACGAGGTCTCGATGTCGAAGAGGAGCTCGAGGTCGAGCTCCGTACGTCCGCCGCCTGTATGCAGCAGCAGGTCGTCGGAACTCTGCGGGCCGGTGACGGGCCCGGAGCCGGCGACGGGGCGACGCAGACCGGCTGTACGTCGCTGGACCAGCCGCTCGGGGTTGAGCTGGCAGCTGATGCGCTCGCCGGTGTCGGCGACGATGAACGTGACGCTCTCCATGTCAGCTCCTCCGCTGGGCCAGGGTCAGGGCGTCGGGGGCGTCCGCCGACCACAGGCGGGCGGCGAGACCGGCCCCCGCGGTCGAGTCGTCGAGGTCGTCGGTGCGCGGCAGTTCGGGCCAGGTGGGTGCGGCAGGTGGGGTTGCCGGGGTCGAGCGCCGGGTCGCGGCCTCGCGCGGCGACCAGGTGCCGAGCTCGCTGATGTGCGCCGGCAGCGGAGCCGTCTCGTGGCGAGGGTGCTCGGGCGCGGTCCGTACGTCGGGAGCCTCCGCAGGAGGGCGATGTACGTCGGGGGGCGTGACGTACGGGTGGGGGCGGGGCGGCGCGGCGTACGGGGCGGCTGTCGTCTCCGGTGCCGGTGGCTGCGGGGCGGGTCCGGTCTCGGTCGGGCGGGCGGCCGCGGTCCGGAGGGGTGCGGTGTCCGCGGGGACCCGCGCATCGTCGGCCACCACGGGTTCGAGCGCCGCCCGCCGCGCGCGGCTGGGCGCCCGCGGAGCCTCGTCCTCGACGGGCAGCAGTCGGGGCTGCTGGTGCACCCGGGTCTCGCGACGGGGCCGCGGCTCCTCGACGACCGGCTCCTCCTCGTACACCGCCCTGGCCTCGCGGGGCTCCACCACCGGGACCGCCTCATCGACTGGCGGCGGAACCTCGACCACCTCGCGAACCCGGGGCCGCTTCCGGTCGACCCGGTCAGCCCACCGGGAGCTGGCGAGCCACGCGGGATCGGTCTCGGCGACCAGATCCAGCCACTCCTGCGGGGGTCCGCTGGGCGCGGCCGCCGGGCGCGTGCGCCGCACGCTGCCGACCACGGCCCGTACCAAGGTCCCCACCGCCCGGCCGAGCTGCCGGACGGCGTCGCGGACCCCCACCTCGCCGGTCATCTCACTCGGCCCGTCCGAGGCTCTCGTAGGCCAGGACGATCTCCTCGACGGCGACCGCTCGTGCCGTGGCGCGCAGCTCGGGGCCGACCCACCGCTTGGGGAAAGCGCCGATCAGGTCCCACTGCAGCACCGGCGCGGACCCGGCCGCGTCGAGCAGCACGATCGACACGTTGCGCCGGTCGACCCGGCCCTGCGCGGTGGCGAGGAACCACGTCCACAGCTGCGTCGACTCGGTGAGCCCGTACCGCAGCGTGATGTCGTGGTACGTCGTGATCGTCGGCACCTGGTGCACCACGGAGGCTTGGCCGCCCTCGCGGTACTCGACGGTCGCCACGTCGATGCTGATCCCCGAGCACTCCGTGAAGTGCCCGAAGAGCTGGTCTCCGGCGGAGATCTTGAAGTTGAAGGCCCCGTACGGGTCCGTCCAGCGGGCTGCCTCAGGCATTGTTCAGCTCCTCGGTCGTGGTGCCGCCAGAGAACTGGGACACCTGGAAGACGATGAACTCGGCCGGCTTCACCGGCGCGAGCCCCACCCAGGCGACGACGCGTCCGGCGTCGACGACATCGGGCGGGTTGGTCTCGGCGTCGCACTTCACGAAGAAGGCCTCCTCGGGGCGGGTTCCCGCCAGCGCGCCATCGCGCCACAGACCGAGCAGGAACGCGGTCACGTCGCGCTTGATCATGTTCCACAGCGGCTTGTCGTTCGGCTCGAACACGATCCACTGGGTGCCGTCCGCGATGGCCTCCTCGACCATGCAGAACAGGCGACGTACGGAGAGGTAGCGCCACTGGGCGTCGGAGCTCAGCGTGCGGGCGCCCCACGGCAGGATGTCGCCGCGCCCGACCATGCGGATCACGTTCACGCCGGCGTCGTTGAGTTCGCCCTGCTCCTGCGGGGCCACGCGCCGCTGGACGCCGATGATGCCCCGGATCGGCGTGTTGGCGGGGGCCTTGAAGACGCCCCGCGACGCATCCGTACGCGCCCAGACACCGGCCATGTAGCCCGACGGCGGCGCGGCCACGGTCTCCCCGGTGACAAGGTCCTTCACCGTGAGCCAGGGGTGGTAGACGGTCGCGAAGTCCGAGGAGCGGGGCCTGTACGCCTCGACGGCTCGGCGTCCGCCGCCAGCCCCCGCAGCGGCTGCGGCGTCGGCGCCCTCCGGGGCGGCCGCCGGAGCAGCGGGGGCCGCGGTGGCGACCCGCGTGTACGCCATCTGGTCGCGCCCGTTCGGCACCGCGTCGAGGATCGCGACGCGGTCGCGCATCTTCTCGCAGTGGGCGATGACGGCCTCGTACGAGGCGACGTCGGTGTAGCCCGGCGCCGCGACGATCGCGATGTCGTCGATGGCTTCCAGTACGGACAGGCCGGGGCTCGTGGCCGTACCGGTGAGCGTGCCGCCGCCGATGTCGAGCACGTAGCAGCGGCCCTGGGTGTTGAGGAAGAACCCGTTGACGGCGTGCGACAGCGGGGTCATGGCGCCTTCTCCGAGGAAGGTGTTCGCGTACTCGGTCCAGGTGGTGATGGCGATCGGCTCCCCGAAGGGGGCGTCCTTCTTGCCGCCGGTGCCGATGAAGACCGGGGTCGACGTCGACTGGGCCGCGATGGGACGTACGCCGCTGGGCACCTCCTCCACGTAGACGCCGGGAACGTTGTAGATCGGCATGCTCTCTCCTTCGTCAGGCCGGCGCGGGTGCGTCGGGTCTCGTCTGTCGGTTGCGGTCGTAGGTGAGGGCCTCCAGCGGGTGCTGGACGGTCGGTACGGTGCGGGTCGGCAACGGCTGCGCCACGTCGAGCGTCACGAGGAACGCGGCCTGTGGGCGGCGCCCGAGGGCGGACCACCAGGTCGGGCCGGCGACGTGGCCGATCTCGTACGTCGCCAGCACCTGCAGCGCGAGCAGCGCCTCGACGACGCGCTCGGGGGCATCGGGGGCCGTCACGAGCACGGACACCTTCGCCCGGCTCTCCTGGCGCTCGTGGTCGCAGTGACGCGGGGTCAGGCCCACGACCTCGACGGTGACGGCGTCCGCGGCGGGCAGGTCGGCGGCGAGCCCGGCGAGAGCTGCCGCGAGCGGCGTGTCACGGGTTGCCGGAGGCATATGCCCACACCTCGAACGGCGTCGCGAAGTAGATCCAGCCGAAGAAGCCGCTGACGGCCGACCGGCTGGGGGGGTTGAGGTGGGCCGACGTGCGGATGCCCGCGGCCTTGAGGGCGAACCCCAGGATCAGCGTGAACAGGCACTGGATGAGGAACGTGACCACGTAGAACGAGCCGAACAGCGGCAGGTACAGCGGGCCGAAGATCCGCGCCTGCAGCAGGTGCATGCGCTCGTGCTGCCCGGAGCCGCCGAGGTTGACCGTGCCGAGCGTCTGCAGCACGTCGTTGCCGAAGCCGGTGGTCGAGCGCGGGCTGTACGTGATCCAGCCGCGCCCCGCGCTGTTCGCCGAGGACGGGGTGCCGAAGATCGCGTACAGCCACAGCCCAGTCAGCGCGCCGAACACCGTGTTCGGCAGGCTCCACGTGAGGTCCACCAGCAGCATCAGCCAGCCCATGGGCGAGCCGAGGTCGTACGACCCCATCCAGGCCGCGACGATCCCGTACGCGAACATCACGATCCCGAGAAGCACGGCCAGCATGTACGCGGGGGCGCCCAGCGCGGTGGTGACCACGACCAGGAGGCCGGCGGGGATGACCACGCTCAGCACGACGGTGAGCACTCCGGAGACGGCTCGCATGACTCCTCCTAGGACTTCGTGGGGACCGAGTAGGGGATGAACGTGGCCCGGTAGGTGGCGACGACGTACACGCAGCTGGTCAGCGGCTTGTACGTCACGACCAGCTGGACGACGCCGTTCTTGTCGGCGACGCTGCCCTGGGCCGGGGTCTGGCTGGTGACGATCGAGCAGCCCGAGTTGGTGGGGTCGTTGGCGACGACGCCGGTCAGGCCGTACGCCGCCAGCAGCGACCGCGCCCCGAAGACGTTGAGGGTGGCGACGTTGGGCACCACGGTGCGCACGATGGCGGAGACGGCCGAGTCGCCGGTCGCTGTGTCGACGGGGCCGACGGCGGTCGCGGTGACCTTGAGGTACGTGCCGGCCTGGGTTCCCATGATCTGGAACGCGGTGCCGCTCGCCCCGGGGATCGGGGTGCAGGTGGTCGGGGCGGTGCACGAGAACCACTGCACCGAGGTCGTGGTGGCGTTCGTCCAGGTGCCCGCGGTCGTGGTGACGACGGAGCCGACGACGAGCTGTCCGGAGATGACGGGCGGCGCGGTCATCGCGACCGTGAGGATCGGGCTCGGCGTCAGGGACGGCGGGGGTGGCGGCGGGGTCGGCGTGCGCAGCAGGAACCACCAGATGGCGGCGCCCCCGACGAGCAGGACGACGAGGGCGATGATCGCGATCGCGAGGTACGGGCCCTTCTTCGGCGGTGCCGGTGCGGCGGGGATGGCGACCGCGACCGGCTGGCCGTCTGTCAGCTGTTCCGGGTCGGCCTCGTCGACGGCGCGCAGGTGCAGGGAGTCCTTGCCGGCGGGTACGTCAGCGGGCACCTTCGCCTTCACGTCCACAGTGATCGTCGCGCCGACGGTCATGGGCACCTCGGGGTCGCCGGAGACGGAGTACCACGCGTCGTGCGTGGGATCGGACGACTTGGGCTGCAGCCGCACCCGTACGGGCCGCCCCGTGAGGTTCGTCACGGTGAAGGTCGTCGTGCCGGTGCGATCGGCGGCGATCTGTAGGTCGCCGGGGCCGGTCACGGCGAACGGCATCGGGCCGGCAGCTGCCGGGGTCTCCTCGGGATCTGCCGAGGTGTGGGGAGTCTCGGACGTCATGTATCTCAGGAGCGGTCACGGGCCCCGGTGATACAGGGCAACCCGGA
>JAPUEI010000066.1:4953-38319 GCA_027492675.1 Propionibacteriaceae bacterium | reverse complement strand
ACCCGAAAGGAGTCAGGCGCGCGGGCCGACCCAGCGCGGGACCTTCGCGACGTACGCCTCGTACTCGGCCCCGAACCGTTCCCGCAGCGCCTTCTCCTCCGCCGCGATCTGGGGCTGCAGGACGGCCGCCAGTGCGGGGATGCCGAGCAGCGCGATGGGGCGCCCGAGCCAGGCGGCGTGAGCGGTGAGCAGCAGCGCGTCGGCGATGTAGATCGGGTTCCGGCTGACGCCGAACAAACCAGTCGTGACAAGGGCTGATGCCCGGGAGGGGTTCACGGGGTCGAACGTCGTACGGGCGCGGGTGAACTGCCATACCGCCGCGCCCATCAGGCCGACCCCGGCGACGGCCAGTCCCGTGCTCAGCGCTCGACGACCCGGGTAGTCGCGACGGCTCTCGCGCCGAACCAGCCCACGCTGTACGACGGCGATGGCCAGGGTCCAGGCGGGAGGTATGAGTCGCATGGCCCGATGGTAGGCCGCGATCCTGGTCAACCGGCCTCTGCCGGGTTGCGGCACCGCGGATCTGGTGGCCGTCGTCGGGCCAAGACCTCTGGTTCCGATCGGAGTTGTGGTCGGAATAGGCGCGCCGACGGGACTCCTCGGGCTCTGGATCGGAGTTGTGGTCGCTATCAGCGCACTCCAAGGTCGCATTCCGACCACAACTCCGATCGAACCCTCGGCGCTTCGGACGCGGCCCGTCAGAACGACCACAACTCCGATCGAAGCCAGGTCGCTCCGGTCGGCCTCGGGGCCCGCCCACTTCAGACGACTCGTCGGACGCTGAGCGGGCCCCGTCCGTACAGACCGCTAGCCTCGGCGCATGGGCGAACGGTGGACGACGGAGCGGGTCACGGCCCTGGCTCCGGACTCGGCGTCGGAGGTCGCCGGCCGCCGACTCGCCACGCCCGTGCCGTGGTCGGACATCGGGTGGTCGCATCCGCTGCTGTGGGGGTCATGTCAGGGCTCGGGCCGCACCCCGTACAGCGTGGCGATCGACGTGTCGGGGCCGACGTACCGGTGCTCGTGCCCCAGCCACAAGTTCCCCTGCAAGCACGTGTTGGCGCTGCTGTACCTGTGGGCCGAGGGCCGCATCGACGAGGGCGGGTCGATCAGCCGGTTCGCGCTGGAGTGGTCGACCAAGCAGGAGAAGGGCACGGCGACGCCGACCCGCGAGGCCCCCGCCGAGAAGACCGAGGAACAGCTCGCGGCGGCGGCTGCCCGCGCCGCGCAGCGCGAGGAGCGCGTCTCGCAGGGGCTCGCGGAGCTCGAGCGCTGGCTCGCTGACCAGGTCACCGCCGGCATCGCGCACACCCGTCCCGGCGCCCTCACCGATCTCGCCGCGCGCATGGTCGACGCCCAGGTCCCCGGGGTCGCGGGCAGGCTGCGCGACCTCGACCGTACGGGCATCGCCACCCGCCAGGCGCGAGGCCCTCGCGGCAGCGCGCTGTGGCTGGACCAGACGGTCGCCGAGTACGGGCTGCTGCACCTGCTGGCCCGCGCCTGGGCTCAGCCTGATCTCCCCGACGACCTGCGCGCGACCGTACGCAGCCACCTCGGCTTCACCGTCCCCAAGGAGCCCGTGCTCGCGACCCCGCCGGTCACCGACACTTGGGCCGTGGTCGGCATGCGCGACTCCGACGAGGAGCAGGTGTCGACGAGACGCGTCTGGCTGTACGGGACGGCGACCGGCCGATGGGCGCTCGTCCTCTTCTTCACGCCCCGCGGCATGCAGGCTGACGCCTCCCTGGTGCCGGGCTCCGCCATCACCGCCGACCTCCACTTCTACCCCGGCGGGCCGGCGCTCCGCGCGATGGTCGGACAGACCCACAAGACCCATCTGCACGCCGAGCTCGAGCCGTCACGGGCGTCCGTCGCCGAGGCCCTGGCCACGTGGCGTGCGGTGCTGGCCGAGGACCCCTGGCTCGGCTCGTACCCCGTGGCCGTCCACGGCCGGATCGTCCTCGCGCCGCAGCCCGGCATCGTCGACGACGGGGGCGACTCCCTGGCGCTGGTCGCGAGCAGCCCGGAGCTGATTCTCGCGCTGACAGGCGGAGATGCCGTGACGGTGCTCGGCGAGCTGACGCCGTCCGGCCTGCTGGCGACGTCGTACGTGTCCGGCGGAGAGCTGGTGATCCTGTGACGTTCGCCGACCTGTGCGCCATCGCTGCCGTGGGCACCGGCCAGCGGTCGACCCTGCCGTCGGCGGGGGCGTTGGCGACGTACGTCCCGGCGATGGGCGACGATGAGCAGGCCCTCGCGTACAGCCTCCTGGACTCCGCGGCGGCCGCTGCGGTGGTGCGCCGAGGCAGCCCGCCGGGGGTCGAGGGTGCCGCCCCATCCTCGGCACCGGTCGACACCCGACCCGTCGTTCCCGACCAGGTGGAATCGGCCCTCGGTCAGCTGTTGGCCAGCGAAGGCGGCATGATCCGGCGTCACGACGACCGGGCCGCGGTGCTCACGGAGACGCTGGCGATGGTGGCCTCGGCCGGACTTCGCCTGCCCCATGCCCTGCTCCCGTTGGCCCTCGCCCGACAGGATCTGCGCACGGTCGTACGCCCTGTGCTCGGCGCCCGCGGCGAGTGGCTCCTGGCGCAGCTCGTGGCTGCGGGCCGCGAGTTGACCACTGAGACCGCCGACGATGTCTGGGACACCGGCACCAGCGAGCAGCGGGTGGCGTGGTTCGCCGCCCAGCGGGCCGCCGACCCGGACGCGGCCCGCGCGCTGGCGGAGGATGCGTGGAAGCAGTCGCCCGCGGCCTTCCGTACAGACCTTCTTCGCGCCATCGTCGCCACCGTCGTGCCGTCGGACGAGCCCTTCCTCGAGCAGTGCCTGGACGACAGGGCTGAAGGGGTACGGGCGATGGCACGGGGTGGACTCGCCCGTCTGCCCGGGTCGGCGTACGTGATGCGCATGGCCGCGCGCGCCCGTACCGCCGTGGCGGTCGTCGAGGGCCACGCCTCGGCGCTCAGCCGCCTGCTCCGCAAGGACCCGCGGACGCTCGTCCTGACGCCGCCGGTGCCCGACGAGGCGGCGGCCCGTGACGGGATCACGGCCACGCTGTCGAGCGACCAGGCTCTGACCACGCTGATCGCGGCAATCCCCCCGAGCCTGTGGCCCTCGGTCACGGGCGTCGGCGTGGGCGAGCTGGCGACGCTGCCGCAGGACGAACCGCGCTGGGACCTCCGTGCCGGTCTCATCGCCGCGACCGCCCGCCAGCGTGATGCGATCGCTGCAACCGCCCTTGTCGGAGCGGGAATCGTCGACGTCCGACTGGTGCCGTACCTGCCGCCCGATCGCGTCGCCGAGGTCGTACGTACCGTGCCTACCGACCAGGTCGCGACCGTGCTGGCGAGCACCCGCGGCCCGTGGCACCCCGACGTGGCGACCCAGGTCGGCAGCCGCCTGCTGAGCGCCACCTCCCACCAGCTGGGCCCGGAGGTGTGGGCGATGTTCGCCCGCCACGTGCCCGCCCTGCTGGCCCCGAGCTGGGCCCAACGCCTGCGATCGGCGGGCGAGCCCGAGGGTGGCCACGCCCGTACGATCTGGCGCGACGCACTGTCCGTACTCACCGTCAGAGCCGTCATCGCCGAGGCTCTGCGACCGTTCCTGACCCACGATGGAGGACGTCCATGACCGAGCTGCTGCGACCCCACGCCGAGCAGGAGTTCGCCGACGAGCTCGCTGCGATCGCGCGCATCGACGACCGGCAGCGGCCGACCACGTGGAAGCTGTCGCCGTGGGCAGTGGTGCTGTACGTGATGGGCGGCACGCTGCCCGACGGCACCGTGATCATGCCGAAGTACGTGGGCAGCACCCGCCTCGTCGAGACCGCCGTGGCGACGCTCGCGACCGACCGCGCGCTGCTGCTGCTCGGCGTACCTGGTACGGCCAAGTCGTGGCTCTCCGAGCACCTGTCCGCCGCCATCTCGGGCACCTCGACCCAGCTCGTCCAGGGCACGGCGGGCACACCCGAGGAGGCCGTGCGGTACGGGTGGAACTACGCGCGGCTGCTCGCCGAAGGCCCGTCGCTCAACGCGCTGGTCCCGTCGCCGGTGATGGTCGCGATGGAGTCCGGCACGATCGCGCGGATCGAGGAGCTGACCCGCATGCCGTCCGACGTACAGGACGCGCTGATCACGATCCTCAGCGAGAAGTCGCTGCCGATCCCCGAGCTGAACTCCGAGGTGCAGGCGCTGCGCGGCTTCAACGTCATCGCGACGGCCAACGACCGCGACCGCGGCGTCAACGACCTGTCGAGCGCGCTGCGGCGCCGGTTCAACACGGTCGTGCTGCCGGTGCCGGCGACGGCGGCCGAGGAGATCCAGATCGTCGTACGACGCGTGGCCGAGCTCGGTCGGTCGCTGGACCTGCCCCCGGCAGATGGCGCCGAGGCCGAGATCCGGCGCGTGGTGACGATCTTCCGCGAGCTGCGGCGCGGGGTGACCGAGGACGGCAAGACCTCGCTCAAGACCCCCTCCGGGACCCTCTCCACCGCAGAGGCCATCTCCGTCGTGACAAGCGGACTCGCGCTGGCATCCCACTTCGGCGACGGCGTGCTCCGCGCCGGTGACGTCGCCGCCGGCATCGTCGGCTCGGTCGTCAAGGACCCGGTCGCCGACGCGAGCGTCTGGCAGGAGTACCTCGAGACCGTGGTCCGCGAGCGCGGGGACTGGAAGGACTTCTACCGCGCCGCCCGCGACGAGTCCCGATGACCGACGGTCCCACTCGGGTCCCTGAGGAGCCCCGCGACGGAGTCGCCGGGCGTCTCGAAGGGTCCACCCCCTTCCGTACCGACCCCGTCCGGGTGCTCGGCATCCGGCACCATGGCCCCGGCTCGGCGCGCGCGGTGGCGGCGGCGCTGGCGGAGCACGACCCCGACGTCGTCCTCATCGAAGGTCCGCCCGAGGCCGACGCGCTCGTACCGTGGGTTGGCAAGGGGTTACGCCCGCCCGTGGCGCTGCTGTCGTACGTCGTGGGCAACCCCACCCGCGCGGCGTACTGGCCGTTCGCGGTGTTCTCGCCGGAGTGGCAGGCGCTCGCGTGGGCGGTCGAGCACCACCGCGAGGTGCGCTTCATGGACCTTCCGGCAGCGGTGACGCTGGCCCCCTCGAAGGTCGACCCGCAGGAATCGCTGCCGGAGGATCCGCGTTTTGGTAGCCCAGATGGCGGCGAGGACCCGGATGAGGGGGGTGCGACCGATCTGGGGTGCGAAAACGCGGATTCCTCCGACGAGCGCGACCACCTTCGTACAGACCCCATCGCGGTGCTCGCCCGCACCGCCGGTTACGACGACCCCGAACGGTGGTGGGACGACGTCGTCGAGGCGCGCCAGGGCATCGACCCGTTCGACGCGATCACTGAGGCCATGGGCGAGCTGCGCCTGTACGCACCCCCGCCCCGCACCCCGTCCGACCAGCTGGAGGAGGACCGACGGGAGGCGCAGATGCGTACGGTGCTGCGGGCGGCCATCCGCGACCACGAGCGGGTGGCGGTGGTCTGCGGCGCCTGGCACGCCCCGGCCCTCACGGGGAAGCTGCCGCCCGCGAGCCACGACGCCAAGCTGCTGCGCGGGCTGCCCAAGGCGAAGGTCGCGACCACCTGGGTGCCCTGGACCCACTCAAGGCTCTCCGCCGCGTCTGGTTACGGGGCGGGCATCGAGTCGCCCGGCTGGTACCAGCACCTGTTCCGCGAGACCGACGACGTGGTGGCGCGCTGGTTCGCCGCGGTGGCCCGCGTGCTCCGCACCCACGACCTGCCCGTCTCCAGCGCGCACGCGATCGAGGCCACGCGTCTGGCCGAGACGCTCGCGATCATGCGCGGTCGCCCGGTCGCTGGCCTCGACGAGGTGCAGGAGGCGGCGCTCGCGGTGATGTGCGAGGGTCGCGAGCCGATGCTGGCGTTCGTCACCAACGACCTCGTCGTGGGCGAGGAGCTGGGTACGGTTCCGGACGACGCCCCTCTCGTACCCCTCGACGCCGACCTCCGCGCCCAGGCGAAGTCGCTGCGACTAGCCATTTCGCCCGACCCCAAGGACCTCACGCTCGACCTCCGCAAGGACACCGACCGCGGCAAGTCGTGGCTGCTCCACCGCTTGCGGATCCTGGGGATCGGGTGGGGGACGTCGACGTACGTGTCGGGCACGGGGACGTTCAAAGAGGCCTGGCGGGTGCGGTGGCAGCCGGAGTTCGCGGTGGCGATCGTGGTCGCCTCGGCGTACGGCACCACCGTCGAGTTCGCCGCCACCGCGTGCCTGATCGAGGATCCGGGCCCCCTCGCCGACATCACCGGCCGCATCGAGAAGGCCCTGCTCGCCGAGCTGCCGAAGGCGCTGGGGCCGCTGCTCACCGCCCTGGACGAGCGCGCCGCTCACGAGGCGGACGTCGCGCAGCTCATGGAAGCCCTCCCGGCGCTGGCGAGATCACAGCGGTACGGATCCGTGCGGGGCACCGACACCTCCGCGCTCGGCACCGTGGCGTTGGCGATGCTCGCCCGGGTCGCCGCCGGGCTGCCCGCCGCCATCGGTGGCATGTCGCCGGAAGCGGCAGCCGACCTGCGGCCGCACCTCGACGCGGTCACCGGCACGATCGGCTTGCTGTCGGCGGAGGCGCGGGCGCTGTGGCTGGACGCGATCCGCAGGGTGCTCGCGCGCGCCGACGTACCGGGACTGCTGGGCGGACGCCTCACCCGGACCCTGCTCGACGCCGGGGAGATCGAGGGCGACGAGGCGCGTGCTTCTCTCGGGCGGGCGCTGTCGCACGGACCGTCCGTGCTCGAGCGGGCGGCCTTCGCCGAGGGGTTCCTGTCAGGATCGGCGCTGCTGCTCATCCACGATCCCGCGATCCTCGGGCTCATCGACGGCTGGCTGGCCGACCTCGGAGAGGATGACTTCGTCGAGGTGCTGCCCGTGATGCGCCGGGCGTTCGGCGCCTTCAACAAGCCCGAGCGCGGGGCGCTGGCCGACCGCGTCGCGGTGCTCGACCAGGCGACGGCCGCGGCTGAGTCCGACGAGGATCTGCCGATCTCCGGGCTCACCGCCGCGCTCGAGACCGTACGTCTGCTGCTCGGGGGTGTGCGATGAACGCGAGAGGGACCCTTCGAGACGCCGATCGGCTTCGCCGACAGGCTCCTCAGGGATCCGGGATGGGGCGCGGTCTCGGAGGTCGATCTCGGTTGCCTGAGGAGCCTTGCGACGCAGTCGCGCGGCGTCTCGAAGGCCGGCAGGGGGTGCGGCGATGACTGAGGAGAGAGCCAGGCGGTGGCGGCTATTGCTCGGCGACGGGCCGAACGACGCGCTGGAGCCCGGCGACCTGGGGATGGATGCGGCGCTGAGTGCGTTGTACGACAACCAGTCCGACGGTGAGCTCGGCTCGAAGGAGAACGTCGTGGTCGGCATGGGGGCGTCGGCGCCGCGGGTGGCGCGCTGGCTGGGCGACGTCCGTACGTACTTCCCGAGCACCGTCGTACAGGTCATGCAGGCCGATGCGATCGACCGTCTCGGGCTGAAGCAGCTGCTGCTGGAGCCGGAGATGATGTCCGCCGTACAGCCGGACGTGCACCTCGTGGCCACCCTCGCGTCGCTGCGATCGCTCCTGCCGCAGCAGGCCAGGGCGACGGCGCGCACGGTGGTACGGACGGTGGTCGAGGAGGTCGAGCGTCGGATCGCCGACCGGCTGCGGTCGTCGGTGCGGGGCGCCCTGAACCGTGCCCAGCGGACCAGCCGACCACGGCCGGGCGACATCGACTGGAACCGTACGGTCAAGGCCAACCTCGCCTCGTACCAGCCTGACCTCGGCACGATCATCCCCGAGCGGCTGATCGGTTTCGGCCGCAAGCAGACGGGTTTCGCGCGCGAGATCGTGCTGTGCGTCGACCAGTCGGGGTCGATGGCGACGTCGGTGGTGTACGCGTCGATCTTCGCGAGCGTGCTGGCGTCCATCAGGGCGCTGAAGACGAGCCTGGTGGTGTACGACACGGCCGTCGTCGACCTCACCGACGAGCTGAGCGACCCGGTCGATGTGATCTTCGGCACCCAGCTCGGCGGGGGCAACGACACGCCCCGCGCCCTCGCGTACTGCACCCCTCTGATCACGCGCCCCCGCGACACGGTGTTCGTGCTGATCAGCGATCTGTACGAGGGGCAGGGGTCGCCCGAGATGATCCGTCGACTCGCGGCGATCGCCGGCGCGGGCACCACCGTGTTCGTCCTCCTGGCGCTCGACGACGACGGAAAACCCAGCTACGACAAGGAGAACGCCGCCGCGCTCGCAGCGTTCGGCATCCCCTGCTTCGCCTGTACACCGGACGCCTTCCCCGACCTCATGGCCGTCGCGATCTCCCGCGGCGACGTGGCTCAGTGGGCCGCCGGTCGGGCCGCAGCGACCGCGACGGGGCGCTGACCCGTCGGCACCTACATTCAGTGACACCTACGTGTTCACCGGTGCGTGGAGAGATCGGCGAGCGGCTATGCGTCACTGAGTGCAGGTCACTCGCGCGTACCCTGACCCCGTGACCACGCCCGACGACGACCGGCCGATCTTCGAGGCCGAGCAGGCGCCGCCGACGTTCTGGGAGCAGCTGCGGGCGTCGGTGACCCCGCGCCGCGGGCACCGCGTGCTGTCGGAGACGCCCGGCGCGAAGGGCGTCCTCGTCGCGATCGGCAAGGCGTTGGTCGCGGGCGCCGGGGGCGTGATGCTGATGCTCGGAGTCCTCGGGATGGGCATGTCCGTCCTGCTCGGCCTGTACGTCTTGATCACCGCCATCGGCGGCACCAGCATCGGTGTCAGCTGGCCCGTCGTACCGATGTCGTTGGTGATCTTCGGGGTGGTGGGCGCGGTCGGCTACGTGCTGCTGCGCTGGGTCGGCATGGTCGCGCCGAAGAAGAAGCCCCGCCTGCACTAACGTGACGCGCACCACACGAGGAGCGCTATGAACCAGCCTGTGCCCGGGGTCGTCCTGGGCGATGTCATCGGGCGCGGCGGCTTCGCGATCGTCTACCGGGCGCGGCAGGTCGCCGTGGAGCGCGACGTCGCCGTGAAGATCGACGCCCGCACGCTCGACGACGATCGCTCGAAGCGGCGCTTCCTGCGCGAGGCGACCGCGGCCGGCCGCATCTCGGACCACCCGCACGTGGTCTCGCTGATCGACGTCGGCACGACGCCCGAGAACCACCCGTACCTCGTCATGGAGCTCTGCGAGAACGGGAACATCAGCCAGCTGCTGCGGGCGCGGGGAGCGCTCGGGCTCGCTGACGTGCGCGACCTCGGGCTCGCCATGACCAGCGCGCTCGGCGCCGCGCATGACGCCGGCATCCTCCACCGCGACATCAAGCCGGCGAACATCCTGATCGATGCGTACGGGACGCCGCGGCTGAGCGACTTCGGACTGGCCGCCGTCATCGAGCCCGGCCGGGACCTGTCGGTCACTCTCGAGGCGCTGACCCCCGCGTTCGCCGCGCCCGAGGTGTTCAACGGAGCGCCCCCCACCCCCCAGGCGGACGTCTGGTCGCTGGGCGCCACCCTGTACGCCGCCCTGATCGGCCGCGCACCCCGCACCGCCAGCGACGGCACTCCCGTCACCGTGACCCAGCTGATGCAGCACCTCCATGAGCCACTCCCCGACCCGGGGATCGCGGGCGCAGAAGGGCTGATGCAGGTCATCTGGACCGCGACCCATCACGACCCGGACCGTCGCTACCCCACCGGCCGCGCGTTCTTCGAGGCGCTGTCCGGCCTCGCGATCCCGGGGACCGCGCAGTTGCTGGTCCGCGGGCCGGTGGCTTCGTTCGCGACCGTCGTACGTCCGGCGCTGCCGCAGCCCCCGGTGCGTACGGACACGCGCTGGCCGCTCGTGATCGCCGCCGCGTTCGCCGGGCTGGTGGTTGGTGTAGCTGGAACGCTCGGCGTCCAGGCGGCGCGCGGCACGGTCGCTGCGGCGGGACCGGTGGGCTCCACCAACGCCGCCGGTGGCTCGTCATCAACGCCCGCCTCTGCCAAGTCCACGCCCAGCGGCCCGACGGTCGGCCAGTGCTGGGGCGGCCTGGTGTCGATCTCGGGCTACGTCCAGGCGCAGAAGATCGCGTGTACGAGCCCGCACTACTGGGAGACGTACGCGACGGGCACCCTCGAGGACGCCATCACGTCGTCGAACATGGCCGACGTGCAGGGGGACAGCAACGTCACCGCGACCTGTACGGAGACGGCGCTGGCCGCGTACACGAGCAAGAAGGCGACGTACTCGCTGGAGATCATTCCCCCTAGTGAGGCCGGGTTCAACGCCGGTCAACGGTGGTTCGCCTGCGTGGCCAGTGTCCAGGGCGCGGGTCAGGTCACGGGGTCGATCAAGTAGCCGTACAGAGAGCCGGCCGCGACGCGGCTGCCCGCCTGAACGTCCAGCAGCGTGCCGACGAGGAGGCCCGACGCCCCGCAGTGGTAGAAACGGCGCCGTGCGAGCTGTGGTGTACGAGGCGGTGGCGGGTCCTCTCTCGATCCACGAGGTGGCGGATCCGGA
The DNA here is from genome assembly GCA_027492675.1 of Propionibacteriaceae bacterium. GTDB lineage: Bacteria > Actinomycetota > Actinomycetes > Propionibacteriales > Propionibacteriaceae > Fen-668. The sequence goes on along the minus strand of JAPUEI010000066.1, from coordinate 27,813 downwards.
GTGCCCGGTCGATGGGGCAGTCGTGCGTGTCGAGGCGACGGGGATCTGCCGTTCCGACTGGCATGCCTGGCGCGGCCATGACCCCGTGCCGCTGCCCAACATCCCGGGCCACGAGTTCGCCGGGGTGGTCGCACGCGTGGGGGCCGACGTGACGCGCTTCGCCGTCGGCGACCGGGTGACCGTGCCGTTCGTCAACGGCTGCGGGCGCTGTGACTGGTGCCTCGCCGGCGACGCGCAGGTCTGTCCGGACCAGACGCAGCCGGGGTTCACGCATCCCGGGTCGTACGCCGAGCTGGTCCAGGTGCGGGCCGCCGACTTCAACCTCGTACGGCTGCCCGACGGTGTCGATGCGGTGACCGCGGCGGCTCTAGGCTGCCGGTTCGCGACGGCCTTCCACGCGGTGACGCGGCAGGGGCGCCTGGCTGCCGACGAGTGGCTGGCGGTGTACGGGTGCGGGGGCGTCGGGCTGTCGACGATCCTCATCGGCAAGGCGCTCGGCGCGCGCATCGTCGCGGTCGACCCGTCCGAGAGCGCGCGTGCCCGGGCGACGGAGCTGGGCGCCGATCACGTGCTGGCTACGCCGGATGTCGACGCGGTGCTCGAGATCACGGGCGGTGGCGCCCACGTCAGCGTCGACGCGCTGGGGTCCTCCGCGACCGCATCGGCCTCGATCCGTACCCTGCGTAGGCGCGGACGCCACGTACAGGTGGGGCTCATGCTCGCCGACCACGCCGACGCGCCCCTCCCGTGGGGACCCGTGATCTCGAAGGAGCTCGAGGTCGTGGGCAGCCACGGCATGGCCGCGGTCGACTACCCGGCGCTGCTGGCGATGGTCGCCGACGGGCGACTCGACGTAGGACGACTGATCGGCAAGGTCGTCACGCTCGAGGACGCCCCGGCGGAGCTCGCGGCGATGGACAACCTGGTGCCGACGACGTCCGGCCTGGTGGTTGCGGCGGTGTCGCCCGTCCGCTGAGGACCTACTCGGCGGGGTTCAGGTCGAGGTCGACCATGAGCTCGCGAGCCAGGGACTCGAGGGCGTCCTGCAGCTCGGCGGTGTCGACGTCGTCTGGCGCGGTGAGCACGGCGTCGGCCTCGAAGAGCAGGCCGCCAGCCATAGGGGCCTCGACGGTCGCCGTCGAGAGTTGCTCGATGCTCACGCCGTGGGCGGCGAGCGCCTCGGTGACCTGCCGTACGATCCCGGGCTGGTCGTGACCGAGCAGGTGCAGCACCAGCCGGCGACCCCCCACTGGCGCCTGAGCGGCTGCATCCTTGACGCCCACCTCGACGAGGTCGGACAGCCCGGCCAGCGCTGCGCGCAGGGACTCGACCTGGTCCGACGGCACCTCGACCAGCGCGATGCCGGCGAAGGTTCCGGCCAGCCGGGCCAGCTGACTCTCCAGCCAGCTGCCGCCGGCGTCGGCGACGGCCCGCGAGACCGCGGAGACCAGGCCTGGGCGGTCGTCGCCGAGGAGGGTGAGCACCAGGTGAGTCACGCTGCAGCCGTCCTTTCGGACCTCAGTGCCCGCGAACTGCGTCGAGGGTCTTGACGAACTCGGAGGTGGACTGTCGGGACGAGAAGACGCCGAGCGCGCCGGGGTACAGGTCTCCAGACATGATCTGCCCACTCACCGCGTTCACCGTGACCGAGTAGCGCGTGTCGCCAAAGAAGACGAAGACGGTCTGGGCGCCGACGAAGGGGACCTTCTTGGTGGTGACAGCCGTGATGGGTGCCTTGGCGATGATCCCACCGTCGGTGCCGTAGAGCGCGACGGTGCCGTCCTGACCGATGGTCACGGTCCCCGACTGGGCGACGGGCTTCATGCCCCCGAAGCCGCTTCCGATCTGAACGTTGCGTCCGACGTAGTGATAGGGCTGGTTGGGGTCGAACTGCTCCATGATGTCCTGTTTCCTGTGACTGTGCCCGATGCGAGGCAACGGGCACAGCGTAGGGTTGGGCCGTGTCAACGAGCGCCGGGAATCCCCGTCAGGACGAGCATCTGAGCGAGTTCTCCGTGCCGGGCTGGGACGACTACTTCCTCGGCATCGCGCAGGCGGTCTCAGTGCGCGCGAAGTGTCGGCGCCGCAAGGTCGGAGCCGTCCTCGTGGTCGACCATCGCATCATTGCGACCGGCTACAACGGCGCGGCACCGGGTGAGAGCGACTGCCTTGACGGAGCCTGCCCGCGGGGTCTGCTGACGTACGAGCAGGTGCCAGGTCTCGGCGACTACGACCGCCCCGGCACTCCCGGGTTCTGCATCGCGATCCACGGCGAGGTGAACGCCCTGCTGTTCGCGACGCGCGACACCAAGGGCGCCACCGCCTACATCACCGACCCCCCGTGCCCGGGGTGTCGCAAGGCCCTGGCCGCCGCCGGCATCCAGCGGGTGGTCTGGCCCGACGGCGAGTACGACCGCGCCGCTCTCATTACCTGGTAACCGTCCGGCATCACCCCATCGTCTTCTGACCGTCGATCGTCTCTCTGATGATGTCGGCGTGGCCGGCGTGGTGCGAGATCTCGCCGATGAGGTGGAGCAGCACCGTGCGGGCGGTCCACGTCGCGCCGGGCTCGAACCAGGGCGCCTCCGGGAGCGGGTTCTCCACCTCCAGGCTCGGCAGCGCCAGCACCGCGGCCTCGGTCTCCTCGGCTGAGCGGGCGAAGTCGGCGAGGAGTTCGGCGAGCGTCTCGTCCTCGCTCATGTGATGGCCTGCCCACCAGTCGCCAGCTGCTTCTGCCATGTCACCACCGCTCATGAACGCGACCCAGCCGCGCTCGGTCGAGGTGACGTGCTTGATGATCCCGCCGATGTGCAGCTCGCTGACCGTCGGCGTCAGCCGAGCCTGTTCGTCGCTGAGACCCTGGGCCGTGAAGGACAGGAACGCTCGCTGACCAGTGAGGGCAGCCAGCAGTTCGCGCGTCTCGGCATCGTGACGTCCGGGCATGTTCAACCTCCTTGTTGCCCCCGAACCTATGCGGGCCCACTGACAGTTCGCGTTCTGCGGACCGACCGGCTTCTGCCGCCCTACCAGTGATCTGCTAGAAACTGCGCATGGCTCACATCACCCGTCGCGGCGTTCCCGCAGAGACTTCCGGCGATCTTCCCGCGGTGGGCGCCCAGGCACCCGCGTTCAGCGTGACCCTCGCCGATCTGTCCGACGTCACCGTCCAGCACTGGAAGGGGCGACGGGTCGTGCTCAACATCTTCCCGAGCGTCGACACGGCCGTCTGCGCGACGAGCGTGCGGAAGTTCAACCAGCTCGCCTCCACGCTCGAGAACACCACCGTGGTCTGCGTCTCGAACGACCTGCCCTTCGCCCAGGCCAGGTTCTGCGGCGCCGAGGGACTGGCGAATGTCGCGATGGGCTCGGGGTTCCGCACGGGATTCGGCGAGGCCTTCGGCGTACGGATCGTCGACGGTCCCATCGCCGGACTCCTCGCGCGAGCGGTCGTCGTGCTGTCCGCCGAGGGCACGGTGCTCCACACTGAACTGGTCCCCGAGACCGGCGATGAGCCCGACTACGACGCCGCGATCGCGGCGCTCTGATGCCCCAACTGGTCGCCGTGCTCGGCCGTGGTCTCGTGCCCACCGAGCAAGCGGTCGTGACCGCCGACGATTTCGGCCTGACAAGGGGTGACGGCATCTTCGATGCCACCAGGGTGGTCACGGACGCCGCGGGTGTGAGCATCGTCGAGAACCTGGACCGCCACCTCGCGAGGCTCACGATCTCCGCCGCCGCAGTAGAGCTCCCGGTTCCGGACGTCGCCGCGATCTCCGCGCTCGCCGACGAGGCTCTCGCCGCCTGGACGACCCCGGGAGAGGCGGTGCTGAAGATCGTTCACACCCGCGGGCTCGAGCACGGCACCCCGGGCGCCACCACGCTGCTCACGATCACCGACATGACGCCTGGGGACCGCGCCCCGATCGCCGTCGCGACCATGTGCCGTGGCTACGCCAGCGACGCGTTCGCCGACGCTCCGTGGCTCCTGGGCGGCGCCAAGCTCCTCTCGTACGCCGTCCACACCTCCGCACGTCGCGAGGCCGCCCGCCGGGGCGCCGACGACGCGCTCTTCGTGAGCTCTGACGGATACGCGTTGGAGGGGCCGACGTCCAGCCTGGTCTGGGTGCGCGACGGCGTCGTCCACACCACGCCGACCGGCGCCACCGGCATCCTGGCCTCGGTGACCGTCGATCTCATCGACGAGTGGGCGTCTACCCACGACGTACGGTTCGAGCGGGCCCTGATCACGATCCCCGAGCTGTACGAGGTCACCGGAGCCTGGTTGGCCTCCTCCGGGAGAGGCGTCAGCCCCATCGCCACCCTCGACGACAAGGCCGTGCCGGTGTCTGCCGAATGGACCGAGAAGCTCGCCGCAGCGGCCGGCTTCTGAACCTTGGCCCGCTCCTAACCGAGACTTTACCCTGAGAGATTCTCAGGAACCCACCTGACGAGTTAGCGTGCCGTGACAAGGGTTTTCGAGAACGTACGATCCCCGTTCCTGAGAGCCCAAGCGGCATGCGGCAGTCAGGAGCCCCGATGTACAGCCCTCTGGACACGGACGAGCGCCCCGCCTCGATGAGCGGTCTGTCATCAGGACGCCGGGCCATCATCGACCTCCCTACCGTCATTGACGTGTCAACCACATCAGCTCCTGCGAGCATCACGGCGACCGCGCCCGTGGCGCCGGTTCCGGCCGTCGTCGTCCCGCAGACCACGCTCCGCAGGCTCTACCGCCTGCAGACCGACCAGCGTCGCTTCAGCCGTGACCTGCTCACCGTGCTCGCGTGGGCCTCGGTGGCCGGCGCCCTCGGGCTGTGGGTCGCCGACGGCGGCATCCGGACCGTCACCACCGCCGGCAGCTTCTTCCTCGCCGCCGGCACGGTCGCGGGGCTGGTTGCCACCGACCTCATGGTCCTGATGCTGTTCCTGGCCGCGCGCGTCCCGTACATCGACGCCGCCTACGGCCACGACCGGGCCGTCGCGATGCACAACACGCTCGGCAAGTGGGTCATCTGCGGGCTGCTGGGCCACGCCTTCCTGCTCACCTGCGGCTACACCCTGCTGGACTCGAAGGGCGTGATCGCCGAGATCGCCTCGCTGCTCGGCATCTCCGACCTCGTGCTCAGCGTGATCGCGCTCGGTGCGCTGGCCGCGGTCGGCATCACCTCGATCGTCGCCGTCAAGCGGAAGCTGCCGTACGAGGTGTGGCACGTCATCCACCTCGTCACGTACGTCGCGGTCGGCCTCTCGCTGCCCCACCAGTTCTCGATGTCGGGCGTCTTCGCCGAGGGCACCTGGCAGCGCTGGTACTGGATGGCCCTTTTCGCCCTCACCGCGCTCATGCTCCTGTCGTTCCGCTTCGTGTTCCCCCTCGTCACCTCGCTCGAGCACCGGCTGGTCGTCAGCCGCGTCGAGCTCGAGGACACCGACGTCGTGTCCATCGAGATGCGCGGCAAGAACCTCGACAGGCTCGGTGCCCAGGCCGGTCAATTCCTCGCGTGGCGCTTCCTCGGGCGCGGCCTGTGGTGGCACCACCACCCGTTCTCGCTGTCGGCGGCGCCCACGAACGACACGCTGCGGATCACGATCCGCGCCCTCGGCCGCGGGACGGCGAAGCTGCTGAGCGTGCGGCCCGGGACGAGGGTGGCCATCGAGGGCCCGTACGGGATCTTCACCGACAGCTCTCGCTCCCAGCTCGGCGTGACGCTCGTTGGGATCGGCATCGGGATCGCGCCGATCCGGGCCCTGCTCGAAGGGACCGACATCGTGCCCGGCGTCTCGACCGTGATCCTGCGCGCGTCGACGTCCGAACAGCTCTACCTCGTCGACGAGATCGACACCTTGTGCCGGGCGAAGGGAGCCCGTCTGATCGCGCTCGTCGGTCCACGCGCGTCCGACCTGGTCGGGGAGCCGACGTGGCTGCCTGAGCAGTACCGGGCCATGCGCCTGGTCGACCTCGCCCCTGCCGTCGCCCAGAGCGACGTCTTCATCTGTGGTCCGCAGTCGGTTGCTGACCTGGTCATCGCGGACGCGCTGGCGGCGGGGACGCCTGCCAGCGCGATCCACAACGAAAGGTTCTCCTGGTGAGCACTCGAGGCAAGGTCATTGCCGTCGCCACCTCCGCCGGTATTCTCGCCGCCGCCTGGGGCGCGGCCACGGCGAACGGTCAGACGCTCAGCGCCGATCAGGCAGGCCAGCAGGGGACCACCTCTGCCCTGGCTGGCACGACGGAGACCAGCGCAGCGGCCAGCGCCAGCGCCACGGACTCCTCGACCCCCGACGACGCCTCGACGACGACGGGCGATCCCGCCGCATCGACGCCTGGCGCCCCGAGCGCCACCACGACCACCTCGAAGCCCGGCACGACGGCGGCTGCCACCAAGGCGGGTACGACGGCGGGCGGGGTCACCTCCGCGGCCGGCACCACGACCAAGGCCACGGTCCCTGCCACGACCGCACCCGCCACCAAGGCCACGACCACCACGCCAGCGAGCGGGCTCAAGGACGGTACGTACTCGGGCGGGACCGTGACGCACAGGTACGGCTCGGTCGCCGTGTCCGTCACGGTGTCGGGCGGCAAGATCACGAGCGTCGCCGCCTCCACGACGAGCACCAGCAGCGAGTCGACGAGCATCACGGCCGGCGCCGTTCCCACCCTCAAATCGCGCGTCATCTCGGCGCAGTCCGGCAGCATCGCCACGGTCAGCGGAGCCACGTACACGAGCCAGGCGTTCATCACGAGCGCCCAGGCTGCGGTAACCAAAGCCAAGGCCTAACCGCGCCTTAGCCAACCTCCTACAGGCGGCACCGGCGACTCACAGGATTCGCACAGGCTGAGCGTCGACGGTTGGTCACATGGCAACGACACTGACCGCAACGAGGCCCGCGACCCCCGCGCCTCGTCCGTCGCAGCGGGTCCCGCGACGGGCGCGCAAGGCGGACCCGCTCGCCGAACTGCGCAGGCACTACCGTCGTACATCGCGTTCCCGGAACGTCCGCTCCGACCTCCTGACGGTCGTGGCCTGGGTGTCCGTCGCCATGGCGGTGACGCTGTGGATCGCCGACGGCGGGATCGCCGCGATCACCTCGTTCGGCAAGATGCTGACCGCGGCCGGCATCGTCAGCGGCCTGGTCGCCACGGACCTCATGGTGCTCATGCTGTTGCTGGCCGCGCGCATCCCGTACGTCGACCGAGCCTTCGGCCACGACCATGCGGTCGCGGTGCACAACACGCTCGGCAAGTGGGTCATCTACGGCCTGCTGATGCACGGCTGGTTCCTGCTGTGCGGCTACGCGGCGACCGACGGGCTCGGCCTGGCCGGTGAGCTCGGCTCGTTCCTGAGCATCAACGACCTCGTACTCGGCATCTGGGCCCTCGGCGTCCTCGCCGGCGTCGGCATCACCTCGATGATCAGCGTCAAGCGCAAGCTGCCGTACGAGGTGTGGCACGTCATCCACCTCGCGACGTACGCGGCGGTCGGCCTCTCGCTGCCCCACCAGTTCTCGATGTCCGGCCTGTTCGCGCCGGGCACCTTCGCCCGCGCCTACTGGATCGCGCTGTTCGTGGTGACGGCCTTCCTGATGCTCGCGTTCCGCGTCTTCCTGCCGCTGTTCTCGTCCTTCGAGCATCAGCTGGTCGTCACCCGGGTCGTCCACGAGGACGCCGACGTCGTGTCCATCGAGATGCGCGGCCGCAACCTCCCAGCCCTGGACGTCGAGGCCGGCCAGTTCTTCCACTGGCGGTTCCTCGCCAAGGGACTGTGGTGGCAGCAGCACCCGTTCTCGGTCTCGGCCGCTCCCACCCGCGACACGCTGCGGGTGACGGTCCGGGCGCTCGGCCGGGGTACGGCGGCGCTGATGACCGTGCGGGTCGGCACGAAGGTGATGATCGAGGGTCCGTACGGGATCTTCTCCGACGCGTCGCGCACCACGCCCGGCCTCACGCTGGTCGGGATCGGCATCGGCATCGCGCCCATCCGGGCGGTCCTCGAGGCCACCGCCGTGGTGCCGGGCAAGGCCACCGTCATCCTGCGGGCGCACACGGAGCAGCAGCTCTACCTCGTCCGCGAGATCGCCGCCCTGTGCCACGCGAGAGGCGCCCGCCTGGTCACGCTGGTCGGCCCGCGGACTCAGAACCGGCTCGGCGAGACCACGTGGCTGCCGCAGTCCCACCGGTCCCTGCGCCTGTCCGACCTCGTGCCCGACATCGCCGCCACCGACGTCTACGTCTGCGGACCCCAAGCGGTGTCCGACCTCGTCATCGCGGATGCGCTCGCTGCCGGTACGCCGGCCGGGGCCGTCCACAACGAAAGGTTCTCCTGGTGAGCATCCGAGCGAAGATCGCGGCCAGCGTCGCCTCGGCAGGCGTCCTCGCCGCTGGTTGGGCGGTCTCCACGGCCAACGGCCAGACCCTGAGCACGGGCGCGCCCGGCACGACGACCACGACGAGCGGCACGACTGCGAAGACGTCCAGCACCACGACCAGCGGCTCGACGGCGTCGACCAAGACCGGCTCGTCGACGACGTACAAGGACGGCACGTACACCGGCACCACCGCCAGTCATCGGTACGGGTCGGTGACGGTCACCGTGAAGATCTCGGGCGGCAAGATCACCGACGTCTCGGCGAACGCCCAGTCGGACGGGGATCGGCACTCGGACAACATCAACAGCCAGGCCGTACCGATCATGAAGTCTCGGGTCATCGCCGCGAACTCGGCGAGCGTGTCGACCGTCAGCGGGGCGACGTACACGACCGGCGCGTACCTCACGAGCCTGCAGTCGGCGCTCAGCAAGGCCGCCTGATGGCCTCTAGGGTGACTGCCATGAGTCGCCCGCTGGTGTTCGAGACCATGGGCACCGTCGTCACCGTCGTCACGACCGAGCCGCTCGACGAGGCCGCGGCCGCGTCCGTACAGGCGGCATTCGCGGCGCTCGACGAGCAGTTCTCGCTGTACACGCCGGAGTCGGAGGCCTCGCAGGTCGCGCACGGTCGCCTCGGCGTACGCGCGGCCAGCGCCTCGTACCAGGAGACGTACTGGGCGGCCGTCGCCTGGTCGGAAGCCACCGACCGCGCGTTCACCCCGCACCGGCCCGACGGCGTGATCGACCTGTCCGGCATCGTCAAGGCGCGCGGCATCCAGGCGGCGGCCGACGCGCTCGTGGCGCACGGCCACACGGACTGGTGCCTCAACGCCGGCGGGGACGTGCTCGTGTCCGGCGTCCAGGGGTCCGGCGAGCCGTGGGTCGTGGGCATCGTCGATCCCGACGACCGCTCCCAGCTGTGGAGCCAGTTCGTCACCGGTCCCGGCCGGGTGGCCGTCGCGACCTCCGGCATCCAAGAGCGCGGCGAGCACGTCTGGCGCATGGCCGCCGACGACACGTTCACCCAGGTCACCGTGGCGGCCGCCGACATCGAGACCGCCGACGTGCTGGCCACCGCGATCCTCGCGGGTGGCGTGACGACGCTGCAGCACGTACAGAGCGCGTACGACATCGACGTACTCGCGTGCGGTCGCGACGGGAAGGTCTGGGCCTCGCCGGTCTTCCTCGACTGAGGGGTATCGCGCAGGCACGCGCCGTGCTCTCATGGGCGAGACGAGAGGACCACATGGCGACGTACCGATGGCACGAGAGCGACTTCATCACCGCGGTCGCGGCCCGGCGCGGGCTGCAGCTCAGCGGGAACGCGAGTACGGGCTGGCGGCTCAGCAGCCCTCCCGGCTCGCCCGACATCGTCTCCTGGGCCGTCGAGCTGACCGCTGCCTCTGGTGAGGTCGGGCCGTCGATCACGTGGCGGACGTCGCAGCTGCGCGCGGGGAATGACGACAGGCAACAGCTCGTGGTCGGGAGGTCGAGCGAATCCGGCACGTCGTTCGGCGACATCGAGGGCGGTATCGCGGGCGCCGTGATCGCGGGCGCCGCCGTGGCGCTCGGCTCGCTGTTCCGGAGAACCCGCCCTGAGCCGCCGCCGTCACCCCCGAGCGTCCTGGGCCCCGGGTGGTCGGTGTTCGACCCGTCGAGCGTGCTGGACCCGACCCTCGCCCCCGCCTTCACGACCTTTCCGATCGCCTGGTGGGGGCCTGGTGACGAGCGCCCGGCGCAGCTCACCAGGGTGTGGCTCAACCAGTACGGGCTGGAGGTGGCCGCGACCGACTGGTGGTGCTCTGCCCCCGCGCTCGACCAGATGATCTGGCTGGGCCTCGAGGTCTCGCGCCGCATCCGTACAGCCTGGGTCTGACTCGTCATCGACCGTTGTGGGGTCGACCTACAGTCGGGGAAACGAGGAGGCACCATGAAGATGCAGGCCGTGCTCAACGGGGTCGTGATCGCCGAGAGCGATCGGACCGTCGTCGTCGAGGGCAACCACTACTTCCCGGCCGAGGACGTGAACCCCGACTACCTCGAGCCGTCCGCCACGCACACGACGTGCCCGTGGAAGGGGATCGCGTCGTACTACTCCGTCGCCATTCCTGGTGAGACCAGGGCGGATGCCGCCTGGTACTACCCCGCGCCCTCCGACGCGGCCCAGGAGATCACCGGCCGGCTGGCGTTCTGGAAGGGCGTCGTCGTCCAGCCTCAGGAGTCCTGAGACCCGAGCACGTCGGGCAGCCGCCTGTACGTGCGGGTGTGCGCGAGCTCGGCCTGCGACCCCATGTAGCCGAGCAGCAGGCGCGGGGCCGTCACCACCGACCGCTCCTCAAGCACGCTCGTGCCCGGGGCCGTGCCGTGCCGAGCCACGGTGCCGGCCTCGATGGTGCAGCCGGGCGCCGCGACGACCCAGGACGTGAACGACGTGGGGGACGTACGGAACAGGCGCGCGCCGAACCGGATCGAGTAGCGGATCGGGCCGAGCCGGGGCCGCTCGCGAACCGTCCACTGCTGCCAGTGGCCGTCGGCGGAGTCCCCCTCGTCGACGATCTGCGCGTCGGCCAGGTACGGGTGAAGCCCCTTGTGGCGCCGCAGATCGACGAGGAAGTCGATCACCTGCTCGGGACCCACCGGGACGACGGTGGTGAGCTCGAAGGAGCGCTGCGCCACGTCAGCGAGCGATCGTGAAGGCCTGGCCGATGGTTGTCGGGTCGGCGATGCTCGACAGCAGGAGCGCTGCGACGTCGGCGCGGGAGATGCGGCCGAGCGTGCCGCGGCCGCCGGCGCTGGGGCCCAACCGTACGGATCCGGTGGCCGGCTCGTTCGTGAGGCCGCCGGGCCGCACCACGGTCCAGTCCAGGCCGCTGTCGGCGACCAGCTTCTCCTGCTCCTCGTGGTCGGCGAGCGCCTGCTTGAGCACCAGCGGCACGACGATCCGCCGCAGCACGAACGGCATGGTCGCGAGGGAGTCGCCCACGCCGTACGAGCTCTGCACGAGCAGCCTCCGTACGCCCTCCGCCGTCATCGCCTCGATCACCGCTTGGGTGACCTGCGTGCGGGGCGTCTCGCGGGCGGTGCCTCCCACCGTGACGATGACGGCGTCGGCGCCACGGACGGCGGAACGCAAGGCCTCGGCGTCGGTCGCGTCGACGGCGACCTGCGTCACTCCCGACGCTGATCCGCCCGACCGCGAGACGCTCGTGACGGTGTGCCCCGCGGCGAGCGCGTTCTGTACGACGAGGGCGCCGGTGCCGCGACTGCCTCCGATGACCGTGATGTTCATGGGCACATGATGCTGCCTGCTTCCTCGCAACGACAGGTCAGATCGGAGTTGTGGTCGGAATGTCGGGGATGACGGCACCATCTCGGACCCGGATCGGACATGTGGTCGTTCTCACGTCCTCCTTGGTCCCCATTCCGACCACAACTCCGATCGAAACCCCCGGCGCCCGCGCGAGGCTGCCCATTCCGACCACAACTCCGATCGACGTGTCCCGGGCGTGGTCACACGCCGAGCGCGCGACCGATCCGGTCCATGACGATCCGAGGCTGCAGCATGATCTCCCGGGCGAGCCAGCGCACGATGCGGTACCCCATGTCGAGCAGCACCTGCTGACGTACCTTCTCGCGCTGGTAGGCGTCGGGGTCGGCGTACTTGATCTTCCCGTCGACCTCCCCGATGAGCCGGTGCTCGGCCCAGAGGAAGTCCGGGAACAAGCTCCCGTGCGGCGTGCGGATCTCCGCGTTGAACTCCGGGAGGGGCAGCCCCGCGAGGTGGACGTGGCCCGCGGTGAGCGACTCTGCGGCTGACTCACGCGAGGGGTCGGCGAGGGCGATCGCCGGCAGCAGGCGGATCGCGCGCACCGTCGCCGCCGACTCCTCGAGGAGCTCGCGGGCAGCCCGCTGGAGCGTGGGGTTCGCGTAGTCGCGCCGCCTGACCTCGGCCCCCACCACCGACTCGACGATCCGCCGCGCGGCGCTGTCGAGCAGCACGAGGGAGTCAGGGAGCGACAGCCCGGAGGCAAGGTCGACGGCGGTCCTGGCAGGTGTTGTTCGTACGTATCCGTGCTCGTCCCGGTAGAGCTGGGAGGCCGGCAACGGGCCGACGTGACGGACGACCCCGAGTCCTCGCGAGCCGCGCATCGTCGTGGGAAGGGTGACCGACACGTCCTCGTCCGGCCAGCTACGGAACCCCGGCGCCAGCAATCCCCAGGCGAGCGCCGCCGACTGGTGACTGATGACCGCCGCGGGGTGAGCCGCCTGTTCCGCGTGGGCGACGACGAGGTGGCGGTCGGCGGGGTCGGTCGGCCAGTCCGAGGCCCTCACGTACACACCGCGTCTGACCTGTACGAGATCGCCCGACGCCAGTCGCGTACGGAGCATCCGCGGGGTCGCGCCGGACGCGATCAGGTCGGCGCGCGTGGAGGGTTGGTGGGGCAGGACCCAGGGGGTGGGGGTGCGCATGCCTCCAGCCTGAGCCGTCGTCCTACCCCCGCGCAAACACCCCTGTGGATAACTCTCAGGGCCGGATTCGCCGCCGCACACCGCGCGCACCCACCGACACGAGGACCGCCAGTGTGACAAGGGCGAACAGCCCGAGCTTGAGCTGGGACACCACCGGGAGGATGCCCAGGGCCGCGCCGCGACCCCCGCCCAGCACGTACAGCTCGAGGCAGTTCTCGCCCCAATCCGAGACGAGGTAGACGAGCGCGAGCAGGCCGGCCCCGACCCGTACCCCACGAGGAGCGTCACCGCGGCCGCTCCAGCCCCACACGACGCCCACCCAGCACAGCGCCGCGATCGAGAGCGGGAACAGCAGGTCGAGCGTGCAGGTCATCACGGCGTGCGTGAGGCGGGCGGTGGCGTCGTACGAGCTCAGGATCGCCAGCACCCGAAGCCCCGTGCCCTTCGGCGGGAACGGGCGGCGCGTGTCCTGCTGGAACAGGTTCGCGCCGCCGTCGAGGTCGAGGATGCCGACGCCTCCGGTGCTCCACCAGAAGGCCGTGGCGAGCACGCTCGACAGCACGAGCAGCCCCACGAACGCGCCCAGCACGGCCAGGACCCGACGGCCGCTCGGCCGGGCCCAGCCGGTGAGCATCAGCCGACCGTACGGAGGTAGCGTCCGAAGTGCGGCACGGTGAACGCCACGCGGCCGCGCTCGCCGGAGTAGACGAGTCCCTTCTTCAGCAGCGAGTCGCGGGCGGGGGACAGGGACTGCGGGGTGCGGCCGAGCAACCGAGCCACCTCGGCTGTGGCCACCGAGCCGAGGCCGTCGGCGTCCGCGTCGGCCATGGCGCGCAGGTAGTCGCGTTCGCCCGGCGTCGCCCTGTCGTACCGGCTCCCGAAGAACCCGACCGCGAGCTCCGCCTCGGCGTGCGGAGCGCCCACGACGACGTCCTCGAGTGTGATCGGCGAGCGCGGCGCCGTATCCCAGACAGCCTTCCCGTACGCCTGCACGAAGTACGGGTAGCCGCCGGTCACCTCGTACATCTCCAGCAACGCCTCGGCCTCCCAGTCGACGCCCTCGTCGGTCGCCGGCGCCTCCAGGGCCTGATCGGCGGCGTCGCGCGCGAGCCGGTCGACGAGCTGGTAGCGGAAGAGTCGCTCGCTGTACGACTTCGAGGCCGAGAGCACCGCCGGCAGGTGCGGCAGGCCGGCGCCCACCACGACGAGCGGCAGCCCTTGCTGTCCGAGCTCATGCACGGCCGCGCACACCCCCGAGACGTCGGCCGGCCCGAGATCCTGCATCTCGTCGACGAAGAGCGCCACGCCTCGTTGGACGTCCGCGGCCAGGCTCGCCACGTCCACGAGCAGCTCGACCAGGTCGATCTCGATGTCGCCCGAATCAGCCCGGCCGGTGACCGTGGGCGCGAGGATTCCAGGCTGCCAGCGCTCGGCCGGCTTCGAGCCCTTGGGAGCATCCCGCTCGACGAACGCCTTGAGCGCGCCGAGAACGGGTGCCGCGTCGGGGTGGCCCAGCTCCCGGATGGCCATGTGAAGTGCCGCGCCCAGCGGTCGCCGGACGCTCTTATCGGGACGGGCCTCGAACTTGCCCGTACCCCACCCCGCTCGTACGGCCGCCGACCGCATCGCGTTCAGCAGCACGGTCTTGCCGACACCGCGCAGTCCCGTGAGGACGAGCGACCGCTCGGGGCGGCCGCGCCGGATGCGTTCCAGGACCACGTCGAACTGGCTCAGCTGCCGGTCGCGACCGGCAAGTTCGGGCGGCCGCTGACCGGCCCCGGGGGCGTACGGGTTCTGGATGGGGTCCATGTCAGGACACTATCCGGCTGTCTAGCAAGAACCGAAGATTCGCCTCGACAGCGTTAGCGTGTTGCCGACCCCTGATGCGCTGGTCGGTCGAGCTAGGCGTCCGGGATGTTGTCCAGGTCGGCGAGCCAGATGCGGGCGTTGCCGTCGGAAGGGGCGCGCCAGTCGCCACGGGGCGACAGGGAGCCGCCCGCCACGACCTTCGGGCCGTTCGGGAGCGCGGAGCGCTTGAACTGCGAGAAGCCGAAGAAGCGCTTCAGATACACCGCAAGCCAGCTCTTGATCTCGTCCAGCCCGTACGCCACCTGCTCGTCCGTACGGATCCCCGCCGGCCAGGCGCCCAGGCTCTTGTCGTGCCACGCGTTCCAGGCGAGGTACGCGATCTTGCGCGGGCGGAACCCGTACCGGAGCGTGTAGTACAGCGAGAAGTCCTGCAGGTTGTACGGGCCGACCGTGGCCTGCGTGGACTGCGGCTTCTGGCCCTCGATGGTGGGTACGAGCTCGGGCGTGATCTCGGTGTCGAGGATGCTGCGCAGCGTCTCGTCGACCTCGGACGTGAACAGCCCCTCGGAGATCGCCCAGCGGATGAGGTGCTGGATCAGCGTCTTCGGGACGCCCGAGTTCACCGTGTAGTGGCTCATCTGGTCGCCGACGCCGTAGGTGCACCAGCCGAGCGCCAGCTCCGACAGGTCGCCGGTGCCGAGCACGATGCCGCCGCGCTGGTTGGCGGCGCGGAACAGGAAGTCCGTACGCAGCCCCGCCTGGACGTTCTCGAACGTCACGTCGTAGGTCGGATGTCCGTCGGCGAACGGGTGCCCGAGGTCGCGCAGCATCTGCTCGGCCATCGGGTTGATCGCGACCTCCTCGAACGTGGCACCGAGCGCGAGCGCGAGCCGGGTGGCGTTGGTCTTCGTGTGGTCGCTGGTCGCGAAACCGGGCAGCGTGAACGCGAGGATGTCCGACCGGGGGCGGCCGAGCCGGTCCATCGCGCGGGCCGCGACGATCAGCGCGTGCGTCGAGTCGAGACCGCCGGAGACGCCGATCACGACCTTCGGGTTGCCGATCGCGCGCAGCCGCTGCTCGAGTCCGGAGACCTGGATGTTGTACGCCTCGTAGCAGTCCAGAGCGAGTCGCGCGGGGTCGTTGGGCACGAACGGGTAGCGGTCGACCGGGCGCCGCAGACCGAGGTCCGTACGTGGCGGGTCAAGGGTGAACGTCACCGTCTCGTACTCGTCGGAGCCTTCGGCGACGCGGTTGTCGTCGAACGACCCCTGGCGCTGGCGGTTCTGCCGGATGAGGTCGAGGTCGACGTCGGCGATCGAGAACCGTGGGCCGGCGGGGAAGCGCTCGGTCTCGGCGAGGAGCTCGCCGCACTCGTACACCATCGTCTGCCCGTCCCAGGACAGGTCGGTGGTGGACTCGCCCTCGCCGGCGGCGGCCAGGACGTACGCGGCCAGGCAGCGCGCTGATCCCGACTGGCACAGCAGCGAGCGATCGGACGCCTTGGTCACCGTGATCGGCGAGCCGGAGAGGTTGGCCAGCACGGTCGCGCCGGCCAACGAGGCCTGCGCCGACGGCGGCACGGGCACCCACATGTCCTCGCAGATCTCGACGTGCAGGACCAAGCCCGGAACGTCGGTCGCTTCGAAGAGCAGTTGCGACCCGAAGGGTACGTACGTGTCGCCGATCTGGATCTCGCTGCCCGGACCGACCTCGGCGCCGGCGGCGAAGTGGCGCTTCTCGTAGAACTCGCGGTAGTTCGGCAGGTACGACTTCGGCACCACGCCGAGCACCTGGCCGCGGTGGAGGACGACGGCACAGTTGTACAGGCGATTGCCCGTGCGCAGCGGGGCACCGACGACGACGACAGGCAAAAGCTCCTCGGTGGCGGCCCGTACGGTCTCGATCGCGTCCAGCGCCGCGTCCAGCAGAGGATCCTGGAGGAGCAGGTCGTCGATCGCGTACCCCGTCAGGCTGAGCTCGGGGAACACGGCGACGGCGACGCCCTGTTCGCTCACCTCGCGGGCGGCCGCGATCACGGTCGCCGCGTTCGTCGCCGGGTCGGCGAGGGCCACGCCCACCGCGCAGGCCGCCACCCGGCAGAAGCCCTGGTCGTACAGCGAGAAGAAGTTCACGGTACGAGTCTGGCGCATGTTCGTACGAGTGGGCTGTCTGTTGATGGATCAACCACTACCGTGCCGTCATGAGCTCAACCGCGGAGACGGCCACGAGGCAGACGCTTCGCCCGAGCCGGCATGACTTGACCGTGCTGGGACACACCGTGGCGATCGCCGTCAGCGGCATCGCCATGACGTACGGAGTGGGGCTGGCGACGCAGGCCAACCTCCTCATCCCGCTCGCCGCGCCCCTCGGGATCGGTCTCGTGCTCGCGATGAGCTGGATCCCGTACCGGACGCAGATCATCGGATGGGCCGTACTCACGGTCTGGCTGCTCTCCACCGTCTACCTCGGGCTGGACGCGCTCGAGCCCGTCGCCTTGGTGGTCATCGTCCTGCTCAGCCTTGCGGGGGGTTCGCGTCCCCCTGGCTTCTCGTGGCCGTCTGGGCGCTGCATCCGGTCTGGGATCTCGCGGTGCCGCGGCAGCTTCCCGCCGCGCAGGCCGACCTGCCTCTGGGCTGCCTGATCTACGACCTCATCGTCGCGATCTACGTGGCGTGGTTGACGCGCCGCGCGGCCCGTCGCGGGGAGCCGTCGGCGACCTTGGCGCCGTGGTCGTCCGCGGCGAAGAACATGGGGTACGCGACCGTGGCCGGTCTGGTCGTGCTCGTCGAGGTGCTGGTCGCGTGGTGGGCGGCGGACCGGGGTCTGCTTCTCTCCGTGGCCGCGCCACTCGGCCTGGTGGTGGTGCTCGGCCTGTGGTGGCTGCCCGCGCAGGCCCAGCGGGTGGCCTGGGTGGTGGTGACCGGCTGGATGGGAATGACCTACGCCCACTCGGGAGTTTGGTACGAGATCGTCGTCTTCCTCGTCATCGTCGTGCTCGCGATGCTGGGGGCCACCCGCTCGTCGTGGTGGTTCGTCATCGCCTGGGCAGCCCACCTGCTCTGGAACGCGTGGCCGCGGGCAGTCGCCCATCACCATTCAGCGACGATGGGCCACCTCGGCCTGGAGCCGGCCGCCTCCGCGATCTACGACGCCGTCATCGTGGTGGCCCTCGTCATCGCCGTGCGCCGAGGTCGGATCTAGCTGTCCGTCCGCGGCCTACCGCACGGCCAGAGCGTTCCTGCCGCCCCGGTGCGCTCCGTCGGCCAGGGTCGCTGGTGTCCGCTGCGGCGCGTCCCGTACGGCCCGTCATCGCGTCGTGCGGCATCCCTTCTCGCGCACCTCGTACGTCGTGGCCGTACGCCGAGTCTGACGTCATGCCCCGAATCTGACGTGGCGCTCATGTCTGAACCCGCCATCACGCGAGCGACGCCGCACCCCTACTGCGACGTCACACCCCATCGGTGGGGTGTGGGGTCGTACGTGGGGTGTGGCGTCGACGGGTGGGGTGTGGCGTTGCGAGCGTGAAGTAGACAGGTGGGTGTGAATGTCCAGGGGTGGCGAAGATGGCGAGGGAAGGGTGGAGGGGCGGCGTCCGGACTCCTCCCAGGCTTGACTTGCATCTGCAACCAAAAGGGCTATAGTTGAAACATCAACCACTCGGAAGGACCAGCAATGAGCAGCCTCACTGATCTCAAGGGCACGTACGTCATCGACGGCGCCCACTCCCGCATCGGCTTCAGCGCCCGTCACGCCATGGTGACCAAGGTCCGCGGCGGCTTCAGCTCGTTCGAGGGCACCGCGCAGCTCGACGGCACCAACCCGGACGCCTCGAACGTCACCGTGTCGATCGACGCCTCCAGCTTCGACAGCGGCGTGGAGATGCGCGACAACCACGTCAAGGGCGGCGACTTCCTCGACGTCGAGTCCTTCCCGAAGCTCAGCTTCGCGTCCACGAAGGTCACGCCCACGGGCCCCGACACCTTCGACCTCACGGGCAACCTGACCATCAAGGATCAGACCCACCCGATCACCATCCCGTTCACCTACGTCGGCACCGCGAAGGACCCCTTCGGCAACGTGCGCTCCGGCTTCGAGGGCGAGACCACCATCAACCGCAAGGACTACGGCATCGTCTGGAACGCGGCCCTCGAGACCGGCGGCGTCCTGGTCAGCGAGAAGGTCACGCTCGACTTCGAGATCTCGGCGATCCAGCAGGCCTGAGCGATCAAGTTCCGGCCGCTGTGAGGCCGGCCGGCGCACCCCCCGTCCCCCGTGGACGGGGGGTTTGCCGTTTCCCGTCCTAGCTGACCCGCTCGCGGACGCGGCCGCGGGCCCACAGGAACACCGCGACGCCGGCGATGAGGATGAGCAGCGCGCAGATGAAGGCCACGACAGCCAGGGGGTACGAGCGCGGCTGGCCCAGCGCCCGTGCGTACGCGATCCAGAAGAATCCCCACGCGAGCGCGGCGGCGATGAACAGGCGGCCCGGGAAGTAGCGCAGCAGCGCCATGCCGGCGCCGAACATCGCTGTCGTGGCGAGAATGCCCCAGGTCTCGGCGGAGACGAGGTACGCCGGTACGTGGCGGGTGACGAGCGCTCCCGCGACAGACCCCGAGGCGACCACCGTCATCCACCCGAGCGTGACGGCAAGGCCCAGCTGTACGGCCTGGCGTGCCACGAACCCCCTGCTCGGCACGCGCGCGGCGACCCGCAGCGCAGCCATCAGCGCGAAGACCACGAGCACTCCGAGGATGGCGCTCCCCACCAGCCACGTCGTGCGGGCGAGGAAGAGCCACAGTCCGAGGAGGCCCATCGCGACGGACGTGCGGTACGCGACGGCCCGCGCCCGTACGTCGACCACCGTGCGAGGCAGCCACAGCCACCCCACGTACCCCCCGAGGCCCAGCAGCACCACCCACCAGACGCGGCTGCACTGGGACGCCGGGGCCAACAGGGAGACGGTCGGCGACAGCGCCGTCGCGCCGTCGGGCGAGCTCCGGTCGATCATCCCGAACGCGGTGAGGGCGCCGATGAGGCAGAAGAGGTACGAGACGGTGACGATCACCCTGCGTACCCCGTCCGTGGCCAGGGCCTGCGCCAACGTCACGGGGCCTGTACGAGTGGGGGGCGGGTCCGCGGGCTGCGTGAGTGGAAGCGTCGGGGGCTCGAGGGTCTCGACGACCGGGGGTACGTCGGGCACATCGTCCGCCTCCGGGAGCGGCTCGGTGTCCTCCTCCGAGGTCGGTTCGGCGATCTCCTCCGGCGGCGGGACAGGATCGGCGACCTCCCCCTCAGGAGGTTCGGGTTCGGCGGGGGCGCTGGCGGGGTCGACGGGCGGCTCGGTGACGTCGGGGAGCGCTGGATCCGGGACGGCCGTGTCGGGATCGGGAGCGGGAGCCTCGACCTCGGAGACCTCGGAGACCTCGACCTCGGGAGGGGTCTGGAGGGTCTCGTCGAGGGGTGCCGGAGCCGGCTTGGGTTTGGGGGTTCGAGGCTTGCGGGGCTTCTTCGGCCGCACCGGGGGCGTCGTCGGGGAGTCGTTCGCCATGGTCGACCTCCCTCGCTCACCTGGGTGACGAGTCTAGGTCTCGAGGAGGTTTCCCTTCGTTGAAACGGTGAAGTCTCGACCGGCTCTTGTGAGACGGGGCACCACGCGTGAGGATGGGCTCATCGGGAGCCGGACACAGACGGTCGGCTCCCATTCACCCTCTCGGAGGAGGTGGACGCCCCACATGACTGACCCATTCATCGCCTACGCCGGAAAGCCCTGGCCTGTTGAGCAGGACTCCGACGCCCTCCGCCAAGTCGGCCGATTCTGCACGCTGGACGAAGCCCAGCGCGCGTTCCGATCCGTCGCGTTCCGATCCCTTCCGACACTTCACGGCCGCATGAGGTGGCGTGGCTCGAGCCCGCAGTACGGACTGATCGTCCAGATCGAACGGTCCGTCGCCGCCTGACACTAGTTCGACCAGGGCAGCCACCGTGGGTGGTTGCCCTTGTCGGTGCGTGGACGTGCACTTCGGCTGGCTGGCTACCCTGAGACTCGTGGTCACCCGGTTGCAGCGCGCGTTCGGCGAGTCCGTACGGTCGCGGGTCGCCGGCGAGGACGCCGCCGAGCGCGGTGCGCAGATCTGGGGCAAGCCGGGGGAGCGGTGGTTCGCGCCCGGAGATCCGATCTGGCGCGTGCACGAGGACGCGTCGATGTTCACCGGTGGCATCGCGGCCCTGCTGCTGCAGACCCTGCACCCGCTCGCGATGGCCGGCGTCGCCGGGCATTCGGGCTACAAGACGGACCCGTGGGGTCGCCTCAAGAGGACCAGCGACTACATCGCGGTGACGACGTACGCGACGATCCCTGACGCCGAGGCGACGATCGCGACCGTACGGGCGGTGCACGAGCGCGTACGCGGCAAGGACTTCCGCGGACGCCCCTATCGCGCGTCGGATCCGACCCTGCTGGCGTGGGTGCACGCGGCGGAGATCCAGTCGTTCCTGTGGGCGTACCAGGCGTACGGAGTGCGGCAGTTGTCCGCGTCGGACGCCGATCTGTACGTCGCGCAGGCCGCCCTCCCCGCCGAGAAGCTCGGCGTCGTGGACCCGCCGCGCAGCGTGGCCGAGCTGACGGCGACCATCGAGTCGATGCGGCCGCAGCTCGAGGTCAGCCCCGAGGCGCTCGACACGGTCGAGTTCCTCCTGCACACGCCACCCGTCTCGGCGGCGGCGAGGCCGGGGTACCAGATGCTGGCGTACGGGGGCATCGCGCTGCTGCCGGAGTGGGTACGCCAGATGCTCGACCTCCGCCTCGTACCGGGAGCCTCCATGCTCGGTCGCCTGGGCACCGCAGCCGTACGGTGGGGTCTCGCCGGCGTGGAGAACCGCCGCTCGACCTCGCCCGCGGAAGGGTGACCGCCTGCGCGCCGCGTATCAGCCAGGATTCGTGCGAGATCGGCCTCTACCGCCGCTGACGGGCCGGATCCTGGCAGAAATCGGGCAACGGTGCGCACCTCACCAGAGGCTGATGACCCACATCGTGAGGCCGGCGCCCGCGGCCGCGACCAGCGAGCTGGCGAACGTGCCGATGATGAAGCGCTCGGCCGCGCCGCGGTTCTCCTCGGCGCGCAGCTCGGGGTAGCGCGCCAGCGACTTCACACCCAGGATCACCGCGAGGCCGGAGCCGTAGCCGGTGAGGATCGCCGCGTAGATCGCCGCGCGCTCGAGCACGCCGATCCAGTAGCCACCGCGAAGCGTCGACTCGGCCGCCTGGATGGGGCCGACGAGCGGCCGCTGTGCCTCCCCATCGGCGGGTGGCGTGGGGCCGGCATCGAGAGCGCGCCGCCCCTCGCTGCGGTCGACGAGACGGAACAGGAGACGTACGAGGGGGCTGCCGCCGAGCACCGTCACGATGCCCACGACCAGGACGACGAGCACCTTCCAGATCACGGCGCCACCTCGGTCAGACGATCCAGGAGATGTACGGCGAGGCGCGCGCCGCGCAGTCCTTCGGCGCGGGCCGCACGGCCCAGCCGCTGGCTGACCGCGGACGGGCTGATGCCGAGCCGTTGAGCTGCTTGGGCGTTGGTCAGCCCAGCGTCGAGAAGGTCCATGAGCTCCCATCCTTCCGGGCTGCGACGCGCGAGGGTGCCGCGGAGCAGCCACAGCGCCGTCTCCGCGTCGTCGACGAGATCACCGTAGCCGCGACCTCCGACGCTGTCTCCCGCCGCGAGCGACAGCTCGACAGGGCTGCGCCGGGCCTCGCCGATCGCCGTACGGGCCGCGAGGTAGGCCTCGCCGCGCGCCGCCCGCGTCGACTCGGGCAGCGGCGTGTCCACCCCGCCGACCCCGATGCCGACCCGCCAGCCGTCGAGTCTGGTGAGCGCGACCACGGACGCGACCACCGCGCCGCCTGTGACGGCCAGTCCTTGGAGCTCGTCGCCGGCCGTCCGCTCGTATGGCAGCAGCATCTCGACGTGCGCCAACGCGCTCAGCGCCGCGGGCACCCGGTCAGCGCCCGTACGGCTCTCCACCTGGTCCGCGATCACCACGAATCGGAAGTCATCTGCCTTCACTCGCTCAGATTAAGCCAAATGACTGAACAAGGGAAGTGATGAACCTGAGAGCGTTGCCATGGGGCGCGCGTCACCCCGCCTCCCTGGTCAGGATGACAGCATGCCGACCCTGCCCCCCGGGATGTTCCCCCCGCCCATACCGCCGAACGCCG
>JAPUEI010000066.1:0-4853 GCA_027492675.1 Propionibacteriaceae bacterium | reverse complement strand
TCCAGCAGCGTGATGCGGCCGGTGCTGCCGTCGAGGCGGATGCGCTGACCGGTGACCAGCCGCTCCGTGGCCGCATGGACGCCGACGACGGCGGGGAGCCCGTACTCGCGCGCCACCACGGCGCCGTGGGTCATCAGCCCGCCAACCTCCATGACCAGGCCGGCGGCCGTGAGGAACAGAGGGGTCCAGGCCGGATCCGTACCGGGGCAGACCATGATCTCGCCCGGTTGCAGCCCGGCGTTGGCCGGTGACAGGACGACGCGCACGGGACCTTCGACGACGCCGGGCGACACGGGCGAGCCCGACATGTCGCCGTCGACATCGCCCAGTCCCTCGTAGAACGTCCGGCCGTCGCCGAGCAGCAGGCGCGGGATCTGGCGGCGGCCCCGCTCCCGCTCGTACGTCTCCTTGTTCGCCGCCACCCTCTTCTGGAGGTCGCCGGCCGGGAGTGTCCACGCCTGCTGGAGGTCGCCGAGGTGGCAGAACAGGACGTCGTACGGGTCGTCGAGGCGCCCCGCCTGTACGAGGTCACGTCCCGACTCGACCATCGCCGCGCGCACCAGCCCCAACTCGCGGACGAGCATCAGCTTCGGGGTCTCGCGGGCGCCGAAGTCGCCGCGGATCACGCGGATCAGCGTCGCGGCCACCCTGGCCTGTACGTGCCCGCGCAGCCCACGGGACCGCAGGTCGGCGAGCAGCCGGTCCCGCGCCGCGGCGGCCAGGTCCTTGCCGCGCTCGAACTCGACGGCGGGTCCGTCGGCGTCCTCGGGCAGCCCCACGTACGCCTGCAGCGACACGATCGCGCTCGTCGGGTCGTCGGCCCAGCGCGGGTGGCCCATGTCGATCTCGCCCACGCCACGCATCCCGTACGCGTCGAGGAACTCGCCCAGCGCCCGCTGCGCGACGATCGGCAGACCACCCACGAGGTACGCGGCGGCGACCTCCTGCGCGGGCTGGCCCAGGACGGCCTCGCGCGACGCCTGGTCGGCGCGGATCGCGACCGCGGCGTCCCAGAGCATCAGGTCCATGGCCGTGGTGACGTTGCCGTCGAGCGACCGCAGCGTCTCCAGCGCCTCGGGGCCGCCGAGCTTCTGCAGGACCCTCATGCCGCCGACACCGACGGGCATGATCGGGCCGAACCGGGTGAGGAGGGTCGGGAACGCCTCTTCGAAGGACGCGTGCGCGGCGGCGATGCGCGCGTCCAGCCGTGCCTCCGCGCCCACGACCGCGGACGCGTGCCGCAGCCGGTCCGACGCGCGGACGATGAGCCGGTCGCAGTCGGACTCGAGCCGCTTCCGTACCGCCTCCGGATCCCGGAACGCCGTGAGCAGACCAGGAAGGATGCGCAGCGCCAGGCGCCCCAGGTTGCCGGCACCGGGCACGGGCCCCGACCTCTCGGCCCAGCGGGGTTCGTCCAGCGACGCGAGCAGCGCGCCCGAGGCTGGATCGGCCATGAAGAACATGCCGGGCACGATGGCCCGACCGATGCGGGTGCGGTACGCGCGGTCCAGCCGGATCCACAGTCGGTCGCCGGCCACGCGCACGTACGGCGAGAAGTCGACGCCGGCGTGATTCCCCAGGGGCGCGCCGAGCAGGCGGTAGATCCCGCGTATGAGCAGGAGCAGGGCGTCCTGGCCCAGCGGCGTGATCGGCTCGAGCATCCCCTGGAACGCGCCGAACGAGGCCCACATGCCGAGCTCGTCGGGGGTGTTGATGTCCTCGGGCAGCTCGTACAGCGAGGTGATCGCCCGTGCCTGCAGCAGCCACAGGGTGCCGTCGGCGATGGCCCACTCGATGTCTTGGCTGAACCCGTACTCCTGCTCCACGGCCACCGCGAGCCGTGCGACGCCGCCCGCCTGCTCGTCGTCGAGCGCCCACTCCTGGCCGGAGCGTTCGCGGGTCACCGTGCCGCCGCCCGCGACGCCGACGATGACGACGCCCTTGTCGCCCTGGGTCTCCTCGAGCACGACGCCGCTGTGCGTGCAGACGTAGTGGTCCGGGACGACCTGACCCGAGACCAGCGCCTCGCCCAGCCCCAGCGTGGCGTCGATGACCACTCGGTCGCGACGCCCGGTGAGCGGGTCGGCGGTGAACGCGACGCCCGATGCGTCGGAGGCGATCTGCTGCTGCACGACGACCGCCAGCGCGACGTCGTCGTGGCCGATCCCGGCCCGCGCCCGGTAGCCGATCGCGCGCGCTGTCCACAGCGAGCCCCAGCACCGGACGACCGCGTCGAGCACCGCGTCAGGTCCGACGATGTTGAGGTACGTGTCCTGCTGGCCCGCGAACGAGGCTTCCGCGAGGTCCTCCGCGGTGGCCGAGGACCGTACGGCGACGGGGTGCTCGCCGACCGAGGCGAGGGCTGTACGGATGGCGGCGGCGATCTCGTCGGGCACGACGGCCGCCTCGAACGCGGCCCTGATCAGGGCGGATGCGCGCTCGAGTTCGTCGGCGTCGGTGCCACGAAGCGTACGGAGCTCGGTGTCGATCACGTCCGCCAGCCCGTTCGCCTCGACGACCGCCTCGTACGCCGACGTGGTCACGACGAAGCCGGGCGGCACGGGGAAGCCGCGACGCGCCAGCCGTACGAGGTTGACGGCCTTGCCGCCGCCACGGGCGAGCGTGAGCGCGGCGGTGCTGCCATGGCCGAAGACGACGATGTGTCCGAGCATTGCCACATCATTCACCCTGGCGCTCGCGCGTCGCCGACGGACCCGCCCCGGGCCTGGTCGAGCGGTGTCGGTCGAGCGCGTCACAATGGTGTTCACAACGAGGAGATCGACACGTGACGAGCCCGTACGGGAGCGACCCGAATCAGCCACAGGGTCTGGGCGTCCCCGGCGCGCGCGGGCCACAGTTCGTCCCGCCGTCGGCGCCCAGCACGTACGGGCCGCCGCTGGTGCCGCCGTCGCGACCGGTGTACACGCCACCTCCGGTCAACCCGTACGGTCCGCCGCCGGGCGCGTACGGCACCGGGCCGGGGTACGGGCAGGGGCCGACCTTCCCGCCGTACCCGCAGTTCTCCCCGCCGCCTCGGCGACGCGCGTCGCCCTGGCTGATCATTCTCGTGGTGGTCGCCGTCATCGCGGGCGCGGTCGTGACCTATGCGCTGGCGAGACCCGCGCTCCCGTCGGCGGTCACCCAGCCGACGCCGACGCGCCCCACGTCGAAGGCCACCAAGAGCGCGAGCCCCACCTCGAAGGTGAGCACGGCGCCGGATGTCATCGAGGACTGTGACAGCGGCCAGACGGTGGCGACGTCGTTGTTCAGCGCGACCGTTCCGCTCCACTGGGCGTGTGACGGCGCTGACGGCGACATCTCGATCTCGTCCATGGACGACGACTCGATATGGGCCTACCACGTCGACGGCGTCGAGGGGGATGCCGACTGCCGCGCCCAGCTCCTCGGCATGGGCACCCTGGAGGCCCTCCCCGACGAGGCGTGGGGTTCCGTGACCGCCCACGCCTACCGATCCGACGACAGCGGCGATGTGTACGGGGTGCGGTGTGCGGTGGTGGGGAACCGCACGTGGTACCTCGTCTACTACCCCAACCTCAGCGACGACGAGACGTCGGTGAAGAAGACCGTCAGTGCGTTCATGCGCTCGTGGGTGTGGAAGTAGCAGCGCACCTCGCATCTAGCGGCTCAGGGTCGGCGGAGCGGTTCTCTCGCTACAGTGGCGGCGTCGCGTGACGAGAGGAACTCCCGTGAGTCAGCCGCCTGGGTCCGGTCCTTATCCGCCTGGTGGAGTCCCTCCCCAGCAGCCCCCGTACGGAGGGCAGCCGGGCTACGGTCAGCCCGGCCAGTACGGCGGCCAGCCACCGCAGTACGGCGCGCAGCCACCGCAGTACGGTGCCCCCCAGAACCCGTACGGCGCGCCGCAGCCGCCGTACGGACAGCCGCAACCTCCGCAGTACGGTCAGCCCGCGCAGCCGGCCCAGCCCTACGGCCAGCCGCAGCAGCCGGGTCCGCAGCCCGGGTACGGCGCGCAGCCGAGCGGGTTCGCGGCGCCGCAGCAGCCGTACGCGCCCGGCCCGACGCCGTACGCGCAGGGCGCTGCAGCCTGGAGCCCCGGCGGTCCGCCGGCGCCGCCGAAGAAGTCCAAGGCCCCGCTGGCCATCGTCGCCGCGGTGGTCGTGCTTGCGCTCGTCGCCAGCGCCGTGTGGTTCCTCACCCGACCGAAGACGACGACAGCAGCCACCGGGACGACGACGGCCGCGACCAAGGCAGCCACCAAGGCCGCGACGACGACGGCCGGGAACAAGTCGGCCGCAGCCGGTACAGGTGCCGTGACGTGCACGAACAGCGGGATCGAGGCCGACGCCTACTCGGCGAAGGTGCCCTCGGGCTGGTCCTGCGACGGCAAGTCCGGAGCCCCGATGCTCGTGAACAACACGTTCGACACCATCATGGTGCTGACCTCTCGCACGAGCGGCGCCGACGCCGCCAAGATCTGCGCGTCGATGGACGCCTCTGGCACTGTCACCAAACTGCCGGACACCCAGTGGGGCGGGAAGACGGCCATCACCGAAGACGTGGTGAACGGCAGCACGAAGACGCACTTCCGGTGCGTGGACACGGCCAACGGCGTCTACTACCTCATGGGAATCCCGATCGGGGGGTCGTACAACGACGTGGTCGCGGTGATCGATGCGTTGACGGGCAGCTGGACCTGGAAGTAGGACCGTGGACCCTGTGTCCGTGAACTGTGTTCGAGGTGGAACCTCGCGCCATTAGGCTAGGCGCAGTCGACCGCGAGGGGAGTCACCCATGAGCCAGCCGCCATCGGGATCCGGGCCGTACGGCCCGCAGGGACAGAACCCGTACGGCGGTTCGCCCACGCCACCTCCGGG
>JAPUEI010000065.1:7648-12188 GCA_027492675.1 Propionibacteriaceae bacterium | reverse complement strand
CGCGTCCTGCGCGCCCGCTCCGTTGCCGAGAGACTTTGTGCGCTTGCCGAGAGAAGTTGTGCGCTTGGCGAGAGAACCTGTGCGGTTGGCGAGAGAACCTGTGCCGTTCGCGAGAGAAGTTGTGCGCTTGGCGAGAGAACTTGGGCGGTTGGCGAGAGAACTAGGAGAGCTTGCCGAGAGAACTTGCACTCTTCGAGAGAGAAGTTGTGCGGTTCGCGAGACAGCCTGGTGGCAGCAACGCGGCTCGGGACAGAGGGCGACGTGTGGTCCGGTCGTGGAAATGGCGTGTCCACAGCTCTGTACCAGGCGGGTACTACCGCCATTTCCATCGACCGTACCTGCCGTGCCGCGGGTGCCTCATAAGGCTCAAGCACCTTCCTGGCTGAGGTCGCTGCCGCTCTGCGCACAGGCCTAGGGCGAGGCCTAGTGGTCAAGCCGAGTGCGGCAGCGACAGTGGAATCAGGTGCGGCGTGTCTCGTATGAGGCACCCGCCTCCCCGGCAGGTCCGGTCTGAGGAAATGGCGGTGGTGCCCGCCTGGTACGGACTCGTGGACACGCCATTTCCCGGAGCGGACCCCACGTTGCCCTCGTTCCCGAGTCGCCCTGCCGCAACCCGCTCAAACCCACCCTTCGAGACGCTGACGCGCTTCGCGCATCAACTCCTCAGGGATCCGAGGCTTCTCGGGGAGACGTTTCGTACCCCTCCAGGAGAGGACTCAGGTACGTGACCCGTCGTACAGCACGCGCCTGTCGTGGCCGGTCTCGGCCGCCACGGCTGCCGCCGCCGCGGACCTCTTCTCGCCGGCGCTGACGCGCCGCCGTACGTCGTCCAGGGCATCGGCCAATGGCGGCTTCTCGGACGTCGGCAGCCCTCCGACGACGACCGTGATCTCGCCCAGAACCCCGTCGGCGGCCCACTCGGCCAGCGACGCGAGCCCTCCTCGGCGCACCTCCTCGTACGTCTTCGTCAGCTCTCGGCAGACGGCCGCCGGACGGGACGCCCCCAGCACGGAGGCCGCGTCGGCGAGCATCTCGGCCACGCGATGCGGCGCCTCGAAGAACACCATCGTGCGGCGCTCGCCGGCCAACTCGGCCAGCGCGGCCCGACGCGGCCCCGCCTTGCGCGGCAGGAAGCCCTCGAAGCAGAACCGGTCGGTGGGCAGCCCGGACAGCGCCAACGCGACGAGCACCGCGGACGGTCCCGGCACGGCCGTCACCCGTACACCTGCCTCGATCGCCGCCGCGACCAGCCTGTACCCCGGGTCCGACACGGACGGCATCCCCGCGTCGGTGACGAGCACGACGCGCGACCCCTCGCGCAGGAGCTGGACCAGCTCGGGCGTACGCGCCGACTCGTTGCCCTCGAAGTAGGAGATGACCCGCGCCGAACTCGTCGCGCCGGCTCGTGTCAGGAAGGCCTGGTAGCGCCGGGTGTCCTCGGCGGCCACCACCTCCGCGGCGGCGAGGGCCGCGAGCAGCGCGGGCGACGCGTCCTGCACATCGCCGATGGGCATTCCCGCGAGCACAAGCAGTCCGGTCTCCACGCAGGCCATTGTGGCGCGGACTGTCAGTCGGCTGGGCCACACTGGGCGGTATGGCTGATCCCGGCGACAACCGCGTGGCGGTGTACATCGACTTCGACAACATCGTGATCTCGCGCTACGACGAGGTGCACGGACGGAGCCAGTTCACGCGCGACAAGGTGCGGGAGTACGGGCGGGGCACCGCCGACGACGAGCGCATCACGGCCCGGCTCGCCCAGGCGTCAGTCGACATCGGCGCCATCATCGACTACGCGTCGAGCTTCGGCACTCTCGTGCTGACAAGGGCATACGCCGACTGGTCGCTGCCGGTCAACGCCGACTACCGCGGGCAGCTCGTCGGGCGCGCCGTCGATCTCGTACAGCTCTTCCCCGCGGCCGCCTACGGCAAGAACGGCGCCGACATCCGCCTCGCCGTCGACGCGGTCGAGGACATGTTCCGCCTGCGCGACCTCACCCACATCGTCATCGTGGCCGGCGACTCCGACTACATCGCGCTGGCGCAGCGGGCGAAGAGATTGGGCCGGTACGTGGTCGCGGTCGGCGTGGCGGGCTCCACGAGCCGCTCGCTCGCGGCCGCCTGCGACCGGCTGGTGGGCTACGACGCGCTTCCCGGGCTCGCCGCGACCGCGTCCGAGGCCGTCGAGGACCACGGCGAGGTGGGCGGCACGACGACCGTGGCCGAGACCGAGCCTGCGGAGGGCGCTCGGTCCCGCACGAGGCGGGCAGCGACCACGACACGTGGGGGTACGACCGCGACCAGGGGACGTACGAAAGCGGCCGCCGTCGTCGCCGAGCCGGACCCAGTGGCTGAGGCCGCGCCGGAGTCCGTACCAGAGTCCGTCCCCACCACCGAGGCAGCCGCGGACTCGGCGAGAGCCACGAAGGCGGGAGAACGTACGGCGGAGCAGACCCAGTTGCGCGCGATGGCCGGCCAGCTGCTGCAGCGCGCGTTGCGGCTGGGCCACGACAACGACGAGGACGCGGAGTGGCTCAACAGCTCGGTCGTCAAGAACCAGCTGCTGCGCATGGATCCGGCGTTCAACGAGAAGGAGCTGGGGTACGCGACGTTCTCCGACTTCGCCAAATCGTTCAAGTTCGTGGAGCTCGACGAGTCGCACAAGACGCGCCGCATCCGGCTGCGGCGGCGATGATCCGGACCGCACTCACAGGTGAGCTACAGCGGTCTGCTCCCCTCCAGTCCCTAGGATGGCCCGCGTGACGAGCGTGCCCGCAGAGGAGTCGGCGACCGTCGGGTCCGAGCCGGTGCCGGCGTCGCCCCCGGCACCAGAGATCCTCGACGAGCCGTACGCCCGGTCGGTCAACCCCACGTGGCAGGAGCGCATGAGGCGCCTCGTGCCGACGCGCACCCCCGACACACGCAGCGCGATCGAGCGGCTCCGCGACGCTCCCCCGAAAGATGGGCCGCTGTCGTGGCTGATCACGCTCGGCATCACGGCGCTCGCGTTCGTGATCCGCTTCGTCGGCATCGCGTACCCGAAGGGGATCCTGTTCGACGAGACGTACTACGCCAAGGATGCGTACACGCTCCTGAAGCTGGGGTACGAGGGGTCGTGGCCCGAGAACGCCAACCAGATGATCGCCTCGGGGAACGTCGATGTGTACACGACGAACGCCTCGTTCATCGTCCACCCGCAGGTCGGCAAGTGGCTGATCGCGTCAGGTGAATGGCTGTTCGGCATGAACTCGTTCGGGTGGCGGTTCCCCGCGCTCGTGTTCGGCACGCTGCTCGTCGCGGTGATCGTCCGCCTGGCGCGGCGCATCTCGCGCAGCACGATGGTCGGCGCGATGGCCGGGCTCCTGCTCTGCTTCGACGGGCTGTCGTTCGTCATGAGCCGGATCGCGCTGCTCGACATCTTCGAGGCGTTCTTCATCGCGGCCGGCGTGCTCGCGGTGGTGGTCGACAGGGACTTCTTCCGCCATCGACTCGCGCGCGATCTCGAGAAGAAGGGGCTGGCCTCGTACGGCGGCAAGCCAGGACCCTTCGTGTTCCGGCCCTGGCTGATCGTCGCGGGCCTGATGTTCGGGCTGGCGTGCGGCACGAAGTGGAACGCGATGTTCGTGCTGGCCAGCTTCGGCGTGCTGTGCGTGGTGTGGAGCACGACGGCGAGGCGGCTCGCCGGTGGACGCGGCAGCTCGTACTGGGCGGTGATCTTCGACGGCATCCCCGCGTTCGTGAGCATGGTGCTGGTGGCTGTGGTGGTGTACGTGTCGACGTGGTGGAGTTGGCTCGCGACGCAGGGTGGCTGGGATCGGCAGTGGGGCGCGCAGCATCCCGACTCGTGGCAGGTGAAGTTGCTGGGCAAGCCGTTCGCCTCACTTCTCTACTACCACAAGGAAATCTGGGACTTCCACAACGGCGATTACATCAAGAGCGCGACGCACGTGTACGCCGCGCACCCGGGCGGCTGGCTCATCAACGCTCGGCCGATCGGCATTGATGCCGTCAACGGGATCCAGCCGGGCGACGACGGATGCCCGGTGGGCACGCAGACCTGTCTGCGCGTGATCAGCGCGACGGGCACACCCACGCTGTGGTGGTTCGCCGCGCTGGCGCTGATCGTGGCGATCATCTGGTGGGTGGCGGGTCGCGACTGGCGCTTCGGGGTGCCCGTGGTGGCCGGCATGTCGACGTACCTGCCCTGGTTCAACTACACCGAGCGCTCGCTGTTCTTCTTCTACGCGATCACGATCATCCCGTTCACCGCGATCTGCCTGGCCATGGTGCTCGGCCTCATTCTCGGCCCAGCGGACTCCGGTCGCCGCCGTCGCAAGGGCGCCATCTGGGTCGGCGTGATCGGCTCGATCATCGTGCTCAACTTCGCCTTCATCTACCCGATCATCACCGACGCCCTCCTCACCCAGCAGCAATGGTTGGCCCGGATGTGGTTCGGCTCCTGGATCTGAGCTCGGGGAGAGGCCTGGAACTCCTCGGGGAGAGGTCTGGAACCCCTCGCGGAGAGATCTGGAACCCCTCG
>JAPUEI010000065.1:6387-7548 GCA_027492675.1 Propionibacteriaceae bacterium | reverse complement strand
AGAGGTTTGGTGTCCCTCGCGGAGAGATTTCGTACCCCTCGCGGAGAGATCTGGAACCCCTCCGGGAGAGGCCTCGTACCCCTCGCGGAGAGATCTGGAACCCCTCGGGGAGAGGACCTGTGCCGAACGGACAACACCTGACCCCAAATGGACACCACATTCCCTGTGGATAAGTCGAAATCGCCAGCCACAGCGGCTGTTGGATTTCCTTCATGCTCATCAACGACGGACTGCCATTCCACTCTCGGGACGCCCATCAACACTTCCGGTCGCAGCGCGAGTTCATCGAAGCGCGACGGTTGGGACGCATTCGTTGGGTGGTCCACTCGATCGCCGTCGACGCGTCGGTCCCCGACTCGTCATTCCTCCGCGCGCAGGCCGCTCGCATCGTCGTCCCCGAGTTCGCAATCGCAAGTGACGACTACGCGGCGTACGTACTCGGAGTGGACACCAAGCCGCCCGGACGGCGGTGGGAGCTTCGGCCCAGCTTCGTCGTACCGCACGGGAAGTACCGCTCATCGCCGGGATATGCGATGGTGCGCCAGTCCAAGGACATCCCGGACCGCGACATCGTCGAGTTCGAAGGTCTGCGTCTGACCTCTCCGCTCCGCACCACGGTCGACCTTCTGCGCCTGCGGCGAAGGCCGTACGCCCTGGGAGCCGGCGATGCCATGGCTCACGCGGGACTCATCGTCGAGGAGGACCTCTGCGCCTATGTCGGGGACCTTCACCGACTTCCCGGACTTCCTCAGGCCAAGGAACTGGCGCCGCGCGTGAACCATCTCGCCGAGTCGCACGGCGAGTCCTGGCAACGCTGTCGCATCCTTGATGCGGGCTTTCCCTGCCCCGAACTCCAGCACCATGTCACGGACTCTCACGGCATCGAACGGAGGCTCGACATGGCCTACGAGGAATCAGGCGTGGCCACCGAATACGACGGGCGAGAGTTCCACACAGCCGACAGGGACAGAGCAGGCGACGCGGACCGCCGGGAAGACCTCGCGTTCATCGGCGGTTGGCGCTTCGTGCTCGGGACGTACGAGCGCGTGTTCGGCACTACTCCCGATTTCGAACACGAACTGGGAGACCTCCTGCAGATCAGCCCACTTCCGCGCTTCTGGTACTGACGCGGTGGACTTCGAGCGTTACGAGACCTCTCCC
>JAPUEI010000065.1:0-6287 GCA_027492675.1 Propionibacteriaceae bacterium | reverse complement strand
GACCTCTCCCCGAGGAGTCCCAAGCCTCTCCCCGAGCCGTACCAAGCCTCTCCCCGAGCCGTACCAAGCCTCTCCCCGAGGGGTACGAGACCCCTCCCGGAGGCGTTCCAAGCCTCTCCCCGACGTGTACAGGGCCTCTCCCCGAGCCGTACGAAACCTCTCCGCCAGGAGTACCAGACCTCTCCTCGAGGCGCCGGAGTCTCCCTCTCGAACCCCTCCGCGGCGCGCTGTCTCCGACCCAGGACGCGCGCGGTTCGGCCGCCTACGGGTATGTTGCGGTCGAAAGTCGAGGAGGTGCGTCATGGTCAAGTACTTATTGCTGCGGATCGCGAACTACGCGGTGCTGCTCTTCATCGCCGTGTCTCTGGCCTGGGTGCTCGCGCAGACGCAGCTGCACCCGCGCCAGCTGTTCGAAGTGCGCAACCCGCCGCTCGACCCCCAGTCGATCGAGAACATCCTGCGCGCCGCCAACGTCTCCGACCAGGTGCCGTTGTGGGACCGGTACGTGACGTGGCTCAAGGGCATCTTCCTCCACTGGGACTGGGGTTCCACGCCCGGCGGCGCTGACGTCGGCGAGGAGATCTCCCGCCGCATCTGGGTCTCGTTCCGGCTGGTGACCATCGGCTGGCTCCTCGGCACATTCCTGGGTGTCGCCATCGGCGCCTGGACCGCCGTCCGCCAGTACAAGATCTCCGACCGCGTGATCACCGCCATCGTGCTGCTGCTGGTGGCAACCCCCAGCTACGTCACCGGCGAAGTCTCGAAGATGGTCGCCACGGTCATCAACAAGCAGGTCGGCTTCCAGCTGTTCCTGTTCCTGGGCGAGAAGTCGACGGGCACGCTGCCCGACTACCCGTTGGCCGAACTCGTCGACCGCGTCCAGCACATGGTGCTCCCGACGCTCGTGCTCACGCTGTTCGGCCTCGCCGGCCTCCAGCGGCTGCAGCGAGGCCTGATGCTCGACGCGCTCGGCTCCGACTTCGTCCGTACAGCACGCGCCAAGGGTCTGCGGGAGAACAAGGCGGTGATGAAGCACGCCCTGCGTACCGCACTCATCCCGACCGGCACGTACTTCGCCTTCCAGGCGGCATCGCTGTTCGTCGGCGCCACGTACACCGAGCGCATCTTCGCGTTCCAAGGCATGGGCATCTACGGCGTCGACACGATCTCCAAACAGAACATCAACGGCGTCGTCGCGGTCACCGCGTTCGGCGGCCTGTGCTACCTGATCGGCGCGATCCTGGCCGACATCATGGTGGCCTTCCTCGACCCCCGCGTACGGCTGAGCTGAGGACACCATGACCGACTTCCGCATCGTGGAGGAGCCCGAGATCCTCGAGGGCTCACCGACCCCCATCACGCCGGCCAGCAAGCGCCTCACGCGGGGCCAGCTCGTACGTCGCCGCTTCTTCCGCAACCGCGGCGCCGTGGTGGGCCTGATCATCATCGGCCTGCTGGTCTTCCTGGCCCTGTTCGGCGGCTACGTGCTGCCCTGGCGCTTCGACCAGCGCGACACGGGCGCCTACTACAAGCCCCCGTCGGTCCGGCACTGGTTTGGCACCACCCAGGCCGGCTTCGACGTCCTGGCGATGACGATCCGAGGCCTCGGCAAGTCGCTGGTCATCGGCTTCCTCGTCGCGATCATCCAGACGACGATGGCCGCGCTGATCGGCTCGTCCGCCGCGTACATCGGTGGCTGGTACGAGAAGGCCTGGCTCTGGGTCATCGACCTGATGCTCGTGCTCCCGTCGTTCTTCCTGATCGCGATCGTGAGCCGTGGCGGCCCCCGCGGCAGCTACGCCTGGCTACTGCTCGTCGTCCTCCTGGCCGCGTTCGGCTGGCAGCTCTCGGCCCGCGTCGTACGCAGCCTGTCGATGTCGGTCAAGGAACGGGAGTACGTCGCCGCCGCGCGTTTCATGGGCCTGTCGACCCCACGTCTTCTGGTCCGCCACATCGTGCCCAACATCGCGTCGATGCTGATCGTCGACGTGTGCCTTGGTGTCGGCTACGCCATCCTCGGCGAGGCCGGCTTGTCGTACTTCGGGTACGGCGTCCAAGCCCCCGACACGTCGCTCGGCACCCTGATCTCGGAGGGTGCCCTGTCCACGACGATCGCGCCCTGGATCTTCCTCGCCCCCGCGAGCCTGCTGGTCCTCCTCGTCATGTGCGTCAACGCGCTCGGCGACGGACTACGCGACGCGCTCGACCCGACCTCGATCTCCGGAGGCCAGGCATGACCGCCACCGCCCCGTTCCGCAACACCCGGCAGACGGCTGCCGGCGACGTCGTCCTGAGCGTCCACGACCTGCACGTGACGTTCCCGAGCGAGGCAGGGCCGGTACGAGCCGTACGCGGGCTCTCGTTCGACCTCAAGGCCGGCGAGACCATGGCGATCGTCGGTGAGTCAGGCTCGGGCAAGTCCGTCACCAGCCTCGCGATCATGGGTCTCCACCCCCGCACCGCGCGGATCACCGGATCCGTGACCCTGCACGGCAAGGAGCTGCTCGGGCTGACCGACGCGGAGATGTCGGAGATCCGCGGCGAGGACCTGGCGATGATCTTCCAGGATCCGCTGTCGGCGCTGACGCCGGTGTACACGGTCGGCGACCAGATCGTGGAGGCCATCCAGACCCACCACTCGATCTCGCGGTCCAAGGCGTGGCAGCGGGCCGTCGAGCTGCTCGACCTGGTCGGCATCCCGAACCCGGACCTGCGCGTGAAGTCGTTCCCGCACGAGTTCTCCGGCGGCATGCGGCAGCGCGCGATGATCGCCCAGGCGATCGCCAACGACCCCGATGTGATCATCGCCGACGAGCCCACGACCGCGCTCGACGTGACGATCCAGGCACAGGTCCTCGAGGTGCTCAAGACGGCGCAGCGCGAGACCGGTGCTGCCGTGATCATGATCACTCACGACCTCGGCGTCGTGGCGGGGATGTCGGACCGCGTGACCGTCATGTACGCCGGCCGGCCCGTCGAGCAGGGCAGCGTCGACGACATCTTCTACGCGCCCCGCATGCCGTACACGATCGGCCTGCTCGGCGCCGTACCTCGCCTGGACGCGACCAACAAGGAGCCGCTGGCGACGCTCAAGGGCAACCCGCCGTCGGTGGTCAATCTGCCGCCGGGATGCCCGTTCGTCCCCCGCTGCCCGCTGGCCCACTCGGGGTGCCGGGAGCGCGAGCCCGAGCTCGAGACCGTCGGTCCGGACCACGTGGCAGCGTGCTGGGAGAACGAGCGGATCCGTACGGACTCGCTGACGAGCGCCGACATCTTCCCGACGCAGGTGCTCGCTCCGGTCGAGAAGGCCGTGGTCGAGAAGGTCGACCAGGAGGTCGTGCTCAGCCTCGAGAACATGAAGAAGCACTACCCGCTGATGAAGGGCGCGGTGCTGCGACGTCGGGTCGGGACGGTGTACGCGGTCGACGGGATCGACCTGACGCTCCACCGCGGCGAGACGCTGGGCCTGGTCGGCGAGTCCGGCTGCGGCAAGTCGACGACACTGCTCGAGATCCTCAACCTGCACGCTCCCACCGAGGGCCGCATCGTCGTCTTCGGCAACGACACGGCCTCGCTGAAGAGGGCCGACAAGAAGCGCATGCGCCGTGACCTGCAGGTCGTGTTCCAGGACCCGATGGCCTCACTCGACCCTCGGATGCCGATCTTCGACATCATCGCCGAGCCTCTGGGCGTGCACGGCTGGTCGAAGGAGAAGACCGAGGCGAGGGTCATGGAGCTCCTCAAGACGGTCGGGCTCGAAGAGGGCCACGCCAACCGTTACCCGCAGGCGTTCTCCGGCGGGCAGCGTCAGCGCGTCGGCATCGCCCGAGCGCTCGCGCTGGAGCCGGAGCTGATCGTCCTCGATGAGCCGGTGTCGGCGCTCGACGTGTCGATCCAGGCCGGCGTCATCAACCTGCTCGAGGAACTCAAGCAGCGCCTCAACCTCTCGTACCTCTTCGTCGCCCACGACCTCGCCGTGATCCGGCACATCGCCGACCGCGTCGCCGTCATGTACCTGGGCAAGATCGTCGAGATCGGGTCGGTCGAGGAGGTGTACAACAGGCCCAGCCATCCGTACACGCAGGCCCTGCTGTCGGCGATCCCCATCCCCGATCCGACGACCGAGCGGTCACGGACCCGGATCCTCCTGCGTGGCGACCTGCCCAGCCCGGCGAACCCGCCGTCGGGATGCAAGTTCCGCACCCGGTGCCCGCTGTTCGAGGGGCTCACCGCGGAACAGCGCACGCCGTGTCTCGAGGCGATGCCTCCGCTGGTCACCGCACCCGCCGGCGAACCGGTCGCGCTGGAGTCCTCGGGAGTGCCGCAGCGCGTCACCACGACCGTCCCTGAAGGGGGGGTCGAGACCGACCACGTGGTCGCTTGCTACTACGCTCGGCCGGTGAAGGTGCTCTGACAAGGTCTCCGAGAGTCGTTTGCTCTTTCGATCGTTAGCAAATGGTGATCGGATTATCTTGATGTCCACCCACTGACCGGAACTAGGGTTGTGCCCACCCAGGAGCACGGTGGTAAGCGCCGTGACCAAAAGCATCTGGAGGAAGAGTGAAGTTCCGTATCCTGCTCGCCGCGCCACTAGCCGCAACTCTGGCGCTGACGCTCACTGCGTGCGGCGGCCAGTCGGGGACGACCGGCAGCAGCCCCGCTCCCTCTCTGTCGGCGAACGCGCAGTCGATCAATCCCAAGGCTCGCGACCAGATCGCCGACGGCGGAGAGGTGAAGCTGGCCATCGGCTCGCTCGCCGACAACTGGAACCCGATGAACGTTGACGGCAACGAGTCCGACTACACCCGCGTCCGCGCGCCGATGACGGGCCAGTGGTTCGACTTCGCCGCCGACGCCTCGACGAAGTTCAACAAGAACTACCTGACCAAGGAGCCGACGGCCACCGTCACCGACGGCAAGCTCAAGGTGGAGTACAACCTCAACCCGAAGGCCGCGTGGAACGACGGCACGAAGATCTCCCTGGCCGACTTCCAGGCCACCGCGAAGGCGTGCAACGGCTCGGACGAGGCGTTCAACTGCGCCACGACCGACGGCTACGACCAGATCGACTCGATCACGCAGGGCGCGACCGAGAACGACATCGTCGTGAACTTCAAGACCACCTACCCGGACTGGAAGGGCATCTTCGCCACCGGCCCGGCGCGCGCTGACTCCGTCGCGACCGCTGACGTGTTCAACAAGGGCTGGGCGACGCTGATGGGCCACGACGGCTGGTTCTCCGGCCCGTTCAAGGTCGGCTCCTTCGACCAGACCGCTCAGGTCATCACGCTCGTCCAGAACGACAAGTGGTGGGGCGACAAGCCGAAGCTCGACCGCGTGATCTTCCGCGTTGTGCCCGACGAGGCCGTGCCCGCCGCGTACGTCAACAACGAGATCGACGCGTTCGACATCGGCATCAACGCCGACGCGCTGGCTCGTGCGCAGAGCGTCACCACCGGTGACATCCGCAAGGCCGCCGGCCCGAACTGGCGCCACGTCACGCTGAACCAGGACGCCGGGCTGCTCACGGACAAGACGATCCGTCAGGCCGTTCTGCAGTCGCTCGACCGTGCGGCGATCGCATCGTCCGACCTCGCTGGCCTGAACTACGACGCACCCGTGCTGAACAACCACGTCTTCCTCAACGGCCAGGCCCAGTACAAGGACCTCGCGAAGGAGACCGGCCTCGGCTACGACCGCGACAAGGCCAAGAAGGCGCTCGATGACGCCGGTTGGGCCGTGGGCGCTGATGGCTACCGCGCGAAGGACGGCAAGACGCTCGAGATCAAGTTCACGCAGATCAAGGGTGTCAAGGTCTCCGAGAACGAGGCGCAGCAGGTCCAGTCGCAGCTCAAGGAGGTCGGCATCAAGGTCACGCTCGTCGACATCGCGAGCAAGGACTTCGGCTCGACGCTGTCGAAGCGGACGTTCGAGCTGATCGCGTTCACCTGGGTGGGCACGCAGTTCCCGTACCCGGCGCTGAACCAGTTCTTCAACCCGAAGTCCAGCTCCGACTACTCCGGCTACAACAACGCGACCGTCAACGACCTGATCACGAAGGTCGCGACCGAGATGGACCAGTCGAAGCGCGATGACTACGTGCTTCAGGCCGAGAAGCAGATCTGGACCGACGTACAGATCATCCCGCTGTACCAGCGTCCCGACCAGTGGGCCGTGAAGACGACGCTGGCGAACTACGGGGCGTTCGGCCTCAGCTCGGCAACGTGGGAGAACATCGGCTTCGTCAAGGCCTGACGCAGGACGTAAGCCAACGAAGGGCCGGCGGG
>JAPUEI010000064.1 GCA_027492675.1 Propionibacteriaceae bacterium | reverse complement strand
ACCTCTCCCCGAGGGGTACGAGACCTCTCCCCGAGGGGTACGAGACTCTTCCCGAGGCCGAACGTCAGACGCGGGCGCCGCTGGTGATCGCGAGGACGAGGACGAGGGTGACGAGGACGATGACGAACGCGATGGCGCCGAGGAGGATCCCGACGGTGCTCCACCAGCCGGGCTGCTTGACGCGGATCTTGGCGACGACGCCGGTGACCAGGGCACCAGGGCCCATGAGCGCCGCGGCCCAGAACGCGAGGCCGCCGGCGAGAGCAGTCGGGCCCGAGGCGTTCTCCCCGAGCACTGAGCCCGTGACCAGGGCTGCGACGATGCCGACGAGCCCGCCGATCCCCAACGCGAGGGACCATGCGGCCAGTCGAGACGGTCTGAACAGCTCGGTGGAGTCCACGTCCGTCAGTCTGTCATGTGCCCGGCGGGTGGCGGACCTCCGCGTCGACGAGCCGCCGCCAGGAGCGTACGAGGGCGGCGTCGACGGACGACGTGTAGCTGCGCTGCGGACGCGCGGGCGTGCCGATGTGGAAGGCCCGGATCCCGGCCTGGGCCAGCCACGGGATGTGCTCGGGGGCGAGCCCGCCGCCGGCCATGATGAGCGCCCCGACACCGCGGTCCGACCGGGCGCGGGACACGAGGTCGTCCAGCCCCCACTTCATGCCGCGCGCGGACCCGCCGGTCAGAACCTGGTCGAGCCCCGGCAGCGTCCGTACGTCACGCCATGCCTGATGGCCGTCCAGCGCCGAGTCGATCGCACGGTGGAACGTCCACGGCCAGTCACCGTCGCCGGCCAGCTCCGTGCAGACCTCGAGATCGATCTGACTGTGCCCGTTGAGGAAGCCCATCACGATGCCGTCGGCGCCGGCGTCGAGGTACGCGGACGCGAGCCCCTTGAGTCGCGTCGCCTCGCCCCCGTCCGTGCCGAACCCACCGCGCAGCCGCAGCATCACCCGTAGCTGGACTGAGGTTGTCTGGCGCACTGACTCGACGAGGGACGGCTCGGGCGACAACCCACCCTCGCGCATCGAACCCACCAGCTCGACCCGGTCGGCGCCACCCTCGGCGGCACGCTGCGCGTCCTCCGCGTGGAGCGCCACGACCTCGAGGAGACCTGCCATGCCTCCATGGTGCCGACGCAACCACTCCGCACCCGACAGGCGCGCGCAAGAAGACCGAGGGAGAGGCGGTTCAGCCGCCTTCCCGGTCGATCGCAGGGATCAGGTCAGGCGGTAGCCGGCGCCGCGTACCGTCTCGACGACATCGGCGCCGAGCTTGTTGCGCAGGTACCGCACGTATACGTCGACCACGTTCGACGTCGGGTCGAAGTCGTAGCCCCAGACCGCGCTCAGCAATGCCTCGCGGCTCAGCACCTCGCCCGGGTGGCGCATGAAGGTCTCGATCAGCGTGAACTCGCGCGCGGTGAGATCGACCTCGCGTCCGGCGAGGGACGCCTTGTGCGTACGGAGGTCGAGCTTGAGCTTGTTGTGCTGCAGCACCAGCGAGGCCTCGGACGGCGACTCGCGGCGCAGCCTCCTCCGTACACGCGCGACGAGTTCCTCGAACCGGAACGGCTTGGCGATGTAGTCGTCAGCTCCGTACTCGAGGCCCTTGACCGTGTCGGTCACCGACGAACGGGCCGTCAGCATGATGACCGGGATGCGGCTGCCCTGCGCGCGGATGCGGCGGAGCACCTCGAACCCGTTCACATCGGGCAGGCCGACATCGAGGATCAGCAGGTCGTACTCGCCGGACAGCGCCTTGTGCGCCCCGGCTACGCCGGACGCTTCGGTGGCGGCTGGAAAGCCGGCGGCGCGGAGCCCTTTCGCCAAGAAGGCAGCGATCCGGTCCTCGTCCTCGACGATCAAGATCTGGTTCATGCAGGCTCCGTCGCAGGCTGTCGTGGGATGACGAGGCTCACGGTGCTCCCGAGATCGGGGACCGAGTCGATGTCGACACGACCACCGTGTGCCAAGGCGATCGAGTTCACAATAGCGAGTCCGAGCCCCGCACTGTCCGTACGCTTCGCGCCCGCGCGCCGCGACCTGCCGAAACGCTGGAGAACGAGCTCCTTGTCCTCCTCGGTGAAGCCCAAACCGTGGTCACGTACCCACAGTCGGACGTTGTCGCCCTCGAGCTTGCTGCCGATGCCGATGTCGGTGTTGTCGGGCGAGTACTTCACCGAATTCGCCGCCAACTGCAGCCAGGCCTGCGTGATGCGCTGCGGGTCGATCATCACCGAGGTGTCGGCCAGAGAGTCCATGACCCAACGGCGCGAGCCGAGCACCCGTACCTTCTCGAACGTCTCGTCGGTCAGCCGGCCCATGTCGACCTCCTGCAGCACGACGAAGTCGGAGCGCTCCGACTGGGCGAGCAGGATCAGGTCGTTGACGAGCGTGCTCATGCGGGCGAGCTCTTCCAGCGACAGCGCCCGAACGATCTCCGCGTCCTTGGGGTCGGTGGTGTCCATCAGCTCGAGGTGGCCGCGCACGATGGTCATGGGTGTACGGAGCTCGTGGCCGACGTCGTCGAGGAGGCTCTTCTGCGCCTCGACGGTCGACTCCAGCCGGTCGAGCATCGTGTTCACGGTCGTCGTCAGGGCTGCCAAGTCGTCATGCCCGCGCACCGGGATCCGCCGACTGAGGTCGTGCTCGGTGATCTCCTCCGCGGTCCGCTGCAGCCAGCTGATCGGCTGCAGCAGGCGCGCCATGACCAGCCAGGTGATCGCCGCGGTGACGAGGATGGCGCCGATGCCGACCAGCGCGTACGTCACGAAGATCTCGTTGAGGCTCTTGCGCTCGATGTTGAGGTCGATGACCCGCACCAGGGCGCCCGTCTCGCCCGTGTCCAGCCAGGACACCGGGACGACGAGGTACGCGAAGTCGGTGGTCCCCGACGTGTACCGCTCGGTGGTCACCGTGGCGAGCTTCGACTTCTGCATCACCAGGGCCACGAAGGCCGGATCGTTCTCAGGACGTACGGCGACCGACGCGTTCGCCTTCCATTGGACCTGCCCGTCGGTGATGCCGAGGATGCCGCCGGACTCCGACAAGGTCTTCGTCTGCATCGCCCCGCGCAGCAGGTCGGCGATGTTCGTGAACGGCTTGCCCGTGTCGGGGTCGATCCCCCGGTCGGCGAGGGTCTTGAAGTCGGAGGCGTCACGGCTCAGCTGCGAGTACGCCTCGCTCTGGATCCTGCCCCACTGCAGCACGTACGCGACGGCTCCGGACATGCCGATGCCGAACAGCGTGAGCAGCAGGATGGTGACGACCAGCCGCTCGCGGATGCTGGACATGCCCGAGCTGCGTTTCCTGGGAAGCTCCGACGAGGGCGCGACACCGGACGGCGGCACCGCCGCGGCCTGAGGCCGAGGCGTGTGCACGCGCGTCTGGGTGTCGAGCACGTCAGCGAACGGCGACCAGGTCGCAGACGAAGATGAGGGTCTCGTTGGGGCCGATGACGCCGCCTGCGCCACGCGGCCCGTACGCCAGGTGCGGCGGGATCACCAGCTGACGGCGACCGCCGACCTTCATTCCCTGGATGCCGGAGTCCCAGCCGCTGATGACCTGACCGCGACCGAGACCGAAGGCCAGAGGCTGTCCGCGGTCGTAGCTGGAGTCGAACTCCTCGCCTGTCGAGTACGCCACTCCCACGTAGTGGACGGACACGGTCTGACCGGCCTGCGCCACCGGGCCGTCGCCCTCGGTGAGGTCGACGATGACGAGATCTGCGGGCGGCGGGCCGTCCGGGAACTCCACAAAGGGCTTATCCATACCGCGGATCGTAACCGTGAGGGTCCCCTAAGGCCTTCGTCTGTGACGCGAGTCTCACGTGAGGTTGAGGTCTGTTCATCGGGCGTCCTTCTCGTCAGGCCGTGTCAGGCTCCTCCGGTGGGTCGCCGCGCCGGTACGCCACCGCCCCAGCGGCCGCCGCCAGTCCCAGCCCGACGAGGGAGTACGCGAGGTAGCCGAGCGTCATGTGGTTGCG
The DNA here is from genome assembly GCA_027492675.1 of Propionibacteriaceae bacterium. Lineage (GTDB taxonomy): Bacteria > Actinomycetota > Actinomycetes > Propionibacteriales > Propionibacteriaceae > Fen-668. The sequence continues at coordinate 8,784 of JAPUEI010000064.1, read as the reverse complement.
TTCCACGGTCACGTCGACGACGTCCACGACGATTGCCTGCCCGTTCGGACCGCAGTCCTCGGTCGTCACCTCATAGACGTACGCGCTGGAGAGAGAGGTGTAGCTGTCCGTGAACTCGGCCTTGCCGTTGGCCTGGTCTACGACGGCCGCGAGGAAGCCGGTGTCGGTGGCCGGGCGCGACGCGTCGGAGGACGTTGCCACGACCGCCCCGTCGACCATCGCGATCAGGGCGGACGACCCGGAGCCCACCTGAGCAGCCTGGTTCACGGCCTGCTGGAGGCCGGCGGTCGGGCACTGGTAGCCCACCGCCACCGATGCCTCGGGCGACATCTGCTGCATCGCCGTGACGTGCATGACCTGCCACTGGAACCCGTACGCCACGACCCCGCCGACGCCCAGCACCCCGATGACGGCGCCCGCGGCCTTCGCGGCGTGGCGCTTCCGGCGATCAGCGATCAGCGGCGGGGGCCCGGGACGCCGCCAGACATCCCAGCGCGGCCTGGTGGGCAGCATGTCCCACGAGACGGGGGCGTGGTCAACGGGCTCGTCGACATCCACGGGCTGTACAGGGTCGCCCATGAGACGAAGCGTATGACTCGGGACGTCCAGCCCTGGGCCGTCACACCGTGTCGGGCTCGACCTTCTTGTTCAGCCGCCTGCCGAGGCGCCAGTAGACCGTCCCGCCGGCGGCACCCGCGATCCCCAGCCCGACCAGGCCGTACGTGAGGTAGCCGAGGTTCATCCGGTTCAGTCCCGGCGTGAGGTCGACCACGTTGACGACGACCCGAGACCCGTCGCCGGACAGGCTGCTCGCCGTGGTGTAGACGCAGACGATCGACGGCGAGACGTACGTGGAGACGTCGTAGGGGCGACTCGGCATCTGTGCCGCTTCCTTGATGAACCCCGCATCGTTCGCCGCGCCCTTCACGTTGGGGGTCGTGGCCAGCATGGTCCCGTTCGCGACGGCGATGAACCCCGAGGTGCCCCGGCTGGCCCGCGCAGCGTTCTCGACGCCCCACTGCGGCGAGGCCTCTTCGGTGCCGTTCGCCATGTCGTTGGCGGCACCAATCCCGAGGTACACCTGCGCAACGGCAGCATTGCGCAGGGCCTGGAACTGGATGGCGTACGAGACGAGTCCGCCAGCGGCTACCACCGAGGCAATGACGGCGGCAGCCCTCACGGCGATCCGGCCTCTGAGGTCGGCGCGGGTGCGCGGCCGACGGCGGTTCTCGTCACGCCACACGTCCCATCGGGGTTGGCTCTGGAGGATCTGCCACGAGGCACGCACGTCTTTGTCAACGACGGCGTCGATATCGACGGGCTGTACGGGGTCGCCCATGCCTTTGATCGTACGACCGGAGCAGCGCAGAAGGGCGGGATTCGGGCTTCTCTCACGGACCCGAGGGGTTTGCACTCCCCTAGGTCGAGTGCTAAACATGACTTAGCACTCTCCCCACGAGAGTGCTACGTCAGTCGGTGAGGTCGACAGACCGTCCGTCGCGGGCACTGACAGACGCCACACACGTCCGATCGGGGACATCCCCGACTCAGCCGGAGGACAGCCGGAACACCATGGCAAAGCTCATTGAATTCAACATCGAGGCTCGCCGCGGCCTGGAGCGGGGCATGAACGTCCTCGCCGACGCGGTGAAGGTGACCCTCGGCCCGAAGGGCCGCAACGTCGTGCTCGAGAAGAAGTGGGGCGCTCCCACGATCACCAACGACGGCGTCTCCATCGCCAAGGAGATCGAGCTCGAGGACCCGTACGAGAAGATCGGCGCGGAGCTCGTCAAGGAGGTCGCCAAGAAGACCGACGACGTCGCCGGTGACGGCACGACGACCGCGACCGTTCTCGCCCAGGCGATGGTCCGTGAGGGCCTGCGCAACGTCACGGCCGGCGCCAACCCGATGTCGCTGAAGAAGGGCATCGAGAAGGCCGTCGCCGCTATCGTCGCCGAGCTCGGCAACATGGCGACCGACATCGAGACCCGCGAGCAGATCGCGGCCACCGCGTCGATCTCCGCCGCTGACACCACGGTCGGCGAGATCATCGCCGAGGCGATGGACAAGGTCGGCAAGGAAGGCGTCATCACGGTTGAGGAGTCGAACACGTTCGGCCTCGACCTGGAGCTCACCGAGGGCATGCGCTTCGACAAGGGCTACATCTCGCCGTACTTCGTCACCGACACCGAGCGGATGGAAGCCGTCCTCGACGACCCGTACATCCTCATCGCGAACTCGAAGATCTCGTCGCTGCGCGACCTGCTCCCCGTGCTCGAGAAGGTCGTCCAGAGCGGCAAGCCGCTCCTGGTGATCGCCGAGGACGTCGACGGTGAGGCCCTCGCCGGCCTGATCGTCAACAAGATCAAGGGCACGTTCCGCTCGGTCGCCGTCAAGGCTCCCGGCTTCGGCGATCGCCGCAAGGCCATGCTCGCCGACATCGCGATCCTCACCGGCGGCCAGGTCATCTCCGAGGAGGTCGGCCTCAAGCTCGACGCCGTCACCGTGGAGCTGCTCGGCCGTGCGCGGTCCGTCGCCGTCTCCAAGGACGAGTGCACGATCGTCGACGGCGCCGGCGATGCCGACCAGATCGCTGGTCGTGTCACCGAGATCCGTCGCGAGATCGAGAACTCGGACTCCGACTACGACCGTGAGAAGCTCCAGGAGCGTCTCGCCAAGCTGGCCGGCGGCGTTGCCGTCATCAAGGTCGGCGCGGCCACCGAGGTCGAGCTGAAGGAGCGCAAGCACCGCATCGAGGACGCCGTACGCAACGCGAAGGCGGCCGTCGAGGAGGGCATCGTCCCCGGTGGTGGCGTCGCGCTGCTGCAGGCAGCGAAGAACGCCAAGCTCCCCGAGCTCGTCGGTGACGAGGCGATCGGCGCCGAGATCGTGTTCAAGTCTTGCGCCGCTCCGCTGAAGCAGATCGCGTTCAACGCCGGTCTCGAGGGTGGTGTCGTGGCCGAGAAGGTCGCCAACCTCCCCGCGGGCCAGGGCCTCAACGCAGCGACCGAGGAGTACGTCGACATGCTCAAGGCCGGGATCATCGATCCCGCCAAGGTGACGCGCTCTGCGCTGCAGAACGCGGCGTCGATCGCGGCCCTGTTCCTCACCACCGAGGCCGTCATCGCCGACAAGCCGGAGAAGGCTCCGGCCATGCCGGCCGGCGGCGACGGTGGCATGGGCGGCATGGACTTCTGAGTCCCGCTCTCTGTACGAACGCGCGTTGGGCGGTCCCGCAAGGGGCCGCCCTTCGTGCTGTCCAGGCCACCGCTGACGGGCCGGTGGATGTGGGGAGACCCGCCAGATAGTGCACGACACGCTCGTGGCCCCCTTGCCCCAGATAGTGCACGACACGCGCGGTCGTCGCGGCGTGTCGTGGCACGAACTGCACTCTCTACGGCTCAGCGCTGCGTCAGCACGCCGTACAGGCCGGGGACCATCCACAGGGTGCCTGCGACGAGGGCCGCGAGGGTCGCGATGAGCCAGAGCAGGCACCAGACGTACCGGTGAACGTGGGTCAGCGCCGCGAGCTGGGCGGCGTCGGAGGTCGTGGATCGGGAGCGGAAGAGCTCGAGTACGGGGCGGGGCGCGGCGACGAGGAACAGCCAGGCGAGACCCGTGGCGAGCCAGCCGAGAACGGTGGGCGGCGAGTACCAGGTCGCGAGGGCCACCGCGCCGCCGGCGAGGACGACCACGACCAGCCCGTACAGGTTGCGGATCCACACGAGCAGCAGCAGCGCTCCCAGCACCAGCAGCCAGAGCACGCCGGACGCGTGACCCGTACCGGCCAGCAGCGAGAGGCCGATCCCCGCGAAGGCCGCACCTGGGTACCCCGCCAGCAGCGTCGCGACCATGCCTGGCCCGGTCGGTCGCCCTCGGCTGAGCGTCACGCCCGAGGTGTCAGCGTGCAGCCGTACCCCGGTGAGGCGACGCCCGACGAGCACCGCCACGATCGCGTGGCCGCTCTCGTGGCAGACCGTGACGAGCGTGCGCACGGCGGGCCAGGCGAGGACGACCAGGGCCAGGGCGACGACGGCCAGGAGCGCCGACGCCTCAGGGCTCGGGACCGGCTGGGTAGCGACCGCCCTGCGCCAGAGCTCGGCGACCAGGTTCACCTCAGGCGAGGGCCGGGTCCGCAGCGATCACGGCCCGTACCTCGGCGAGCGTCGGACCGTACGCACCCGCGTGGCTCACGGTCACCGAGCTCGTCACCACGGCCCGGTGGAGTGCGGTGGACAATTGGGCCCAGCCCGCCTCGTACAGACGCGCCCTCTGTGCCGCGCCCCCGAGCAGGCCGGCATCGGTGAGGCCCGAGATCAGCCCGGCCATGAACGAGTCGCCGGCGCCGACCGTGTCGGCCAGCTGCACCGAGTTCTGCGGCACGACGAGGTGGTCGCGGGAGTTGCGGAGCACGGCGTACGCGCCGAGCGGCCCCCTCGTACAGACCGCCACTGCCGGCCCGAGGTCCACCCAGCGGCGGAGCGCATCGGCGACGGGGACCCCCGGGTACAGCCACTCCAGGTCCTCGTCGGACGCCTTCACGACGTCGGACAGCGCGACCAGCGCCTCGACCCGCTCCAGCACCTCGGCCGCCGAGCCCATGATCGCGGGGCGGGCGTTCGGGTCGTACGAGATCGTGGCGTGCTCGCGCAGGCGCGTCACCAGGTCGACGACCTTCGCGCCGCCGGGCTCGAGCGTGGCGCCGATGCTGCCGGTGTGGACGTGGGCGACGCCGTCCAGGTCGACCACCTCGGGGATGTCCCAGGTGAGGTCGAACGTGTACGTCGCGCGTCCCTCGTCGTCCAGCGTCGCCTGCGCGACGGAGGTGTACGAGGCGCCGGCTGCACCCGGCTCGACCTCGGTGCCTGCGTCGGCGGCCGCCTGCTCGATGAGCGCGCCGCGCGGATCCGTACCCCACCACGCGCAGATGCTCGACCGGTGACCGAGCCTCGCGATGCCGTTGGCGACGTTGAGCACGCTGCCTCCGACGTGCTCGGCGGGTTCACCTCCCGGCCTTGTCACGACGTCGATGAGCGCTTCGCCTACGCACAGGATCCTGGACACGGGGCAATCCTTCCATGCTGACGGTGGTGGGGGGATGGGGACCCTTCGAGACGTTCGCCCGGCTGGCGCCGTACGAACTCCTCAGGGATCCGGATGCTCTTCCCCAGCGGCTACAGGGTGTCGCCCGGCACGTACGTCGCCGCGGCCGGGTGCAGGGCGGCGATCTCGGCGACCCTGGCCGCGATCGTACGGACCTGGTGCTGGGCGGCACCGGTCAGCGCGAGCGGCTCGGAGACCAGCGCGTCGAGCTCCTCGCGGGTGAGGCCGAGCCGGGCATCGCCCGCCAGCCTCTCGAACAGGTCGTTGTCCGCGCGACCGGTCTCGCGCATGCCGAGCGCCACCGCGACGGCGTGCTCCTTGATCGCCTCGTGGGCCTGCTCGCGGCCGACCCCCTTGCGTACCGCCGCCATCAGCACCTTCGTCGTGGTGAGGAACGGCAGGTATCGCGCGAGCTCGGTCTCGATCACCGCCGGGAACGCGCCGAAATCGGTGAGCACGACGAGCAGCGTCTCGTACAGGCCGTCGATCGCGTAGCAGGCATCCGGCAGGGCCACCCGCCGCACGACCGAGCACGACACGTCGCCCTCGTTCCACTGGTCGCCCATGAGCTCGCCGACCATGCTCACGTAGCCACGCACGATCACGGCGAGCCCGTTGACCCGCTCGCAGGAGCGCGTGTTCATCTTGTGCGGCATCGCCGACGAGCCCACCTGGCCGGGCCGGAAGCCCTCCGTCACCAGCTCGGCACCGGCCATGAGCCGGATGCTCGTGGCCAGGCTCGACGGTCCGGCCGCGGCCTGGGCGAGCGCCGAGACGGTGTCGAAGTCGAGCGACCGCGGGTACACCTGGCCGGTCGACGTGAACGCCCGCTCGAATCCGAGGTGGGTGGCCACGCGCGACTCCAGGTCGGCGAGCTTCGCGACGTCGCCGCCGAGCAGGTCGAGCATGTCCTGGCTGGTGCCGACGGGGCCCTTGATGCCGCGCATGGGGTAGCGCGCGATGAGCGAGTCGATCCGCTCGTACGCCACCAGCAGCTCGTCGGCCGTCGACGCGAACCTCTTGCCGAGCGTCGTCACCTGGGCGGCCACGTTGTGGGACCGGCCGGCGATGGGCTGCGCGGCGTACGTCTCCGCGAGCCGCGAGACGTACACCAGCGCCGTCACGATCCGCGATCTGACAAGGCGCAACGACGCCAGCACCTGGGCCTGCTCGACGTTCTCGGTGAGGTCGCGGCTGGTCATGCCCTTGTGGACGTGCTCGTAGCCGGCCAGGGCGTTGAACTCCTCGATCCGCGCCTTCACGTCGTGGCGCGTGACCCGCTCGCGCTCGTCGATGGAGGCGAGGTTCACCTGCTCCACCACACCCTCGTACGCCGCGATCACGGCGTCCGGGTCGTCTCCGCCGAAGTCGACGCCGAGGTCGCGCTGGGCGGTCAGGACCGCGATCCAGAGCCGCCGCTCGGCGACGATCTTCTCCTCGGGGCTCCAGATGGCGCGCATCTGGGCCGACGCGTAGCGGCCTGCGAGGACGTTGGGGATCGACACGAGTGGGCTCCTAGAGCGTGGTGATGGGCGGGATGAGTCCGGCGGCGGCCTTGGCGGCGATGTCGGTGCGCCAGAAACCGGTCGGGAAGTCGAGCTGAGCGAGGGCTGCGTACGCGTCGTCGCGGGCGTCGGTGAGCGTCGGACCCGTGGCCACGACGCCGAGCACGCGGCCTCCGGCCGAGACCAGCTGGTCGCCGTCGAGGGCGGTACCGGCGTGGACGATGTGGACGTTGTCGGCCGACTCGTACAGGCGTGGTCCGGAGATCGAGCCGCCTGTGCGAGGGGTGCCGGGGTAGTTCTCGGCCGCCGCGACCACGATCACCGCGGACTCGTCGCGCCACGAGAGCGGGCCCACCTCGGCGAGCCGACCGGTCGCGGCCGCGTACAGCACCTGACCCAACGGCGACTCGAGGAGAGCGAGCACGGCCTGCGTCTCGGGGTCGCCGAAGCGGGCGTTGAACTCGACCACGCGCAGGCCACGCGAGGTCATCGCGAGGCCGACGTAGAGCAGACCGGCGAACGGCGTACCGCGGCGGCTCATCTCGGCCAGCGTCGGGTCGACGACGCGCTCCATCACCGCGTCGACAAGGCCGGACGGCGCCCAGGGCAAGGGGGTGTACGCGCCCATGCCGCCCGTGTTGGGACCGGTGTCGTCGTCGCCGACGCGCTTGAAGTCCTGCGCGGGCTGCAGCGGCACGCCGACCGCGCCGTCGGTGATGACGAACAGCGAGACCTCGGGGCCGTCGAGGTACTCCTCCACCACCACGTCGCCGCACTCCGCGGCGTGATCGAGCGCCGCCTGCCGGTCCGAGGTGACGATGACGCCCTTGCCGGCGGCGAGGCCGTCCTGCTTGACGACGTACGGGGCGCCAAACTCGTCCAGCGCCGCGGCGACCTCGTCTGCCGTGCGGCAATAGCGCGACGCTGCCGTCGGCACGCCCGCGGCGACCATGACGTCCTTGGCGAACTGCTTGGACCCCTCGAGCTGCGCGGCGGCGGCGGACGGGCCGAAGCAGGCGATACCCGCTGCCCGTACGGCGTCCGCCACCCCTGCGACCAAGGGAGCCTCGGGCCCGACGACGACGAGGTCAGCGCCGATGCGGATGGCCAGCGCGGCGACCGCCTGTCCGTCGAGCTGGTCGACGGCGTGCGACGGCCAGGAGTGCCAGGTGCCGGGGTTGCCTGGTGCGACGTGGACGGCGGCGACGCCGGGGTCTGCCGCGATCGCACGCGCCAACGCGTGCTCACGGCCTCCCGAGCCGATGACGAGAACGGTGAGGGCGGTCACGGCGTCAGCCTATTCGAGCGCGTGCCGGCCCTCTCCCGGCCGCACGGGTACGGACAGGAGTCAGGACCGGCGGTTGCGGAGCTGCGACCAGAACTGAGGGCCTTTGATGACAGCCCTCGCCATGGCCGGGAGCCCCGTGATCCACGCGACGCCGACGACCACCGATCCGAACCGGCTTCCCATGGACAGGCCGACGACAGTGATGATTCCGAGCCCCACGATCATGGGGATCGCGAACACGAGGTGCCTGGCGGCCCAGACCGAGCCACCGATGGCCACCGCCGCGGGAGTCACCCCGGACGACGTCTGACTCTGCTGGGCCATGGCGGTGTACGGGTTCGCACCGTACGCAGGTGTCGTCGCGTTCGGGTACGGCATGTGGGCGTAGGGGTCGACCGGTCCACCGAGGTTTCCGCGTGGTGCCGGGGCGTACAACGGCGTCGTCCCGGGAACGCTGGGGTACGGCGCCACGGGGTAGGTGGGTGCGCTCGGGTACGGAACCGAAGCGGTCGGCATGGGCCCCTGCGCGGCTGCTGGCGTCCAGCCGTACGCCACAGGCTGCGGCTCGGGGGCGAGCGCCACGACGGGCTCCGCTCCCCAACCATCACGCGGCACGGTCAGCACAGGAGCGTTCGCGACGGTGTCGAAGGGCTGCAGCTCGGGTGTGGGCTGGTACGGCGCGTACCCGCCCAAGGTCTCGTCGACACGCAGCGGGGTGGTCTGGAACTGCGGCGCCTGGTCGATGACCGCGTGTCGAGGCGGCACGTCGTCGGCCCACTGCGAGGCGAGGCCGGAGGGCTCGGGGTCGCCACTGTCATCGAAGGCAAGGTGGCGAGCCGCAGTCGACGTCATGTCCGTCAGGGTAGGGACGTGGGGTGCACGCCACGG
>JAPUEI010000063.1 GCA_027492675.1 Propionibacteriaceae bacterium | reverse complement strand
GAGCGCCTGGCCAGGTAGTAGCTGGCCATGAACGACGCGAACGGGACGTAGAACAACAGGTAGTTCCAGCCGCTGTGGTTCGTGTCGTGGAAGCGACGCACGGTGAGGCTGAGCGTCGGGACTGCCAGGAGGACTGTGCTGGCGATGGTGACCAGCGCGATGCCCGCGACCAGCGTCTGTGTGAACGGGTCGTCCGGAGTGAGCTCACCCATCTGGGCGATGGCCAGCACCACGACCCACCACAGCACACGCAGCAGCAAGAGGATGATTCGTACACCCCAGTACTCGCTGGGGGAGGCCCGGCCGGTGAAGTTGCGCCAGTTCCTGATCCAGAGCGTCGTCGCGTCGACGATCGAGACGCTGGGGCGTTCGCCCAGGTACTTGATGAACGTCGGTCTCGAGCCCCGGATCGGTGTCGCGAAGGGGTCGTGGGCGTAGGTGTCCTGCGGGTACTGGGAACTGAAGCTCAGGTACTGCTGATAGCCGTTGTCGTACGGGGCGTCCTGGACGGCGTACGGCTGCCCTCCGTACACCTGGTCGGGGGTGCCGATGGCGATGTTCTCGCCGGGCCGCGCGAAGTAGACGGCCTGTTGGCCGTCACCGGTGGGCGTCGCCCAGCCGTACGGGTTCGACATCGCGCCGAGGTCCCCCTTCCTCAACCTCCACCACGGTAGAGGTGCGGACGGGTGGCCCCGGCGCTACATGGAGGGCTTCTCATCCCTCCGTCGAGCTCAGAGGTGCTCGGGGCCGAACAGCGGCTGCGCCCGGTCGTCGAACCTGGCGCCGGCCGGGTTCGATGGCTGAGCCATGAGGATCAGGACGACGATGCCGCCGACGTACGGGACCAGGCCGAGCAGCCACATCCAGCCGCTCTGATTCGAGTCGTGGAGTCGCCGGATGCCCAGCGAGAGCGTCGGCACGAGCATCGCGAGGGCAAAGAGCCCGAAGACGCCGTACAGCAGCATGCTGATGGCTACCGCGGCATCGCTGCCGTTGGTGAGGGCCATGATGATGACGGCGATGACCACCAGGACGATGCCCACGGCCATCTCGGCGAGGATGATGCCGAGGTACGCCCACCAGAACTCGCTCCGCGAGGCCCGACCGGTGAAGTTCTTCCAGTTCTTGAGCCAGAGCTTGATGGCCTGCGGCATGGCAACGCTGGGCCGAGGGTTGGAGTCGACCGCGGCGCTGTACGGAGCCATGCCGTACGCGGGCGCCTGGTAGGCCTGACCGTACGCCGGCGGCTGCTGCTGCGCGTACCCCGGCTGCGTGTACGGCGCCTGACCGTACGTCGGCTCGGGTGAGTAGGTGGGCTGGCCGTACGGGTCCTGCGTGGGCTGCCCGTACGTGGGCTGGGTGTACGGCGGCTGGCCGTAGGTCGGCTGGGGCGGCTGCGCGGCAGGGGAGTATCCCTGCGAGTAGTCCTCGTAGCTGCCGGATCGACTGGGATCCTGGGAACCGTACGGGTCAGAGCTCACGTTCATGTCCTTTCGGTGACACAGGAAAGGCTATTGGCTGGAGGGCCGTCGGCCCACCGGGGATCACCCTGGCTTTGTCACCAGGTAGATCGCGTAGTCGAGTTCCCGGTCTCCACGCATCAGCGGTACGAGTCGCTCCGTGGCCGATCCGTCGAGCTTCAGCAGGTCGTACCAGAGCTGGTTGCTCGGGCTCTCGGACCAGATCGCCAACCGTCCACCGGGGACGAGGTGGTTCATCGTCGACGCGAGCGTCTCCGGCACGTACACCCGCGCGTTCTGGTGGTGGATGAGGAAGTCGGGTCCGTTGTCCACGTCGAGGCAGATGGCGTCCCACGGGCCGAACAGGCCGGGAAGCGCGTCCTGAGCGCACAGGACGTCGGCGATGTCGCCGTGGTGCAGACGTACGCGCGGGTCGGCGGCAAGACTGCCGAGCGTGCTGGTGAGGCCCTCGTGAGCCCATTGGATCAGGGCGCCGGAGAGCTCGACGACGTCGACGGACGTGGCGCCCATGTCGAGGAGCGCCTGAGCGGTGTAACCGAGGCCGAGGCCACCGACGAGCACGCTGCCCGCGATCGGCCCGATGGACTCGGCGAGGAGTCGCTCACTGCGGGTCTCGGCGGAGTCCATCGCGAACGCTCCGTTGACGATCAGCTCGTCCACGGCATCCGCGCCGTCGCCGCGGCGGCGCAGCGCGATCTCGAAGCCGTGTTCCTCGGCCCGGCCCAAGGTGCGAACGTCGTCCATCAGGACATGGTGACGCAGCGGCCCAAGCGGCGTGGCACGACACCCCGCAGGACCTGTGTAACCATGTGCCCATGGCCCGACCGTCGATCAGCAGCTCGCGACCCCGGGACATGGTGATCAGCCTGGCCGTGATCCTCGTGCCCATCGTCTTGATCAGCTGGTTCTTCACGCGCACCCCTCCGGACGCGCCCGTACGGACCGTCGACTGGCAGACCGCGTTGCGTGATGCGCGCGGCGTCGCGCCGTACCCGCTGCTGGGGCCCGTGGGCCTTCCCGACACGTGGGTGGCGACTAAGGCCGAGTGGGCCACGACCGGCCAGCCGGCGATCAACCGTGAACCGGCTACGGGGAACACGTGGCAGCTCGGGATGCTGACACCCGACCAGGTGTACGTGACCGTCACCCAGCGGGATGCCGCCGGACCCGCCCTCATCGTGCAGATCAGCCGTGACGGCCGGCAGGACGGCAGCAGCGTCGTGGACGGGGTGACCTGGACCCGCTGGGTCTCGGCCGACGACCGCACGCGCACGCTCAGTCGGGTGGACGGTGCGGTCACGATCGTCGTGTCCGGCGACTTGTCGTACGCAGGGCTCGAGGCGTTCGCCTCCACGCTGCGATCGGGCTAGAGAGCAGCCCGGACCGCTTCGACGGCGCCGAGGACGGCCACGCCCTGCGGGATGGAGAGGCCGCCACCGCGTACTTCCTTCTGAACGCGCGACGAGAACTTGTCGAGCGCGTCGTTGGGGTGGTCGCCGCTGAGCACGGCAGATCCGGTGGTGCTCCAGTCGGCCACGAGCCGATCTTTGGCGTCGCTTGCCGGAAGCGCTGCCAGGACCTGGGAGACGCCCTGGACGGCGAGTTGCAGGGCGATCGGCGTGCCGGTGTCGGTGGGGGTGGCCTTCGTCGGTGGCGGGGTCGACTTCGCAGTGGTCGGCGTCGGCTTGGTCGAGCTGGGCCGTGGTGCGGTGCTGCTGCTACGGGCCGCGGACGGTGAGGGCTGTGGGGTCTGAACGAGTGCCGCGAGTCCTCCCGCTCGCGTTCCCAGGGCGAACGCCGCGCCCCCCAGGGCGAGCAGCACGATGACCAGGACGACCGTACGGATGAGACCCCGGCGGCGAGCGGTCGGCGGGCTAGCGACGGGCGCAGTCTGAGGCGGGGGGTACGAGGACGCCGCAGGAGCCATCTGCGAGGTCGGCAGCACGCTGGTCGTGGCGGGACCCACGACCGGCGGCTGGACCGCGGGCGGGATCACCATCGTCGCCCCGGCCAAGGGGAGCGTCGCGGTCGCCTGGGCGCGCGGGACGGGACCGACCATGTCGGCAGTGGGATGCGCCTGTACCGCGCGGAGCTGCGCCAGCGTCTGGTCGGCATCAGGACGCGCTAAGGGGTCCTTGGCGAGCAATGCGGTGACGAGCTGGTCCAGCGCCCGGGGAGTGGCGATCCGCTCGGACAGGGCAGGAGGTTCGCCGCTGACCTGCTGAGACGCGACGGCGACGGCGTGCTCGCCCACGAACGGCGGCTGGCCGGTGAGCATCGTCATGAGCAGGCAGCCGACCCCGTACAGGTCGCTGGGCGGCCCCACGCGCTGCCCGATGGCGTGCTCGGGAGACATGTACGCGGCGCTGCCGATCACCGCGTGCGTCGCGGTCAGCGACGCGCCGAGGCCGGTGAGCTGCGCGATGCCGAAGTCGACGACGGTCGCGTGGCTGCCGTTGACGATGACGTTCGCGGGCTTGATGTCGCGGTGGACGAGGCCGTGCCGATGGGCCTCGCGCAGGGCGCTCGTCACCTGGATGACCAGCGACAGGGCGTACTCGAGCGGCATCGGGCCCGCGGTGCGTACGAGCTGGGCGATGGTGCGGCCGGGGAGCAGGGACATGACGAGGTACGCGTGGGTGCCGTCCGTACCGGCGTCGAAGACGGACACGATGTTCGGGTGGTTGAGCTGCGCGGTCGCGATGGCTTCGCGTCGAAAACGTTCGGCGAGGGTGGGGTCAGGGGCGGCGGACAGGTCGAGCAGCTTCACCGCGACGTCGCGGCCGAGCCGCTCGTCGTGGGCCTTCCAGACCTCGCCCATAGAGCCGGCCCCGACTCGTTCGACGAGCCGGTAGCGGCCCGCAACGAGCGTGTCCCCAGTCACGACAGTCGATCGTACGGGAGAGGGACAACTTGACCGCGCGGTGCGTGGCAGGATGCCGGGCATGCGAACCCGACCTGGCGCGTACGGCTGGATCGTGCGGGACGGACAGATCCTGTTGACGTACTGGTCCGGCAAGGACCTCAGCACCGGCGAGGATCTCGGCGCCTGGACCCTGCCCGGGGGCGGCATGGAGTTCGGCGAGCAGTGCCCGGACACGATTCTCCGGGAGGTGCGCGAGGAGACGGGTTACGAGGTCGAGGTCGGTCCCCTGATCGGGGTCAGCAACCTCTATCTGCCCGAGGCTGAGGTGTGGTCGTACGACGAGGACCTGCACTCCATCCAGGTCGTCCATGTGGCCCGGATCGTCGGTGGGGAGTTCGTCGTCGAGGTGGGCGGCTCCACCACGGACGCGCGGTGGTTCCCGATCGCCGAACGTCCGCCGGTCCGGCGCGTTGGGCTGGTCGACAACGCCAACCGGTTCGCGCGGGCCGCGGGGCTGCCGTCGTTCCCGGACTAGGAGCTACGTCTCGGTCGGGGCCGTGGCCTGCTCGCGGGCGGCCAGTGACGCGGACGCGCCGTCGAGCCACTGCTGGCAGACGTCGGCGAGCTTCTCGCCCTTCTCCCACAGCTCCATGGACTCCGACAGCGAGACGTTTCCGGACTCGAGCTGGCGGACGATTCCCAGCAGCTCCTCGCGCGCGGCCTCGTACGTCGGGGTCTGGTCGGACTTCTCAGAGCGGGCCATCGGTCTCCTCGGTGGGGTTGAGGTCGCGCACCTCGAGCGTCGCCGAGCCGTCGGCGAGGGTTGCCAGCAGGTCGTCGCCGACGTCGAGGTCGGCGATCCGGGTGATCGTGGTGCCGTCGCCGCCCGACAGGATCGCGTATCCGCGCGCCAACGTCGCCTGCGGTGACATGGCCCGGATGCGGTCGCGGGTGTGGGCGACGGTCGTGGACTCCTGGGCGAGGGCGTACCTCACGGCGCGGCGCACCCTTCGACGAAGGTCGTCCAGCTGGTCGCGGTGGATGCGCACGGGACCGGAGGGGTCGCGCAGCACCGGCCGAGCGCGTAGGTCGGCGAGCCCGCGACGTTCCGTGGCGATGCGGGCGGTTACGGCAGTACGGAGACGGCGTCGCGCGTCCGCGACGCCGCGGCGCTCCTCGGCCGCGTCTGGGACGACCAGGCGAGCAGCATCGGTGGGGGTCGAGGCGCGGACGTCCGCGACGAGGTCGAGGATCGGGGTGTCCGACTCATGGCCGATGGCGCTGACGACCGGAGTGCGGGCCGCGTGCACCGCCCTGACGAGGGTCTCGTCGGAGAACGGCAGCAGGTCCTCCAGTGAGCCGCCGCCGCGCGCGATGACGATGACGTCGACCTCGGGTGAGCGGTCGAGCGCGCTCAGCGCGTCCACCACCTGTTCGACCGTCGTGACGCCCTGCATCTGCGCGTACCTGATCTGGAGCATCGCCGCGGGCCAGCGGCGGGTGACGTGCTGGACGACGTCGCGCTCGGCGGCGCTGTCCCGCGCGGTGATGAGCCCGATCTGGCGCGGCAGGAAGGGCAGACGCTTCTTGAGGGTCCTGTCGAAGAGTCCTTCGGCCTGGAGCATCCGCTTGCGCTGCTCGATCTGGGCCAGCAGGCGACCCTCGCCGAGCGGACGCAGGTCCTCGCACTGGTAGGTCAGCTGGCCCGACTTCGTCCACACGGTCGGCTTGATCCAGGCGGCGACCGTGGTGCCCTCGTTGAGCGGTCCGGCGGCGTCGAGGACGGAGACGGTGGTGGACAGGCGTACGGAGACCTCGGCGAGCGTGTCGCGCAGCGTGAGGAACTGGGTCACGCCTTGGCGTCGCTGCAGCTCGATGATCTGGCCGGACACCCAGACCGGGCCGAGCTTCTCGACCCAGCCTTTGACGGCCTGCGCCACCACGCGCAGCGGCTGCGGGTTCTCGGGAGAGCTCTCGAGGGCCACGACGCGCCTAGACCAGGAAGCGATAGAAGGGGCCGTCGGGGTCGATCGCCTCGACGGTCATGGGGGAGGCGGCCATGCGCGCCATCAGGTCCGGCAGCTCGGCGGGGTCACCGAGCTCGATGCCGACCAGCGCTGGGCCGAGCTCGCGGTTGGAGCGCTTGACGTACTCGAACAGCGTGATGTCGTCGTCGGGTCCGAGCACCTCGTCGAGGAACCGCCGCAGGGCGCCCGGCTCCTGGGGGAAGTTCACGAGGAAGTAGTGCTTGCGTCCCTCGAACACCAGCGACCGCTCGACGATCTCGGAGTAGCGCGAGACGTCGTTGTTGCCGCCGGACACGATCGCGACGACCGTCTGGCCGGCCTCCACCCGTACGGCGGAACGCAGGGCTGCCGTCGCGAGGGCTCCCGCCGGCTCGGCGATGATGCCATCGGTCTGGTAGAGATCGAGCATCTCCGTACACACCGCGCCCTCGGTCACGCTCACGATCTCGATGCCGGTCGGCGCGATGACGTCATAGGGAGCCTGGCCGATCCGTCGTACAGCCGCTCCGTCGACGAACGTGTCCAGGCGCTCGAGGTCGACGGGGCCTCCGGCTGCCAGCGCCGCCTGCAGGCTCGCTGCCCCGGCGGGCTCGACGCCGACCACGCGTGTTGCCGGATGCCGCTCCGCGAACCACGTCACGACGCCCGCGAGCAGGCCGCCGCCGCCCACCGGCACGAGGACCACATCGGGCGCTCGGCCGAGCCCGTCGACGATCTCGGAGCACACCGTGCCCTGCCCCGCGATGGTCTGGGGATGGTCGAAGGCGTGGACGATGACCGCGCCCGTACGAGCGGCGTACTCGGCCGCGGCGGCCGCCGCCTCGTCATAGGTGTCGCCCACGACCACCAGGTCGACGATGTCGCCGCCGATCGCCGCCATCCGGTCGCGCTTCTGACGTGGGGTGGTGGACGGCACGACGATCCGACCATTGATGCCGAGGCGGCTGCAGGCGAACGCCACACCCTGGCCATGGTTGCCGGCGGAGGCGCACACCACACCGGCCGCGCGGTCTTCGTCCGACAGCTGGGCGATCCGGTTGTAGGCGCCGCGCAGCTTGTACGACCGCACGGGCTGCAGGTCTTCGCGCTTCAGCCAGACGTCGGCGCCGGCGACAGCCGTCAGCCGGACGTTCAACTGGAGTGGGGTGCACTCGACGATGCCGTCCAACCGGGCCGACGCCTCATCGATGTCGGCAGCCGTAGGCAGGTCGGTCATGACCTCAGACACTAGCGGCGCGGCCCGTCGCCGCGGGAGGCGTGCCGAATTCAGCCAGCGCCTCGGTCGTGGGCTCGGCGCGGAACAGCATCTCTGCCTCGGGCTGGGCGACTCGAAGCTCACGACCGATCAGCGGGGTGACCTGGGTGGCATCCTCGACGAGCTCCGGCGCCGCGATCGCCCGTACGGTCTCCTCGACCGCGTGGACCTCGCCCAGCTCCTCGTTCGTCACCTTGAGGTCACGGAACTTCCGGGCGCTCGCCATGACGCGGGTCTCCATCGAGCCGACCGCCTCGTTGTACGCCTTCACGCTCGACGCCAGTCCTCGGCCGACACGGTCGAAGTGGTGACCCATACGCGACAGCCGCCCGTACAGCTCCTGGCCGAGCGTGGTGATCTCCTTCGCGGAGGTGGCCAGCGCGGCATGACGCCATCCGTACGCCACCGAGCGCAGCATCGCGATCAGCGTCGACGGCGTCGCGATGATGATGTTCTTGGTCGCCGCGTACTCCGTCAGATCGGGCATCAGCTGCAGCGCCTCGGCGTACAGCGCCTCGTTGGGCATGAACAGCACGACGAACTCGGGGGTGGCCTCGTCGGCCTTCCAGTATTGCTTGGCGCTCAGCGCATCGGCGTGGCCCCGCACGTTCTTCGCGAACAGGCCCATGTAGCGCTCACGCTCGGCGACATCGGACGTCTCCTGGGCGTCGAGGAACGCGTTCAGCGGCACCTTGGAGTCGACGTAGACGAACTTGCCCTCGGCGAGCATGACCTTCATGTCGGGACGGATCACCCGGTCGTCGGTCGACGAGGTCTCCTGGGTCACGAAGTCGCAGTGCTCGACCATGCCGGCCAGCTCCACCACGCGCTGCAGTTGCAGCTCGCCCCACGCGCCGCGCACCTGCGGCTTGCGGAGCGCCGTCGTCAGAGCGCTCGTCTCACGCCGCACCTGGTCGCCCGTGAACTGCACGGCCTTCACCTGCTCGCGGAGTTCCGCAGCGATCGCCACCCGCTCCTTCTCGACCTCCGTCAGCCGGCTCTCGAAGCGCTCGAGGGTCGACTTCATCGGGGCCATGATCTGCTCGGTGGCCTTGAGCCGCTGCTCGGCCGACGCGTCCGCGACCTTGCTCTGCCGCTCCATGACCTCGCTCGACAGCACCTTGAACTGGTTGCTCAGCGTCTCGCGGTCGGCCGCCAGCTCCTGCGCACGCAGCAGCGCCGCGTCGCGCTCGGCCTCCGCCGTCGCGACCTGGGCCTGCAGCTCGGCCATCCGGGCCTGGATGCCGGACACCGCGGCCCGCGCCTCGGCGACCTCGCTGCGCGAGCGCTCGATCGCCGTCTCCGCCCGCGCCTCGTTGGCCCTCACCGCGGACGCCTCCGCCCGCGCCGTCGCGGCCTCCGCGCGCGCCCGCTCCGCGTCGGCCCGCAGCGTCGACTCGCGCTCGGTCATCACCGACGCCGTCCTCGACCGCAGCAGCATCCAGGCCACCGCCGCACCCAGCAGCAGGCCCACGAGAAGCGTGGCGATGATCGAGACGACGTCCATACCGAGGATCCTGCCGGTGACCACCGACAGTTTTCGTCACCGACACCCACCGCACCGGCAGAATGGCCCTATGGCCTCCCACATCGACGACCTCGGCGCGTTCGTCGCGGCGTCCCCGACCTCGTACCACGCCGCCGACCAGATCGCGTCCCGGCTCGACACCGCCTCGTACACGCGGGTTCTGGAGACCGATCCCTGGCAGGTGGGGAGCGCGCAGTACGTCATCCGCGAGGGCGCCGTCATCGCCTGGCGCGTGCCCGATGGCTGGGCGCCCGAGCACGGCATCCGCATCGTCGGCTCGCACACCGACTCGCCGGCGCTGAAGCTCAAGCCGAACCCGATCCTCACCTCCGCCGGCTGGCAGCAGCTGGGTGTCGAGGTGTACGGGGGGCCGCTGCTGGGCACGTGGCTCGACCGTGAGCTCGGTCTCGCCGGCCGCCTGGTGACCCGCGACGGCTCCGTACATCTCGTCCGTACGGGCCCGTTGCTGCGTGTGCCGCACCTCGCGCCCCACCTCGACCGCACGCTCGGCGACCACGTACAGCTCGACCGGCAGCGGCACCTGCAACCGGTGTACGCGGTGGGCGAGGGCCCCAACCCGTACGACCTGCTGCTCGGCGCCGCGGGCATCCCCGACGCGGAGCTGGCCGGCTACGACGTGTTCTGCTACCCGACCGAGCCCAGCGCGGTGTTCGGCGCCCAGGGGGAGTTCTTCGCCTCGTGGCGGCTCGACAACCTGTCCAGCGTCCACGCCTCGCTGACGGCGTTCCTCGACGACGCCTCGGCGGGGGAGTCGATCGCGGTGTTCGCCGCCTTCGACCACGAGGAGGTCGGTTCGAGCACCCGCACCGGGGCCAGCGGGCCGTTCCTCGCCGACGTGCTGCGGCGGCTCACCGAGTCGCTCGGGCTGGGCGAGTCCGACCACCTACGCGCGCTCGCCGCGTCGAGCTGCATCTCCGCCGACGCCGGCCATGCGGTGCACCCCAACTACGCCGAGCACCACGACCCCGGCAACCGGCCGCTGCCCAACCGCGGACCGCTGTTGAAGCTCAACGCCTCTCAGCGGTACGCGTCGGACGCCGTCGGGTCGTCGATCTGGTACCGGTCGTGCGCCGCCGCCTCCGTACCCACCCAGGAGTTCGTCTCGAACAACGCCGTCCCTTGTGGCAGCACGATCGGGCCCCTCACGGCGACCCGTCTGGGCATCGTCACCGTGGATGTCGGCATCCCGCTGCTGAGCATGCACTCGGCGCGCGAGCTGTGCGGCGTGGCCGACCCGGGGTACCTCGCGCAGGCGCTGACGGCGTACTGGGCAGGCGCCTGACTCAGGCCTTCGACGCGATCGCGACGAGGAAACCCGACTCGGGCGTGAACGGGTGTAGCTCCCACGTGGACAGGGCGAGGTCGAGGCGCAGCCCGGCCGTCGTGAGGTCCGCGAAGAACTCGTCGAAGCCATAGCCGCGGCCGGCGCCGTACGCGACGACCAGCCGACCGGCGTCGGTGAGGTGGTTCCGCAGGTTCTCGAGCACCTGGACGCGGGTGCTCGGCGCCAGGAACCCCACGACGTTCCCGGCCGTGAACGCGAGGTCGAACGGCTCCGCGACACCCTCGGCGGGCAGGTCGAGCAGCGCGAGGTCGCCGACGAACCACTGCGAGGCCGGAAAGTCTGCTCGCGCGTAGTCGATCAGGGCCGGGTCGACGTCGACGCCCACGACGGTGTGCCCGAGGCTCGCGAGTCGCCCGCCCACGCGCCCCGTACCGCAGCCGGCATCGAGGATCCGCGCCCCGCGGGCCGCCATCGCGTCGAGCATGCGCGCCTCGCCGTCCAGGTCCTTGCCCTCGGCCGCCAGGGTGCGCCAGCGCGCCGCATAGCGGTGCGAGTGCTGGGGATCGGCGGCGATCGTGCGGGACCAGGAGCTGGGTTCGACCATGGGCAGAGATGCTACTTCTTGCGGTCGCTGACCCGGATGGTGATCGTGCCCTCGATGGCCACCACGCCGTCGCGGCGTACGGCCTGCACTCGTACCGGCACGTCGCCAGCCTCCCAGTCGGACGGGTCGGTGTCCGCGATGCACATCAGGTCGGTCGTCGACTTGGCCGTGTAGCGAACGGTCATCCCCACCGGGATCCAGCGCTTGTCGGCGGGCGTCGTCGCCTCGGCGAGCAGCCCCATGGCCGCCTCGAGCCCGTTCACGGCCGCGATCGCGTGCAGCGTGCCGATGTGGTTCGTGACCGCCCAGCGCAGGGGTACGACGACCTCCGCATGGTGTGGCCCCATCGCCCGGACACGCGGCCGTACGGTCCGGAAGTACGGCGCCTTCAGCCCGTACAGCACGGAGAACACGCGGATGCCGAAGGGGAGGGCGGCGAGGCGCTGGAAGAGGGCGTACGTGTCCGGCATGGGTCGAGCCTGGCCTCGTGGGCGGCAATCGGCAAGATGCCTAGGTCGCGGCGAGGATCTCCATCGCGGCCACCTCGGCGTCCGCGATGGGGCGGCAGAGCGCGGCGGCTGCTGCCAGGTGGACCGGATCGCCGTCGGTCGCGCACGCCGCGAGCTCGGCGGCCATCGCCGTCCACTGCTCGGCGGACGTGGCGATGAGATCGCGCGCGCAGCGTACGTCTGAGGAGTCCGGAAGCAGGTCCGCGGCCTCGGTGAGGAAGTCGCGGTACAGGTTGCGGAACAGCGCCCCGCCCGTGCCTCCACGCTCCATCAGCTCGGCGACCAGCGCGAGGTCTTCCGACGCCGGCCAGCGCGGGATCACGCGCGCCAGCTTGGCCAGGCCGAGGGCGCCCATGCCGCCGAAGGCAGGGGAGAGGTACGAGGCGGCGTTGGCCCGGATGGCGGCCGCGACGCCGGTCGGGAGGTCGCGGCGGACCTCGCCCGAGACCGTGAACGTACGGGCCTTGGCCGACATCGGTCCCGTGGCGTGCCGCGCTGCCTGAAGGGCCTCACGTGGGACGCGGTGGACCGATCCCTGCGCGACGGTGTCGACGACGGTGACCTCGTCATCCAGGGCGATCGCGGCGACGAAATGCCCGGCGAAGTGGGGCGGGCGGGTGAAGTACGGCAGGTAGTAGCAGTCCAGCTGCAGCCCCACCGGGCGACCGTCGGCGACGTGGGCGCTGAGGCGGTCCCACGACTTCGTGGTCGAGGTCGTCTCCTCGACGGCGCAGGTCAGCCCGAGGTTCCGGCACGCGGCGGCCGTCAGCTCGTACGGCTTGCTGCGTCCCCCGATGAAGCCGAGCGGCATGGTCGACAGGTTGAGGAACACGAACCCGAGAGCCTCGCCCAGGCCGAAGATCATGGGCTCGCTGAGATCGCAGCCGAGGGCACCGAGAAGCGTTCCGGTGGTGACGGTCTCGCAGTGCTGGCCGATGTACGGGCGGGTCACGGCCCTCACCGTACGGATCCGCGGCGGCCACGGGGCGCTCTGCCCTTAGGATTGCCCCTCGTGGCTCTCACTATCGGCATCGTCGGCATGCCCAACGCAGGTAAGTCGACGCTCTTCAACGCGCTGACCCGAAACAACGTGCTCGCGGCGAACTACCCGTTCGCGACGATCGAGCCGAACACGGGCATCGTCGGTGTTCCGGACCCCCGTCTCCAGGTGCTCTGCGATCTCCTGAAGTCCGAGCGGACCGTGCCGGCGACGGTGACGTTCGTCGACATCGCGGGCATCGTCAAGGGCGCCAGCCAGGGCGAGGGCATGGGCAACGAGTTCCTCGCGAACATCCGCGAGGCCGACGCGATCTGCCAGGTGACAAGGGTGTTCAACGATCCCGACGTCACCCACGTGGACGGCAAGGTCGATCCCGGCAGCGACATCGAGACGATCACCACCGAACTCGTACTCGCCGACCTCCAGACCCTCGAGCGCGCCCTGCCGCGCGTCGAGAAGGAGGCGCGCATCAAGAAGGAGTCGCAGCCGAAGCTGCAGGCGATGCTGGCGGCCCAGGAGGTGCTGAACACGGGTACGGGAGTGTTCCAGGCCGGCCTTGACACGACGCTGTTGCGCGACCTGTTCCTGCTCACGGCGAAGCCCTACCTGTACGTCTTCAACATGGACGCCGGCGAGCTCGCCGACGAGGCGCTGAAGTCGAAGCTCCAGGGTCTCGTTGCTCCGGCCGAGGCGGTCTTCCTGGACGCCAAGTTCGAGGCCGACCTCATCGACCTCGACGCCGAGGAGGCGGCCGAGTTCCTCGCCGACGCGGGTGTCGCCGAGCCTGGGCTCGACGTACTGGCGCGCGTGGGCTTCGAGACGCTCGGCCTGCAGAGCTACCTGACGACGGGCCCCAAGGAGACTCGCGCCTGGACGATCCGCAAGGGCGCTACGGCCCCCGAGGCCGCCGGCGTCATCCACACGGACTTCCAGAAGGGCTTCATCAAGGCCGAGGTGGTCTCGTACGACGACCTCGTCGCCCTCGGCAGCATCGCCGCCGCCCGCGCGGCAGGCAAGGCGAGGATTGAAGGCAAGGAGTACGTCATGGTCGACGGAGA
>JAPUEI010000062.1:11148-13797 GCA_027492675.1 Propionibacteriaceae bacterium | reverse complement strand
CTCGGCTCGATCAGTGCCTCGCAGACCGAGAAGATCGTGTACGGGGCGGGGTCGCTGCTCATCCAGATCGGCGGTCCGGGCATGCGGATCGGCCTCGGCGGTGGCGCCGCCTCGTCGATGGCAGCCGGCGCGAACGCGGCCGAGCTCGACTTCGACTCCGTACAGCGCGGCAACCCGGAGATCCAGCGTCGCGCGCAGGAGGTCATCAACCACTGCTGGAACCTCGGCGCCGACAACCCGATCCTGTCCATCCACGACGTCGGCGCCGGTGGTCTGTCGAACGCGTTCCCCGAACTCGTCGACGGCGCGGGCCTCGGCGCCCGGTTCACCCTTGCGGCCGTCCCGCTCGAGGAGACGGGCCTGGCGCCGCGGGAGATCTGGTCCAACGAGAGCCAGGAGCGGTACGTGCTGGCGATCGCGCCCGAGTCGCTGGAGGTGTTCGCGGCGCTGTGTGAGCGCGAGCGCTGCCCGTACGCGGTCGTGGGTGTGGCCACCGGTGACGGCCAGCTGGTGCTCGCGCCGGCCGAGGTCGACGAGGTCGGCGACGACCGTCCGATCGACATGCCGATGGACGTGCTGCTCGGGAAGCCACCGCGGATGACGCGCGACGTGACCCGGATCGTGCGTACGGCGCCGGCGCTGGACCTCGCGGGGATCGACCTCCGCGACGCCGCGTACGCCATCCTGAGGCACCCTTCCGTGGGGTCGAAGCGGTTCCTCGTCACGATTGCGGACCGTACGGTCGGCGGCCTCAACCACCGCGACCAGATGGTCGGGCCCTGGCAGGTGCCGGTGGCCGACGTGGCCGTGACGCTGGCCGACTACTCCGGGCTGGCGGGCGAGGCGATGGCGTCGGGGGAGCGGATGCCCTTGGCCGCCGTGGACGCCCCGGCATCGGGCCGGATGGCCGTCGGCGAGGCCCTCACCAACCTGTTCGCGGCGCCCGTGGCGCTGTCCGGGGTGAAGCTGAGCTGCAACTGGATGGCGGCGTGCGGGGAGCCGGGCGAAGACGCGGCGTTGTACGACACGGTGCAGGCCGTCGCCATGGAGCTGTGCCCGGCGCTCGGCATCTCGGTGCCGGTCGGCAAGGACTCGCTGTCGATGCGGACGCGCTGGACGGAGAACGGGGAGACCCGGCAGGTCACCTCGCCGGTGTCTCTGGTGGTGTCGGCGTTCGCGGCGCTGCCGTCGGTCGCGGGCACGTGGACGCCGCAGCTGCTGCCCGGTTCGTCGCTCGTGCTCGTCGACCTCGGGGCTGGGAAGCACCGACTCGGCGGCTCGATGCTGGCTCAGGTCACCGGGCAGTACGGCGACGTCGTCCCCGACCTCGACGACCCGTCGCGCCTTGTCGCGCTGGCGTCGGCGCTCACCGCGCTGCGCGCCGAAGGACTCGTGACGGCGTACCACGACCGCTCCGATGGCGGTCTGTGGGCCCTCGCCTGCGAGCTGGCGTTCGCCGGTGGCACCGGCGTCACGGTCGACGTGCCCAGCATCGCCGCGCTCTTCAGCGAGGAGCTGGGCGTGGTGCTGGGCGTGAGCGACCCCGACCGCGTGCTCGCCGTCCTGGCCGACCACGGGCTCGGTGATCTCAGCCGCGTACTGGGTCGCGCCGCCGACGACCGCCAGGTGACGGTCACGATCGACGGCGAGGAGGTGCTGGGCGAGGGCATCCGCGAGCTCGCCCAGGCCTGGGATGAGGTGTCGTGGCGAATCGCCGCGCTGCGCGACAACCCGGAGTGCGCCGCCGAGGAGCACGCAGCGTTCGGCGCCGACGTACCCGGGCTCGTCGTGGCTCCGACGTTCGACCCGACGGTGGACGTCGCCGCAACGTACATCTCCTCAGGGATCCGGCCCAAGGTGGCCATCCTGCGCGAGCAGGGCGTGAACAGCCACGTGGAGACGGCGTACGCGTTCCATGTCGCAGGCTTCGACACGTACGACGTGCACATGACCGACCTGCAGAACGGCCGCTTCGACCTGGCCGACGTGGCCGGGCTGGTGGCGTGCGGCGGCTTCTCGTACGGCGACACGCTCGGCGCCGGCGAGGGCTGGGCGCGGTCGGTGCTGTTCAACCCGCGACTGACCGACGCGTTCAGCGCGTTCTTCGCCCGTCCGGACACGTTCGGGCTCGGGATCTGCAACGGCTGTCAGATGTTCGCCGCGCTCGCGGACATGATCCCGGGCGCCGAGGCGTGGCCGGCGTTCACGAGGAACCGCTCGGAGCAGTACGAGGCGCGGCTTGCCCAGGTCGAGGTGCTCGACTCTCCCTCGTGGTTCTTCGACGGCATGACGGGAAGCCTGCTGCCGATCGCGGTCGCGCACGGCGAGGGGTTCGCGAACTTCGCGGCGCGCGGCGACATCGACGCGGTGGCCCGCTCGGCGCGGTTCGTGGACGGGCTGGGGGCGCCTGCGGTGACCTACCCGGCCAACCCCAACGGCTCGCCCGAAGGGCTGACGGCCGTCACGACGACCGACGGCCGCTTCACCGCGATGATGCCGCACCCCGAGCGGGTGTCCCGGAACGCCCAGCTGTCCTGGACCCCGGGTCCGGTCGACGAGGCGAGCCCGTGGCAGCGGATGTTCCGCAACGCGCGCGTACGGGTGGGCTGAGGCCGCGACAGGCAGTGCGGTCGGCGGGGACGTGACTCG
>JAPUEI010000062.1:8323-11048 GCA_027492675.1 Propionibacteriaceae bacterium | reverse complement strand
CGTACGGGTGGGCTGAGGCCGCGACAGGCAGTGCGGTCGGCGGGGACGTGACTCGCGAACCGCAACCTTCGTCGGGATCGGTTCAATGCCTGACGTTGTGGGATCGTGATGGTGCGCGCACTGCAGCGACGAGGATTCTGGTGGCTCCTCGCACACGGGGTGTGGCGGCGGTCTGGCGAGTCCGCCAGGGGATCGTCTGCGGCGCGTCGGTGCGTGGGCGAGGCTCGAGCTCTTCCGTGGATGAAGGTCCGCGGTCTTGCGATCGCAAGACCGCGATGCCGGCGCTACCTCCACGACCCCTGGTCTGGCGGCGGTCTCGAACACCTCCGCGGGACCGCCCTCGGCTTTCGGGACCTGACCAGCTACATCGCCAGATCACTCCTCGAGATCGGTGGCTTCCGACCCCACCTGTGGCTCGATTCAGAATCACCGGAGGAGCGGAGTCCCCCGTTCTCGTCGTTATCCCGTGCCTCTTGGCCCACGAAATTGGACACTCCCCCGTAACTGTCGAAATGGGAGCGGATCTGGGCCTGAGAACGACGGGAATGGGGGAGTGGGGTCCGGAGGGGTCGCGCGGTCGGGCTATTTCGACGCGAACGGGGGAATAGTCCCCGGTGTTTCGTCGAGTTCAGTGCTCACCGATCACCCCACGCCCGATGCTGCATGCGACTCGCCGGACATCGGCGAGTCGGCTCACACCTCGCTGAGGCGAAGCTCCATGAAGACGCTGTGGGGGTTCTCGAGGTAGCCGGCGAACGGCCCTGACTCCACGAAGCCTGCCGATCTGTACAGGTGGTGGGCCGGGAAGAAGTCCGGGTGTGAGCCCGTCTCGAGGCTGAGGCGGGCGTAGCCGCGCCGCCGCGCCGTCTCGATGATGTGGGCGAGGATCGCGCGTCCGGCCCCCCGGCCACGATAGGCGGCCGGCGTGCGCATCGACTTCACCTCGCCGTGGTCGGCCTCGAGCTCCTTGAGGGCTCCGCAGCCGAGGAGCGCGTCGCTATCCCAGATCGTCCAGAATGTGATGCCGGGAGCCGCGAGCGCCGAGACGTCGAGGGCGAAAACCTGGTCGGCCGGGCTCAGCTCGTACATGTTCGTCAGGTGCTCGTCGAGCAGCGCCCGGACCTGCGGCCGGGAGAGGTCGTCGGTGTCGATCCGCATCGGCGGAGTGTATCGAGGTGATGTGTCGCCCGGATCGGCCATAGTGGGACCGCACCCTGACAAGGAGTTTCATGAGCATCCAGCACACCGTCGTGTTCCGACTCGTCCACGCGGCGGGCTCGGCCGAGGAGGCCGAGTTCCTCGACACCGGCCGAACGACGCTGACCGCCATCCCCGGCGTCACCGACTTCCACGTGAGCCGCCAGGTGAGCGCCGAGAGCGACCTCGCGTGGCAGTTCTCGATGGTGTTCGCCGACCAGAGCGCGTACGACGCGTACAACACCCACCCGGCCCACGTCGGATTCGTCCAGTCCCGCTGGGTGCCGGAGGTCGAGGCGTTCCAGGAGTACGACTTCGTGACGCGCTGACCTCGAGGGGTCAGTGCAGCAGCCAGAGCGCAAGGAAGACCAGGCAGCCGGCGACGCCCACCGCGCCTCCGATGGAACGCCAGCGGTCACGGCAGTCGGGGTTGACCCACTGCAAGAACGTGAAGGGGAGCGCGACGAAGGCGCTGGCCAGGAGTGCGAGGACGAGGTACGCGCCGGCTCCGGCCTCCGTGCGTACGCCGCCGCCGAATCCCGTACGCCACGCGTTCACGGCCACGATCGCAGCGACGACCCAGCTCGCGACGCCCGCGCCGGCCACCGCAGCCAGCACGACCCGCCGTGGGACGGGACGGTGTGTGCTCGGGTCGGTCATCGTGCTCCTGGATCCTCGGGGCTGAGGGTGAGGCGATCCGCCGAGAAGGGGGAACGCCGCACCAATGGTAGAGTTGCCTAGCCCAGTTGCGTCCGCGACGGGTTGACGACGCTGATCTGCGTCACGCTGTGCGAATCGAGTTCCCCATGCCGAAGTCCGGTGCTTCCCGCGCGTCCGGAGACGGACCCAAGCAGCGCTGGACCCCAGCGCAGAAGAGGGCCCGCGCCCAGGCAGGCGGACCGAAGGGCCAAGGCGCCGGCCGACGGACCGACCGCGGCACCCAGCCCGAGCAGGCTCGAGGCCGACGCGACGACGACCGGACCCGCGGCAGCTGGCAGCCCTCATCGGGTGCCCGCGACGCGCAGGGTTCGGCGCCACGCGGTGGCTCGTACGACGAGCGTCGCCGCGACGCCCGCGCCAACCAGACCCCCACCTCCCGCTGGCAGTCGGGGCGTGACGCCGCCCGCGGTGACTGGAACGACGCGGCGGCCCGTAGCAACCGCGTCGGCTCCGCCGGCCGCTGGTCCGACAACCGTGATGCTCGGTCCGACTCTCGCCCGGCGTCGTCCTGGCAGCGTGACGATCGCGCCCGGGACAACAGGCCTGCGCGCACCGATCGTCCGTGGCAGCGTGACGACCGTCCGCGTGATGACCGCGCCTCTCGTACGGATCGTCCGTGGCAGCGTGACGACCGTGCGCGTGATGACCGTGCTCCCCGTACGGATCGTCCGTGGCAGCGTGACGACCGTGCGCGTGATGACCGTGCTCCCCGTACGGATCGTCCGTGGCAGCGCGATGACCGTTCGGCGCCGAGTCGCGACGACCGTCCCTCTCACCGTCCCGACGGCGCCCGTCCGGAGCACTTCAC
>JAPUEI010000062.1:0-8223 GCA_027492675.1 Propionibacteriaceae bacterium | reverse complement strand
GTCGCGACGACCGTCCCTCTCACCGTCCCGACGGCGCCCGTCCGGAGCACTTCACCCGGCCGCGCCGCGACGACGACCGCCCCCGCTGGGAGAACCGCGACGACCGTCGCAGCGCTCCCCGCACGGACGACCGTCCCCGTTGGGAGAACCGCGACGACCGCCCGCGCTTCGAGAACCGGCGTGATGATCGGCCTCGCTTCGAGAATCGGCGTGACGACCGTCCCCGTTTCGAGAACCGACGCGATGATCGCCCCTCGTACGACCGTGCTCCCCGCGAGGAGAGCCCCTCGTCCGACCAGATGGACTGGACGGCTCCGACCGTAGAGGCCGCGTCCGTCGAAGGCTCGGGCTTCCTCGGCCTCGGCGTCCCCGAGAAGCTGGCCGGCGTGCTGGCCGCCCTGGACATCACCGAGCCGTTCCCGATCCAGGCTGCGACCATCCCCGACGCGCTCGCGGGACGCGACGTGCTCGGCCGCGGCCGTACCGGCTCCGGCAAGACCCTCGGCTTCGGCCTGCCGATGCTCGCCCGCCTGGCGGAGAGCAAGGGAAGGGGCACGCGCGGCATCGTCCTGGTGCCGACGCGCGAGCTCGCGATGCAGGTCGCTGACGTGCTCGCACCGCTGGCCAAGGCCACCGGCCTGAGCGTGCAGCTCGTCGCGGGAGGCATGCCGTACGGGCCGCAGCTGCGCGCCTTCGAGCGTGGTGTCGACGTCGTCGTGGCCACGCCCGGCCGACTCGTCGACCTGCTCGACCAGGGCGCGGCGTCGCTGGCGAACATCGAGATCACCGTGCTCGACGAGGCCGACCACATGGCTGACCTCGGCTTCTGGCCGGCCGTCACCCGGATCGTCGACGAGACTCCGGCCGAGGGCCAGCGCCTGCTGTTCTCCGCGACGCTCGACGACGCGGTCGACAAGCTCGTCAAGCGCTACATGCACGATCCCGTGCACCACGAGGTCGATCCTGGCCAGGCATCGGTGTCGACCATGCGCCACGAGTTCTGGCTCGTCGCGCCGCACCACAAGAACGACCTCTCGAACCGTGTCGCCGGGCGCCCCGGTCGTACGCTCGTCTTCGCCCGCACCCAGCAGGGAGCGGACAGGATCGCCGTCCGGCTGCGCGAGTCGGGCGTCCTGGCCGGCGCGCTCCATGGCGGCCTCACGCAGGGTGCGCGCGCCCGGGTGCTGAACGCGTTCAAGGACGGTCGCCTGCCGGTGCTCGTCGCGACCGACGTCGCCGCCCGCGGCATCCACGTCGATGACGTCTCGCTCGTGCTCCAGGTCGACCCGCCGGCCAACGGCAAGGACTACCTGCACCGCGCCGGTCGTACGGCACGTGCCGGCGAGGACGGCGTCGTTGTCAGCCTGCTGCTGCGCCACCAGCGCCGCCAGGTGGCGATGCTCGCCCAGCAGGCCGGCGTCAAGGCCGAGTTCGTGACGGTCGAGCCGGACGACGAGATCGTCACCGAGATCGCCGGCCCGGACACCGCGGGCCAGCCGATCTCCGAGGAGGAGTACGCGGCGCTCGTCGCACCTCCCGTACTGCAGCGTCGTCCTCGGACAGGCCCTCGCGGCGGTGGGGCCCGCAAGGGTGGCTGGCGCCGGTAGGCCCTCTGGGTCACTGGGTAGCATGTGGGCCGTCTGAGAGGAGGTCTTCGTGGAGTCACGCACCGTGGTCGTGCCGACCGCGCCGAGCATGCACGCGCTCGGTCGCCGGCTCGCCGCCCTGCTCCGTCCGGGCGACCTCGTGCTCGCCTGTGGCGAGCTCGGGGCGGGCAAGACGGCCCTCACACAGGGCATCGGTGCAGGCCTGGACGTCGAGGGCGCGGTGATCTCACCGACCTTCGTGCTCTCCCGCGTGCACCGCTCGCGGACCGGCGGACCGACCCTGGTGCACGTCGACGCGTACCGGCTCTCCGATCTCGCCGAGGTCGAGGACCTCGACCTCGAGGCGTCGCTGGCCGAATCGGTGACCGTCGTCGAGTGGGGCGAGGGCAAGGCCGAGCAGCTCGCCGACGACCGTCTGGACATCGCGATCGTGCGCTCGAGCGACCCTGAGGACGAGACGCGTACGGTGACGTTGACCGGCATCGGCCCCCGCTGGGCGGGCGTCGAGCTGGAGATCGACACGACTCCGGAGGAGATCGATGAGTGACACCGACACCGGGCTCTGGCTCGGCATCGACACGTCCACGGGCGTGACGGTGGCGCTGGCGAGGCCCGGTCGGGTGCTCGTCTCGCGCGCCGTGACCGCCACCAACCAGCATGCCGAGCAGCTGATGCCGCTGGTCAGCGAGGTCGTCTCCGAGTCGGGCCACACCCTTGACGACCTGGCCGGCGTCGCGGTCGGCATCGGACCGGGGCCGTTCACCGGCTTGCGCGTCGGGATCGTCACGGCGCAGACGCTCGCGTACGTGCTGGACGTGCCTGTACGGGGCGTGTGCAGCCTGGACATCGTCGCCCTCCAGTTCGCCGCGACGCATCCCGACCGGAGCTTCACCGTGGTGAGCGATGCGCGGCGCAAGGAGCTGTACTGGGCCACGTACGACGCCGCCGGCCGCCGTCTCGACGGGCCGAACGTCACGTTGCCGACCGAGGTTCCCACCGGCCTGATCGTGGGACCGGCTGCCGATCTGTACGAGCTGGCGGGGGAGCGGGTGACCCTTCCCCTCGATCCTGGCGCGCTGGTCGTCGATCCCGAACGCCTCGCCGACCTCGGCACCGAGCCGCTGTACCTGCGGCGCCCCGACGCCACGCCCTCGCCCACGGTGAAGACCGTGCTCACCGGGAGGTCCTCATGATCATCACGCGCGCGCGGCTCGACGACCTCGACGCGATCATGGCCCTCGAGGCCGGCGGCTTCGAGCACGGCTCGTGGTCGTACGACTCCTGGTCGGCGGAGCTCACCGGCGACGACCGGCAGGTGCTCGGCTACCGCGACGCCGACGACCGCCTGATCGCCGTCGCGACCATCCAGCTCCTCGACGACTTCGCCGACCTTCTGCGCGTCGTCGTGGAGCCGGAACGGCGCGGACAGGGCATCGCCCGCAAGCTCCTCATCGCCGCCATCCTCATGGCGCAGGCCTCCGGGGCGGTACGCGTCCTGCTCGAGGTCGAGGAGGCGAACGCCGCCGCCCTCGCCGTGTACCGCCGACTCGGTTTCTCGGCCATCGACCGGCGCCGCGACTACTACGGCATCGGCCTGCACGCGATCGTCATGGAGCTCCCCATCGATCGCCTCTCCTACTCACCGTCCTCGGCCGAGGAGGTCGCCTCGTGAGCGCCCCCCTGATCCTCGGCATCGAGTCGAGCTGCGACGAGACCGGCGTCGGCCTGGTGCGCGGCACGGAACTGCTCGCCAACCAGGTGGCGTCCTCGGTCGATCTGCACGTACGGTTCGGCGGCGTCGTGCCCGAGGTGGCGTCCCGCGCGCACCTCGAGGCGATGCGTCCCGCCCTCGAACGCGCCTGCGCCGATGCGGACGTCGACCTCAGCGAGATCGACGGCATCGCCGTCACCGCCGGTCCCGGCCTCGTCTCCGCGCTCGTGGTCGGGGTGGCCACGGCGAAGGCGCTCGCGGTCGCGCTCAACAAGCCGCTGTACGGGGTCAACCACCTCATCGGCCACGTCGCCGTCGACGTCCTCGACCACGGTCCGCTGCCCGAGCCCGCGGTGGCGCTGCTCGTCTCCGGGGGCCACACTTCGTTGCTTCGCGTGGACGACATCGCCACCAGCGTCCGCGAGATCGGCTCGACGATCGACGACGCGGCCGGCGAGGCGTACGACAAGGTCGCCCGGCTGCTCGGGCTGCCGTACCCGGGCGGACCCGTGATCGATCGCGCAGCGCAGCAGGGGAACCCCCGTGCCATCGCGTTCCCGCGCGGTCTGACGGCCACCAAGGACCTGGACAAGCACCGCTTCGACTTCTCGTTCTCGGGGCTCAAGACCGCTGTCGCCCGCTGGGTGGAGACGCGACGCCGCGACGGCGAGGACTTCGCCATCGAAGACGTCGCCGCCTCGTTCCAGGAGGCGGTGTGCGACGTGCTCACGGCGAAGGCTGTGGCAGCCTGCCAGGCCGAGGGCGTGGGCGACCTGCTGATCGGCGGCGGGGTCGCGGCGAACTCGCGGTTGAGGTCGATGCTGGAGGAACGTACGGCGGCGGCGGGCATCCGGCTGCGTCGTCCGCGACCGGGTCTGTGCACGGACAACGGCGCGATGATCGCTGTCGTCGGCGGCGCGGCCATGGTGGCCGGCGTCCGACCCTCCTCGCTCGACATCGGCGTCAACTCAGGGCTCCCGGTCTCCACGGTCGTCGTCTGATGTACACGCCGATCCTCGGCGTGCTCTGCTACCTGACCGCGGGCGACCAGGTGCTGATGATCCACCGGCAGGGGCGCCCCGACGACCTCCACCTCGGCAAGTACAACGGCCTGGGCGGCAAGGTGGAGCCCGACGAGGACATCGTGGCCGCCGTGAGGCGTGAGGTACGCGAGGAGGCCGGCCTCGACCTCGTACAGCCCCGGCTACGTGGCACCATCTCCTGGCCCGGCTTCGGCGCGGACGGGGAGGACTGGTTCGGGTTCGTGTTCACCGCCGACGCGTGGACCGGTGAGCCGTTGACCGAGAACCACGAAGGCGTCCTCGAGTGGGTGTCTCGCGACCGTTTGCTCGCCTTCGACCTGGAGCTATGGCCCGGTGACAGGCACTTTCTCCCGCTCGTGTTCGACGAGGCCGTGGCTCAGTTCCACGGCGTGATGCCCTATCGCGATGGTCGACCGGAACGCTGGGACGTGACCGTCGTTCCAGCCGGCGCGTGAGGTTCTCCCGCTCACTCCGGCGCTGAGAGCGCTGCCATCGTGGTCACGCACCATCCGCCACGGTGTCCGCCGGCGCGACGCAGTGTGTCAAGGGTGTCGAGTACGGGACGATCGCCGGCTGATCGAGCCCGCGACGGCTCCTCGCGGGCTCAGGCCCGCGGGTCAGCCGTCTGGACGGGGGCCTCGGTCGGCGTGGCCTCGCGGCGCTGGAGCTCCTCGATGGCGTCGTGGCGTACGGCTCCGGCCGTACGCTTCGGCATCCCGATGCCCATGCCCAGCAGCACGCCTCCCGCGGCCGCGAGGCCGGCCCCGATGAGCACCAGATTGGTCGGGTTGCCGACCGACGGCTGGCTCTTGTTGGCCATCGCGATCTCGTACAGGATCCGCAGATCCCAGGCGTTCTTGATCAACAGTGCGCCCGCACCCGCGACGACGAGCAGACCCAGGACGAGGAACACGTTCTTGAGCACCTTCATGGCCGCAGCATAGGGCCCAGGGACGAATAGGTTGGGCGCTATGGAAGCGGAGATTGCGGCATGGCTCGTCTCCGCGGAGGCGCAGCCCTGGCTCGAGCGCGCGGCTGCTGAGCCCGATCCCGAGTCGCTGGCAGCCGCCGGGCGCTGGCGCCGGGACCTGCCCGGAGAACGCGCGGCCGCCGTGCTCGCGCAGACATCGCTGCGACGAGCAGCGGTTCGCAAGCTGGGGGAGCGGGCGCTCAGCCTGTACCTCACGCGCGAGGGGTTCGAGCAGGCCACCCGTACCGACGTGGCGCGGTGGCGCGCGGAGCAGTACGTGGCGCGCGGCGCGACGGAGGTCTGGGACCTGGGTTGCGGGCTCGGCCTGGACGCTCTGGCGCTCGCCGACGCCGGCATCTCCGTGACCGCGGTCGAGCGCGATCCCGTGACCGCGACCCTGGCTGCTGCCAATCTCGCGGGGCGCGCCACGGTGCTGACCGCGGACGTGGCCGAGATCGCCGTCCCGGCCGGGGCCGCGGTGTTCCTCGATCCCGCACGCCGCACGGCACGGGGTCGCTCCTGGGACGTCGCCGACCTCAGCCCGTCCTGGGACGTGGTGCGCCGCGCCGCCGAGGGGCGCGTGGCGTGCGCTAAGCTCGGCCCAGGCGTCCCGTACAGCCTGCTGCCGGACGACGCCGAGACGCTGTGGGTGTCCGACCATGGCGACCTTGTCGAGGCGGCCGTCTGGACCGGGCCCAGCACGAGTCCGCGCCGCGCCGCCTTGCTGCTGCCTGGTGGGCACGAGCTCGACGGGGGCCGTCCGGAGGTGCCGGTGGCACCGATCCGCAGCTGGCTGTACGAGGCGGACCCGGCCGTCATCCGCGCCGGTGCTGTGCCGGCCGTGGCCGCGCTCCTGGACGCTACGGGCATCGCGTCCGGCGTGGCCTACCTCACCGCGGACCGGCTGGTCGAGACCCCGTACGCCACGGCCTTCGAGGTGCTCGAGCGCCTGCCGTACCGCGAGAAGGACCTCCGCGCCTGGGTGAAGGCGCGCCAGATCGGCACCCTCGAGATCAAGAAGCGTGGGCTCGACGTCGACCCGGCGGTCCTGCGCAAACGGCTCGCGCCGAAGGGCCCGCACGCCGCCACGCTGGTGCTGACGCCGAGCCCCGAGGGAGCGGTCGCCCTGGTGGTGCGGCGAGTCTAGCGGCCCGATGCGTTGACTCGTTGACGCTTGGCGCGCCCTGGGCACGCACCTCGCGGCGTTGCCGGAACTCGTCATACGACTAGGGAGCGACAACCGTCCAGCCGTGGGGCGGGACCATGCTGGCCCCGAGGTCGGAGGCCTCGACGACCGTGCCGATCGGCAGCGGGTACGGCCGGTCCGAGAGGTTGAGGGCCAGCTCGAGCCGCTCGCCGTCCCTGCCCGTCAGCTCGACCACGACGAACGCGTTCTCGAGGTCGCGCGTGGCCACCGATGCCGTCCACAGCCACCGGTTGCGGCGTCGCAGCGCGAACAGGCGCTGGTGCAGCTCGTACACCCTCCGCCCGAACGGCAGCAGGTCCCAGGGTCCGGCGGGGAAGGGAGGTCGTACGGCGTCGTCGCCGGTCGCGGACTCGGTCTTGACGCCGGTGAACGCCTGCTCGTCGCCCGCGTAGACCGCGGGGATGCCCGGCAGCAGCGCGAGCAGCGCGACCGCGTGGCCGAGGTGGCGCTCGTCGCTCAGCTGGCTGGCGATGCGGGTGGTGTCGTGGTTGCCGACGAACGTGTACGGGACGAAGTGGGTCACCATCGCGCGGTGACGGCCGAGCGCGTGGTCGAGCTCCCAGAAGTTCTCCTCGGCCAGCGAGCTCCAGATGGCCTTCCACAGCTCGTACTGCGTCACCGTGTGCATGCCCGAGGCGGCGACGAAGTCGGCGTACTCGCCGTGGATGACCTCGCCCAGGAGCCACAGGTCGGGGTGCGTGGCCAGGACCGCTGTGGTGATGGGCTCCCAGGCGGCGGCCCCGGGCGCGTAGGCGGCATCGAACCGCCAGCCGTCGGCGCCGCGTTCGGTCCAGTGCGTGATCACGCGGGTGATGTACTCGGCGACGGCGGGCTCCTCGAGGTTCAGCTCGACCAGCTGGTCGTGACCTTCGAAGAACCTGGGGTACTCGCCGACCCAGCGGATCCAGCGTCCGTCCGCCGACGTGGGCCCACCGCGTAGGGCGCGCGTGACGATCTCGTGGTCGCGCGCCACGTGGTTGAAGACGCCGTCGAGCACGACCCGGATCCCCTTGGTGCGGCAGGCGGCGGCGAGGTGGCAGAACGTGTCGGCCGTGCCGAGTCTGGGGTCGATGCTGAAGTGGTCGAGCGTGTCGTACCCGTGAGTCGCCGAGGTGAAGATCGGGCCGAGCACGAGGCCGTTGGCGCCCAGTGCGACGACGTAGTCGAGCCAGTCCTCGAGCTGCGCCAGCCGCGGTACGGGATCGGGGCCGGCCTGGTCGAGGGAACGCTCGGCCCCGGTGAACCCGAGCGGGTAGACGTGCCACCAGATCGTGTCCAGTGGCCAGGTGGAGTTCATGGCGACCTCCTTCGTCGGCACCAGCCTGGCACGGGCAGGGGGCTTCGTGGGAGATATCACGGCGATTCCGCCGCGGCGCGACGCGGCCTAGCACTCGGCTTGATCGAGTGCTAACGCAGGTATAGATTCCTGGTTAGCACTCAACCCTTGAGTGTGCCAACGTTCGGGGCAGCACCGCGACGATGTCCCGACGGTTCTACTCCCGTGGCCACATGGCCACCACAGACAGTGAAAGGGGTCTTGACGTGGCAGCCACGATCAAGCCGCTCGAGGACCGCGTCCTCGTCCAGCCGCTGGAGGCCGAGCAGACGACTGCTTCCGGCCTCGTCATCCCGGACACCGCCAAGGAGAAGCCGCAGGAGGGCAAGGTCGTTGCGACCGGCCCCGG
>JAPUEI010000061.1:72321-72788 GCA_027492675.1 Propionibacteriaceae bacterium | reverse complement strand
ACCCACCGGCACCCTGAGACAGCGCGCAGATAGTGCAGTACGTGACGCGACACACCGCATGGACCGCGCGTGTCGTGCACTATCTGGGCGAGTCGACCCACCGGCACCCTGAGACAGCGCGCAGATAGTGCAGTACGTGGCGCGACACACCGTATGTACCGCGCGTGTCGTGCACTATCTGGGCGAGTCGACCCACCGGCACCCTGAAACAGCGCGCAGATAGTGCAGTACGTGACGCGACACACCGCCTGGACCGCGCGTGTCGTGCACTATGTGGCCGAGGCGACCCACCGGCACCCTAGACAGCGCGCAGATAGTGCAGTACGTGACGCGACACGCCCTACGGACCGGGCGTGTCGTGCACTATCTGGCGGAGGGGGCCGACCAGCCCCCGACCACAGAGCGGCGTAGATCAGCCCGACCGTACGTCAGCCCGTACCTCACCCCCGTACGTCAAGCAACGCATA
>JAPUEI010000061.1:23372-72221 GCA_027492675.1 Propionibacteriaceae bacterium | reverse complement strand
GCCCGCCCGTACGTCAAGCACGCACAGCCCGCCCGTACGTCAAGCACGCACAGCCCGCCCGTACGTCAAGCACGCACAGCCGCCCGTACGTCAGCTCAGGCGCTCCAGGAGGAGGGCGCGTACGGCGGCGGCGTCGGCCTGGCCGCGCATCTCCTTCATGACCGCGCCGATGAGCGCACCGGCCGCCTGCACCTTGCCCTCGCGGACCTTCGCCGCGGCATCGGGGTCGGCGGCGATCGCCTTGTCCACGGCTGCCGTGAGTGCGCCGGTGTCCGAGACGACGGCCAGGCCACGCGACCGTACGACCTCGTCGGGCTCACCTTCGCCCGCCAAGACCCCGTCGATGACCTGACGCGCCAGCTTGTCGTTGATCGTGCCGGCGTCGACGAGCTTCTGGAGGGCGGCCACCTGTACAGGCGTCATGCCGACCTCGACGAGCTCGACCCCGGCCTCGTTCGCGCGGCGGGCCAGCTCGGTGAGCCACCACTTCCGCGCGGCCGACGGCGGCGCCCCGGCGACGACGGTCGCCTCAACGACGTCCAGCGCACCGTTGGCGATGATGTCGCCGAACTCCCGCTCGGTGAAGCCCCAGTCCGCCCGGAGCCGCCCCATCCGTACAGACGGCAGCTCGCCCAGCGTGCCCCGGAGCTCTTCCACCCACTCGCGTGACGGGGCGATCGGCACGAGATCCGGCTCGGGGAAGTAGCGGTAGTCCTCGGCCTGCTCCTTCGAGCGACCCGGACTGGTGAAGCCACCGTCCTCGTGCCAATGCCGCGTCTCCTGCACCACGCGACCACCCGCGTCGAGCACGGCGGCCTGGCGGCAGATCTCGTACCGCAGCGCGGCCTCGATCGAGCGCAGCGAGTTGACGTTCTTGGTCTCGGTGCGGGTGCCGAGGACTGTCGAGCCCTTCGGCATCAGCGACACGTTGGCGTCGCAGCGCAGCGAGCCCTGCTCCATCCGCACGTCACTCACGCCCAGCGCCTTCAGCAGGTCGCGAAGGAACGAGACGTACGCGCGGGCCACCTCGGGCGCCTTGGCGCCGGTGCCGAGCACGGGCTTGGTGACGATCTCGATGAGCGGCACGCCGGCGCGGTTGTAGTCGATGAGCGAGTACTCGGCGCCCTGGATGCGGCCGGTCGCGCCACCTACGTGCAGCAGCTTGCCGGCGTCCTCCTCCATGTGGGCGCGCTCGATGGGGATCTCGTACGCAACCCCGTCGACCTCCACCGACACCGACCCCTCGAACGCGATCGGCTCGTCGTACTGGCTGGTCTGGAAGTCCTTGGTCATGTCCGGGTAGAAGTAGTTCTTCCGGGCGAACCGGCACCAGGTCGCGATCTCGCAGCCCAGCGCCAGACCGATCCGCATCGCCGACTCGACGGCCTTGCCGTTGACGACGGGGAGCGAGCCGGGCAGGCCGAGACAGACGGGGCACGTCTGCGTGTTGGGCTCCGCGCCGAACTCCGTGGAGCAGCCACAGAACATCTTCGACGCGGTGTTGAGCTCCACGTGCACTTCCAGGCCGAGTACGGGCTCGTACCTGCTCAGGGCCTCGTCATAGTCGACCAACTCGGTGCTCATCGCAGCGCCTCCTTCGCGGACAGGGAGCCCGGGAGGGCACCGATCGAGGCCAGCTGCGGTCCGAGGACCCGTTCGAGGGCGGCACCCACCCTGTACAGGCGGTCGTCCGCGAGCGGCGGGGCCATCACCTGGAACCCGACGGGCAGACCGTCCTCCGGCGCCAGCCCGGCCGGGAAGGACGCCGAGGCGTTGCCGGCGAGGTTGGACGGGATCGTGCAGAGGTCCGCCTTGTACATCGCCAGCGGGTCGTCGACGCGCTCCCCCATGCGGAACGCGGTCGTCGGGGTGGTCGGCGAGACCAGCACGTCGGCCACCTCGAACGCGGCGTCGAAGTCGCGCGTGATGAGCGTACGGACCTTCTGTGCCGACCCGTAGTAGGCGTCGTAGTAGCCGCTCGAGAGGGCGTACGTGCCGATGATGATGCGGCGCTTCACCTCGTCGCCGAAGCCCTGGCCGCGGGTGAGCGCCATGACCTCTTCCGCCGAGCGCGTGCCGTCGTCGCCGACGCGCAGCCCGTACCGCATGGCATCGAACCGCGCGAGGTTGCTCGACACCTCGCTCGGCATGATCAGGTAGTACGCCGCCAGCGCGTAGTCGAAGTGGGGGCACGAGACCTCGACCACTTCGGCGCCTTGGGCCTCCAGGATCGCGACCGCCTCGTGGAAGCGCTGCTCGACGCCGGGCGCATAGCCCTCGCCGCCGAACTCCTTCACCACGCCGATGCGCATCCCGCGCACGTCGCCGCTGCGGGCAGCGCTCACGACGTCAGGCACCGGCGCGTCGATCGACGTGGAGTCCCGCGGGTCGTAGCCCGCGATCACCGAGTGCAGCAGGGCCGCGTCGAGGACCGTACGGGCGCACGGCCCGGGCGTGTCGAGCGACGACGCCATCGCGACCAGCCCGTACCTCGACGTGCCACCGTACGTCGGCTTCACGCCCACGGTGCCCGTCACGGACGCGGGCTGCCGAATGGAGCCGCCGGTGTCCGAGCCGATCGTCAGCGGCGCCTCGAACGCGGCCAAAGCGGCCGCGGAGCCACCACCGGAACCGCCGGGGATCCGCTCGAGGTCCCACGGGTTGAACGTCGCGCCGTAGCCCGAGTTCTCCGTCGACGAGCCCATCGCGAACTCGTCCATGTTGGTCTTGCCGAGCGGGATCAGCCCCGCGTCGAGCAGGCGCTGCGTGACGGTCGAGGTGTACGGGGGGATCCAGCCCTCGAGGATCCGCGAGCCGCACGTCGTCGGCGCACCCGCGTACGTGAAGACGTCCTTGAGCCCCACCGGCACGCCGGCCAGCGGTCCGAGCTTCTCACCGGCGGCACGACGGGCGTCGACGTCCTTGGCCAGGGTGATCGCCCGATCGGAGTCGACGTACAGGAAGGCGTGGACGTCGCCGTCGACGGCGGCGATCCGGTCGAGGTGGGCCTGGGTGACCTCCTCGGCGCTGACCTCTCCCCCGGCCAGCAGGTCCGCGAGCTCAGCGGCAGTGGACGTGGTCAGGCTCATGCTTCCTCCCCCAGGATCCGCGGCACGGCGAACCGGTCGTCCTCAGTCCGCGGGGCCATGGCCAGCACGGCCTCCCGCGGCAGC
This sequence comes from Propionibacteriaceae bacterium, assembly GCA_027492675.1. Classification (GTDB taxonomy): domain Bacteria; phylum Actinomycetota; class Actinomycetes; order Propionibacteriales; family Propionibacteriaceae; genus Fen-668. The sequence goes on along the minus strand of JAPUEI010000061.1, from coordinate 69,048 downwards.
GAGGGCCGCACCTCGTCAGCGCGGAACACGTTCACCAGCGGCAGCGCGTGCGACGTCGCGGGGACGTCGGCTCCAGCCACCTCGGTGACCCGAGCCACCGACTCGAGGATCACGTCGAGCTGCGGCGCAAGATGCGCGAGCTCGGCATCGGACAGGTCGATCCTCGCCAGCCCTGCAAGGCGGGCGATGTCGTCGGGCGTGAGCGCCACGGCACCTCCTCAAGCGTCGACTCGTCATCCTAGGGGGGCGCGCGCCGACACCTCGACGCACGTCCGCGCCCCGACTACGAGCCTGCGACGCCGATGGCGGCGAGGAACGGCTCAAGCCCGCTGACGACCAGCTCGTACGGAGGTCGTACGAAGCGCTCCGGCGTCACCAGGAACTGGTCCTCGCGAACGCACACACCCTCGCGGACGCCGAGGCGGTAGCCGTTGTCGACGTAGCCGCACTTCTCGCTCACCCTGTGCGACCTGGGGTTGTCAGCCCAAGCCGCCGACCGCATCTCGACCGCGCCGAGGTGGTCGAACGCGAAGGCGAGCACGGCCTGGCGCATGAGCGTGCCTGTCCCCCGGCCCTGGGACGACAGACCGAGCCACGACCCGGTCTCCGCACAGCGCACGATCGGGAAGTCCTTCGCCATCACGTCTTGCACACCGACGATCACCCCGTCACGCTCGACGACGAGCATCAACGACCAGCTGTCGGCGGAGAACCCGGCCCACTGCGCGTAGTAGTGCTGCAGGCTGCCGAGCGGCTGGTTGTCACCGAGGTTCCAGGTGAGCAGGAACGGACGCTCGCCCTCGGCGTGGATGCCATCGGCGACCAGCTCGCAGATGCGAGGCACGTCCGACTCGCGGAGCGCGCGGAGGGTGAGCGGGCCGCACTCGATGCGGACGCCGTACGCCGGAAAGATGTCGACCAAGTCCATTGGTCCACCCAACCAGGTGTACGGGACGCGGCGCACCTGGATTGCAGTCTCCCGCGCGATCCCTGTGACGCCCGTATGACGATCGTGGAACAGTCATCCGACACCCGGGCCATTCGATGGGAATTCGGGCTGTCCACAGCTCGTCGTGCCCCAAGATTGGCCTCATGTTGCTGCTGCGTGTCCAACTTCCCGACCGACCAGGTTCGCTGGGCGCCGTGGCGTCCGCGCTGGGCACGGTGGGCGCGGACATCCATGCCGTGGAGATCATCGACCGGGGACCCGACTACGCCATCGATGACTTCATGCTGGCCATTCCCGGCAACGTGCTCCCCGAGAGCCTGCTCAGCGCATGCAGCCAGATCGAGGGCGTGAGGGTGCTGTGGGTGTCGCGCTATCACTCCGACTGGGGCGTGGAGTCGGACATCGCGACGCTGAATCGGATGGCGAACGAGCCGACAAGGGCTGGGGAGATCCTCACCGAGGAGGCACCGATCGTGTTCCACTCGTCGTGGGCGATGCTCGTCGACGTCGCGGGCGCGACCGTGCTGGCGTCGAGTGAGCTCGCGCCGGAGATGACCGGCGAGGCCCTCAAGGTGTTCGGAGAGATGACCTCGACGTACGCGCTGGAGCTGGCCGCCGAGTGGCAGCCCGGATGGGGCGACACCCTGATCGCGCTCGCGCCGCTGTCCTCGCAGCGCGCCGTCGTCATCGGCCGCAACGGTGGACCTGCGTACCTACCCGCCGAGCTGGTACGGCTCCAGCACCTCGCCACGCTGGCCGGCGCGACGACCTAGGCTCCGCCGCTGAGCGCCTTGAACACCCAGTAGCCGAGGCCGAACAACGCTCCGGCCGCGGCGACGAACGCCAGTGAGACCCACACGCGGGCCCACTTCTTGAACCGGGTCGACGGCACCTTCAGCGGTCCCCACTCGCCGATCCTCGGCTGCGCCCGCGCAGGCACCTGACCGTTGAGATCGAGATCGGTGAAGATGCGCCTGGCCACGGCCCAAGGGTACGTGACGGAGGTCCTACTCCGAGCGGGCCACCGCCGTGGCCCCCTCGGCGCCGGACTCCAGCAGGATCTCGAAGCCCGCGGCGTCGAGGATCGGGCGCTTGAGCGCGACCGCCTTGTCGTACTTGGACCCCGCGTTCTCCCCCACCACGACGAAGTCGGTGTTCTTGGAGACCGAGCCCACGGACTTGCCGCCCCGGGCGACGATCGCCTCGGTGGCCCCGTCGCGGGAGTAGCCCGGCAGCGATCCGGTGACCACGATGCTGAGGCCGGCGAGAGTCTGCGGCAGCTGCTCTCCTGACGCCGACGTCTCCGACGGCAGCATCGCTCCGGCCGCCTGCCACTTCCGTACGATCTCGCGGTGCCAGTCCTCGGCGAACCACTCGCGGATGCTGGTGACCAGCGTCGAGCCCAGACCCGGGACCTCGGCCAGCTCCTCGTCGGTGGCCGACTCCAGCGCTTCGATCGAGCCGAAGACCGCGGCCACGTCCGGCGCCACGCCCTTGCCGATGTGCCGGATCGACAGCGCCACCAGGAATCGGGCGAACGGCTTGGTCTTCGCCGTCTCCAGCTCGGTGAGCAGCTTGCGCCCGTTCTCGGACAGCACCTTCGTCCCCTTGTCGGCCCCCTTACCGTCCCTGGTGAAGAAGTCGCTCTTCAGGAGGTCGTCCTCGGTGAGCCCGAAGAGGTCGCCCTCGTCGGTGACGAGACCGGCGCTGATCATCGCCTGCGCCGCCTTCTCCCCGAGCACCTCGATGTCGAGCGCCTGCCGACTCGCCAAATGAAAGAGCCGCTCGGCGAGCTGAGCGGGGCAGGAGCGCCGGTTGGGGCACCGGATGTCGGCGTCCCCCTCCTTCTCGGGCCGCAGCTCCGTCTCGCACGCCGGGCACGTCGTCGGCATGACGAACGCCGTCTCGCTGCCGTCGCGCAGCGCCGCCACCGGACCGAGCACCTCGGGGATGACGTCACCCGCCTTGCGCAGCACGACCGTGTCGCCGATCAGCACGCCCTTGCGCCGCACCTCGGACGCATTGTGCAGCGTCGCTTGCGACACCGTGCTGCCCGCGACGACGACGGGGGTCATGACCGCGTACGGCGTCACCCTGCCCGTACGGCCTACGTTGACCCTGATCTCGAGCAGCTTCGTGGTGACCTCGATCGGCGGGTACTTGTACGCGATCGCCCAGCGCGGCGCGCGAGACGTCGAGCCGAGCCGGTCCTGGAGCTGTCTGTCGTCGAGTTTCACGACGACGCCGTCCATCTCGTGCGCGAACGTGTGTCGCCGCTCGCCCGCCGACACGATGAAGTCCCACACGTCGTCGATCGTGCGGCAGTTCTTCGCCTGGTCGCTGGTGGGCAGCCCCCAGCCCCGCAACAGCTCGTACGCCTCGCTCAGCCTCGTGATCTCGACCCCGGTCGCCACGCCCAGCCCGTGACACAGGAACGACAGCGGTCGGGTCGCGGTGACACTCGGGTCCTTCTGACGCAGCGAGCCCGCCGCGGAGTTGCGCGGGTTCGCGAACGGCGCCTTGCCGGCCTCGACCAGGGACGCGTTGAGATCAGCGAAGGCCGCCACCGGCAGAAAGACCTCGCCGCGCACCTCGAGAACGTCCGGCGCCGCGCCCGTGAGCACCTGCGGGATCGCCCTGATCGTACGGACGTTCACTGTCACGTCCTCACCCGTACGGCCATCACCTCTCGTCGCCGCCCGTACGAGCCGGCCCTTCTCGTACACCAGGTCCAGGGCGAGCCCGTCGATCTTCAGCTCGCACAGGTACCCCGAGGCGCTCACCGCGTCCTCGCCCGCCTCGCGCACAGCCCGTGCGTTCCACGCGTCCAGCTCGGCGCGGTCGAACGCGTTGTCGAGGCTCATCATCGGCTGCAGGTGGACCACCGGCGCGAACGTCGTGGCCGGCGCCCCCCCGACCTGCTGCGTCGGCGAGTCCGGCGTGCGCAGCCCCGGGTACTGATCCTCCAGCGCTTCGAGCTCCCGCATCAGCCGGTCGAAGTCACCGTCGCTGATCGTCGGCGTGTCCAGCACGTAGTAGCGCCAGCGATGGTCGGTGATCGTCTGCGCGATCTCCGCATGCTTCTCGCGCGCGGCGCTGGGCAGATCGGTCTCCACGACCGCCGGATCGACACTTCGTTCGTCAGCCACGAGCCCATCTAAGCAGCGCGCTCCGACAGTTCGCCCCTACGAGATCCGACAGATCGCCGCTAGGAGAACAGCGCCTCGGCCACCAGATCGGCGGCATCGGTCAGCGTTCGGGCGACGGTCACCGCGGCCGCGGGGGTGAATCCCGCAAGCCCGCACGCCGGCGTCAGCGTGAGATGTCCCTCCAACCGCCGGCCCAGTTCCAGGGGCCGCAGCCAGTCGAGCGTGCGGCGTACGACCTGGTCCACCGACAGCCTCGCAGCGCCCGGACCTGTCGGCACGATGCCCAGCCATAGGTCGCCGCCACGGTAGACGTGCTCGGCGAGGACGTCCACGTCACCGGGCAGGTCGGCGTCGATGGCCGCCACCCCGACCCCGGCGTCCACGAGCGTGCGCCACGGGGCCGGAGCGCAGCTGTGCACCACGAGCGGCTCCCCCGCCACCTCCGCCACGAGAGCGCTCAGGACGCGGTAGGCCCGCCCGTACTCCTCGGCATCCACCGGCGCATGGCTCCGCATCCCGCTCGAGCTCCGCAGCGTCCCGGCGGCCACCGCGCCGAGCGCCGGCTCGTCCAGTTGCACCACAGGCGTCGCGCCGGGCACCAGGGAGCGCAGGCGATGGACGAGGTCGGCGAGGGCCGAGGCATGGGCCTGGACGAGCTCTCGCCGCGCCCCGGCGTCGGAGACCATCGCCTCCCCACGGGCCAGGTCGACCGAGGCCAGGAGGGTGTACGGGCCGGCGAGCGAGATCTTGAGCGGCCCGGTGTAGCCGGCCATCGTCTCCGCCAGCACATCCATGTCGTCGCGTAGCAGCGAGCGCGCGCGGCGCTGCTCACGGCCGGGAGTGGCCGCGACCTGCCACCGACTGGGCCCTCGCTCGACAGGGATGTCGAGGTGACCGAGCGTCCGCCCCAGCATCTCGGCGCCTGGTCCACGGGCGGGGAGCTCCGGCAGATATGGCAGAGCCCACAGGTCCACGGTCTGCCTGACGGCTTCGTCGATGCTCGTGCCGGGCCACGAGCCAATGCCCGTCGCTGGCAGTCCGCTCATGAGCCGATCGTACGGGCATCGCGATGGGTACCCTTGGGGCTGCCCAAGGGGAGGTGAGATGAGCGAGACCAAGGAGACGCCGAGGCGTCCGGCCATTCGTGGCTGGATGATCTTCGTGCTGGTCGGGGCGCTCGCCATCGCCGCCGGCGGCATCGCCGGGCGGCTGCTCAGCTCCGCGGGCGGTGGGACCGCCCCGTCGGACACCGTCCTCAAGTTCTTTCAGGCCGTGCGGGACAACGACGCGAAGGCCGCCATCAGCCAGCTCGCGACGCCACCCACCGACACGACGTTCATCACCAATGACATCCTGCGTGCGGCGCACGAGCGCGGCGCGATCTCCGACATCTCGGTGCCGTCGACGAACTCGACCGTGGTCCCCGTCTCGTACACCCTCGCCGGCGAGACCATCACCGACCGGATCTCGGTGACCCCCGTGGGCAACGGCTACAAGGTCTCGACGTCGCTCAACAGCGGCGGCATCTCGCTCAAGGGCAAGACCCGCACGGGTCTGCCGCTCACCATCGCCGGCATCACGGTGACGACGGACACCATCGTGCTGCTTCCGGGCAGCTACCCCATGACCACGACCACCGACAAGGTGCTGTACGGGACGGGCTCGCTCGTCGTGAAGCGCCTGGCCGACGCGACCACCGCCAACGACCTCAAGGTCCAGCTGTCACCGTCAGGGCTCGCTGCGGCCCAGACCGCGGTCACGACGTCGCTGCAGGCCTGTACGTCGCAGAAGTCGTTCGCTCCCACGGGCTGTCCGTTCAAGCTCGCGGGGACGTCAGCCAACCCGACCACGGTGGTCTGGACGATGCTCTCGACGCCTGCCTCCGACACGTTGGTGACGCTCTCCACGACCGATCTGTCGAAGAGCACCGTCGAGGTGCCGCTGCGTCTCAAGATCGCCTATGTCGACGGCGCGACCTCCCATGAGCAGGAGCTGACCCACACGGCGATCGGCGCGATCGACCTGCTCAAGGATCCGGTCATCGTGTCCTGGCAAGCCTGACCACGATCCCTGATCGGACCTCTGCGAGGTTGGGTAGCGTCATCCGGCCCCTGTAGAGTCCACGCGACGCGGACGAGCGCCGAAACGGTTCGACCTTGAGGATTCGATGAGCCTGGATGCACTGCCGGCGCCGGCGCCGGACGCACAGCTCGGCGCCCACACGGACGACCGTGGGACTGCCTTCTCGCTGTGGGCTCCCCGAGCGACCCGCGTGGAGCTCGCGCTCGTCGCCCCCGACCGCAGTCAGCACAACGTCGATCTCGATCCCAACCCGGACGGTGTCTGGTCCACGTGGGTCGAGGGGGTCGGCGACGGTGCGCTGTACGGCTACCGCGTCCACGGCCCCTGGGATCCGAAGAGCGGCCAGCGGTTCAACCCGGCGAAGCTGCTCATGGACCCGTACGCCCGCGCCTACACCGGTGGTGTCGACTACGCCGGCCCGATCCTGGACCACACGGCCGAGTCGCACTACAAGCCGGACCCCACGGACTCCTTCCTCGCCGTGCCGCTGTCTGTCGTCGTCGCGTCCACCCCTCCCCCGGCACCGGTGACCCGGCGTCCGATGGCGGAGAGCGTGATCTACGAGCTGCACGTGAAGGGCTACACGCGCCAGCACCCGCTCGTACCGGAGCATCTGCGGGGTACGTACGCGGGCCTGGCCCACCCCGCGGTCGTCGAGCACCTCGTCGCCACCGGTGTCACGGCCGTCGAGCTCCTGCCCGTACACCACTTCGTCTCGGAGCCGTTCGTCATCGGCTCGGGGCTGTCGAACTTCTGGGGCTACAACACGATGGGCTTCTTCGCCCCTCATGAGGCGTACGGATCCGTACGGGCCCCCGGCGCGCAGGTCGCCGACTTCAAGGAGATGGTCACCACGCTCCACGAGGCCGGCATCGAGGTGATCCTCGACGTCGTCTACAACCACACCGGCGAGGGCGGCCACGAGGGTCCGACGCTGAGCTTCCGTGGCATCGACCACGGCGGCTACTACCGGCTCACGCCGGACAACAGGAACGACTACGACGTCACAGGCACGGGCAACTCCGTGGACACCAGCGAGCTCGGCGTGCAGCGGATGGTGCTCGACTCGCTGCGCTACTGGGTCACCGAGATGGGCGTCGACGGGTTCCGGTTCGACCTGGCGACGACGCTGATCCGCGACGCGAACCACCACGTCGCCCAGGACCACCCGCTCAAACTCGCGCTGCAGGCCGACCCGGTGCTCGAGGGCGTGAAGCTCATCGCGGAGCCGTGGGACGTCGGCCCGTACGGCTATCAGGTCGGCGCCTGGGGCCCGGCGTGGAGCGAGTGGAACGACCGCTTCCGCGGCTACGTGCGCGACTACTGGCGGGGTACGCCGAACGGCGTCCAGGAGCTGGCGACGCGCCTGTCCGGGTCACCCGATCTGTACGACCACGCCGGCCGCACCCCGGAGGCCTCGGTCAACTTCGTCACCGCTCACGACGGCTTCACGGTGCGCGACCTCGTCTCGTACGACCGCAAGCACAACGACGCCAACAAGGAGCACAACCGCGACGGCACCGACGACAACCGGTCGTGGAACTGCGGCGTCGAGGGCGACACCGACGACCAGGGCATCGTGGCGCTGCGCCATCGGCAGGTGAAGAACCTGCTCGCGACGATGTTCCTCGCGTTCGGCACGCCGATGATCACCGCCGGCGACGAGTTCGGACGTACGCAGCAGGGCAACAACAACGCGTACTGCCAGGACGGCCCCATCTCGTGGGTCGACTGGGGCCAGCTCGACGCGTGGGGCGACGTCCACGCGTTCACCTCGACACTGCTCGCGCTGCGGGCGGAGCACCCGATTCTGCGCGCGGCGACGTACAGGCATCACGGCGACGTACTGGACGCGCGCGGCCTCACGCTCGGCCGCCCCGACCTCGCCTGGCTCAACGGCTACTCCGGCGAGATGACCACCGACGACTGGCACGACACCGGCCGCCAGACCATCGGCATGTACGTCTCCGACGCCCAGGAGGCCTTCGTCTCCTGGCTCCACGCCGGCGCGTACCCCTTGGAGATCACGCTCCCCGAGCTGCCCTGGGGCACGGCGTACCGGATCCTCCTCCACTCGGGCAACGACGACGAGCTCCCGGGCCCGGACGACGTCCTGAACGCCGGTACGGTCATGACCATCCCCCCGAGGACCGTCGTCGTGATGGGCGTGGATGTACCGACCCGGCGCCCCAGGCAGCCAAGGAGACGTACGAGCTGAGGCGTGGACGTCAGATCGCGATGATGTCCAGGTGCTCCTCGAGGCCAGCGAAGTCGTCGATGTTGCGGGTGTAGAGGCGTGCCCCATGTGCATGGGCCGTCGCCGCAATGAGGAGGTCCATCGCTCGACGCCTCGGTTGGCGACCTGAGTCGACCACGGCGGCGGCGAGCCGGCCGTAGCTGATGGCGACGGCGTCATCGACAGGAAGTGCGTCAAAGATCTTCTGGAGCAGGCTGAGTCGGCGTAGCCGCTCAGCACGTACGGCCGCGTCCTTGGCGATGAGGACCCCGAACTGGAGCTCAGCCAGGCTTACCGCGCTGATGGCCAGGACACCCGGGATAGGTGCGATGTCAGTGGCGATGAGGACGCTGGTGTCCAATACCGCGCGGTACGACGAAGCCGGGGTACTCATCGTTCGAGCCAGGGGTCGCGCACGTCATCGATAAGTAGCAGTCGATCCTTCGACCAGTCCAGATCAGCCGCACCCTGGAACAAGTCTTCGATCTCGTTCCAGTGCCTCCACTGGGTGGGGCTTGCAGGTACGAGCCTGGCGCTAGGCCTCCCAGAGACGGTGATCGTGATCTCCTCACCAGCTTGGGCGCGGCGTACAAGCTCGGACGCATCCTGGCGCAGTTCTCGCAGTCCCACGTTCTCCATGACCTGCATCGTAGCACTTGTGCTACATCGGCCTCATGTCACCGCCATTCGGCAGGCGCCTGGTTCGAGTACCTCACCGGTCGCAGATGGACTTGAGTCGCCTTTGCTTGGACATCCTCAAGGCGACGAGGCTGGAGGGCATGCGAGGGTCGAGGCGAATTGGCTGCCCGTGGCCAGCTGCGGCGGCAAGCTGACGTCATGGATCGGATGGGTAGCGCTGGGGCATGCCGTCAGAAATCTGCCCGGCGGCATGCTGAATTGCCTTGGGATGTGATGGTCCGAGGCCAGATCAGGACCGGTTGATGCCGGGAAGGGGCAGCTATCAGACTCCATCTGATGATCCGGCACAATGGCAGCATGACTCTCTTGCCTCGCTTGGCAATCATTCTCTTGCTCGCGCCACTGGCCGCCTCTGGATGCGCTGCGAATGGAACTACAGCACAGACCGCGGCCGCGACCAAGCTCGCTACGACGTGCGAACGCACCCCCGAGGATCCGGCCGACAAGTACATCGCCGCCAATGGACGGTCTGTGACGCTCAAGTTGTCACCGGATGCCCTGAAGAGACTCCGGGCTTTCGGTGCCCAGGAAATCACCAAGGACAACGTTCCTGACGTCACAAAGACCAGCTCGTTCATGGAGGGACTGGGAGTCGCCATGGGTGTCCTGACGGATAGTACGTGCCTAGCCAAGGCGGCCGGCACCCCCACGGATGCCAAGGGCAACCCCAAAGCGGGTGATTGGCCGAACTGGAGGGTGACCATAGACTCCGATGGCATCCCTACGTTCACCTCAACCCTCAAGAGTTGAGGGCAGGTCGGAGGACTCCAGACCCGAACTGACCACCAGTACCGCCCTCCGGTCATTGCGACGAAGTTGTGCAGACTGGCGACGCGCCGCAGCCTAGATCGGGGCGTCGTAGCATCGGAACATGGGATTTCGGGTCCGGAAGTCGTTCAAGGTCATGCCTGGCGTGAGGATGACAGTGACCCCGCGGGGCGTTAGCGCGTCGGTGGGGGGAAAAGGTGGCAGAGTCACCGTCAACTCCCATGGCCGCATCACTACAACGACCCGAATCCCCGGCACTGGCATCTCCTACGTGAAGTCGACTGGGGGTGGTACCCCTCGAACATCTGGCCCTGCACGCCCGCCGGCTCGGCCCACCGCGACCTCCGTGGTCGCGCCACCGCAGCCTCCGGGGCTCTTCTCGCCCAAATGGGAGAAGGTCCTGTACAAGGCTTTGGCGGCTGGCCAGTACTCATCCCTGGAGCAGATCGCTGCAACTCATCACGAGGCCCGACCGATCTGCATGCTGCTTGATGCCTTCATGGCTCAGGGTCCCGAAGCCGAGGCGAGAGCCCGAAGCATGCTGGAGGAACTGTGGGCATCCGGATATGAGCCCGCGCACGATCGCTTCCTGTCAACCTACGCGTCGAACTCCATAGCAACTGTCACGTTGGCGCCAGGAGTTGAGGCCACGATGGCACTTTGTCGCGACCTGATCGGCCTCACCCTCGCGGAGGTTCGCCAGGAACAGAACAACATCAGCGGCGCTCTCGACATCGTCGAGAGCCTCGAACCGAGCGTGCTCGCTGCCGTCTCCCTCGCGGACCTATATGGCGCCTTGGGGCGATGGAACGAGGTCATCGAACTGACGAACGGAGTCGAAGCGACCGATGACTTCGCCAGTTATCTGCTGTCGCAACGCGGTGTTGCCTTCCGCGAGAGTGGCCACTATACGGCCGCAAGGGAGGCGTTCAAGGCCGCCTTGGCTAGACGGAGCCAACCCCTCGAATTGAAGCACAACATTCTCGCGGAACGGGCCTCCACATACATACTCGAGGGGAGGCGAGCAATGGCACGCAAGGACTACGAGCGGATCCTCGCCGAGGACCCTCACTACCCAGGGCTCGCATCAGCTCTCGCGGGCCTCACAGTCTGAGGATTCTCTAGCTCAGCAGCAGAGACGCAGCGAACGGCTAGCGCCCCGCCAACGCCATCTCGCCTGCTGGCCAGGCGCTGTTCTCTTTGCGTTATCGGCGTGCCGTTCGTGGTGCCGACCCCGCATCGCTGGCGTCCCTGATACCGCCGAGGATGTTTGTGCGCTGTGGTGCCGCGACCCATCGGCCCGTGTGCGAGCTTCGCCTGGGTAGCGAGAGAGTTGGGGTGGAATCGTGGGAGCGGGACTGGCAACACTGATCGACCTGCAAAGTTCGCTTGTCCCGCGGCCTTGGTTGTTCGACCTCGTCCTGCCAGAGATCGGTGGCGGCAAGCTCGAACGGTCCCGTCTCGAACACATCCGTCTTCCCGCCACAGCGACTGCTCTTCGGGTGAGCGGTCTGAACCAGACCAGCTTCGAGTACCTCGTCGAGCGCCTCGGACCGCAGATCTCCGCGATCCAGTTCTGGAAGTGTCCGCGGGTCGCTGATCTCAGCCCTCTGGAGCAGCTCGGCCAGCTGCGCCTGGTCTCGTTCTACTGGAATCAGAAAGCCAGACGACTCTGGGACATGTCCAAGACGCCCGAGCTCTGTGGACTCCTTTTCGATGACTTCACCCAACTTCATGACCTGGGCGACCTCGCGACGGCGTCGTCGCTCCGCGAACTGGATTTTGGCGATGCCGTTTGGGACACGGCCGTCTTCGAGACACTGGAGCCTCTGGCGGCACTCATCGGTCTCAGGTCGCTCAAGCTGAGCGCCAAGACGATCGTGGATGGCGCGTGGAACCCCTGGGGGCACTGACGCTCTTGGAGTCCCTGTCCTTCTCGGCCAGGCAGTTCACCACCCAGCAGGTGGCATGGCTCCGAGCACACCTCCCACCCTCACTCGAGTCTGAGGCGCTCGAGCCCTTGAGTCGTTTCTCCCCGCCACTCACGCGGGACCTCAAGGACCTTGACGTCCTCCTCGTCGGCAAACGGAAGCCCTTCTTGAACTCCGTGTCGGACCGAGCACGCATTCGGAACCACGTTGACCAGTTCGAGGCGTCGGTCGCCCGCTACCGTGCCGACCCCACCCTGCTGCCTGACTGAGCGCACCCCATGCACCGGGTGATGGCAGGATGGCGCTCGGCCCAGGAGGACGCATGAACCCCATCGATGTGGTTGGCGCGCACGAAGACGCCAGCCGGTCATGAGGATGTCCTGTGCGCACGATCTGTCGCGCATCAAGTGGGTTCCCTTCACGAGAGCCAGCTGACCGCACTGCTCCGAGGAAGCTGCCCTAGTACCTGAGTCTGACCCCAACGATTCGGTCAGAGCGTGCCGCGGACGAGCTGACCACCGAGCTATTGGCCTTCCCGCTCCGCCCCTGGCAACGCCCAGTTACGCCGCGACTCGCTCGGCTCTCCCCCTACACCTTGCTTGCTTCGAAGGGGAGATGAGGCTGCCTGACCGATCATTCGGGTCGATTGGGTCTTAGGGTGAAGAGGTGGGCGACGCGTACGACATCCCCGGGAGGGTTGGGGAGCTGTTGGCGGCCGGCCTGTACCGAGACGAAGTGCTGGGTCTTCCACCACGGGGCCCGGCCGGCCGCGAGTCGTTTCGGGATGAGCGTCGCGTCTACCGCCGAGGGACCGTCGAGTTCTCGATTGCCCTGTCGGAAGGTCGCCTGGATCGGCTGCCCCCGGCACCAGCACCGGCCAGTCCCGCAGACCTGCTGGAGGTGGAGTCTCTGGTTGGCAGCCCTATGCCACCCCTGCTCAAGCGCCTCTACGGCCTGGCCAACGGCGGTATCGGACCGGGCTATGGGCTGCTCGGGTTGAGGGGTGGTTTTGCCGACGACCTGGGCCGCACTGCGGTAGACATCCTGGACGAGGCCGTGAGGGGCCTCTGGCCGGGGATGCCTCGTGGGCTGTTGCCGCTCTGCCATTGGGGATGCGCCATCTACACGTTCGTCTACTGCCCTTCGGGCCGCATCTATGGATGGGACCCCAACCCAGTCGACCCCGAAGATGACGTTCCATTCTTCGAGCAGGAGTACACGCTCGATACGTGGATGCAGGCGTGGCTCGACGGGACTCTGTATCAACCCTGGCTCATCCAGGAACCTGACAGCCGGACCTATCGGGGGGCAACGATCGAGGAAGCCAGAGTCGCTGCCAACGCTCTGGGGGACTAGCGCAGTCTTCCAGCGGAATCGCGTGGCGTTGGCGGCGGCAGGGTTGACGCTGGGCCCGGAATTCCGTACAGGTGTAGCTGGTTGGCTGGTACATGAGAGCACTGCACTACGACGAGTTCGGCGGCATCGACAAGTTCACGGTGGGCGAGCTGCCCGACCCGCACATCGGCCCGGACACCATGCTGGTGAAGGTCGTGGCGGCGGGGATCAACCCCGTCGACTACAAGCTGCGGGAGGGCTACCTCAACGGCCTCATCGACACCGTCTTCCCCATCGTTCCCGGGTGGGACGTGGCGGGCATCGTCGTACGTCCCGGGCTCGACACCCCCGAGTACGCGGTGGGTGACGAGGTGGTCGCGTACGCACGCGCCGACGTCGTACACGGCGGGACGATCGCCGAGCTGGCGCCCGTGCCCGTACGTACCGCCACCCACAAGCCGGCGTCCGTGAGCTTCGAGGACGCGGCGGCTCTGCCGCTCGCCGGCCTGACCGCGTTGCAGAGCGTGCGCCGATCGGGACTCAAGGCGGGCGACACCGTCCTCGTACATGCCGCCGCCGGCGGTGTCGGCGCGTTCGCGACGCAGCTCGCCGTGCTGGCCGGGGCTCGCGTCATCGGGACCGCCGGCCCCGCCAACCACGACTTCCTGCGGAGCCTGGGCGCGGAGCCCGTCCCGTACGGTGACGACCTCGTCGCGGCGGCAAAGGCCCTTGTGCCTGACGGGTTCGACGTGGTGCTCGACTACGTGGGCGGCGCGGCCATGGACGCGACCCGCGAGCTCGTGAAGCCCGGCGCCTCGGTGGTCTCGATCACCGACGGTCGGGCGGCGTCCGAGTTCGGCGGTCAGGCGATCTGGGTGCGCCCCAGCAGCGATGACCTTGCCGAGCTCGTGGCCCTCGTCGCCGACGGCAAGCTCGCCGTCACCATCGCCGAGGTGTTCGACCTCGACCACGCCGTCGACGCCTACCGCCTCCTGGAGACCGGCCACACGCGGGGCAAGATCGTCGTACGGATGTAGGCCGGGGCCTACTCCCGGCCGTCCAGCACCCCACGGAGCACCCCGGCGAACGCCTCGGGCTGACCGGCGTACGGACCCTTGCCCCCGACGAATCCCCCGTGGTGGCTCGGGAACATCACGAGCTCCGTCCCCATCAGGGATGCGAGCTCGGCGGCCGCGCGCCCGGGGATCTGCTGACGCGACTCCTCCCCGGCGCCCAGCACGACCGTGGCCGACGCCCGCCCAAGGGCGGCCGGGTCCACGTGGTAGTCGATCACCGGGTCCGACACGCCGGACAGCAGCGGGTTGTCCCGTACGCCGTCATCCTCGGTCGGCATGCCGAACATCGCGGGGTTCGGCGCCGGCTGAGTCAGGACCTCGGCGGTGAACTCGCCCTGCACCGACGTCAGCGCGATGAACCGCGCCATGCCGGCGCCGAATCCCGACTCGTGGTACTCCCGGGTCACCATCCGGAACGCCTCCCGGGCGATCTCGGCGTCCGGCAGCACGTCCAGCAGGGGCGGCTCGTGAGCCAGCAGCACCCGCACATCACCCTCGTACAGCGCCACCAGCGCCAGCCCGGTCACCGCACCGCCGCTCGACCCGAACACGTCGACCGGCCCGGCTCCCAGCGCCTCGATGACCCGGTGGACATCCTCGGCGTTCCGCTCCGGCGTGTGCTCGGCGTCGGGCACCACGCTGCGTCCGATGCCGCGAGGGTCGTACGTGACGACCACCCGATCCGTGACGTACGACGCCAGCGCCGAGAAGCCACCCGCATCCATCGGATGCCCGATCATGACCAGCGGGAGCCGCCCCCGTACGGGCTCGGCAGGCTCATGCACGTCGTACACCAGCACCCCTCCGGGCACCTCCAGCGTGTGGCTCTGCACCATCCGACATCCCCTTCCGACCCGGTCGTGCGGGCCAGCATTGCTCAGGGACGCCCTCCTGACAACCACCGGCACGAGCCGACCCGGGTGGGTGGCTGGGCGAGCGGCCCTTCGAGACGCTGATGGCTTCGCGCATCAGCTCCTCAGGGAACCGATCTGGGTGGCTTCGAGGATCGGCCGCGTCCGGGTCCCCGAGGAGCGCACTTGCGCCACACTCGGAGGGTGATGCGCTACTCGTCGTGGAATGAGCGGAAGCCTGCGACGATCACATTGCTCGTCATCGGGATCTTCTTCGTCGGGATGGCCGTGTACGCCGGCGCGAGCGCAGCGATCCTGGCCGCTCGTGGCGTCGCGACCACGGCGACCGTTCTCGATCACCAACGGATGCGCAGCGGCACGTGGACGGACGTGAGGTTCGTCCTCCCTGACGGACATACCGTCACCGCAGCTCTGGAACAGTCCCTGGACTCCTACACCCTCGGCGAGACGATCCCCGTGCGGTACGACCCGGAGAACCCAGGTCTCGTCGCCGATGAGCGGGCACTCCATGACATGGCCATGCCCGCCGTGGCCGGAGGCATGGCCGCCCTGTGCCTACTCGGCGCCGCCCTCACGTGGTTCCGCGTCATCAACTGGGTGGCCATCGCCCGCCGCTGGGGCTGACGGTCAGGGGCGCGCCAGGAACTCCGAGGCGTCCGGTACGGGACGGGGCCGGCCCTCCGAGTCGACCGCGACGTAGTGGAACACGCCCTCGGCGACGAAGGCCCGCTCCGGCTCGTACAGATGCACCAGGTCCCTGGCCCACACCTCGAGGGCGATCTCCATGGACGAGCGGCCCACCTTGACCAGGTTCGCGTAGATGCAGATCGTGTGACCGACGGCGACGGGGCTGTGGAAGACGACGTCGTGTACGGAGACCGTGGCCGAGCGACCCTGCGCCACCTCACCAGCCATCAGACCGGCGGCGATATCCATCTGGCCGAGCAGCCAGCCACCGAAGACATCGCCCCACGGGTTGGTGTCCTTCGGCATGGCGAGCGTGCGCAGCACCAGCATTCCGGTCGGTTCGCGGGTCGTTGCTGCCTCGTTCATGGGTCCTCTCCGAGTGGCGTCCTGGTCAGCCTATGACCGCCGACGCACGCCTCCGCGCCGCACCCGCGCGCATGGAACCAGCGACTATCGCACCACGACGAGACGCTCGACGCCCCCCGGAAGGTCGACCTCGACCCGCGCGCCGACCGGCACCTGACGGCCTCGACGCACCTCGACGACCCCGTCCACGCGCACCCGGCCGTCGGCGATGAGGAGCTTCGCCTCTCCTCCGTCCGCCACCAGATTCGCGAACTTCAGCAGTTGTCCCAGACGGATGACGTCCTCGCCGATCTCGATCTCCACGCCGACAGTCTGCACCACTCTCCAGCGCGCCACGGGGTCTCGCCAGCCCGCTTGGCAAGGCAAGCAGCGCTTGGCATGGCGCCGACGCCTTGCCAAGCACGCCCTGCCTTGCCAAGCGCGTCAGAGGAGGCGTCCAAGCGAGCAGGGACAGCGAGTGCTGGGTCAGGGCCTTCCCTCACGACCCGCCACGAGGTATCAAGGACCCCATGTCGCTGACGCGGGTCCATAACTTCGCCATCTCCCTCGACGGGTTCGCCACCGGCGAGCCGCAGTCCCTCGAGGCGCCATTCGGTCACGCCGGCCACCGTCTGCACGACTGGATGTTCGCCACGCGGTACTGGGCTCCCACCGGCTCGTCCGGGGTCGACGACGCCTTCGCGCAGCGGTTCCTGCCCGGAATCGGCGCCGAGATCATGGGGGCCGGCAAGTTCGGCCCGCCCGGCTGGCAGGACGACCCGGACTGGAAGGGCTGGTGGGAGGAGGACCCGCCGTTCCACACCCCGACGTACATCCTCACCCATCGCCCCCGGCCATCCGTCGAGATGCTGGGCGGCACCACGTTCCACTTCCTTGACGTCCCGGTTACCGAGGCGCTCGCTATCGCGCAGGAGGCCGCCGACGGCCTCGACGTACGGATCGGCGGTGGCCCCACCGTCGTACGCGCCTTCCTCGCCGCCGGCCTCATCGACCACATGCACCTCGTCCAGGTGCCCATCCTTCTCGGACGCGGCGTCCGCCTCTGGGACGGGCTCGAAGGGCTCGAGAGCTCGTACGACATCGAGACCGTCTCGTCCCCCAGCGGCGTCACCCACCTCACGTTCACCAGGAAGACCGACGCGTAGCCATCGAGCAGCCATCCCCACGTCCCTTGACGCGCGCACTCCGGCTACCGCCTCGACCTGGTGGCTATCAGCCGCCCCCGGCGGACGATCAGGCGGCTCGCCTACAGGATGGTTGCTATGAGACCCCGACGGTGCCTCATAACCCCGCAGGCGAGGCCCCTGCCCCCACACCCGCCTCCGACGTCCACGCATAACCACGATCTCGAGGCCCCTGCCATCGGAGTGCCGCGTCCGGTGCCACATGGCGCCCGGGTCCAGTCTGGGAACCAGACCGGTCGACGCCGCACGCTCGTACGGCGACTCCCGTTGACTCGGCGACGCAGGATGGCCCCATGACATCCCTCCGGTTCGACCACGTCGGCGTCACCGTCGCCGACCTCGACACGGCCGTCGACTTCTTCGTGGGCCTCGGTCTGGAGGCCGAGGGACGCATGGAGATCGAGGGCGAGTTCCTCGACACGGTGTGCGGCATCCCGAACTCGAGGACGAACGTCGTCATGCTCCGCCCACCCGGCGGCGGAGTGGCACTCGAGCTCGCCACCTTCGTCCGTCCCGACACCACCCCCGGTTCCCCCACCGCCATGGCCAACGAGGTGGGGCTGCGCAACGTCTGCTTCGAAGTCGCCGACCTCCGCGGGACGGTCGAGCGGCTGGCCAGCCAGGGGTACGGGCTGGTCGGCGGCATCGGGCAGCACGAGAACGTCTGGCTGATGGCGTACGTGCGGGGGCCCGAAGGGATCGTCGTCTCCTTGGCCGAGCGGATCGGATGACCCATGGGAAAGCTCGTGTACGGCATGTCGGTCACCCTCGACGGCTACGTGAACACCGCCGAGGGCACCATCGACTTCTCGGCGCCCGACGCGGAGACGCACCGGTTCATCAACGACCGCGAGAGCAGGATCGGCACGTACCTCTTCGGTCGTCGCATGTTCGAGACCATGCGGGTCTGGGACGACGCGGACTTCCTCACCGAGCTGGAGGACTACGCGCTCGAGTACCTCCCGGCCTGGCAGGGCGCCGACAAGGTCGTCTACAGCACGACCCTCGACCAGGCCGACGCCCCTCGCACCAGGCTGACGCACGCCCTGGACGTCGACGCCGTCCGCGCCCTCAAGCAGTCCAGCGCCAGGGAGCTCGCGGTCGGTGGCCCCACCTTGGCCGCCCACTTCCTGCGCGCCGGACTGGTCGATGAGCTCTCTGTCTTCGTCCTGCCCGTGATCCTGGGCGGCGGGACGGCGTTCCTCCCGGCCGGAGTGCGCCTCGACCTCACCCTCCTCGAGGAGCGACGCTTCGGCTCGGGCACGGTCTTCCTGCGGTACGCGATCCGTCGCTGACCCCCTCCCCTTGCCCGCTCGTCCCGACGCTGGCAGGGATATGGCCCCTGCTGCCTGGCCCCGGAAGGGCTGCCCCGACGCCCCCCGGCATACGCGGCCCCCTGCGCTTCGCAACACCGACAACGTCGGGGTTGTCGGCGCCCGTGAGACACAGGAGTCCCATAACCCGGACGTCGTCGGACCTCAATTGCTGCGTCCCAGAAGGTGCCCGCCCCGCCTCCCGAAGAACGCGTCGACGGCCGCCTTTGCGCGTTGGGACCCGGTGGGGGGGTTCCCGTCGGTACGGTTCATCTAGGTACGTTAGGAACGTGCAACTACCCGCGAGGAGAACGTCGATGGCCAAGTCACCGCGTCCGACATCGAGCACCGCGACACCGCGGGTCGCTGCCGCGGCGGCCGCTGCCGCGAAGCCCAAGGCCACCCCGAAAGCCGCTCCTCAAGGACCGTCCGGCGTGCCCGCTGACGCGTACGTCGTGGGCCTTCCCCCGCACGGTCTGGGTCGCATCCCGGTCACCAAGGTGTCGCCCGTCGTCGAAGGCGGGGCCTACCCGGCGAAGGCCGTCGTCGGCGAGCTGTTCCCCGTCACCGCCCGCGTCTTCCGCGAGGGCCACGACGCGGTCAACGCCACCGTCGTCCTGACCGCGCCGGACGGCACCGAGACCACCTCGCGCATGGCGCAGATCGAGCCGACCGGCCTGGACATCTGGCAGGGCTGGGTGCGTCCCGACAGCGAAGGCGACTGGACGTTCCGCATCGAGGCCTGGTCCGACCCGTGGGCCACCTGGGTCCACCATGCGGAAGCCAAGCTGCCGATCTCCCAGGACGTACCCCTGGTCTGTCTCGAGGGCAAGGACGTCCTCGAGCGGGGCGCCAAGCAGGCACTCGCCGACGGTTCCGAGGTCGACGCCGCGCTCCTCACGGCTACCGCCACGATGCTGCTCCCCCAGCGCGCCACGGCCGAGCTGCTCGAGACGGTCGGCCAGTCCGGCGTACGTCGCGCCATGATCGACCACGCCCCGCGCGACCTCGTCACACCCACGGCCGAGTTCCCCCTGCGCGTCGACCGGGAGCTGGCCTTGTTCAGCGCCTGGTACGAGTTCTTCCCACGCTCTCAGGGCGCCCACAAGGAGAACGACGCCTGGGTCTCGGGCACGTTCGACTCCTCGCACGAGCGCCTCGAAGCTGCCGCCAACATGGGCTTCGACGTCGTCTACCTGCCGCCGATCCACCCCATCGGCACCGCCTTCCGCAAGGGCAAGAACAACTCGCTCACCCCGTCGCCGACAGACCCCGGCTCGCCGTGGGCGATCGGCAACTCCGACGGCGGGCACGACGCGATCCACCCCGACCTCGGGGACTTCGACGCCTTCGACAGGTTCGTCACCAAGGCTCGTGAGCTGAACCTCGAAGTCGCGATCGACTTCGCCCTCCAGGCCTCCCCCGATCACCCGTGGGTCACCGAGCACCCCGAGTGGTTCACGACGCGTCTGGACGGCACGATCGCGTACGCGGAGAACCCGCCCAAGAAGTACCAGGACATCTACCCGATCAACTTCGACAACGATCCCGCCGGCATCTACGCCGAGTCGCTGCGGCTGCTCCGGTTCTGGGCCGACAAGGGCGTGACGATCTTCCGGGTCGACAACCCCCACACGAAGTCGGTGCAGTTCTGGGGCTGGATCATGGTGAAGATGCGCGCATCGCACCCGCACGTGCTGTTCCTCGCCGAGGCGTTCACGCGGCCCGAGATGATGCACGCGCTGGGCAAGGTGGGCTTCCACCAGTCGTACACCTACTTCACCTGGCGCAACACCAAAGCCGAGCTCGAGGAGTACCTCGGCGAGCTCTCCGGCGAGATGTCGCCCTTCTACCGTCCGAACTTCTGGGTGAACACCCCCGACATCAACCCGACGTTCCTCCAGTCCGGGGCGCCCGCCGCGTTCGCGATCCGGGCAGTCCTGGCCGCCACGCTCTCGCCGTCGTGGGGCGTCTACTCCGGCTTCGAGCTGTACGAGCACCAGCCCTTCCGGGCCGGCGGCGAGGAATACCTCGACTCGGAGAAGTACGAGTACCGGCCGCGCGACTTCGACACGCCTGGCCATCTCGGCATGCTCATCGGCTCGCTCAACGCCGTACGCCGGCGCCACGCCGCGTTCAAGTCGCTGCGCACCATCCGCTTCCACCCGACCAGCAACGGCGACATCATCGCGTTCTCGAAGACCGACGGCGACGACCGCGTCCTGGTGATCTGCAGCCTCAACCCGTACGAGACTCAGGAAGGCGAGGTCTACCTCGACCTCGGTGCCATGGGCCTGCCCCACGATGCCATGTTGCGCATCACCGACGAGATCAGCGGCGCGTCCTTCACGTGGGGAGGGTCAGGATTCGTCCGGCTCACGCCGGGCAGCCCGGCGCACGTGGCCTCGGTCGTCGTGGCGTGACCATGTCCTCAGACGAGCTGTGGTGGCCGCTGGTCCGCGAGGCCCGGTGGTTCCAGGGCAAGGGGCGTGACGGCCGTCTCGACGGCGTCACGGCCCTCCCGTGGCTCGTCGAGGGCGAGGTGTCCGTACGACCGGAGCTCGCTCACATCTCGTACGCCGACGGCAGCAGCGAGCTGTACCAGCTGCTCGTCTCGTACCGGCGCACTCGGCCAGCTGTCGAGGACGCGATAGTCGGCGAGCTCGACGGGTTCTGGGTCTGCGACGCCCCCCGGGATCCCGAGGCGATGTCCCTTGTCGCCGCGCTGTTCTCCGCCGACCACGAGGCGGTCGATGCGCACGGCAGCGTGTCGGTCCGCGTGAGCACTCCGCTCCCTGAGGGGGACAGCTCGCCCCGCTGGTACGCCGGCCAGCAGTCGAACACCAATGTCTTCCTCGGCGATGTCGCCCTGCTCAAGATCTTCCGCAAGCTCGAGCCCGGCGCCAACCTCGACGTCGTCGTCGCTCTCCGTCTCCTCGAAGCGGGCGTCCACGACGTGCCGGCGGTGTACGGCTGGGTCGAGGGCGTCCACGACGGCGTTCGGTACGACCTCGCGGCGTTGTCCGAACAGCTTCACGACCCGCGCGACGGCTACGAGCTGGCGCTCGACGCCTGCCGTACCGGCACCGACTTCAGCGCTCACGCCGCTGCCCTCGGCCGCGCTCTGGCCGCGGTCCACGACGGCCTCGCTGCCGGCGGCACCACGATCCCCGGCGACGTGATCGCCGACGCCATGACGGCCCGGCTCGACGCTGCGGTGGAGGCCGCCGACCCTCTCGTGCCGTACCGGTCGGCCCTGCACACCCGCTTCGACACCCTGCGCGGGCGCTCCGTCGCCGTACAGGCCGTCCACGGTGACTTCCACCTCGGTCAGACGCTGCTGACGCCCGACGGCTGGCGCATCATCGACTTCGAGGGCGAGCCGCTGAAGTCGATGGCTGAACGGCTCCAGCCCGATTCCCGATGGCGCGACGTGGCCGGGATGACGCGCTCCCTCGCGTACGCCACGAGCAGCCACCCGCACCCCACCGGAGACGCCGCGCTGGAGTGGTTGGGAGTCGCACGCGAAGCGTTCCTTCGGGCCTATTGTGGCGAGCACAGGCAGGTCGACGGGGACCTCTTGAGCGCGTATGAGGCGGACAAGGCGGCGTACGAAGTGGTGTACGAGACGCGTAACCGACCGGACTGGGTGCAGATCCCACTCCGCGCGATCCAGCATGTGACCTCAACGGTCACCTATGACGGAGGGATGTAAGTCATGCCCACCTACGACCTTGGCGGCGAGCTCACGGGTTGGGACCTGGAAGGGTTCCACTCCGGCGGCGACACCGAGCTCTGGAAGCGACTCGGCGCCCATGAGACGTCGGTCTACGACCACGACTCGGGCGAGCGGATCAACGGCACGCGGTTCGCCGTCTGGGCTCCCAACGCCCAGCGGGTCCAGCTGATCGGCGACTTCAACTTCTGGTCCGGCGACGACATGATCCTGATCCCGGGCAGCGGGGTGTGGTCGCGCTTCATCGAGCAGCGGGGCACCGGAACGCTGTACAAATACCGGATCCAGGGTGCCGACGGCGTGTGGCGCGAGAAGGTCGACCCGATGGCCCGGTTCTCCGAGACGGCGCCGTCGAACGCGAGCATCGTCTACGAGTCGAAGTACGTCTGGGACGACGACGAGTGGATGGCCAAGCGCGCCGCGTGGGCAGCGCACGCGTCCCCCATCAGCGTGTACGAGTTGCACCTGGGCGGCTGGCGGCGCGGCAAGACGTACCTGGAGCTCGCCGAGGAGCTCGTCGAGTACGTGACGTGGCAGGGCTACACGCACGTCGAGTTCATGCCGCTCGCGGAGCACCCGTTCGAGCCGAGCTGGGGCTACCAGGTCACCGGCTACTTCTCCCCCACCTCGCGGTTCGGTCGCCCCGACGAGCTGCGCTACCTGATCGACCGGCTCCACCAGGCCGGCGTCGGCGTGATCATGGACTGGGTGCCGGGCCACTTCCCCAAGGACGAGTGGGCGCTGGGCCGCTTCGACGGCAGCGCGCTGTACGAGCACGCCGACCCGCGCCAGGGCGAGCACATGGACTGGGGCACGTACATCTTCAACTACGGCCGCAACGAGGTGAAGTCGTTCCTCGTCTCCAACGCGCTGTACTGGATCCAGGAGTTCCACATCGACGGTCTGCGCGTCGACGCGGTCGCCTCGATGATCTACCTCGACTACTCCCGCGAGCCGGGCGAGTGGGTGCCGAACCAGTTCGGCGGCAACGAGAACCTCGAGGCCATCGACTTCCTGCGGTACGTGACCAAGCATCTGTACGAGCGGGCGCCGGGCGTGATGATGATCGCCGAGGAGTCGACCTCGTTCTCCGGTGTGACGCGGCGGGTCGACCAGGGCGGCCTGGGCTTCGGCTTCAAGTGGAACATGGGCTGGATGAACGACTCGCTGCGCTACCTGCAGCTCGACCCGGTCTACCGGCAGTACCACCACGACCTCATGACGTTCGCGATGGTGTACGCCTACTCGGAGAACTTCATGCTGCCGATCAGCCACGACGAGGTCGTGCACGGCAAGGGCTCGATGGTGAACAAGATCGGCCAGGACGACTGGCGCAAGTTCGCGACTCTGCGTGCGTTCTACGCATTCATGTGGGCGTTCCCGGGCAAGCAGCTGGTCTTCATGGGCTGCGAGTTCGGACAGCGCCGCGAGTTCAACGAGTCGGTGAGCCTCGAGTGGTGGGTCTCCGACCTGTGGGGACACCACGGCCTGCAGCGCCTGTTCCGCGACCTGAACCTCGTCTACCGCACGTACCCCGCCCTCTGGACGCTCGACAGCGATCCCAAGGGCTTCCAGTGGATCAATGCCGACGACGCGGCCGCGAACGTCTTCAGCTGGGTGCGCAGCGACGGCAACGGTGACCTCGTCGCCTGCATCGTGAACTTCTCCGCGACCCCGCACGCCACGTACGGGATCGGCTTGCCGAAGGCCGGCGTCTGGACGGAGATCCTCAACACCGACTCGTCTGTCTACGACGGCTCGAACACGTACGGGAACATGGGCGAGGTGACGGCGTACGAGGTGCCCACCCGCGGCTTCGACGCCGGCGCCACGGTCGCCGTCCCGGCGCTGGGCGCGGTGTGGCTGCACTTCGACGCGTCGAAGCAGGTGGAGACGTCCGCGGGAGGCACCGCCTGAGCGGCTGCGCTCAGGCCACGGCCGACGCGGGAACGACGAAGGTGTTGCAGTCGCTGACGGTGGTGGCTGCGAGACCCTTCTCGCCCCACGCCTTCAGTGACCCGATGGAGCCGTAACTGATGCTTCCGGGGCCTGCGCTCCAGCCGTCACGGAACGAGGCCAGGTCAGCCGCCGTCGGGTCGAAGCCCTTGACGTGCGTGATCAGCGCGAAGGACAGGCACTGGGCGTTGAGCTGCGCGCGGCGCGAGCGCTCGTTGGCGTCCCAACCCGCCTGGAAGGCCGCCTCGTAGATGCCGGTGAGGGTCTGCACGTGGTGGGTGTACTCGTACGTCACGAGCTCGATCGCATAGAACCTGCCCGTCATGGCGTGCTCGAGGGCGAGGCCGGCGACGTACAGGGTCGAGTCCTTCGGGCAGTACGCCACCGTGGTGGGAGAGCTGTACGTGCCGCAGCCACTCGTCGTCGTCGAGTCGAACATCTTGACGACCAGCGGCTTGAAGGCGTTCGGGGATCCTGCGACCAGCGGAGCCCAGATCTCGTTCATGCAGTCGACGTAGTGCGAGATGGTGGCGGCGGCATCGTCCTTGGAGGTGGGGACGTCGCGCGCAGCGCAGGAGCCCGCGATCTTCCTGTTCCACACCGGCCCGGCGACCAGCGCGGCGGGCAGGTTCGCGGGCACGACCGTGATCGCGGCCGTCGCTGCTGGGTCGATCGACGTCTCGGCGGGAGCCGCGCTCATGGAGGCGGGTGTCGCCGACGGCTGGATGCTCTGCGAGGGGGCGACGGAGGTGTCGGCGACCGAGATCGAGTTCCAGTCGGGCCGCGCCGCGGCATCCGCACGGGCTGAGAAGCGCCAGGCGCCGAAGACCAGGCCTGCGATGACGACGATCGCGGCAGCGGACAGGATGACCTGACGTCGACGGGCCACCACCACCGTGCGGCGCGTCCGTTCGACGGCCGCCCGCCGGAACTCCTCCGCGGGCAGCGCGGCGTTCGCGACACGCGACAGGTGCTTCGACGTCGAGGAGGGCAACCTGCGAAGCAGCGGCGACTCCGGGAGAACGTCGACAGCGCGTACGGCCTCGGCCTCCGGCTCGACGACTGCTGGCAGCTCGACCGTCGTCTCCACGATCTGTACGGGCTCGACTGCGGGTTCCACGATCGCGGCGGCCTCGACGACAGGCTCGACGATCTGCGGAAGGACGACCTCGGGGACCTTCAGGGCGACCGTGGGAAGGACCGGCACGCTGGGCGACGGCGCACGCACGCCGGCGGCACCGGGACGCAGGCGAACCCGGGGCGGCGGTCCCATGACGATGCCCGAGCGGGGCACGATGCTGACGGCGACACCGATGGCCGGATACTCGTCGCGATCCGACACGCGGGCGCGCGATGTCCTCGTTCCGCTCTGCGGGCGTGTTGTCGCCACGAGCACCTCCTGCGCCTCTCGCGTCACGGTAGCGACCGCGACCCGTCGAGCCGGGCACCATGAGGGCCCTCTCACGCCCTCTCATCCGCCTGGCGGGCCCGTGCGAGGGCCAGCCCGACCCCTGCGTAGGCTGCAGGAAACGAGAGGCGGGAGGGGTGCTGGTGGACGACCGTACGATCCGGGTCGAGGTTCCCGACGAGGCCGACCCTGTCGCCTACCTGCGCAGCGCCTCGCGCGACGCCTTCGACAGCGGTGCCGAGCGGGTCGAGCTGCTCGTCGACCCGGACCACTCCCGCCTGCGCCACGCTGCCCACCGCGTGGGCTTCCTCTACGAGGGCCGCCTGCGACGAGGCCGTACGACCGATGCCGGCTCGCGGGACGTGCTGCTGTACGCGATGGTCGCCGGCGACGACCTCGAGGGACCTGCGGGCTTCTCGTTCGTCATGAACGCCGTGCTGCCCCGCACCCGCGTCATCGCACATGCCGTGGTCCGCGACACGGCCGACCGCATTCTGCTGCTGCGCGTCTCCTACAAGTCGGACTGGGAGCTCCCCGGCGGCATCGTCGAGCCGCACGAGTCGCCTCGGGTCGGCGCGGAGCGTGAGGTTCTCGAGGAGATCGGGCTGACCCGGACGCTGGGGGCGCCGCTCCTCGTGGACTGGCTACCGCCGTACCTCGGGTGGGACGACGCCGTCGAGTTCATCTTCGACGGCGGCGTACTGCAGCCCGACGAGGTCGCTGCGATCCGGCTCGCCGAGGGCGAGATCGTGTCGGCGCACTGGGTCACGGCCGCGGAGGCTGTGCCGTACGTGTCGGAGCTCGCCGCCCGGCGCCTCACGTGGCTCGACGAGAACCGACCGACGACGACCGCGTACTTCGAACAGGGACGTCCGGCCTAGTTCGTTGTCGCATGCCGTGCCCCAGGCACGCGCCTCGCGGCGTTGCCGGAAGCCGTCAGACGACCAGCGCTCAGAACAGGGCCGAGGCCAGCTCTCGCCTCGACCGCAGCACGGCGGGATCGGTGGGCTCGCACGTGTCGTACAGCTCGAGCAGCCGCTTGCGCACCACGTCCTTCTCGTCACCGGTCCTGCCGCGGACCGCGGCGACCAGGCGCGCGAAACACTCCTCGAGACGGCCGGTCGCGGCCTCCAGGTCAGCCATCGCGAGGATGGCGTCGAGGTCGTCGGGGTTCGCTGCCAGTGCGTCCACCGCTCCCTGCGGGTTGCTGGAGGTCACGCGGGCGAGGAGTGCCGCCTGGGCGACGCCGGCCTTCGCCACCGCGTCCGACGGGGTCGCGGCCAGCAGCGTGGCGAACTCCTGCCGGGCGGTGGCGTAGTCCTCACGCTCCATCGCCTCGTACGCCGCGGCATAGCGGGGGTCGATCCCTCCGGTCTGCTCCCCCTCAGCCGTCTCCGTCGGGGCCGCTGCCACGGGCTGGGCCTTGCCGACGACGCCGTACTTGGCCGACAGTGCCACGAGCTCCTCGATGCGCACCTTGGCGTCGGCCTTCTCGACCGTGCCCTGCCACAGCGGGACGAGCTGTCCCCCGACGACACCGGCGACCGTGGGGACGGCGGTGATCTGCAGCTCGGCCGCGAGCGCGCGCTCGTCGTCGACGTTGAGCCGCGCCAGCAGCCAGCGACCCCCGGCCTCGTTGGTCAGCTCGGCCAGGGAGGCGCTGAGCTTGGCCTGCTCGGGTGCGCGGGGCGAGTAGAACTCGATGACGATCGGGTAGCGCACCGACCCTTGCATGACGGCGTCGAAGGACGCGTCGTCGACCTCGATGACGTAGCTCCCCCCTGCGGCCGGCGGGCTGGCCGGCGCGGCGAGGGACGACAGGTCGATGGCTCCCCGGAGGGAGTGTGGTTGCGTCATGAGGCCATTCAACCAGCCACGGCAACGCTGCGTTTCCAGACGAGTGATGCGAATACTCGCCATACGGGTGCACTCCTTGCCAGGATGGGGCCATGGCTCACGAACGCGCAGGACTTGTCGCCCAGGCATCCGACCTCATTGACGTGGACGCCGTCCTCGCGGCGTACCACGACATCACCCCGGATCCGCACAACCCTGACCAGATGGTGGTGTTCGGCACCTCGGGCCATCGCGGCTCGAGCCTCGACGGCGCTTTCAACGACGCCCACATCGCCGCCACGACCCAGGCCATCATCGAGTACCGGGCCTCGCAGGGCACGACCGGTCCGCTGTACATCGCCAAGGACACCCACGCGTTGAGCCTGCCCGCGTGGAAGACGGCCATCGAGGTGCTCACGGCCCATGGCGTGCACGTACGGGCGGAGCGCGAGGACGAGTACACGCCGACCCCGTCCCTGTCGCGGGCCGTCATCGTGCACAACCGCGGCCTCAGCGACCACCTCGCCGACGGCATCGTCGTGACGCCGTCGCACAACCCGCCGCGTGACGGGGGCTTCAAGTACAACCCGCCGAACGGTGGCCCGGCCGACACCGACGCCACCAAGGTCATCGCCGCCCGCGCCAACGAGCTGCTCGTGAACCCGGGCCAGGTTCGCCGCGTGCCGTACGAGCAGTGCGATGTGGAGCGCTGGGACTACCGCAGCGCGTACTGCCAGGACCTGGTCAACGCGATCGACCTCGACGCGATCCGCAGGGCCGGTGTACGGATCGGGGCCGACCCGATGGGCGGCGCGTCAGTCCAGTACTGGGAGTACATCGCCGAGAACCTCGGTCTCAACCTCACCGTCGTCAACCCGACGGTCGACCCGACGTGGCGGTTCATGACCCTCGACCACGACGGCAAGATCCGCATGGACTGCTCCAGCCCGTACGCGATGGCCTCGCTCGTCCAGCAGCGCGAGAAGTACGACATCGCCACGGGCAACGATGCGGACGCCGACCGCCACGGCATCGTCACGCCCGACGCCGGCCTGCTCAACCCGAACCACTACCTCGCAGTCGCGATCCAGTACCTCTATGCCCATCGCGACGGCTGGAACCCGGCGGCCGGCATCGGCAAGACCCTGGTCTCCAGCTCGATGATCGACAAGGTGGCCGCTGAGCTCGGCCGTACCCTCGTCGAAGTCCCCGTCGGCTTCAAGTGGTTCGTCCCCGGGCTCATCTCGGGCGACCTCGGCTTCGGAGGCGAGGAGTCGGCGGGGGCCTCGTTCCTCACCCGCGATGGCTCGACCTGGACGACCGACAAGGACGGCCTGCTGCTCGATCTGCTGGCCAGCGAGATCCTGGCCGTCACCGGCAAGTCGCCGTCAGAGCTGTACCGCGAGCTCGAGGCGAAGTACGGCGTCTCCTCGTACGCCCGCGTCGACGCCCCAGCGACGCGCGAGCAGAAGGACCGGCTCGGCAAGCTCTCCCCCAGCGACGTGACCGCCACGGAGCTCGCCGGCGAGCCGATCACGGCCAAGCTGACGACCGCCCCGGGCAACGGTGCGGCCATCGGCGGTCTCAAGGTGACCACCGAGCACGCGTGGTTCGCGGCGCGCCCGTCCGGCACGGAGAACGTCTACAAGATCTACGCCGAGTCGCTGAAGGGCCCCGACCATCTGGCCGAGGTTCAGAAGGAGGCCCGCAAGGTCGTCGACGGAGTGCTCGGCTGACCAAGGCTCAGGTGCCGTCGTCCTCGGCGATGGGCTGACGCGCGGCCACGGGCCGTACGCCGGAACGCTGGATGACCTGCTCGATGGTGTGCTCGATGGTGAACGGATCATCGACGAACTTGATCTCGCGCAGCCCTTGGTCCTGGGCGGCCGACTCGAACACCAGGTGGCCGAAGTTGAACAGGGTGCCGAGGAACGGCTGATGCACGGTGATGTCGAGGATCCGCGCCAGCGGCACCGTCGCGACGTGACGCTCGAACGTGCCGTGCACGCGGAACACGCGCAGGTTGGTGACGACGAAACGGTCCATGTGCAGATCGTGGATGCGATAGAGACCGAAGCCGCACAGGCCCAGTCCGATGAGCATGACGATCCACCAACCGGCTCCGGCAACGCCCATCAGCAGCAGCAGGACGACGCCGACCACGACCCACCCGACAGGGCCGACGGCTGCTACGGGCGGCTTGGCGATCTCAACGACGACGATCTCGCCGTCGTCGTGCAGGAGGTGCCGATCGATGTCCGGCGAGAGGTAGCTGGTCCGGCGGACCGTGGACTCAGCGCGACGCGAGGGCAGTGAAGAACCGGACGATGGCATCGAATGCCCCGAGGAAGGTCTTGACGGCGGCCGCAGCCTGCTCAGGCCGGGTGAAGAGGTAGAACAGCACGAAGGCGGCCACCAGCAACCACGCTGCCTTCTTGATCCATGTGGACATGGCTGCTCCTCTCACCTGCTCGGTGTGGTCCCCATCCTGCCTGACCCCGAAACCTCTGTGGCGCACATCCGGGGCGTGTCGGGCACTGACCCCCATGGCTCTCGCCAGGGGGCCGTGTGACAGGCTGAGACCCATGAACACCGACCTCTTTGTCTGCATCGACCATGTCGGCCTCGCGGTTCCCAACCTGGACGAGGCCATCAAGTTCCACACCGAGGTGATGGGTTGGCGCGTGCTGCACCGCGAGACCAATGCGGAGCAGGGCGTCGAGGAGGCCATGCTCGGCACTGGCACCCAGGGAGTCGAGAACGCGCAGATCCAGCTCCTGGCCCCCCTGTCGGAGGAGTCCACGATCGGCAAGTTCATCGCCAAGAACGGCCCTGGCATCCAGCAGCTCGCCTACCGTGTCGCCGACCTCGACGCCGTCTGCGAGGCGCTCCGCGCCGGTGGCGTACGTCTGCTCTACCCCGAGCCGAAGATCGGCACGGGCGGCTCGCGAATCCAGTTCTGCCACCCGAAGGACACCGGCGGCATCCTCCTCGAGCTCGTGGAGCCCGCTGCGGGCCACTGAGCCCCCGTCCTCACCCTGATTGCCCGAGTGGGTGGGCCCTGACAAGGTAGCCTTCACAGTGTTCCCACCCGCCCGGCAGGAGGAGGCACCGCGATGAACGAGGACCCAGAGGTTCCCGGCCTGACACTCTTCGACGAGCGGGCGACCGCCGTCGGAGGGTTTCCCAACGCTGTACTGGGCTACGACAAGGCCGCAGTCGACGCGTACATCAGGCAGCTGGAGCGCCAGATCCTCGAACTACGTCGTCAGTTCCGCGAGCAGGCCACCGAGTTCGAGCTGGTCCGGTCGCAGGCGACGTCATCCGACCTCACGCGACTGACCGGCCACGCCGCCGTACTCCTCAACTCCGCGGAGACGCACTCGGAGCAGCTCACCACCAAGGCCCAGATCGAGGCCCAGAGCATCCGTGAGACGGCCCGCCGCGACGGGGAGGAGCTGCGGGCTGGCGGCCAACAGGAGGCCGATGACCTCCGTGCCACCGCCATGGCCAACCTCCGCCGGCTGCGCGACAAGCAGACGGAGGAGTTGCGGGCCACGCTCGCCGCGGCCCGGCAGGAGGCTGAGCACGTCGTCGCGTCCGGCACCCGCCACAGCGAAGCTGTCGTGCGCCAGGCCAACGAGCAGGCTGCGGCGATCGTCGCTGCCGCGGAGGCCGAGGCGGCGCGCCTGGTGCAGGACGCCAAGGTGGCCGCAGCCGATGCCCACACCAGCGCCGCAGACCTCCTCTCGCAGGCCACGGCCCAGCACGGTGCGGCCACCAAGCTCCTGGCCGACGAGACGGACGCGGCGGCTCGAATCCGGCTGCTCGCGAGTCAGGATGCCGAGAGCGTACGGATCCAGGCCGTGCGGGAGGCGGAACAGCATCTGTCCGCGACCCGCGCCGCCGGCTCGCAGCTGCGGGCCAGGCTCGACGCCGAAGCAGAGCGTCGCAAAGACCAGCTCGTCGCCGAGATCGCCGCCCTGGCTCATCAGAAGAAGGCGATTCAGACCCAGCTCGCAGAGCTCGCCGGCATCGGCAAGCAGGCCGCCGCGGTGGGCACCACGCCGGATCCGGAGTGGCCGGCGGCGCTGTACCCGGCCGAGAACGCTCTGCCGGGACCGGCCGTGGACCCCCAGGCAGCACCAGCTATGGACGCCCAGCCAGCACCGGCCGAGAATGAGCCGACGCCCGCGAAGTCGAGCCGCCGCAAGCCCCGTACCAAGCAGACCCACGAGAGCGACGGAGGGCAGGCCGACGCCGCTCCCGAGGCCGACGACGACGAGGGCGTGCAGACCGTGATCCGCGAGAGAGAAGGCCAGTGAGCCAGGACGAACCGATCGGGAACCCGCCGGAGGCGACTGTTCCCGACTCCGAGACCAGCGACGTCGAACCTCAGACGGCTGAGCAGCCGAGCACCCCGCCCGTCCCGATCGCCGTCACCACGGAGCCGCCGCGGGCACGCGGTGCGCTGAACGTGCTGCGCCGCATCACCACCCGTCGGCCGTCGCCGACCCCCACCAATCTGTACGTCACGGCTCCTCCGCCGCCGGCCCCGGCCACCAGCGTGACGGAGATCTCGCTGCGCTCGCCGTTCGCCCTCGGCTTCTTCGCCATGGTCGGCGCGCTCGTGGCGACCGCGCTGTGGACCCAGATCCAGTCGCTGTCCTCGATCCTGCTGGTCGTCGTACTGAGCCTGTTCATCGCCCTGGGTCTGAACCCGATGGTGGAGTGGCTGCAGTCGCGCCACATCCCCCGCGGTGCCGCGGTGTTCATGGTGATGCTCGGGGTGCTGGTCGTCGTCGGCCTTGCCGGAACGGCGCTCGTCCCGGTCGTGACCGACCAGGGCGCGCTGCTGTACAAGAACGCACCGCAGTACGTCCAGGCGTTGCGCGAGAACCAGCAGCTGGCCAACCTCGACGCCCAGTACCACTTCATCTCGCGCATCCAGGAGTACCTGACCAGCGGAGACCTGGTCAACGCGCTCTGGACCGGGCTCCTCGGCGCCGGCAAGGTGCTCGCGAACGTGCTGTTCTCGGTGATCGTGACGATCGTGCTGACCGCGTACTTCCTGGCCAGCCTGCCGCAGATCAAGGGCACGATCTACGCCCTCGCCCCGGGCTCTCGTCGCGAGCGCGTGAAGTACCTCGCCGACGAGGTCTTCGCGAGTGTCGGAGGCTACGTGACGGGCATGACGATCGACGTCATGATCGCGGGCGTCGTGTTCTTCGTCTTCCTCATCGTCGTGGGCCTCGGGCAGTACGCGCTGGCGCTGGCCTTCATGGTCGCGCTGCTCACGTACATCCCGCTGATCGGCGGCATCACCAACATCGTGGTGGTGACCCTGATCGGGTTCTCACAAAGTCCGACTGTCGGCCTGATCTGCCTGATCTTCACGATCCTCTACCAGCAGTTCGACACGTACTTCACGCAGCCGCGCCTCATGGCCCGGCAGGTGAAGGTGCCTGGCGCGCTCGTGGTCGTGGCGGCCCTTGCCGGCGGCACCTCACTCGGCATCACCGGCGCCGTCATGGCCGTGCCGATCGCCGCCGCGCTGGTGCTGCTGTACCGCGAGGTCGTCATCCCCACACTCGACGCGAAGTAGGGCCCTCCGGGTCGGGACCGCGCTCAGAAGAGCCGGTCGTCGCTGTTGTCGAGCCCTCGCAGCGCGTCGTAGTCGACCGTGATCACGCTGATGCCGCGATCCTGCGCGAGCACGCGCGCCTGCGGCTTGACCTGCTGGGCCACGAAGGCGCCGGACACGGTGGCGAAGCGCGGCTCCCGACGCATGAGCTCGAGGTACCGCGTCAACTGCTCCACCCCGTCGATCTCACCGCGGCGTTTCACCTCGATGGCCACATAGCCACCGTCGGCGTCGCGGCACACCAGGTCGACGGGTCCGATGGGCGTGTAGTACTCGCGCTGGACGAGCGTCCAGCCCGCCCCGAGCGCTGAGGGGTTCTCGGCCAGGAGGGCCTGCAGGTGCTTCTCGACGCCATCCTTCTGGAGCCCGGGATCGATCCCCAGGTCATGGGACGAGTCGTGCAGGATCTCCGCGATGGCGATCTGCAGGGTGTCCCCGGAGGTGTTCTTCACCTCCCAGACCTCGTGCACGAGTGGGTCGAGGTCCTCGGTCGTGGCCGCGAGGTCCGGCGGCGCGTCCCGTACGGTGAGCGAACAGGGCGCGCTCATCCAGTTCAGAGGCTTGTACGCCTTGTCGTCGGCGTGCACCGACACGGACCCATCAGCCTTCACGACGAGCAGTCGCGGAGCCATGGGCAGGTGGGCGGTGAGCTTGCCGGCGTAGTCGACCTGGCAGCGAGCGATAACGAGACGCACCAGGACAACGTACTTGCCGGCTCCGGATCTGTCGCATCTCGCGACCGCGACACGACCAGCACCCGACGCGCACCGCTCACTTCTCATAGGCTCAGCGCATGGCTGTCACACGGGACGTAATGATCCAGATCCTCGCCGAAGTCGATCCCGTAGGACTGATCGCGAACGGGGCCGCGCGCGACGCGTACGCCGCCGAGGCCGACGCGATCCTGGAGCTTCGTGGCGTGCCGACGCTGACCGAGATCACGGGCGTCTTCACCGTCAGCTTCAGCGAACCAGGGGCCTGCACCCGCGACACCGCCCGCTGGATCGTCGAGGAGATGGGGCGGCGCTCCGTCTGACCGCGCGCCGGGGCAACGGTCCCACCGCGCTATCGTTCCAGGCATGGCACGGCGTCCCAGCAAACATCTGCGCGCGCCCCGCCCCCTCAGCTCAGGTCACGCCACGAGTGCCGACAAGACGGACGGTCGATGGCTCGTACGAAGCGTGCCGGGCGCCTCTGCCGCCAAGGCGTATCGGTGCCCCGGTTGCGACCACCTCGTGAACCCCGGCACTCCGCACGTCGTCGCCTGGCCCAGCACCCCTGAACTCGGCCTGGACCGCGCCGTCGACGCCCGCCGGCACTGGCACACCGCGTGCTGGGAGCGCCGCCCATGACGCTGCACACCGAACGCGTCGGGCACGGCCCCGTCTCGTACGTCTTCCTCCACGGTCTGCTCGGCCAGGGCAAGAACTGGAGCACGATCGCCAAGGCCCTCTCCCCCGCCGCCAGCCTGCTCGTCGACCTCCCCGACCACGGAAGGTCGCCGTGGAGCGACGAGGTGACGTACGAGGGCATGGCGGCGGCCGTGATCGACCTGCTGCGCACCCTCGGCGAGCCGGTCACGCTCGTCGGCCACTCCATGGGCGGCAAGGTTGCCATGCTGGTCGCATTGACCGAGCCGACCCTCGTACGCCGCCTCGTCGTCGTCGACATCTCCCCCGTCGTGCGTGCGACCGACGACTTCACGGTCTACCTGGACGCCATGCGATCACTCGATCTGAGCGCCATCACCACCCGGGCCGACGCCGATGCGCTGATGCGCGAGGCAGCGCCCGACCCGACCGTACGGGCGTTCCTGCTGCAGAGTCTGCAGCGGACCGGCACCGGCTGGGCCTGGCGCCCACACCTCGACGGTCTGCGACGCGGGCTCTCCGCCATCGGCGGCTGGCCGGACGTGAGCGGGACGTACGAGGGACCGGTGCTGTGGCTGCGCGGCGAACGCTCGGCCTACGTGACGCCGGACGCGTCACCCGCGATGCGAGCGCTCTTCCCGAAGGTCCGGCTCGTCACCATCAAGGACGCCGGCCACTGGGTACACGCCGACCAGCCTGAGGTGCTGACCGACAGCCTCGCCCACTGGGTCGCGGCGACGTAGTCGTCAGCCGACCGTCACCGAGACGATCTGCGCCGGGTTCTTCGGCTTGCCGCCGCCCGCGGACATGGAGTTGTCCTGGCCGTCGGCGGCGATCTTCGTCACGACAGCGATGCCGGCGGCGTCCATGTGACCGAAGACGGTGTACGAGGGGGGCAGGGGCGTGTCCGCGTACACCAGGAAGAACTGCGACCCGTTCGTGTTCGGTCCGGCGTTCGCCATGGCCACGGTGCCCGCGGGGAAAGTGTCCGTCGCGTACGTCTCGTCCCTGTACGTGTAGCCCGGCCCGCCGGTGCCCTTTCCGGTCGGATCGCCGCACTGCAGGATGAACAGGCCGTTATCGACGAGCCGGTGGCACTTCGTGTTGTCGTAGAACTTCTGCAGCGACAACGACAGGAACGAGTTGATGGTGCACGGAGTCTTGGCGCGGTCCATCGTGATCGTGATGGGCCCCTCGTTGGTCGTGATCACCGCAGCGACCTTCCCCGTCGCGGGCACGTTGGCGCCGTTCGGCGGGTCGACCGGCTTCGCGGGCGCGGTGCTGGTGGTGTACGTGCAGTTGACGGTGCCCGGAGAGGCCGGCGCGAGGCTCGCCTTCGTCGAGGGCTTGGTGCTGGTCGTACTACCCGGCGCCGTCGTCGACGCGCACGCCGCCAACATCGCCGCGCCGACAAGGATCACGAGGGTTCTACGAATCACCGGCTCAGACTGCCATACCCAGCCCGACACGTCGGGCACGCCGTGCCGAAGTGGGCATGCCGGGTCACGGTAGGGTCGGAGCATGGTTCATCTGACGCGCATCTACACCCGCACCGGCGACGGCGGCAGCACCCGGTTGGTCGACAACTCACTCGTCGCCAAGACCGATGCCCGCGTGGAGGCGTATGGCACGGTCGACGAGCTCAACGCGACCATCGGCGTCGCTCTGTCGATGGGCACCCTGCCCCGCTCGATCACCGATGCGCTGCGGATCGTGCAGAGCGAGCTGTTCGACCTCGGGTCAGACCTCGCCACCCCGATCAACCCGGACGCGGCCACGGAGCCGTTGCGGGTCATCCAGTCGTCCATCGACCGGCTCGAGGGCTGGTGCGACGAGTTCATGTCCGGGCTGGCCGAGCTGCGGTCCTTCGTCCTTCCCGGCGGATCCCCGGGTGCGGCCTACCTCCACGTCAGCCGTACGGTCTGCCGTCGCGCCGAGCGCTGTGCCTGGCGGGCTGCGGAGGAGTTCGGTACGGACTCGGCCGGCGGCGTGAACCCGCTCGCCATCACCTATCTGAACCGCCTGTCCGATCTGTTGTTCATCTGGTCACGGGCCGCGAACCGTCGCGACGGGGATGTGCTCTGGGTGCCCGGCACCGACAGGCAGCCGACGAACGGTACGGCGTAGTAGTCAGCGGGGCCGCATGTCGTAGCGACCGCGGCCGGGAGGGGCTCCCTCGAGCCAGCTGAGCAGCCCGGTCAGTTCCTGAGCTCCGATGGCGATCTCGACGGGTCCGGCATCACCCGTCGTCGCGACGAGGCTCACGATCCGCTGCCCTTCGTACAGCGACAGCATCTCCTTGGCAGATGGGTTCCGCTGTTCGGCGATGGTGGTCTTGCTGCGATGGAACCGCAGGCGGGGGCTAAGCGAGAGCCCGAACACCCTGTACCAGTTGAGCCAGTCGCCCGAGTAGTGCGCAACGCCCAGCACCCAGCCCCGGTTGACGACAGCGGTCTCGAGGCGGGCCGAACAGTCGAACGTGCCACCTTGGCGCCCCAGCCAGCGACGCCGACCGAAAACCCAGATGAGCCAGAGCAGGACCGCGATCAGGACGACAAGGAGCGTGGACTCCGTCGCCCCCATCCAGCTCATGTCGTGACTGTACTAGGTGACGTACGGGAAGCGGTTACCTGGTCAGAGGATGCTCACGCGATGAGGTGAACAGCCTTCACCTGCGCGCTCGCGCGCTGGAAGTGCCGGTGGTTCTCCTCGGTGGTGTCGCCCGCCTCCAGCGCCTTCTGCGCAGTACGAAGTTCCGCCTCGGCCTCTGCCAAGGAGATCTCGTGCGCCAGCTGCGCCGATGGTGAGATGAGTGCCACCCGCGTCGGCGTGACCGAGAGGAAGCCGCCGTCGACGACCACGATCTCCCGGCGTCCGTCGGGCGTCGTGATCTCCGAGGTCGACGGGATGAGCGGCGCGATCATGGGCTCGTGGCGTGCGAGGACACCGATGTCGCCCTCGGTCGTGCGGGCGACCACGGAGATCGCGTCGCCTTCCCAGACACGCCGGTCCGCCGCCACGATCTCGACCCAGAAGGTCTCCGCCATGGCTCAGGCGCCTTCCTTCTGCAGCTCGTCCCACTTCTTCATGACGTCTTCCATGCCGCCGACGTTGAAGAACGCCTGCTCGGCGATGTGGTCGACCTCGCCGTCGGCGATCATCTTGAAGCTCTCGATCGTCTCCGCGAGCGGAACCGTCGAGCCGGGGACCTGGGTGAACTTCTCCGCCATGTACGTGTTCTGGCTGAGGAACTGCTGGATGCGACGCGCCCGGTTGACGGCGATCTTGTCCTCCTCGGACAACTCGTCGACGCCGAGGATGGCGATGATGTCCTGCAGCTCCTTGTTCCGCTGGAGGATCTGCTTCACCCGCACGGCCGTGTCGTAGTGGTCCTGGCCGATGTACTGCGGGTCGAGGATGCGGGACGTGGACGTGAGCGGGTCGACGGCCGGGTACAGACCACGCGAGGCGATCTCGCGGGAGAGCTCGGTCGTGGCGTCGAGGTGGGCGAACGTCGTAGCCGGCGCAGGGTCGGTGTAGTCGTCGGCCGGCACGTAGATGGCCTGCATCGAGGTGATGGAGTGGCCGCGGGTCGAGGTGATCCGCTCCTGCAGCTGACCCATCTCGTCGGCGAGGTTCGGCTGATACCCCACGGCGGACGGCATGCGGCCGAGCAGCGTGGAAACCTCGGAACCAGCCTGCGTGAAGCGGAAGATGTTGTCGATGAACAGCAGCACGTCCTGCTTCTGCACGTCGCGGAAGTACTCCGCCATCGTCAGCGCGCTCAGGGCGACCCGCAGACGCGTGCCCGGCGGCTCGTCCATCTGGCCGAAGACGAGGGCGGTGTCCTTCATGACGCCGGCCTCGATCATCTCGTTGATGAGGTCGTTGCCCTCGCGGGTGCGCTCCCCGACACCGGCGAACACCGAGGTGCCGCCGAAGTTGTGGGCGATGCGGTAGATCATCTCCTGGATGAGGACGGTCTTGCCGACGCCGGCGCCGCCGAACAGGCCGATCTTGCCGCCCTGCACGTACGGGGTGAGCAGGTCGAGCACCTTGATGCCGGTCTGCAGCATCTCGGTCTTGCTCTCGAGCTCGTCGAACTTCGGCGCGTTGCGGTGGATGGGCCACCGCTCCTCGATCGTGAACGTCGAGGCGTCCTCGTTGAGGCAGTCACCGGTCACGTTCCAGACGCGGCCCTTCGTGACGTCGCCGACGGGAACGCTGATGGGCGCGCCCGTGTCGTACACCAGCGTGCCGCGGCGCATGCCGTCGGTCGGCTTGAGGGCGATCGCGCGAACGATGTTGTCGCCGACGTGCAGCGCGACCTCGAGGGTCATCGACCGCTTGTCGCCGTCGACGTCGATCTCGATGGTGAGCGCGTTCAGGATGTCGGGCATCTCATCGGGCGCGAACTCGATGTCGACGACGGGTCCGATGACTCGGGCGACGCGCCCGACACCGGGCGTGCCCGTGCCCTGAGCGGCTGCGGTCAAGGTGGCGGTCATGGTTACTCCTCGTCGTTCCCTTCGGCCAGCGCCGAAGCGCCGCCGACGATCTCGGTGATCTCTTGCGTAATCTGCGACTGCCGTGCCTGGTTGGCGTCGCGGGTCAGCTTCTGGATGAGTGATTCGGCGTTGTCGGTGGCCGACTTCATGGCCTTCTGCTTGCTGGCCAGCTCGGAAGCCGCCGCCTGCATGAGGTAGAAGTGGATCCGGTTCCGCACGTACAGCGGAAGCAGCGAGTTGAGCACCGTCTCCGCATCGGGCTCGAACTGGTACAGCGGCAGCGGGCCCTTCGCCTCCGGGTCGGGCGTGACAGCCTCGCGGACGACCCGCAGAGGAAGCACACGCCGTACACGCGGCTCCTGGACCAACATCGACTCGAACCGCGTGTAGACCACGTGGATCTCGTCGACGCCACCCTCGGAGGTGGGCTTGAGGAAGGCCTCGATGAGCGCGTCCGCGACCTCGTCCGACTGCTGGTGCGTGGGCTTGTCGGAGAACCCGGCCCACGACCCGGCGACCGGCCGGTTGCGGAACTGGGCGTACGCGATGCCCTTACGCCCCGTGATGAAGGTCAGGACTTCCTTGCCCTCGTCACGCAGGGTCTGCACGAGGCGGTCACCGAGCTTGATGGCGTTCGTCGAGTACGCGCCGGCAAGGCCGCGATCGCTCGTCACGACGAGCACGGCCGCACGGGTCGGGTGCTCCTCCTCGTGCGTCAGCGGGTGGTCGTACCCCGAGAACGACGCCACGGCCGCCACGGCCCGGTTGAGCTCTCGGGTGTACGGGAGGGACTCGCTCGCGGCCTGCTGCGCCTTGACGATCCGGGACGCAGCGATGAGCTCCATCGCGCGCGTGATCTTCTTGGTCGTCTGGACAGAGCGGCGCCTCTGTCTCAGCTCACGAAGGCTGGCGGGCATGCGTCACTGAGCCTTCCGGCCGGCTGCGATGATCTCCTCCTGGTGGATGTCCTCCGCGGCGACGGGCACCTGAGGTGCGTCATCGCGGAGGAGCTTGCCCTCCGAGGTCCGGAACTGACCCTTGAAGGAGTCGATGACCGTCTTGGCCGCGGCCTGCGTGTCGTCGTCGAACTTCAGGGTCTCCGAGATCGTCTGCAGCACGGGCGAATTGGCCCGCATGTGCTCGAGCATCTCGCGCTCGAAGCGCAGCACGTCGACCACGGGCACGTCGTCCAGCAGGCCGTTGAGACCCGCCCACACGCTGACCACCTGGTCCTCGACCGGGTACGGGCTGTACTGGGGCTGACGGAGCAGCTCCATGAGGCGGGAGCCACGCTCGAGCTGACGGCGGCTGGTGGCATCGAGATCGGAGGCGAACATCGCGAACGCCTGCATGTCGCGGTACTGGGCCAGACCGATCTTCAGCGTTCCGGCCACGCTCTTCATGGCCTTCACCTGCGCCGAGCCGCCGACGCGGGAGACCGAGACGCCGACGTCGATGGCCGGGCGCTGGTTGGCGTTGAACAGGTCGGACTGGAGGAAGATCTGGCCATCCGTGATGGAGATGACGTTGGTCGGGATGTACGCCGAGACGTCGTTGGCCTTGGTCTCGATGATCGGCAGACCCGTCATCGACCCGCCACCCAGCTCGTCGGAGAGCTTGGCGCAGCGCTCGAGGAGCCTCGAGTGGAGGTAGAAGACGTCACCGGGGTACGCCTCGCGGCCCGGCGGGCGACGGAGCAGCAGCGACATCGCGCGATATGCCTCGGCCTGCTTGGTGAGGTCGTCGAACACGATGAGGACGTGCTTGCCCTCGTACATCCAGTGCTGGCCGATGGCCGAGCCGGTGTACGGGGCGAGGTACTTGAAGCCGGCCGGGTCGGACGCGGGAGCGTGGACGATCGTCGTGTACTCCAGGGCGCCGGCGCGCTCGAGCGTGCCGCGTACCTCGGCGATCGTGGAGCCCTTCTGGCCGATGGCGACGTAGATGCAGCGGACCTGCTTCTTCGGGTCGCCCGACTCCCAGTTGGCCTTCTGGTTGATGATCGCGTCGAGCGCGATGGCCGTCTTGCCCGTCTTGCGGTCGCCGATGATGAGCTGGCGCTGTCCGCGACCGATCGGGATCATCGCGTCGATCGCCTTGATGCCGGTCTGCAGCGGCTCGTTCACGCTCTGGCGGTCCATGACGCCGGCCGCCTGCAGCTCGAGGTTGCGGCGCTCGGTCAGCGGGGTGATCTCGCCGAGGCCGTCGATGGCCGCGCCGGTGGCGTCGACGACGCGTCCCAGGTAGCCGTCGCCGACCGGCACCGAGAGGATCTCGCCTGTACGACGTACGACGGAGCCCTCCTCGATGCCCTCGGAGTTGCCGAGCACGACCACGCCGATCTCGCGTACGTCGAGGTTGAGGGCGATGCCACGCACGCCGTTGCTGAACTCCAGCAGTTCGTTGGCCATCGCCGAGGGCAGGCCCTCGACGCGGGCGATGCCGTCACCGGAGGTCACCACGGTGCCAACCTCCTCGCGGGAGGATGTCGACGGGTTGAAGTCCGCGACGAACTGGTCCAGCGCCGCCCGGATCTCGTCCGGGTTGATCGTCAGTTCCGCCATGAGTGTGGCTGCCTTCCTTCGTTACGCGAGCTGGCGACGGGCCGCCGCAAGGCGCCCGGCCACCGATCCGTCGATGACTTCGTCGCCGATCTCGACACGA
The DNA here is from genome assembly GCA_027492675.1 of Propionibacteriaceae bacterium. Lineage (GTDB taxonomy): Bacteria > Actinomycetota > Actinomycetes > Propionibacteriales > Propionibacteriaceae > Fen-668. The sequence goes on along the minus strand of JAPUEI010000061.1, from coordinate 27,279 downwards.
ACCCCTCCCACGAGGTCCGGGTCGACGACGACCATGAGCGTGACTGGGCGCTGCACCTGCTCGGTGAGCGCCGCCTGCAGCCGAGCTTCCTGCTCGGCGGACAGTGCGCGTGCGACGTGGACGGTCGCGACCGACCGGCGGCGCAGCGCGGCTGAGACGTTGAGGTAGTTGGCGATCGTCAGGTCGAACGTGCGGTTCCTCGCAGCCACGGCTCGACGGGCGAGTGTCGCGGCCTCCTGAGGCACCTTGCCCGCCAGCAGCGTGTCGACCAGGGCCTGGCGCGCCGCCAGGGGGGCGTTGCGGTCCCCCAGCGTCGTGCGCAACTCGTGGTCGCCGTCGACGATCCGGCCGAAGCGGAAGACCGCCTCGTCGACGTCGTCGAGCCGGCCGGCGCGTTCGGCACCGAGCAGCACCGCTCGTACGCCCTGGCGGTCGATGGCGGCCGCGAGAGCCAGCCCCGAACGCCAGTTCTGTCCGAGTGCGGCCTCGAGCACGGTGACGGCCTCGACGGACACCTTGCCGCCGAAGAGCTGCCGCGCCACCGCACGCCGGTCCGCGACCGGCAGGGCCGGCTCGACCAGGGCGCGCCGCAGCTGCGGCGATGCCTCGATCGCGTCGGCCATGGCGAACAGGTCGTCGCTCAGGCCGGCGGGCACGGTGCCGAGACCGAGCAGGGCGTCGTCAACGGCTCCCTGCCGGGCTTCGGCATTCGCGCTCAGTGCCATGGAACTCTCCTCACACCTGCTGCGGCGCAGCGTCGAGGTCCGCGATGAACCGGTCGATCGTGCGCTGCGTGCGTGCATCGTCGGTGAGGGCCTCGCCGACGATCTTCTCGGCCAACGTGGTCGCCAGGCCTCCGACATCGCGACGGAGCGACTCACGAGCGGCTGCCCGCTCGGCGTCGACCTGCGCGTGTCCGGCATGGACGATCCGCGACGCCTCGGCCGCGGCCGTGGCTCGCATCTCTGCCTGCACCTGAGCGGCAGAGTTCTTGGCGTCCTCGCGGATCTTCGAGGCCTCGTCCTTGGCCTCGGACAGCTGGTGGCGGTACTGCTCCAGCGCTGCCTGGGCCTCGGCCTGAGCCTTGTCGGCCCGCTCGATGCCGCCGCGGATCGCGTCGGCACGAGCCGCGTAGGTCGCCTCGAACGTCGGGACCACCTTCTTCGTCACCACCGCGAGGATGATGAGGAACAAGACGATGCCGACGATGAACTCGCTCGGATGCTCCGGAAGCAGCGGCCCCAGCGGGCCTGTGCCTTCGAGGAGGGTCATGGTCACTTGAGAACGAAGGCGAGGGCGATGCCGATGATGGCGAGCGCCTCGACGACGGCGAAGCCGATCCACGCGGTGCTCAGCATCGCGCCACGGGCCTCAGGCTGACGAGCCGTGCCGTTGATGACCGAGGAGAAGATCCAGGCCACACCGAGACCCGGGCCGAGGGTGGCGAGCCCGTAGCCGAGCATGTTCATCGAGCCGGAGATTTCCAGGAGGGTCATGACGGTCCTTTCGGAGTTTGTTGCTGTGAACAGTTCTGGGGTCAGTGCTCTTCGGCGATCGCCGAGGAGACGTACTGGCAGGTGAGGACGGTGAAGATGTACGCCTGGAGCGCTCCGACGAGCAGTTCCAGAGCGAAGATGGCGAAGGCGAGCAGCATGGCGAGCGCACCGGCGACCTTGTTGATGACGGGTTCGGAGACGAACATCAGCCAGGTGCCGCCGAGGACGAACACCAGGATGACCAGATGGCCGGCGAAGAGGTTGGCGAACAGACGCAGCCCGAGGGTGACCGGGCGGACGATGAAGTTCGACAGGATCTCGAGCGGGATGATCATGGGCAGCAGGGCCACCGGAACACCTTGCGGAATGGTCATCCGCTTGAGGTAGCCGAGCAGGCCCCACTTCTTGATTCCCACGCCGTTGTACAGGAGCCACGTGAGGATCGCGAGACCCCACGCGAAGCCGATCTTCGAGAAGGTCGGGAACATGAACACGAAGAACTGCCCGAACAGGTTGTTGATGAACACGAAGCTGAAGATCGAGACCACGTACGGCAGGTACGCCTTGTAGTCGTGCCCCAGGATGTCGCGAGCGACAGAGTTCCGGAGCATGTCGTACAGGTACTCGCCGATGAAGTGGCGCTTCGTCGGCACGATCTTCTGGCCATGGCTCATCCACAACCAGAACGCGATCACGAGGATCGCCCCGATCACGGCCTGCGCGATGTGGTTGGTGAACCAGACGTCGGTCCAGCTGTAGTGGGCGGTGTCGCCCTCGAGCCACGCGGTGCTGGGCACCAAGGGGCGTGACTCGAACGAACCGATCCCGAACGTGGGCGGCTCGTTCCCTTCCAGCGGAAGGAATGGGGTGGCGGGTGCAGTCACCTTGTCCCTCTCCAGGTCAGTGGGTCGTGTCGGTGGCGTTGTGCTGCGCACCGTATCTCTTGTAGAGGACGTACACGCTCAGTGCCAGGCCGAGCACCACACCCACGAGGGTCAGGAAAACCGTCCCCAAGAAGTGGTCGCCGACCCATCCGAGACCTCCGTAGAGGAGCGGACCGGCCAAGACGTAGCTCAACGCTGCATAGCCGTCGCCGGCATCACCTCGTTGTTCGCTCATGGCGTTGGCGACTCTAGCAGCCGGGGTAGGACGGGGTCATATCGAGCGTTTCACGCGTCGAACACCGGGATCCGAAGCCTGCGGTGCATGGCGACCAGTCCCACGAGCCATCCCAGGACTCCGAGGACGATCCCCGCAAACAGACCACCGGTGTTCAACAGAGCCAGGATCGAGGGCCACTGGATGACCGCCCAGAGCAGGGCTCCCAGAACGGTGACCCTGACGACGTACGACCAGACGCTGGCCGTACGAAGGGTCCGCGGGGGCGCGTCGGCGAACTGCACCTGGACCCCCTGCCCGACCGTGTAGTAGACGAGCGTCATCGCCGCGCCGAGCATCGCGCTCACCGCCCCGAGCACTCCGCCCAGGAGCGCCCCGGTGACGATCGCAGCCACCAGCCCGGCGTGCCAGCCGATGATGCCTCCGACGAGCAGCCGCGCTGCCCGGTCGCGGTTCGCCGAGAGCGGCGGCCTTGTCCTAGCGGCCACTTAGGGGGCCACCTGCGGCGTCTCGGCTGAGGTCTCGGCCACCGGGCCGACCGTGCCCTCGGCGGGCGTCTCAGGCCCGGGTGCGGCCTCCGACTCAGGAGCTGGCTCCGGCTCGGGGGCAGGCTCCGGCTCCGGCTCCGGGTCGGGCTCAGGGCCCTGCAGCCCGGGGAGGTCGGCGCGCAGCTCCTCGAGAGAGATGGCGCCGATCCGTACGACCTTGCCTGCCAGCCCGCTCGCGAAGTCGACGATCGTCGACGGGGTGGGGCCGGGGGTGGGGCCGCCGTCGACGTACACCGCCACCGAGCCTCGGAGCTGCCTCACAGCCTCGTCCGCATCGGTTGCGGGCGGCTCGCCACTCACGTTGGCGCTCGACACGGCCAGCGGCCCGGTCGCACGCAGGATGGCGCGTGTCAGGTCATGGTCCGGAACTCGCACGCCGATGCTGCCCTTGGTCTCCCCGAGATCCATCCGCAGGCTGCTCTGCGCGGACAGGATCAGCGTGAGCGGTCCGGGCCAGTGGCGCTCGGCCAGGATGCGCGCGGCGGCCGGGATGTCCTTGGCGTAGGCATCGAGCACCTCAGGGTCGCCGATCAGGACGGGCGGCGGCATGTCGCGACCGCGGTGCTTGGCGTCCAGCAGCCCTTGAACGGCCTGCGGCGAGAACGGGTCGGCCGCGATCCCGTACACCGTGTCGGTCGGGAAGACGACGCTCTCCCCACCCCTGATGGCCTCGCGAACAGCGGCGATCGCCGCCGGCAGGTCGGTGCCCTGCACGACGACCGGCTCTCGCTCGGGCTCCGGCTC
>JAPUEI010000061.1:2344-23272 GCA_027492675.1 Propionibacteriaceae bacterium | reverse complement strand
CCGCCGGCAGGTCGGTGCCCTGCACGACGACCGGCTCTCGCTCGGGCTCCGGCTCCGGCTCCGGCTCGGGGTCGGGCTCCGGCTCAACGGTCGCCTCAGCGGGCGTCGCCGCCTCGGGGTCGTCGGTCGGGGCTACGGCGTCCTTCGCGGGCGCGTCGTCGAGTGGTGTCGTCTCGTCGCTGGACTCGGTCACCCGTTCATCCTGCCAGCCTGTCGTCCGCGGGACGAATGACGAGGCCGCCTCAGCCGCGACGACGGGCGGTGACGAAGCGCCACCGACCCACAAGGTCGGGATGGTCGCGAACGGTGTCGTACGCGCCGTGGCGGGCGAACAGCTCGACCACGGACTCGTGCTGCACCTCCGCGTGCTCGGCGGCGAGCAGGCCGTCGGGCCTGAGGAGCCGGGCTGCCACGTCGGTCACGACCCGCATGGCGTCGAGCCCGTCCTGTCCGGAGAAGACCGCGACCTCGGGGTCGTGGTCGCGGACGTCGGTGGGCACGCTCTCCCAGGCCTCCAGAGGGACGTACGGAGGGTTGACGACCACGAGGTCCACCGTGCCGTCGAGCTCGTACAGCGCGTCGGCCATGTCGGCCTCCACCACCCGTACGTCGGTGTCAGCGAGGTTGCCCAGCGCGTACGAGACGGCGTCGGGCGACACCTCGACCGCCCACTGCTCGTACCCCTCGCCCTCGACGGCGAGCGCCTTGCTGATCGCGCCCGAGCCGGCGCACAGCTCGACCACCCGCTGCCCTGGCTGCAGGTGCTCGAGGCACCAGCCGGTCATGGTCTCGGTCTCGGGCCTCGGCACGAACACGCCGGGACCGACGCGAAGGCTCGTCGTACGGAACCACGCCACGCCGGTGACGTGCTGCAGGGGCTCCCCCGCTGCTCGCCTGGCGACGGCCTGGTCGAGGGCCTCGAGCTGCGCCCCGTCGAGGTCGGGGGCCAGCAGCAGCCGTCCCGGCTCGATGCCGAGAACGTGACAGACGAGCATCCGGGCTTCGGCCTCAGGCGACGCGGAACTGGAGGCAGCGAGACGGTCGGCAGCCCGGCGTACGGCCTCGCCGACGCGCATCGATCAGGCCTCGCCCACGCGCGCCAGGCGGTCGGCCAGGTCAGCCTCGTGGAGCGCGTCGAGCAGCGGCTGCAGGTCGCCGTTGAGCACGATGTCGAGGTTGTGGGCCTTGAACCCGATCCGGTGGTCGGCGATGCGGTTCTCCGGGAAGTTGTACGTACGGATGCGCTCGGAGCGGTCCACCGTACGCACCTGCGACTTGCGGGCGGCGGCGGCCGCGCTGGCGGCCTGCTCCTCGGCCAGAGCAGTCAGACGGACGCGCAGCATGCGCATCGCCGTCTCTTTGTTCTGCAGCTGCGAACGCTCGTTCTGGCAGGAGACCACGGTGCCGGTGGGAAGGTGCGTGATCCGTACGGCCGAGTCCGTCGTGTTGACGCCCTGTCCCCCGGGACCCGACGAGCGGTACACGTCGACCCGCAGGTCGTTGTCGTCGATCTCCACCGCGCTGTCGTCGTCGATGTCGGGCATCACCAGCACGCCGGCCGCCGAGGTGTGGATGCGACCCTGCGACTCGGTGACCGGCACGCGCTGCACCCGATGGACACCGCCCTCGAACTTCAGCACGCCGTACGGCATCGCGTCCGGGCTGGCTGACGAAGGGGCCTTGACCGTCATCGTGATCGACTTGTATCCGCCGAGATCGGTGTCCTGGGAGTCGAGCACCTCGACCTTCCAGCCGCGCTGCTCGGCGTAGCGGGTGTACATCTTCACCAGGTCGCCCGCGAACAGCGCCGACTCCTCGCCACCTTCGCCCGACTTGATCTCGATGATCGCGTCGGAGCTGTCGTGAGGGTCGCGCGGGGCGAGCAGCCGGGTGAGCTTCTCGGTGGACTCGCCGAGCGCCGCCGTCAGCGACTCCACCTCGGACTCGAACGAGCGGTCCTCGGCGGCGAGCTCCTGGGCCGCGGCGAGGTCGTCGCCGATCCGGGCGTGCTCGTTGAGTGCCGCCACGATCGGGCTCAGCTCGTTGTACCGCCGGCCCAGACGCTTCGAGAGCGCCGTGTCGGCGTGGGTTGCGGGGTCGGCGAGGCGCTGCTCGATCTCGGCGTGCTCGGCGACGAGCGCGTCCGTACCTTCAGCCATGGGTCATCTCTCCGACGGTTTCACTGGGGCCTGACAACGCGAACACCGGGGCGAGGGAGTCCCTCGCCCCGGTGTCGGTGAGTCGGTGCTACTTCTTCTTGGCGTAGCGGCGCTCGAACCGGGCCACGCGGCCGCCGGTGTCGAGGATCTTCTGCTTGCCCGTGTAGAACGGGTGGCAGGCCGCACAGACTTCGGTGTGGATCTGGCCGCTCTTCGCCGTGGACCTCGTCGTGAACGTGTTGCCGCAGCTGCAGACAACGGTCGTGTCGACGTAGTCGGGGTGGATCCCCTGCTTCATTGTGTCTCCCTTAGGTCATAGGACCGGGTCGCCAGGAACTGGACGGCGGTGCCGTCCGGGGCGTGAACCGGAGCCGACCAACCATTATTCCTCACGGTCGGCCCCGACCCAAACCGAGGATCAGTTGGGCGTCGTCCGCGAGATCTGAACGAGGAACTCGTGGTTCGACTGGGTCTTGCGCAGCTGCTTGAGAAGCATCTCCATCGCGGCGGTGTTCTCCATGCCGCTGAGCACTCGGCGGAGCTTCCAGATGATGGCCAACTCCTCGCGTCCGAGCAGCAGCTCCTCGCGGCGAGTGCCCGACGCGTCCACGTCGATCGCCGGGAAGATGCGCTTGTCGGCCAGGTCACGGCGGAGCCGGAGCTCCATGTTGCCGGTGCCCTTGAACTCCTCGAAGATCACCTCGTCCATCTTCGACCCGGTCTCGATGAGCGCCGTCGCGAGGATGGTGAGCGAGCCGCCGTGCTCGATGTTGCGCGCGGCGCCGAAGAACTTCTTCGGCGGGTACAGCGCGGCCGAGTCGACACCACCGGACAGGATGCGGCCGGACGCCGGGGCTGCCAGGTTGTACGCACGGCCCAGGCGGGTGATGCCGTCGAGGAGCACGACGACGTCCTTGCCGGCCTCGACGAGCCGCTTCGCGCGCTCGATCGCCAGCTCCGAGATCGTCGTGTGGTCGTCGGCCGGACGGTCGAACGTCGAGGCGATGACCTCACCGGTGACGGTCCGCTGGAAGTCGGTGACCTCCTCGGGCCGCTCGTCGACGAGCACGACCATGAGGTGGACCTCGGGGTTGTTCGTCGTGATCGCGTTCGCGATGGCCTGCATGATCATCGTCTTGCCGGCCTTGGGCGGAGAGACGATGAGGCCGCGCTGGCCCTTGCCGATCGGCGACACGATGTCGATGATCCGGCCGATCATGTTCGTGGAGTCGGTCTCGAGACGAAGGATCTGCTGGGGGTACAGCGGCGTCAGCTTCGAGAACTCCGGGCGGTTGCGCGCCGACTCCGGCTCGCCGCCGTTGACCGTGTCGAGGGTGACGAGCGGGTTGAACTTCTCCTTGCGCTCACCGTCGCGCGACTGCCGGATGGAGCCGGTGACGACGTCGCCCTTGCGGAGCCCGTACCGGCGCACCATGCTCAACGAGACGTACGCGTCGTTCGAGCCGGGCAGGTAGCCGCTGGTGCGCACGAAGGCGTAGTTGTCGAGAACGTCGAGGATGCCCTGTACGGGCACGATGACGTCGCCCTCGTTGATCGTGGGCTCCTGCTCGAAGCGCTCGATCTGACCACCGCCGGCCTGGCCACCGCGCTGACGACGGTTCGTCCGGTCGCGGTTGCGGCGACGGCGACCACGGCGGCCGCCCTGCTCGTCGTCGTCCATGCGGACACCCTGACGGTTGTCGTCGTCGCCGCCCTGGGACTGCTGGTTGTTCTGCTGGCGCTGCTGGGTGCGGGGCTCACCCTCGACACCGAGCGCAGCCAGTCGTGCGCCGACCTCGGCCGCGGTGGAACGGTTGTCCACGGCAGGAGCGGAGGCGGCCTCGGTGTTCTGAGGAGCGCTCTCGACAGCGGGGGCGCCGGCCTCGCGGCGAGCACCACGGCCCCGGCTGCGGCGCGCCTGGCCCTCGCCCGACGGCTGGGTCTCGGCGGGCGCAGAGCTCTCGGAGGTCGGGGCGTTCTGGGCACTCGGGGTGTTCTGCGCGCTCGGAGCGCTCTCGGCCTTCGGTGCCGCGGACGCCTCGGCCGAACGCTCCGAAGGAGCGGACCTGCGACGCGGCGCGGAGGACTCGCTGGCACTGCCCTGAGCGGCGCGGATGGCGCCTACGAGATCGCCCTTCCTCATCCCAGCAGTGCCCTTGAGGCCCATCGAGCCTGCGACATGCTTCAACTCAGCGAGCAGCATGCCATCGAGCGACTTGCCGGAGGTGGTGGTGTCGGTCACGGACTTCCTTCCGTCGTGACAGCCTGTCGCGTTCGTGGCAGATGCGTTTCGGCACACGGCGGCGCGAGCAGGCGGTGAATTCATCAGGCTCTGACGTACCGAGATGCGTTTCGGGATTGTCTGTCGGCGTATCGCCGCGCCCAGCCTGTGAGGCGCGTGGAGGCTCTACAGCCTCGCAACGTCATCGAGGTTAGCACCCCCGCGGTGCAACTCCTAGCCGACCGGCGTCGGCCGGCGTCTGCATCGTCTCAATGGGCTCCCCCGCCTACATTGGGCGCCATGGCACCCGAGACCCACCGCAATCTGCTCGCCGACGCCGCGCCGCCCACGCTGCTCCCCGCCGATCCCGTACGGGAGCCGCTCACGCGCGACGAGGCTCTGGACAGCGTCCGGGGCTATCCCGCGGGCAGCATGCTCTGGGCCTTCCTCGCGGAGTCGTCCCTGGCCGAGGCCAACCCCGCGTCTGACGTCGCCGCGTACGCCTTCGCCCGGACCGGCTACCACCGCGGGCTCGATGCGCTGCGCCGCAACGGCTGGCGTGGGTCGGGACCGATCCCGTGGGAGCACGAGCCGAACCAAGGGTTCCTGCGCGCCCTGTGGGCGCTGAGCGTGGCCGCGGACCGGATCGGCGAGGATGACGAGGCCGCCCGGTGCGCCCAGTTCCTGCGTGACTCGTCGGAGACGGCGTACGAGGCGCTCGCCGGCGACTGACGCTGTCTCAGTCGTACAGATCCTCAGTCGTACAGTGCGGCCGTCTCGGCGACGAGCCGCAGAAGCTGCGGGGCGAGCGTCGCGTCGTCGGGTGCGGCCAGGCAGGCGTCGCGCAGACGCGCCACGAGATCGACGGGCCCCGCGTCGCAGTCCCCCACGTGGACCAGCACGCGCTTCTCCCCCGGGTGGTAACGGCGGTTCAGCGCGAACACCAGGCTGACGACGACGTCGACGAGCCCGGCCCTTCGACGGACCACCATCGGCCAGTCCTGCCGCGTCTGGGCCTTGGCCAGCTGGGAGGCGAACTCCTCGGCCAGGAGCGGCAACTCGGCGAGCTGGCGCCGACGCGTCGCCTCGGGGAACGTGTCCAGGTCGCGGCGCAGCCGCCCCAGGTCGCCGTACGGATCCTCGATCGGCACCCCTGCGTACGCCGTGTGCAGGAACGCCGTGGCGCACACCTCCCCGGCGAGGCCGTCGGTGGCCGCCACCCTCGCCAGCGACTCGATGACGTCGAGGTCGAGGTAGACGACCTCCACGAGGCGGCCGGCGGTGTGCCAGTGGTCCTCGGGTCCGAAGATGTCGTACGAGACGAGGTCAGCAGCACGTTCGCCAAGAGCCGCCTTCCTCACCAGCGGATCGGCCAGGCGGCCCCGGTACCACGCGTACAGGTCCGTGTCGGAGCCACCGTCCGCGAGCCCGACCGCGCGCGAGCCGCCCAGCGACACCGCACGGACGCCAGGAACGCCCACGAGCGCGGCAGCTACCGCACGATCAGCGTCCGTGAGGGGCATCAGAGAGTACGGGTGGAGGCTGCGCGGATCTCGGCCCGCAGCTCCTCGTAGCCCCGCGCGACTGGCAGCTGGCCGAACTCGTCGATGACGTTCTGCGGCGGGTCGAACAGGATGCCCGCGTCGGCGGCGAGCAGCATCGCCGTGTCGTTGTAGGAGTCGCCGGCAGCGATGACGCGGAACGCGACGCTCTGGAGCGCGAGCACCGAGGCGCGCTTCTGATCCGGCATCCGCAGCCGATAGCCCGTGATCCGACCGTCGTCGCCGACCTCCAGGGAGTGGCAGAACAGCGTGGGCCATCCGAGCTGACGCATCAGTGGCTGCGCGAACTCCGCGAACGTGTCCGACAGGATCAGCACGCCGGAGAACCGCTCGCGCAGCCAGTCGAGGAACTCGACCGCGCCCGGCAGCGGAGCCAGCGTCGCGATGACGGCCTGGATGTCGGCCAGTGTCAGGCCGTTCCGGTCGAGGATGTCCAGCCGGTACTGCATGAGCACGTCGTAGTCGGGCTCGTCACGGGTCGTCCGCCGCAGCTCGGGAAGTCCCGTGCGCTCGGCGACGCTGATCCAGATCTCAGGAACCAGCACGCCTTCGAGGTCGAGGCACACCAGCTCCGGGCGCATGTCGGGATCGCTCACCGTCCCTCCACGCGGATCAGCCGGATACGACCGGAGACGATGGACGGCATCGTGCGCAGCTCGGAGACGGTGTCGGTGAACTCCGCGTCGCGAGCGATGTGGGTCATGATGCCCAGGCGCGCATGGCCGTCGTTGTCGGTGGTCTGGCGGACCTCAAGGATCGACACCGCGTGCTTGGCGAACACCGACGCGACCTTGGCGAGCACGCCCGGCTCGTCGCGGACCTGCATCGACACGTAGTAGGAGGTCATTGCCTCCTCGATCGGCGCGATGCCACGGCGGCGGTACGTCGACATGGCCGGGCCGTGGGTGCCCTTCACCCGGTTGCGGGCGACGGTGACCAGATCACCCATGACCGCGGACGCCGTGGGCGAGCCACCCGCGCCCGGGCCGAGGAACATCAGCCGGCCCGCGTTGCGGGACTCGACGAAGACCGCGTTGAACGCGCCCCGCACCGATGCCAGCGGGTGCGACGCCGGGACCATCGCCGGGTGGACCCGTACGGACACCAGCTCTTCCTGCTCACCGGCCACGGTGGCGACGGCGAGCAGCTTGATGACGTACCCATGCGCACGTGCCGCCTCGATGTCCTCGGTGGTCAGCGTCGTGATGCCCTCACGGTGGACGTCGGACCCGGAGACCTCGGTGTGGAACGCGAGGCTGGCGAGGATGGATGCCTTGGCGGCCGCGTCGTACGCCTCGACATCGGCTGTCGGATCCGACTCCGCGTAGCCGAGCTCCTGCGCCTCGGAGAGCGCTTGGGAGAAGGAGACGTGGTCGGTGGTCATCTTGTCGAGGATGAAGTTCGTGGTGCCGTTGACGATGCCCATCACCGTGGTGATCTCGTCGCCGACCAGCGACTCGCGCAGCGGCCTGATGATCGGGATCGCGCCGGCGACGGCGGCTTCGAAGTACAGGTCGACGCCGGCCTTCTCGGCCGCGGCGTACAGCTCCTGGCCGTGCGCGGCGAGCAGCGCCTTGTTGGCGGTGACGACCGACGCGCCGGACTCGAACGCCGCGAGCAGCAGGCTGCGGGCCGGCTCGATGCCACCGATGACCTCGATGACCACGTCGGCGCCCGACCGCGCGAGCGCCTCGCTGTCACCGGTGAACAGCGCCGGGTCGATCCCGGGCCGTTCGGCGTCCGGGTGACGCACGCCGATGCCCATGAGCTCGACCGGCGCGCCCGTCCTCGCGGCCAGGTCCTCGGGCGTCTCCAGCAGGAGCCGCGCCACCTGGTAACCGACGTTGCCGCAGCCGAGCAGGGCAACCTTCACAGGCTTGTCGCCATTCACCGAGTTCACGGGCTACATCCTGGCCTAACCGGCGGCGGGCGCCGCGCTGTTTCCATCCCCGAAGCCCGTGTCGAGGGCAAGGAGGTCGTCGAGGGTCTCGCGGCGCAGCAGCGTGGACAGCTCACCACCGACCACGGACACCACGGGCGGCTTGGTCGCGTGGTTGTAGTTGGACGCCATGGAGCGGCTGTACGCGCCCGACGCGGGCACCGCGATCAGGTCGCCGGGACGGATGTCGCCGGGCAGGAAGACGTCGCGCACGAGGATGTCGCCACCCTCGCAGTGCTTGCCCACCACGCGGCACAGCACGCTCGGCACCGACGAGGCGCGGTTCGCGATGACGGCCGAGTACTCCGCCGCGTACAACGCAGGCCTGATGTTGTCGCTCATGCCGCCGTCGACGGAGACGTACGTGCGCTGCTGGCCGCCCTCGAGGTCGACGACCTTGACGGTGCCCACGGTGTAGACGGCCATCGTCGGCGGCCCGGAGATCGCGCGTCCGGGCTCGATCGAGTAGTGCGGCTCGGCCAGCCCGTACGCCCGGCGCTCGTGCTCGACGATCTCCCGCAGGCTCGCCGACAGCTCGTCGGGCGTGGACGGGGTGTCGTCGGCGGTGTACGCGATGCCGAAGCCACCGCCCAGGTCGAGCTCGGGAAGGTCGATGCCGGTCGCCTGCCGGAACTGGCCCATGAGGCGCATCGTGCGACGCGCCGCGACCTCGAAGGCCTCGGTGTCGAAGATCTGGCTGCCGATGTGGGAGTGGATGCCTCGCAGCTCGATGCCCGGGCTCGACTGACACCGAACGAGCGCCATCAGCGCCTGCCCGCCCTGGATGGAGAAGCCGAACTTCTGGTCCTCGTGGGCGGTGGCGATGTACTCATGGGTGTGGGCCTCGACACCGGTGGTGACCCGGACCAGAACGCGCGCGACGACCCCCATCTCAGCCGTCAGCGACTCGATGCGTGCGATCTCGTCGAGCGAGTCGACGATGATCCTCCCCACGCCCGACTCGAGCGCCAACCGCAGCTCCGCGGCGCTCTTGTTGTTGCCGTGGAGGCCGAGCCGCGCCGGGTCTATGCCACCGCGCAGCGCGACCTGGAGCTCGTTGCCGCTGCACACGTCCAGGCACAGACCTTCCTCGGCCACCCAGGCAGCGACGCGTGTCGTGAGGAACGACTTGCCGGCGTAGTAGACGTCCCAGCCGCCGAACGCCTGGAGGAAGCCCCGGGCCCGGGCACGGAAGTCAGCCTCGTCGACCGCGTACACCGGCGTGCCCACCCTGGCCACGAGCTCGTCCACGCCAAGGCCGGCCAAGACGACCACGCCGTCGTCCCCTCGGGTCACGTTCGTGGACCACAGCCGCGCATCCAGAGCGTTGTTGTCCTCAGGCCGGAGCAGCCACTGCGGCTTGAGGGTCATCGCGTCGGCGTGGAGCGATCCGGCGATGTGCATGTGGGTCATGAGCATGAACTGTGCCACCGCTGGCTCGGCTCGCGCGACGCGGATACGCGCATGGACGCGTCAGCCGGCGGTCGAGGCTTCCACCCGGACCGACGTGGCCTCCCGGAGGCGCACGTCACGAGGGGCCGCGGCGACCGTGCCGTCCACGGTCACCACCACGCGGCCGCACGTCGCCCCAAGGCAGGTGGACGTCAGCCGTACTCCCCAGAGATCGAAGAACTGGCCCAGCGTGACGTCCCTCCCGCCGGCCCCCTCCAGCCACACGGTGCCGCTGGTGTCGTGCGTGTGGCACGGCGCTTGAAAGGCCCGGAGGCGATCGATGCCGATGTACGGAGGAACCTCCACCTGCTGTCCGGCCACGACCACGGTGACCGTCACGACGTGGGGATCGTCGGTCGCGTCCAGCGGCAGCCGACCGAGACCCGCGTTGTCGATGTACGAGACGGCGTCGCGCGGCGCGGCCCACGGCGGCGGCGTGTCGCGGATGACGGCAGGGTCCGGCGCGGCCGGCTTGACGCACGAAGCCAGTGGCAGCGTGACCGCGGCCAGGAGCATCTCGCGCCGCCTCCACACCATGCCGGGCAGCCTAGCGGCGGAGCCGCGTGGGCCGGCCGATCCAGGCCCCGGGCGGACCGGCCGACGCGTCGGACAGCGATCTTTGCTAGCCTTCCATGCGGCGCCACGCCATTTCGGCCCCCGTAGCTCAGGGGATAGAGCACCGCCCTCCGGAGGCGGGAGCGCAGGTTCGAATCCTGCCGGGGGCGCTGTGGATCACGGGCCGGGGCGTCGGGGGTCGCCCCGAGCCCCACCCGCCGACGCGAGGAGCCGCGTGACCGACGCAGAACCTGCCGACACCCCGGTCCGTACGCGCCGACCCTGGGGCTGGCGTCGCCTGGCCCTGATCTGGCTCATGGCCCGAGGGATCGTCTTCGGCATCTGGGCCTACTTCGGACTCACCACGCAGTACGACGTCCTCTACTACTGGCACCGCACCAACCTCATGTGGACCGGCACCCCCCTGTCGCAGACCCTGGTCGAGTACCCCACGCCGGTCGTCTGGTTCTTCTCCATCCCGTACTGGATCGCCGGGCAGTCGCGGCCAGGCTTCGTCGTGGCCTTCATCGTCATGATGCTGCTGCTCGACATCCTGTTCGCTGTCGCGCTGTGGCGCGCCGGAGGCAGCAGACGCACGTTCGCGGTCATGTTCTGGATCATCTTCACGTTCGTGATGGGACCCACCACGTACATGCGCTTCGATCTCGTGCCGGCCATCCTCGGAGGACTGGCCGTGATCGCGCTGTACTCCAACCGGCGCGCGATCTCCGGTGGTCTGGTCGGTCTCGGTGCTGCTCTGAAGCTGTGGCCCGCGCTGCTGTGGCCCGCGACCCTCGGCGGCACCTGGCGCAGCCGCGGCCGGTCGCTGCTCGGTGCCCTCGTCGTCGGGGGCGGCCTCGCCGTCGCAGCGCTCGTGGCCGGCGGGTGGACGCGCCTCATCTCACCGCTGCGCTGGCAGAGCGACCGCGGCCTGCAGATCGAGTCCCTGTGGGCGACGCCGTTGATGCTCATCCGCGGCTTCGCACCTGACCGCTACACGGTCGAGGTCTCCCAGTGGCAGGCCTTCGAGATCACCGGCGCGGGTGCTGGACCGATGCTCATGGCGTCCACCGTGGCGACCGCGGTCGGCTATCTCGCCCTGGTCGGCGTGTACGTCTCGTGGCTGCGCCGCAGCGACCGCACGGTCGTCGACGCGGGGCTCCTCATGGTGCTCGTGGTGACCGTGATCATCGTCACCAACAAGACGTTCAGCCCGCAGTACATGATGTGGCTCGGAGGGCCGCTGGCCGCGCTGCTCGTCGCGGCGGGTCGAGCCCCCAAGGAGCAGCAGGCCCCCGTCTGGCGCGACCTCAGGCACCTCACGTACTGGGTCCTCGGCCTCACGCTCGCCACACAGCTGGTCTACCCCGTGCTGTACGAGCCGCTGATCCACCTCGGAGGCTGGATGCCCGTCGCGACCGCCGTGCTGGTCCTGCGCAACGTCGGCATGGCCTGCTTCACCGTGTGGCTCTCTCTCCTCGTACGTCGCACACTGCGCAGGGGCCAGGACAACCGGGCCGCCCGCCGGCGCTCGCAGAGGACGGCCTCCCGATGACTCGGATCCGTACGGAGATCGACCGCACGCTGGCCAGCGGCTGGACGTACGCGGTGCTGTGGGCACTGAGCCGGGCGCTTCTCGGCTACATGTGGGCCACCAAGGCGACGTACATCGTGGGCGACGTCAACTACTACCTGAGCCAGGTCACGAACAGCACCTCCTGGTCGAGCTCGCTGGTCGAGTACCCCACGCCGGTGTCCTGGGCGATGCACCTGCTGCGTGAGGTCACCGGCGGCAACCCGGGCGCCTTCGTGTGGGCGTTCGCGACCTCGATGCTCGTGCTCGACGCCCTCATGGGCATCCTCGTGTGGCGCTACAGCAGCCCCGTCTGGCGCGCCGCGGCCACCGTGACCTGGATCTTGTTCGTCATGCTGCTCGGCCCGTTGGCGTACTTCCGTTTCGACATGGCGCCCGCCGTGCTCGCGGGGGCGGGCGCCCTGCTCGCACGGCGTCGCCCGGCTCTGGCCGGCGCGATGATCGCGTGCGGCGCGGCCCTCAAGCTCTGGCCGGCCCTGCTGGTCCTGCCCCTGCTCGGTATGGACCGGACGGCACGCCGCAGTGCGCTGGGCTTCGGCGTCACGGGTGGCGCGCTGGCACTGTCGAGCCTCGTGATCGGCGGCTGGCAGCGCCTCATCTCCCCCCTGTCGTGGCAGTCGGGCCGGGGGCTCCAGGTCGAGTCCATCGCCGCGTCCCCGCTGATGTGGCTGCGGACCGCCCAGAACGGCGGTTGGACCGTCGAGCTGTCCCACTACAACGCGTACGAGATCACCGGCCCCGGCGTCGACCTGGCCCTCCAACTGGCGAACGCGGCCACCCTGGTGGGGTTCCTGCTGGCCATCCTCGTGGGGGTACGTGCGGCGTGGCTGCACCGCCGCCACACGCGCACCATCGCGGCGGTGATGCTGGCGATCATCCTCATCATGATCGTCGTGAACAAGGCCCTCAGCCCGCAGTACATCCTGTGGCTCGGTGGTCTCCTGGCCGTCCTCGTCGGCGGTGCTGAGGACGACGCTCCCCCATCGTTCGGGTGGCCCGTCGTCTGGGCACTGGGCGGCTTCGCCCTCGCGTACGCCACCCAGGTGGTCTATCCGATCCGCTACAGCGAGATCGTCTTCGGGACGGGACAACCCTTCGCGGTGTCCGTTCTGGTGCTCCGAAACCTCGCCCTCGTGCTGTTCACCGTGGTCGCGACGTGGAAGGCATGGCAGCTCACCACGCGTGTCAGCGGGAATCACTCCAAAAATATGTCTTGAGGTCGAGATATCTGGCGAGGTGTCCTAGCATGGGTCGTGGTATCGGGCTGTGAGGCCCGAACTCGGACAACGACGAACGAGGGGCATCGTGGCCATTCAGCCCGAGCAGGAAGTATCGGCGCAGGACTTCGGAGCCAATGACTGGCTCATCGAGGAGATGTACGAGCGGTACGCCGCCGACCCCTCCTCTGTTGACGCCACGTGGGTCGACTTCTTCCAACGGCAGTCGCCGCCCGGCTCGAGTACCACCGCCCCCGCAGCGCAGCCCGCGCCCGTTCAGGCCGCGCAGCCGGCCCCCACTCCCGCTGCGACCCCCGCACCCGTGGCGCAGGCACCAGCGACCGAGCAGGCCGGGCCGTTCGCCGATCGCGTGGCAGCACCGGTTGCTGCCCCGGCCCCCGCCGCTCCCGCACCGCGCGCCGACACCACGTCGCCTGCCCCTGCGCAGCCGGCCGCCCCCGCCAAGCCGGTGGCCCAGACGATGGCCCCCGTGAACCCCGACGTCCCCCAGCCGACGGAGTCGTACCTCCCGGCTGAGGCCCCGAGCTTCGCCAAGCGCCCGGCGCCGGTCACCGCCCCCGCGGAGAAGGTCACCATGCGCGGCGCGCCGATGCGCACCGCCAAGAACATGGACGTGTCGCTCGCGATGCCGACCGCGACCAGCGTGCGCACCGTGCCGATGAAGCTGACGATCGACCACCGCAGCATGATCAACGCCCACCTGGCCCGCACCATCGGCGGCAAGGTGTCGTTCACGCACCTGATCGGCTACGCGATGGTGCGCGCGCTGATGATGGTTCCGGGCATGAACGTGGCGTACGAGCTCGTGGACGGCAAGCCCACGCTCGTCGAGCCCGAGACCATCAACCTCGGCATCGCGATCGACCAGACCAAGCCCGACGGCACACGGCAGCTCGTGGTGCCGAACATCCGCAGCTGCGAGCAGCTGACGTTCGGACAGTTCTGGACGGCGTACGAGGAGATCGTGCGCAAGGCGCGCGGCGGCTCCTTGACCGTCGACGACTTCGCCGGCACGACCGCCACCTTGACGAACCCGGGCGGCATCGGCACGAACCACTCGATCCCGCGCCTCATGGTCGGCCAGGGCCTGATCCTCGGCGTCGGGTCGATCGACTACGCGCCCGGTTACCTGGGCGCCAGCCCCGAGCGGCTGAACGAGCTCGGCATCTCCAAGATCATGACCCTCACCAGCACGTACGACCATCGCGTGATCCAGGGCGCCCTCTCGGGCGAGTTCCTGCGGACGATGGAGCAGCTGCTGCTCGGCAAGCACGGCTTCTACGACGACATCTTCACCTCGCTGCGCATCCCGTACGCGCCGCTCGAGTGGGACACCGACATCTTCGTCGGCAGCACCCCGGAGCAGGTCGACAAGGAGGCCCGGGTCCTCGAGCTGATCGCGGCGTACCGGGCGCTCGGCCATCGCATGGCCGACATCGACCCCCTGACGTACCGGCTGCGTCGTCACCCCGACCTCGACCTCAAGAGCCACGGCCTCACGCTGTGGGACCTCGATCGGGTGTTCCCCTGCGGCTCGCTCGGCGGCCGGCAGCGCACCGCCATGACGCTTCGGGACGCGCTGGAGATCCTGCGCGACGCGTACTGCCGTCATGTCGCCGTGGAGTACATGCACATCGGCGACCCGACCCAGCGGCTGTGGCTGCAGGAGCGGCTCGAGCAGCCCGCGACGCCGCTGGCGCACGACGAGCACCTGCGCATCCTCGACAAGCTCAACGAGTCGGAGATCTTCGAGACCTTCCTCCAGACGAAGTTCATCGGCCAGAAGCGGTTCTCCCTCGAGGGCGGCGAGTCGACCATCGTCGCGCTCGACGAGATCTGCGAGCAGGCCGCCGACGCGGGTCTGTCGGAAGTCATCATCGGCATGCCCCACCGTGGCCGCCTCAACGTGCTGACCAACATCGTCGGCAAGTCGTACGGGCAGGTCTTCCGCGAGTTCGAAGGCAACATGGACCCGCTCGGAGCCCAGGGCACCGGCGACGTGAAGTACCACCTCGGCGCCGAGGGCGAGTTCGTCTCGGCCACCGGCAACCGGATCCTCACGTCCGTGGCCGCGAACCCGTCGCACCTCGAGGCCGTCAACCCGGTCGTCGAGGGCATCGCCCGCGCCAAGCAGGACCGACTCACCTCCGACCATGCGTTCCCCGTGCTGCCGATCCTGCTGCACGGCGACGCGGCCTTCTCGGGTCAGGGCGTGGTGTACGAGACGCTGCAGATGTCCCAGCTGCGCGGCTACCGCACGGGCGGCACCGTGCACCTGGTGGTCAACAACCAGGTCGGCTTCACGACGGCCCCCATCGAGTCGCGGAGCTCGACGTACTGCACGGACGTCGCCAAGGTCATCGAGGCCCCGGTCTTCCACGTCAACGGCGACGACCCCGACGCCTGCGTACGGGTCGCGAGGCTCGCGTTCGAGTTCCGCCAGAAGTTCGCCAAGGACGTGGTCGTCGACCTCGTCTGCTACCGCAAGCGCGGTCACAACGAGGGCGACGATCCCAGCTTCACGCAGCCGCTCATGTACGAGCTCATCGAGGCCAAGCGGTCGACCCGGAAGATCTACACCGACGCCCTCATCGGCCGTGGCGACATCACGACGGCTGACGCCGACGAGTACGCCGAGCGGTTCCGGGTCCGGCTCGAGACGGTCTTCAAGGAGATCCGCTCGATGACCGCCGAGGCCAGCGCCGAGGAGGAGTACCACAAGGTCCCCTACTACCCTGCGAAGCTCGGCAAGGGCGTCGGCACGAGCATCACCGCCGACGTCATGGAGCGGGTCGCCGCGAGCATGACCGCGTTCCCCGAGGGCTTCACGGTGCATCCCAAGGTGCTGCCGCAGCTGGAGCGCCGTGCGGAGATGATCCGTACGGGCCCGATGGACTGGGCGACCGCCGAGGCTCTGGCCGTCGGCTCCCTGCTCCTCGAGGGACGTCCTGTGCGCATGGCCGGCCAGGACACGCGCCGCGGCACGTTCTCGCAGCGGTTCGCCGCCGTCGTCGACCGCCAGACCAACGAGGCCTTCGTGCCGCTGAAGCACCTGTCGGACTCGCAGGGTCGGTTCGACATCTACGACTCGCTGCTCAGCGAGTACGCCGGCATGGGCTTCGAGTACGGCTACTCCGTGGCGGCGCCCGAGGCTCTGGTGTGCTGGGAGGGTCAGTTCGGCGACTTCGCCAACGGTGCGCAGACGATCATCGATGAGTTCATCGCGTCGGGCCAGGCCAAGTGGACGCAGAAGTCGGGCGTCGTGCTGCTGCTCCCCCACGGCTACGAGGGTCAGGGGCCGGATCACTCCAGCGCCCGCATCGAGCGCTGGCTGCAGCTGTGCTCCGAAGGCGCCCTGGCCGTGTGCCAGCCGTCGACGCCGGCCAGCTACTTCCACTTGCTCCGCACCCACGCGTACGTCAACTGGCACCGGCCCGTCGTCATCATCACGCCCAAGTCGATGCTGCGGAACAAGGCGGCCATGTCGATGCCGACCGACATCACGACCGGCAGCTGGCAGCCGGCCATGGACGACCCGACGATCACCGACCCGTCGGCGGTCACCCGGGTCGTGCTGTGCTCAGGCAAGATCCGCTGGGAGCTGGCGGCCGGACGTGAGAAGTACGGCCTCCAGGGCCAGGTCGCGATCATCCCGCTGGAGCGGCTGTACCCGCTGCCGGCCAAGGAGCTCGCGGCCGTGCTCAACCGCTATCGGCACGTGACCGACGTGCGGTACGCGCAGGACGAGCCGTCGAACCAGGGCGCGTGGTGGTACATGGAGCGCAATCTCCCGGCCGCCATCAAGAAAGAGCTGCCCGACTACGACCTCGTGATGACGCCGTTCACCCGCGAGGAGGCGTCGGCTCCATCCGTGGGCTCTCACCACCTCCACGAGGTGCAGGAGGCTGCGCTCATCAAGGCAGCGCTGGGCGGCCAGGAGTAGGCGTGTACGACACCGACAGAGGCATCGAGGAGCTGGACCGGCGTCGCGGCGAGGAGACCGTGACGCTGGGCTGGCTCTCCGAGGAGTTCCGCACGTTCGTCGATCTCCACCCGGAGTTCGAGAACGCCGTCGACCGGCTTGCCACCTGGCTGGCCCGCCCGGACGACGACGAGGACTGACCGACTAGATCTCAGGGAGGTCGTCAGTACGGTCGCCGCGGGCACGCTTCAACGCCTGCGTCGTGCTGGGCATGACGGCGCAGCCGACGATGATCGCTGACAGCACGGCCACGACGCCCCACAGCGGGACGTTCGAGGACAGCGAGCTCACGGCCACCCCAAGGTTGAGCAGAGCACTCGCGACGAGGGCTCCACGGATGTAGAACCGCTGCCGCCAGGCCGACCAGGCGATCCAGCCCAGGAGCGCCCCGTACAGCAGCAGCATGATCCCGACGCCGGCCGAGAACCGACCGTGGAACTGGAGAGCCGAGCCAATGCCGAGCACGACCGTGACAAGGGCGAACAGTCCTGTCAGACTGGCAGCGACGGCCAGAGGTACGGGCCGTGCGACGGGCAGTCGACGTTCAGGCAGGCTCATGCAGTCTCCATGATCGAAAACGGGATTCAATCGTTCCACAGTATGGGCACGACACCGGTTTGAGATGACTTGTTCTGCCGGACACCTAAACTATTGTGGTTTGAGGCTCCCCGGCAGTCACTGCTCGGTAGTCTTCCCCACGGAGCCGTCACCAACTTGAAGGAGCTTCACCCGCATGGACTGGCGCGACAGGTCTGCCTGCCTCACGGAAGACCCTGAGCTGTTCTTCCCCATTGGGAACACCGGTCCCGCCCTGCTCCAGATCGAGGATGCCAAGCGCGTCTGCGCTCGGTGCGAGGTGCGTGACCGGTGCCTGCAGTGGGCACTCGACGCCGGCCAGGACCATGGTGTCTGGGGCGGCATGAGCGAGGACGAGCGCCGGGCGTTGAAGCGCCGCGCGGCCCGTTCGCGCATGCGCGCCGGCTGATCAGCCGACCGGCACCGTGACGACCGCCGTAGCGCCTTGCCCGTCCGGATTGGGTCCCAGCTCGAAGTGACCGTGAAGGTCTGACACGAGCGTGGCGACGATCGACAGACCAAGACTGTTGGTGTTGTCGGGGTCGAAGTCGTCCGGTAGGCCGAGCCCGTTGTCCGTGACCTCCACCCGCAACGTGGAGCCGTCCCGCGTCGGGCGTACGGCCACCTCACCGGAGCCGGACGAGAGCCCGTGCTCGATCGCGTTCTGGCAGAGCTCGGTGAGCACCAGGGAGAGACTCGTCGCCGCCGCCGCCGGAACCTCCCCGAACGACCCCTCACGGCGCGCCGTCACCTTGCCTCGCGATGCCGCGAGGTCGCCGACGTAGCGGAGCAAGCCGTCCATCACGTTGTCGAACTCCACACGGCCGGTGTAACTCTGGGAGAGGATCTCGTGGACGACGGCGATCGCCTGTACGCGTGACATCGCGTGGTGCAGCGCCGTCTGTCCCTCCTCGGACGTGATCCTCCGGGCCTGCAGCCGCAACAGCGCGGCCACGGTCTGCAGGTTGTTCTTGACCCGGTGATGGATCTCGCGGATCGTGGCGTCCTTGGTGACCAGCTGGCGCTCACGGCGCCGCAGTTCGGTCGTGTCCCGGCAGACCAGGAGCGTCCCGAGCGGACCATCCTCGTCGGTGAGCGGCACGATCTTGACGTTCACCGAGGCGCGGTCGGTCTCGATCTCCATCGTCGTCGGCGTCCGCTGTCGGATCAGCTTCGACGGGGCCTGGTCGGTCGGCTCGGCGCCTGCCATCAGGTCGGAGGTGAGCTGCGCGGCGTCCTCGCCGACCAGGTCGCCCTGCAGGCCGAGCCGGCGGTACGCGGAGACGGCGTTGGGCGAGGCGTACGTCACGATGCCGGCCAGGGTGAGGCGGATGATGCCCTCGCCGATCCGCGGGATGCCCGAGCCGTGCGGCGTGAGGCCTGTCTTGTCGGACGAGGGGAAGTCGCCGCGCCAGAGCATGTCGCTGAGGATGTCCGCGATCTCCAGGTAGTTGTCCTCGAGCGCGCCCGGAGCTCGCACCCCCATCTGGTTCGTGTGCCGCTCGATCACGGCGAGGCACCGACCGTCACGGACGACGGGGATGGCCCAGACATCGACGGGGATGCCGGCTTGGAGTTTGTTGTCGCTGGTCTCGCAGATCATCTCGGACAGGAACGCCTCGGTCACCAGGTGCTCCGGGTCGTAGCTGATCACGTCGCCGACGACGTCGTCCTCGAGGGCGGTGGGGCCCGTCGCGGGGCGGATCTGCGCCGCTGCCCAGAACTCGTTCTCGTCGGTCCCCGGCACCCAGCAGATGAGGTCGGAGAACGAGAGGTCGGCCAGCAGATGCCATTCGCTGACGATGTCGGACAGTATCTCGACGTCCTCCGGGGCGAGATCGGTGTGGTCTGCGACGACGCGAGCCAGGGACAGCATGAGCGTCACCCTACTGGCCCGCCACGGTACGTCCTGCGCCACGGTTATCGTCGTGAGCACGTAGCGTGGCAGAATGTCCATTCGTGCCTCGTCGGTCGGCGAGGGGTGGATGCTGACAGCTGAGGAGACGAGCATGGGCAAGGGTGGACGCAAGCGTCGCGCACGCAAGAAGAACGCCGCGAACCACGGCAAGCGGCCGAACGCCTGACCAAACGCCAAAGCCCTCGTCCTCGGACGGGGGCTTCGTCGTTCTCAAGGCGGAGTGGGCGCCGGTGGTCAGCCGAGGCGCTCGATCCGCAGGCTGGACACGCGCATCGTGATGCGGCTCACGAGCGTCGCGGGCGCCTCGGTGGGGCCGCAGGCCCGCTTCACCAGTGTCCGTACAGCCGTCCACACCTCGGCCTGGTCCAGGCACGGCTCACAGATGGCGATGTGCGCGCGGATCGCGTCCTCCGTCGCCGAGTCGAGCTCGTTGTCGAGGAACTCCTGTACGTGCGCGAGGACCATCGCGCACTCCTGGTCGTGCTGGTCACTCATGGCTGCGGCCGCCGTCCGATGAGGCCCTGTTCGGTCGCGTACTCGCGGAGCTTGTCACGGAGCTGACCGCGTCCGCGGTTCAGCCGTGACATCACCGTGCCGATCGGTGTGCCCATGATCTCTGCGATCTCCTTGTACGAGAATCCTTCGACGTCGGCCAGCAGCACGGCCGTACGGAAGTCGTCCGACAGCGCTGCGAGCGCGTCGGTGACGGCGGTGTCGGGCATCGTCTCGAGAGCCTCAGCCTCCGCCGAGCGCAGCCCGCTGCTCGTGTGGGATTCCGCGCGGGCCAACTGCCAATCCTCGACCTGCTCGCCGTCGCTGATCTGCGGCGCGCGCTGCGCCTTGCGGTAGCTGTTGATGTACGTGTTGGTCAGGATCCTGTACAGCCACGCCTTCAGGTTCGTGCCCGGCGTGAACTGATGGAACGCCGAGTAGGCCCGTACGAATGTGTCCTGCACGAGGTCCTCGGCGTCGGCCGGCTTGCGCGTCATGCGCAGCGCAGCCCCGTACAGCGAGTCGATCAGCGGCATGGCATCGCGTTCGAAGCGAGCGTCGCGCTCGGCCGGGGTCTCCGTCTCGAGGTCGACGTCCACCGCATCGATGTTCGTGGTGTCGAGGTTCATCAGCGCCGACCTTAGCGCGGCACGCACGGTGACCGCCTCCCCCAGGGCCTCATCGGGCGCAATCACCGTCACGGCTTGTCAACGTGGAACGGGACTCCACGTATTCCGACCCGCTGGTCGTCAAGGCCCTCGGCTGGCCGAAACGACCCCATGCGAGTGGTCACAGAACCGTCGTCTGCCGGTTCGGAACGACGGTGTCGTGACCACTCGCGAAGAGATGCCTCGTTCCCGAGTACACGCTTCAGGGTCAGGGAAGCCAGCCGGCGATGACCGCAAGTACGAGAACGACGAAGAACCCCTCGATCCCGTGCACGATCATGGCGAGCCAGAGGCTGCGGTAGCGCTTGGCGATCCACGCCATGCCGAACGAGCTCGCGGTGATGCTCGGCCAGAACCAGATCTTGTGCACGTGGTACAGGCCGAAGAGGACGGTGTTGGCGACCCAGTCCCAACGACCGAACACCCCTTCCATCCGCGGCAGCAGCACTCCACGGAAGAGCAGCTCCTCACCCAGGACGTAGTTGAACAGGCAGCTCACCAGAGCGAGGCCGAGGATCCACCACTGACCACGGAACTGTGGGTCGACCAGTCCCTCGATGCGCGTGTACGAG
>JAPUEI010000061.1:0-2244 GCA_027492675.1 Propionibacteriaceae bacterium | reverse complement strand
TGCCACATCATCCCCACCACCATGGCGATCCAGTGCACGAGCCCTGGGTGGAGAGAGGTCCGCGGGATCAGGTACGGGACGACGACGAACGCGAGGAGTCCCATCGGCGCTGTCGCCGCTGCCCAGATGCCGAGGATCTTCGCGAGCGAGTACTGCTGCCTTCGCCCGGGTGCTGGTACGTCGGTCGCCGCATCGTCGGCCCCGGTCGGAGTGCTCATTGCTTTCATGCACCCAGCATCGGATCCGGCGTCCGGGCGACACATCGGTCGCGCGGAGGGGCTCCGGTGCGCCTCACCGACGAGACCATCTCCACCGTGAGGATGATGCGGACCCCGCCGCAGCGGCCCTACATTCCTCGGGTGACGCAACGGCGAGCGCTCGGCCCAGCACGATGGGTCGACGTCGTGCCCGTTCTGCTCGTCGCCGGTACAGCAGTCGAGGTGCTCGTGCGGCCCGATCTGAAGCTTCGGACCGACTACCCCCTGGTCGCGGTCGCCGTCGTTCTCGCTCTGGTCGTCCTGCCCTTGACGGCCCAGCGTGCCTTCCCCTTCCTCGCCCCGGTGATGGTGTGGCTGCTCGCCGACGGCGTGTCCCTCGCGTACCCGGGAATCGTCACGGCCACGTTCGGCTGCTACCTCGGCGGCATGATCTCCGCCTTTCTTCTCGGCCACCTTTCCGACGCGGGTCGGGCCAGAGCGGGCCTGGTTGTCGTCGTGGCCTCCGCCGCGTTTCTCATGACGAACGACCCGGCGGCGACGCCCAGCTCCCTGGTGGTGCTGCCAGGGTTCTTCGCGATGGTCTGGCTCACCGGCCTGACCCTCAGATCCCGGTCCGACCGCGCGGAGGCGGCAGAGGAGCGGGCTCGGACCGCCGAACGCGAGCGGGAATCCGCGGCGAGGGTCGCCGTCGCCGAGGAACGGGCGAGGATCGCACGTGAGTTGCACGACGTCGTGGCCCACTCGGTGAGCGTCATGGTGCTGCAGGTGGGTGCCGTGCGCCACCGTATGCCTACCGACCGGGAGGTGGACCGGCAGGCGCTGCAGGACGTGGAACACGTCGGGCGGGCCGCCCTCGGCGAGGTACGACGGCTGCTCGGTGCGCTCGCCGGCGAGTCCGACGCCGAGTTGGCCCCGCAGCCCGGGCTGGACCAGCTCGAAGCGCTCGTGGACAAGGTGCGTGGGACCGGACTCGCGGTCGTCGTCCACGTCCAAGGCGAGGCGGTCGAGTTGCCCCGAGCCGTCGACCTGTCCGCGTACCGGATCATCCAGGAGGGCCTCACCAACGTGCTGAAGCACGCGGCGGCCAGGTGCGCTGACGTGACAGTGACGTACGGGCGGGACGACCTGACCGTCCAGGTCCGCGATGACGGAACCGGCCCGGCGAGCGGGGATCGGCCTGGCCGCGGGTTGGTCGGCGTCGGCGAGCGGGTCAAGATCTATGGCGGCTCGATGAACGCTGGTCCTGCACCCGGCGGAGGATTCCTGCTCACGGCACGGCTGTCGGTCGACGGGGTCGGCGCATGACGATTCGGGTCGTGGTCGCCGACGACCAAGCCCTCGTACGCGCCGGCTTCCGCATGCTGCTCGCAGACGAGACTGACATCGAGGTGGTGGGCGAGGCCGGCACGGGTGCGGAGGCGGTCGAGAGGACGTCCCGCCTGCGTCCTGACCTGGTGTTGATGGACATCCGGATGCCCGTGCTCGACGGGCTCGAGGCGACCCGGAGGATCCTGGCCGACGATCCCCGCGCCCGCGTGCTGGTTCTCACCACGTTCGACTTGGACGAGTACGTGTTCGAGGCCCTGCGCGCCGGTGCCAGTGGTTTCGTGTTGAAGGACGACCCGCCCGAGCAGCTTCTCGACGCCATCCGCGTGGTGGCGGGTGGCGAAGCCCTGCTCTCCCCCGCTGTCACTCAGCGCGTCATCCGCCGGTTCGCCCGGCGCCCGCACCGTACGCTCCCCTCTCAGATCTCCAACCTGACAGCGCGCGAGTTGGACGTGTTCCGCCTCGTCTGCCGCGGGCTGTCGAACGCCGAGGCCGCGGCAGAGCTGTGGATCAGCGAGGCGACCGTGAAGACCCACGTCACCCACATCCTCGGCAAGCTCGGCCTCCGCGACCGCGTCCAAGCGGTGGTCTTCGCGTACGAGACGGGGCTCTTCGAGCACGACGCTCAGCGCCGACCAGACCACCACCAGCTCCAAGCTTGGCCGCAAGGAACGGACCACTGAGAAGGTCCTACAGAACA
>JAPUEI010000060.1:70830-73146 GCA_027492675.1 Propionibacteriaceae bacterium | reverse complement strand
CTGCTCGAGTCGCCGTTCGAGAACCTCAGCTCGTACACCGAGGTCATCCAGGACGGCATGGTCGACCTCATCGACTCCGGCAAGATGATCGTGGCGTCGGCGACGGCGTTCTCCCTGTCTCCCGAAGCCGCGGCGCGGATGAACGACCACGCGGCCGAGTACCGCAAGTCGATCATCCTCCGCCCGCAGGAGATCTCGAACCACCCGGAGAACATCCGCCGGCTCGGGGTCGTCGCCTGCAACGGCATGATCGAGGCCGACATCTACGGCAACGTGAACTCGACCCACGTCATGGGCTCGAAGATGCAGAACGGCATCGGCGGCTCGGGCGACTTCACGCGCAACGCGTACATCTCCTGCTTCGTCACCCCGTCGACCGCCAAGAACGGCGACATCTCCTGCTTCGTGCCGATGGTCAGCCACCACGACCACACCGAGCACGACGTGCAGGTGCTCATCACGGAGCGCGGCCTGGCCGACCTCCGTGGCCTGTCCCCGAAGCAGCGCGCCAAGAAGATCATCGAGAACTGCGTGCACCCCGACTACCAGGGCGCCCTCAGCGACTACTTCGAGCGCGCGAGCAAGACCGCCAACGGCCTCCAGACCCCGCACGACCTCCGCGAGGCCCACAGCTGGCACGTCCGCTTCCTCGAGACGGGCTCCATGAAGCAGGGCTGAGTCTCTGTACGTATTCGTAGGTGGTCTGTACGAAACGGCCGCTCCCCGGTTTCGGGGGGCGGCCGTTTCGCTCTGCTGGCCAGCCCCCTTACCGCAGCCCCGAAACCCTGCGCCGAGAGCGGCAGCGACCTCAGCCAGAAAGGTGCGTGGAGCCTTGTGAGGCACCCGCGGCACGGCAGGTACGTACGGTCGATGGAAATGGCGGTAGTGCCCGCCTGGTACAGAGCTGTGGACACGCCATTTCCACGACCGGACCACACGTCGCCCTCTGTCCCGAGTCGCTTGCTGCCACCAGTTCCTGCCCACTCTGGGCTTGCCGCTACTCACACCCACGCCCGGTACCCTGGTCGGCAGTCGACAGGAGCACGATGACGCAGGAGCAGGGCCCGGCCGTCGAGGACGACCTCGGGGGTACGGATGCGCGCCAGGAGATCGGCGTCCTGCCGCCCGCGTTGCCCGGTGTCGCCTCGTACCCCGTCAGCCCCCGCACCGGCGAGCCCGCTCGACCCCTGCAGCTCGGCATCGCGGTCGGTCTCCTGCTCGCGGGCGCCGTGGTGGCGGCCGCCGGGCTGGTGAAGGTGCTGTGGGACGCGGCGACCGTCACCGGCTACCACACCGCTGCGCGCGTGCTCGAGTGGACGAAGCCCAACCCCGTCTCGTTCCTGACGATCGTCATGGTGCTCACGGTCGGCGCGATCGGCGCAGCGGTTGTCACCGCCCCCGCCGCGATCGCGTACAACGCGTGGAACGGCCGCACCTGGACCCGCATCGGCGGCATCGTGGCCTTCGTGGTGTCGCTGCTGACCCTCCTGCTCAACCCGCTCGCGATGGTGGCGATGGCGCCGATCGCGGTGGGCGCGGGGCTGCTCTGGTTGCCGCAGATCGGCTCGTACTTCGCGGTCTGGCGCGCGATCCGGGTGTCGCCGCAGATCCGCCGCGGGTGGGCCGAGAACGTGGTGTACGGACCGTTGCCGAGATACTTGTGAGGGCTCATGGCGTCACTCGCTGACCAGCTGCTGAAGTCGCTGGGGCGCATCGCTTCGGAGGCGCTGCGTACGGCCTCGAGGCAGGCCACGGGCGCCGCCCGCCGGGCGACCGGGGCTCGCCGCGAGCCGTCCTCGGACCGCCACGCGCCGAAGCTGTCCACCAAGTACCCCGGCGACTACACCGGCCGGCCGCAGATCACGTACGCGCCTCACACGGGCAAGATCCCCGATCCGGGCGAAGTCGTCTGGGCGTGGGTTCCGTACGAGGAGGACCACCACCAGGGCAAGGATCGGCCCGTGCTGCTCATCGGCCGGGACGGCGATTGGCTCCTCGGCGTGCCGCTGTCCAGCGTCGATCACGACGCCGACGCGCAGCAGGAGGCGGGCGAGGGACGCCACTGGGTGGCGATCGGCACGGGTGCGTGGGACTCACGGAAGCGTCCGTCGCAGGCACGTGTGGACCGCGTGGTGCGGGTCCATCCCGATGACGTCCGTGGTCGCGCCGAGAAGCTCGACAAGGTGCGCTTCGACAAAGTGGCGGCTGGCGTCCGTCGGTGGACGTGACCCTTACCGCAAGGTAGGCTCGGCCTCGGCTTTGGGGGCTACGGGGGGACTTTCCATGGGAGTGCGCGCGAGGCGCTGGCAGTTGTGG
>JAPUEI010000060.1:62787-70730 GCA_027492675.1 Propionibacteriaceae bacterium | reverse complement strand
CAGGCCAAGCCCGCACCGTCGCCGGTGAAGAGCACGCCGGTCACCACACCGACGCGTCCTGGGCAGCCGCAGCCTCGGTGCTTCCGGATCTTCTGGTTCACGTTCTGTCGTTGACGCCCGTCGCGGCGTGACGCCCTTCGCTTCAGGTCGTCTTCTCGAGTAGTCGCGTGAGCACGGCTCCCGCCACCACGCCGACGACCAACGCCACCGCCACCGCCCCGCGACCCCCTGCCGATGCCGTACGGCTCTCAGCGACGGGGGCGGACTGTACAGGCGGGACGACGATCTCTTCGGCCTGACGCTCGATGACCTCCACCACGGGGGCCGTGTCCCGCGGCGGTCCACTGCCGACCGTCCGCGCGAACAGGGTGAGCCACGCGAAGATCAGCAGCACGCTCAGCAGCTCGACGGCCGTGAAGTTGTACCGACCGCCCGGCGCCCACAACAGCACGATCACCAGCAGCAGACCGCCGAACAGACCGGTCGTGACGACGAACGACGACGGCAGGCCCTTGAGCAGTACGGGCGCGGCGAGGATGAAGACTCCGAACGCGACCAGCGCGGTGTACGCGAAGATGTCGTGCCCCACTCGGCTCAGGTTCACCGGCACGAGCCCGAGACCGACCAGCGCGAGACCGATAATGATCAGCACGACCCGTACCAGCCGGTCGACGGTCCGCGTGACGCCGGGCCAGCGGGACAGGTCTGACGCCAGGTAGTCGGCCAGCGTGGTCAGCACGATGCCGGCGATGACGACCGTGAAGTTGAAGGCCGATGCGGAGCTCGCCGTGCTGATGCCGAGCGCGCTGAAGTTCGACTGCCACCAGCCCGGGTTGTCCGCCGTGAGCATCGACGCGAACACGCCGGCGCCGAGGAAACAGCCGAGGAGTACGGCGACGCGCGAGCTGCTCAGGTGGTGCCCGATCAGCGACAGCGTGTAGCAGCAGACCCCCACCACGACGGCGAGTAGCAGAGTGGCGGTGATCCGTCCGACGACCAGCCCTTGGAAGGCACGTTGGAAGGTGGTGTACGCGGCGCCGACAGCCATCACCGAGATCGACGCCGAGGCCAGGGTGAGGCCCGCCGTGTCGCGGATGCGCCAGACGAGGGGCCGAGAACGCCAGGCAGGCACCTGCACCGACACCCGGACGTACGAGACGGCGAACGCGATCCCCCCGAGAACCACGCACAGTACTGACGTCACCGTGGCCATCGACACCTGCCCGGTCAGCGGGATGCCCTCGCTGGTGAACACGAACGGCCCGGCGACGATGGAGATGGCTGCCGCTGCGATGGCCCCCGACTGTCCGACGGCCTCGTCCGTACGATGGGACATCACTCTCCGCGCCAGCACGACGATCTCGGACTCAGAGCTCATACCTCGATACTGCCCCCGTGGCGGGCACGGAAGGGAGCCGGGTGAGCCGATCTGCCCCCCCACTCGCGAGAAGTGGATCCCCGTGGGGCCTCTGAGAGGGACGTAGGGGGCGAATCGGATCAGCGCCGATTGCGGGAGGCGATGTGGAGCGGGCGACGGGAATCGAACCCGCACTGTCAGCTTGGGAAGCTGATCGACTGTCGTCACGAGTCCTCAGCATCTGGCCCAGGGAAGTGGTCTGGCCTAGGCCTCACGAGGTCGACCAAGAGAAGAGAGGGAAAGGCTCTGCGGCGGCACGCAGCGCATCTACAGCGCTATGCAATACTCCGTATGTGAACACAGCTGATGCAGCCATCATAGTTGGCGCCCTCTCCCTTGTGGGGACCGTCCTCAACTCGATTGTCACGGCTCGTACGGCCGGGAAGACTTCAAGCCTGCAGGCAGCACTGCAGACGGAAGTCGAAAAAGAGAAACTGGTCGAGTCGCGCGTCGGCTCGGTGAAGCGCGAAATGTACTTACCACTCATCAGTGCTCTAGTCGCCGTGATGAATACGGATGAGCAGAAGAACTCCCAGCGACAGAGGCGGAACGCAGCTGCTGACGGCAGTCTGCTCGGAGCTATAACCTTACACTTTCCAAGCCTGTTGACGGTCGGTAGTGACGGTGCGATCCTTGCATTTTCCAAACTGATGCAGGCCGCCTACAACGCGGCCCCTACAATGATCTTTCTTCGCCTTTGGTCAGAATTTATTCTCGAAGCACGAAAAGACATGCGCGACATGGCCACTGGGGTCACTCCGGCTACGATCTTAGCCTGCAAGATCAACGATCTACACACGGATTCGGATTCATTTGATGCAGCCACGCTCCCATTTGATGAGTTGGCCCGAAAACTAGAGTGGCGGATTCCATGGGCTAATCCCCAGAACCCCACGGGGCAGCCACTAGGGCAGGACAGCGGTGTTTCTAGCGCACCTATCGATTCGACCGAAGATTCGGACCACCTCGAACCGCCACCCAACTGACGGGTCAGGCCTCGGCATGCGTTGAACTAGCAGGCAACGCTGTAGTACACCTGAGCCTTCTGAGGATGTGGAGCGGGCGACGGGAATCGAACCCGCACTGTCAGCTTGGGAAGCTGATGTTCTGCCATTGAACTACGCCCGCGCGGCCGGGGCCGAGCGGAGCCAGCATAGCGGCACCGTACAGACGCCCACCAACCTGTACAGGCTCAGCTGCGGTGCATCTCCAGGTTGGCGCGGCGCGGTCCGAAGGGGTTGCCCTGGCGATAGAGCTCCTTGTCGAGGTCGGCGCGCCAGATGAGCCCGTACCTCCCCTGGTCCGTACGGATCGCGATCACGGGGTACGCGGCGGCGACGAGCACGTCGGCCTGGTCGCTCACCTCGGCGTCGAGCGTCGCGTCCTGCACCCAGTGCTTGCCGGGGGCCGGGAACATGGCGTCGCCGGCCGTCAGTAC
This sequence comes from Propionibacteriaceae bacterium, assembly GCA_027492675.1. Lineage (GTDB taxonomy): Bacteria > Actinomycetota > Actinomycetes > Propionibacteriales > Propionibacteriaceae > Fen-668. The sequence goes on along the minus strand of JAPUEI010000060.1, from coordinate 67,875 downwards.
GTCACGCCGCTCGGCGGGCCCAGCGCCCACGACCAGCACGCCGATCGGCTGCTCGGCGTCGTCGACCACGAGGACGGCACTGCCTCGGGCGTACGTGGCGTCCACGATGTCCAGGCGGGTATGCCGGGGGACGGTCTCGGTGGGACGGGCGATCGTACGGGTGAGGATGTGGTCGCTGAGGTGGCGCCGACGCACGACCCGGAGCACGTCGCTGGTGGAGCGCCACAGGACCACGACGAGGATGCCCACCCACACCATGTCGATGACGCGCGGCAAGCGGGACCCGACGACGATGGGCGCGCCGAGGAACATGGCGGCGGCGGCGATGATGACGAACCGCCCGGACCATGCCCCCACCTCGAGGCCCGAGGTCGGCGACTGGGTGAGCCACCGGACGACGCCGCTCACGACGTGACCGCCGTCTTGAGGCAGGCCGGGGAGGATGTGGTAGAGGAACAGCCCCAGGTTGAGCACCATGAACGGCAGGATCGTCATCGACCAGGCTGCGACCTCACGGTTGTAGTACGAGATCACAGATGTCGCCAGGTTCGCGAACGGCCCGGCGACGGCGACGAGCATGGCCCGCCCGGGGCCGTACTTGGCCTGGTGGTTCAGGTGCCCCGCCCAGACGTCGAGGACGATCGGCCCCACCGGCACGCGGAGGGCGAGGGCCATGAGCAGGTGCCCCGCCTCGTGGATGGCGACGGCGGCGAACAGGCAGCCCCACCAGATCAGCGCGGTCTTGCAGCCGGCCACGATCTCGTTCGTCGTGAGGTGGGAGTCGGCGAGCAGGACGACCAGCAGTCCGATGAGTAGGTACGGCCACGACTGCCCGATCGAGATCGGGACTTTGCGGACGCGCCCCACCTCGAACGGCTCGCTCGCCGGCGAGGTGAGCATGATCATGCGGCGGCCTCCACGCAGGACATGATCCCCGATCCCCACCCCAGAAGCACGCAAGCCTCACCGAAGGCTCGCGGGTGATCCGCATTCGGATCCCTGCGCAGCCGCCTCAGCGCCCCAGCGCCACGTCGACGGAGGTCTCGCGCTCGCCGAGCAGCGGGACGCGTCGGGAGAGCAGGTCGTACGCCATCTTGATCATCGCCGGGTACTCCCGGAGCGACCCGGCGCGCCAGGTGTCCTCGCTGTACGGCTTCACGGTCTCGTCGCCGACCCCCACCGCGTCGAGGCCGAGCGTGCGACACGTGGCCAGCGCGCGCGGCAGGTGGTACGCCTGCGTGACCAGCGTCGCGCTCGTCACGCCGAAGATCCGGATGGCCCGTACGCACGTCGCGTACGTGTCGAAGCCTGCGTAGTCGGCCACCACCTTCGCGGCCGGAACCCCCTTCGCGATGAGGTAGCTCCGCATCACGTCGGGCTCGTTGTAGTGGGCTTCGCCGTTGTCGCCCGACACGAGGATCGCCTTGACCTTGCCCGCTTTCCAGAGCTGGTACGCGATCTCGAGGCGACCCTTGAGATAGTCCGACGGCGTCTTGTCGGCGTTCACACCGGCGCCGAACACGAGCGCCACGTCGCGCGCGGGCACGGTCTCGACGACGTATGTGCGACCCGACGACGCCCCCCACGCATACAGCGTCGGGCTGAAGGCGAGCACACCGACGACGCAAACGACCGCGACCAGGCGTCCAAGAAACCGCCCGCCACGACGAGGTGCGGTCTGTACGGAGCTCACGGCTGCCAGGCTACGGGATGGCCAGGTCGGACCCCCCTTGACAGCGCGGATGGCCCACGAGGGATGCTTCTCCCGAGCAACACCGCTCCGACAGAAGGAACCGCTCGTGACCAGCGCCGACGAGAGAGTCTCACTGCTGTACGGCAAGGGACTGCTGCCCGTGACGCCTCCGCCCACCGCCGACGTCACCGTGATCCGCAAGCCGCCGCTCCCGACGCTCGACGACCCTCGCGCGGCGGTACGGGACGCGCTCGAGCACCCCATCGGCTCGGAGCCGCTGAGCGTGCTGGCCCAAGGCCGTACGTCTGCCTGCATCGTCGTCTGCGACATCACCCGGCCGGTGCCGAACGGGCTGTTCCTGCGACCCATGGTCGAGACGATGGTGGCCAGCGGCATCCCGTACGACGCCATCACCATCCTCGTCGCCAACGGTCTGCACCGGCTCGGCGACGACGACGAGATCGCCGAGATCGTGGGGGATCCGTGGGTGCTCGAGCACGTACGGGTCGTCGGCCACGACGCGTGCGACCGCGCCAGCCTGGCCGACCTCGGCGTGACGGCCACCCGGCAGACGCCGATCGTGCTCCACCGAGCGCTCGTCGATGCGGACCTGCGCATCGTGACTGGCCTTGTGGAGCCGCACTTCATGGCCGGCTGGTCCGGTGGTCGCAAGGTGGTGGCGCCGGGCGTGGCGGGCGAGGACACGATCCGTACGTTCCACTCCGCGCGCTTCATGGAGGACCCGCTGGCCGTCCAGTGCAACCTCGTCGGCAACCCGCTCCACGAGGAGCAGCTCGAGATCGTACGGACGCTCGGTGAGCTGTACGCGCTCAACACCGTCATCGACGAGGAGCGCGCGCTGAGTTACGTGAGCTTCGGCGAGGTCCTGGAGAGCCATCTGGCGGCGGTCGACTTCGTGTCGGCGTACGCGTCCGTGCCTGTCCCGCGGCAGTTCCAGACGGTCGTCACGTCGTCGGCCGGCTACCCGCTGGACAAGACGTACTACCAGACCGTCAAGGGCATGTGCACGCCCGTCGACATCCTCGCCCCTGGCGGCACGCTGATCATCGTCTCCGAATGCTCCGAGGGCATCGGCAGCCCTCACTTCCGGGCCTCACAGCAGAAGCTCACCGACCTCGGCACGGAGGCGTTCCTCGAGATGGTCGGGGGGAAGACCCTCGCCGACATCGACGAGTGGGAGACCGAGATGCTCCTGCGGCCGCTCCGCGTCGGCCGCGTGCAGCTGTACACGACGGGCCTGTCCGCCGACGACCTCGGCATCTCCGGCGTCGAGGCAGTGACAAGCGTCGACGACGCCATCGCCGCGAGCATCGCCCGCCACGGCGACCCGAGCATCGCGATCATTCCCGAGGGCCCGTACGTGGTGCCGCTGTACGAGCCGGTGGCGTAGCACCCACCGGATCGCTGAGGAGCAACGGGCCGAAGGCTCGTTGCGTCTCGAAGGGTCCCCTCAGCTCCGGTTGGCCCGGTAGTACGCGATCAGCGCCTTCGTGGACTCGTCCTGCGCGGCCAGCGCGGCGTCGTCGGCCGAGATCGCCGGGGCGATCTGGAGCGCCAGCTGCTTGCCGAGCTCGACACCCCACTGGTCGAACGAGTCGATGCCCCACACGATGCCCTGGGTGAAAGTGATGTGCTCGTACAGCGCGATCAGCTGCCCGACCACGCTCGGCGTGAGCGCCGGGGCCATGATGGACGTCGTCGGCCGGTTGCCCTTGAACACGCGCGCGGGCACGATCGCCTCGGCCGTACCCTCCGCGCGGACCTCGTCGGCCGTCTTCCCGTACGCCAGGGCTTTCGTCTGCGCGAAGAAGTTTGCGAGGAACAGCTCGTGGACGTCGGCGTCGCCGTCCTTCAGCGCGTGCGGCGGCGTGGCGACGGCGATGAAGTCCGCCGGGATGAGCTGCGTGCCCTGGTGGATCAGCTGGTAGAACGCGTGCTGCCCGTTCGTGCCCGGCTCGCCCCAGAAGACCTCGCCGGTCTCCGTGGTGACCGGGGCGCCGTCAGCGCGGACACCCTTGCCGTTGGACTCCATCGTGAGCTGCTGGAGGTACGCGGCGAAGCGGTGCAGGTACTGCGCGTACGGCAGGACGGCGTGGCTGGTCGCGCCGAGGAAGTTGACGTACCAGACGTTCAGCATGCCCATGAGGATCGGGACGTTGCGGAAGATCGGCGTCTCCGCGAAGTGCAGGTCGATCTCGTGGAAGCCGTGCAGGAAGTCGCGGAAGTTGTCCGGGCCGATCGCGACGGCGACGGCCGTGCCGACAGCGGAATCGACGGAGTAACGACCGCCCACCCAATCCCAGAAGCCGAACGCGTTGGCGGGGTCGATGCCGAAGGCCGCGACCTTGTCGAGGGCGGTGGAGACGGCGACGAAGTGCTTGGCGACGGCGTCCGTACGGGATGCGTCGCTGCCGTCGATGGCGCCGGACTCGGTGAGCTTCGCCCACAGCCAGTCGCGGGCCAGGCGCGCGTTGGTGAGGGTCTCGAGCGTCGTGAACGTCTTCGAGGCGACGATGAACAGCGTGGTCTCGGGGTCGAGGTCGGCCGTCTTCGCGTACATGTCCGTCGGGTCGATGTTCGAGACGAAGCGGCAGGAGAGACCGGGCTGTACGTAGGGCTTCAGGGCCTCGTAGACCATGACCGGGCCGAGGTCGGAGCCACCGATGCCGATGTTGACGACGGTCGTGATCCGCTTGCCCGTCACACCGACCCACTCGCCGCTACGCACCTTGTCGGCGAACGCGTACACCTTGTCGAGCACCTCGTGGACGCCCACGACGACGTCCGTACCCTCGACGACGAGGCTGTCGCCCCGCGGACGCCGCAGGGCGGTGTGCAGGACGGACCGGTTCTCGGTGACGTTGATGCGATCGCCCCGGAGCATCGCGTCGCGGCGCTCCTCGACCCCCACCGCCTCGGCGAGCTGCAGCAGCGCCTCGACCACCTCATCGGTGACGAGGTTCTTCGACAGGTCGACGTGCAGGTCACCCGCGGCGAAGCTCAACGTACGGACGCGCTCCGGATCGGCGAGCCAGGCGCGCAGATCGGGGGCGAATCCCTCGGCGAGGCCGGTCAGAGCGGCCCAGGCGTCGGTCTTGGTGGGGTCCACGATGGTCATGGGTCGAGCATATTCAGTACGCCACGCGCCACCCCACCCGGCTCATCGGGGGACAGGTCGTCGCACCCGCTCGGGGAGAGGTTTGGTACCCCTCCAGGAGAGGTGTCGTACCCCTCCGGGAGAGGTCTGAGAACCAGCCGACTCCCCCAAGCCTCTCCCCCAGGGGCACCAAACCTCTCCCGCACGGGTCCCAAACCTCTCCCCGAGGAGTACGAGACCTCTCCCCGAGGAGTACGAGACCTCTCCCCGAGGGGTA
>JAPUEI010000060.1:0-62687 GCA_027492675.1 Propionibacteriaceae bacterium | reverse complement strand
GAGACCTCTCCCCGAGGGGTATGGGACCTCTCCCCGAGCCAGGGTTTCGGCCGTGGAGGGACGGATCCCAGTTCGCAGCCCGCTCGTACGCCGCGTTGGGGACCTCGGATGGGCTGTTATGTACGACCTCGGTCAGATGGTGGCGGACCCGCGCGTCCCTAGCGTCGAGGTGTCAGCCCAGAAAGGCCACACCATGACCGTCAACGAGTCCCTCTACCGGGTCCTTCGCAGCCACGACCTCATCGCTGCCAACACCGCCCAGCTCAACCGCAACCTGCACGCGCTCGCCGATGCGCTCGCCGCGGAGCAGTCGGCGGCGGCCATCGCGCAGCCCCGGCCCGTACCCCCTCAGCCGATGCCCGTACCTCCTCAGCCGATGCCGGTACGCCCTGTGCCCGCGCCGCGTCCGTCCATGCCGATGTACGCTCCGGCACCGCAGCCTGCAGCCCAGCAGCCCGTCGGCCCACTCGCCGCCCGGCAGGCCGAGGTCGCGGCACGCTCGCCGCAGCAGACCCCGCCGCCCGCACCGAACTTCCCGCCGCCCACCGGTCTGCCTGTGACGCGCCAGATCCCGGCGTCGCTGCCCCCTGTCACGCCACCGGCTCCCCAGCCGACGCTGCCCATCGGTACAGCACTCGCCGCGCGCCTGGGCATCTCCCGCACGCAGCTGGTCTCGCGCCTGGTGGCCGGCGTCGGCGCCGTGATCACCCTCGTCGGGATCGCGTTCATCCTGGTGCTGGCTGCGCAGAACGGCTACTTCGGCCCGCTCGCCCGCACGATCTCTTCCGGCGCGCTCGGTGCGGTGCTGGCCGGCGTCGCGTTCGTCATCCGTCGCCGCGACCCCGAGAACGCGGGCGCCCACGCGCTGCTCGCGACGGGCGCGGCCGCGGGCTACCTCGGCCTGTACGCCGCCGGCAGCCTGTACACCTTCATCCCGAGCTGGGCCGCCCTGTCAGGCACGGCAGTTCTCGGCCTGGCCGTCGTCGCGGTCGCCGTGCTGTGGCGCAGCCAGTGGCTGGCCTCCCTCGGCGTGGCCAGCGCGAGCCTCATCGGCGCCTACCTCGGCGGTGACCCGCGCATCGGCGTGGCCTTCGCCGTCGTCCTCTCCGTCGTCGCGATCCTCGCGCAGCTGCGCACCAGCTGGCCGATCTTCCTCGTCGCCCGTACGGCCCCCGCCCTCGTCCTGCTCACGCTCGCCGCGTCGGCCGCTACGCCTGGCACGAGCATCGACACCGTGCTGCTCACCGTCATCGCGGGCGTCTTCGCGCTCTCGGGTCTGGTGTCGGCATGGCTCGGCCGCAGCGCTGGGCATCACGAGCAGGTCGTGATCGCCGTGCTGGTGACGCTCGCGCCGCTCCCGGCCCTGTACGCGGCGTGGCAGCTCGGCCAGGTCTGGGGCTCCGTGGCTCTGGGGATCCTGGCGATCACGTACCTCGCCGCCGCCGCACTCCCCCTGTTCGACCGCATCCCCCGCTCGGCCGTCATCCCGGTCGGCGCGCTGCTCGTCACGTTCGCCGGGCTGCGCATCGCCGGTGGCGACCACACCACCACGGTCCTCGCTGCGGTCGCCGCGGCGTACGCCTCCGTCGCGCTGTTCTCCCGCTCGCGCCTGGTGGCTCTCGCCTCGGCCGTGCTCGGCACGATGGCGACGCTCGTGTGGATCGTCCCGGCCTTCCTGCTCGTCGTGGTCGCGCAGTACAGCTCGCCCGTCGGCACCAGCGCCTTCCTCACGGCCTGGGCGCTGCTCGCCTACCTGGCCTGGCCCGCAGTGCTCCCCGGGTCGCAGCCCCGCTGGTACCGCAACCTCGCCATCGTCCTCGGCCTGCTCGCCGCGTCGGCCACGGTCGACTCGCTCGGTGTACTGCTCGGCCGCACCCTGTCGACGGTGGCCGCGGGCTACCTGATCGCCTCAGCCACGGTGACCGTGCTCTGGGCGCTGGCCTCCGTGATGGCGCTGTGGGTCCCGCTGCGCCGCGGTGCGGGCGCCGGCTGGGTGACGCTGGGCCTCGTGCTGGCGGCCTCCGCGACGGCCAAGCTGTTCCTCATCGACCTGTCGGTGCTCACGGGCATCGAACGCGGCCTCGCCTTCGTGGGCGTGGGCCTGCTGCTCCTGGTGCTCGGCGTGGGCTACGCGAGGGCGTACGACCGGGCCCGTGCGGCAACCCACCCGGCCGCCGCCTGACGTCTCGCCGAGCCCCACGACGACCCCCCGAACGCCGTCGCGGCTCCTCGGGGGGGCCGAGGAGCCGCGAACCTGGGTGTGGGTTGCCGTTGGGGGCAGCACCTAGCTCGTGAGGACGTGGATGTGGTCGTAGTGGTTGGCCGTGGCGCTGCCGCGGTCCTCCATCGCCCGCCATCCCTCTGATGCGCGCTGGGTCGTCCAGATGCGCTGTTGGTAGATGATCTCGGTGATGCCCAGGGAGGCGTAGTTCGCCCGCAACCACGCGGCCACGTCGGTGCCGAGGCTGCCGGAGACCATGATGTCGAGGGCGTGGCCGGACGCGTGCTCGCTGCCGTCGCCGCGGATGCCTCCGTAGCTGGTGATGCTGGGGTACGTCGTGCAGACCGCGCGGTGCACCAGGATCGTGTGCGCGACCAGACCGCTCTCGACGGCCGAGCCGGAGGCGCAGGCGGGGTACGCGCTCGAGACCGTCACCGTCTTCGTACCCGCTGCCTTCGGCGTCGCGAGCAGTGAGCTCTTCACGAAGCCGGTGAGCGTGCCGCTGGTCACCGCCTGCCAGCCGTTGGCGGCGTCGGCGGTCGCGGTGACCTTCGTGCCGACGGCGAGAGTGGCGAGGATCTTGCCCGTCGTGGCCGGCTGATCTCGCAGGTACGCGACGCTGCTGACCGCGAACACCACCGGAGCCGGGGCTGCCGTGGTGGCCGCCGGGGTCGGGGTCGCGGACGCCGTGACGATGGCCGCCTCGCGGTCGACCGCTCCGCGGCTGACGGTGTCGACATCGCTGCTGTCGTACGTCGCCGTCGAGGCCGCCGGTAGGGCGACCGTGGTGCCCGCCGCGGGGACCGACGAGGTGAGGGTGAGGCCGGCCCACAGTGCCGTCGCGAGAAGGGTGACGCCGAGCACGAACGGGCGCACCTTCACAGGGGCGGCAGCGTCTGGGGCATCGAGCGCCCGGCGTGCGGGAGTCGCCTCGGTGTCGAACGAGTCGTACTCACCTGCACTTCGTCGCGCGCGTCCAGCCACAGTGGATCTCCCCAAGTCGCTCAGCACCACCCAAAGGCTGAGGCTTTCTCAGCATACCCTCAGCATTGGGGACGTCAAGTGGGCCCCGAATGGTCCAACCGCGAGCCTTTGACCGTACACTCCCTGATCAGGTCCACAATCAGAACACAGTGAACGGTTCGATCACTGGCCGGGAGGAACAGACTCGATGAGATATCTCAGGAAAGTGCGAGGTGTCGCCCTCGCTGCCTGGGCGCTCCTCGCGCTGCTCTGGTCCGCGCCGGTCTCGGCGCACGCTGTGCTCCCGGCGGCGCCCAACCAGCCCGCCAACCTGTCGCTCAAGGCCACGGCGGACAACAACTCCCTCGACATGAGCGGCAAGCTGCAGTCGGTCAACCAGCCGATCGCCGGCGCCACGATCTACCTCTCGCTCGACAACCAGGTCATCAAGCAGGTCGTCACCGACGCCGACGGCTCGTACGCGACGTCGGCTGCGCTGCCGTCGCCGGGCATGCACATCGTGAACGCGACGTTCGGGGGCGACAAGACCTATCGGGCCGCCGCGGCCATGCAGCCGGTTACCGTCCACGACACCCCGTCCTCGCCGCCGCCACCGGCCGTCACGACGACGATCGCCGCCACGCTGACGCCCAACCCCGTGCACGCGGGTGACGTGCTCACCGTGGCCGGAACGCTCACCAGCAACGGCACCCCGATCGACTCGGCCCGTGTGGACATCGTCTGCGACTTCGGCGGTGTCACGGCGATGGGTGCGACCGACGCGACCGGCGCGTTCTCGGCCCCACTCGCGCTGCCGTCGACCGGGCAGCCCGCCAGCCTCACGGTGACGGTCAGCTTCGCCGGTGACGGGCGCTTCCCTGCCGCCCGGACGGGGTTCAAGGCCACCGTCACCGCAGCGGTCACGCCCACGCCCGTACCCTCGCCCAGCATCGTCCCTCCCTCCAGCCTTCCGCCGACCTCCCAGGTCTCCGCGACCCGCGAGACCGGCTCTGCGGTCGCCTCCGCGACGCGCCGCGACGTCCCGACCCCTGCCTCGACAGCCGGCTTCTTCCTCGGCGCGGTGGCGCTGTACGCGTTCGCCGCCCTGTGTGTGGTCTGGGTGCTGGCCTGGCGGCGCCACGAGCTTCTCCCCGGCGAGCGCCGCGGTTTCGGCAGCGACTTCGGCCGCAGACGCTCGGCGTGACGGGATCGACAGACACGTACGGCAAGATGTGACCCATGACTGATGGCGGCCCGCTGGGGATGCTCTCGGAGACCCGGCTGCTGGCCTCCTTCCCGCGTGGCACGACCGCGCGCGCGATCGTGGCCGCCACGATCCTCGTCGAGGAAGGCTTCGCGGCCATGACCTTCGACGTCGGCGACCTCGACGTGATCGAGAAGCTGGCCACACCGCTCGGAGGCAGAGCGACCTTCGGAGTCCACGGCGTCCGCACCGCCGGCGATCTCACCCGCGCCCAGTCCGCAGGGGCGGAGTACGCGCTCGCGCCGATCGGCAGCAAGACCCTCGCCCAGGCCGCGGCCCGGCGTTCCATGCCGTTCTTCGCCGGGGCGCTGACGCCGGGCGAGATCGCGACCGCCGTCGGGTTCGGCGCCACCGGGGTGCTCATCCACCCGGCCGACGTGCTCGGCACCACGTACGCACCCCACGCTCTGGCCGCGGCGGGCAGCGCGTTGCTGATCGCGGGCGGCTCGAGTCCGTACGGCGTGACGCAGTGGCTCAACGCGGGCGCCTTCGCGGTGGTGGCGGACCCGTCGCTGCTCGCCGACATCACGGGCTACGGCGAGATCGGCTACCTGCGCGACCGCGCCCGCAACTACACGGCCGAGGCCGAACGTGTCGGCCCGTGGAGGCCGCCGGCGTCATGAGCGCGCTGGGCGACCTGCTCGACGCGGGTCTGCACGGCACCGACGAGGTGTACGAGGCGTTCGCGGGCTGGTTGGCGGAGCGCGGTCTGGAGCCGTACCCCCACCAGGAGGAGTCGATCCTCGAGCTGCTGAGCGGCGCCAACGTCGTGCTGGCGACGCCCACGGGGTCCGGCAAGTCGCTGGTCGCGATGGCGCTCCACCTCGCGACGGTGGCCGCAGGCGGTCGGACGTACTACACCGCACCCATCAAGGCCCTCGTCAGCGAGAAGTTCTTCGCCCTCGTCGACGCGTTCGGCGCCGACCGGGTGGGCATGCTCACGGGGGATGCGTCCGTGAACCCCGACGCGCCGATCATCTGCTGCACGGCCGAGATCCTCGCGAACCTGGCTCTGCGCGAAGGCGCCGACGCGAACGTCGCGAGTGTGGTGGCCGACGAGTTCCACTACTACGGCGACGCCTCCCGGGGCTGGGCCTGGCAGGTACCCCTGCTCGAGCTGAACCGCGCCCAGTTCCTGCTGATGTCGGCCACGCTGGGCGACACCCGCGATCTGCGCATCGACCTCGCGCGCCGCACGGGGCGACCGACGGTGCTCGTCGACGACGCCGTACGTCCCGTGCCCCTGTCGTACGAGTGGGCGATGACCCCGGTCCACGACACGATCGCGGAGATCATCGCCGAGCGACGGGCGCCGGTGTACGTCGTGCATGCCACGCAGAAGGACGCCCTCGAACGCGCCCAGTCGCTGCTGAGCGTCGACCTGGGCAACCGGTCGCAGCGCGACGAGATCGCCGCCATGGTCGCGACGTTCCGGTTCTCGGCGGGCTTCGGCCGGACGTTGTCGAAGCTGGTCCGACGTGGCATCGGCGTGCACCACGCGGGGATGCTGCCGCGCTACCGCCGGCTCGTGGAGCGGCTCGCGCAGGCCGGCCTGCTGAGCGTGGTCTGCGGCACCGACACGCTCGGGGTCGGCATCAACGTGCCCATCCGTACGGTGCTCTTCACGACGCTCGCCCACTTCGACGGGCACCGCTCCCGCATTCTGTCCGCGCGCAGCTTCCACCAGATCGCCGGCCGCGCCGGACGGGCGGGATTCGACACGATCGGGTACGTGGTCGCGCAGGCACCCGAACACGTGATCGCGAACGCCAAGGCCGTCGCCAAGGCCGGCGACGACGTGAAGGCACAGCGCAAGATCGTGCGGAAGAAGCCGCCCGAGGGCGTCGTCTCGTACACCCGCGAGACCTTCGACCGCCTCGTCGGCTCGCCGCCGGAGCCGCTGCGCAGCCGCATGCAGGTGACGTACTCGATGGTGCTCGACGTGATCGCCCGCCCGGGGAACCCCGTGGAGACGCTGCGCCGGCTGCTCATGGAGAACCACGAGGAGCCCGCGTCGCGCCGCCGCCTCGTCCGACGCGCGCTGGCCATCGGGCGGTCGCTGCTGAGCGCCGGCATCGTCGTGCCGCTGCCCGAGCCGGACGCGACGGGACGTACGCACCGGCTGACGCTCGACCTGCAGCACGACTTCGCGCTCAACCAGCCCCTGAGCGCGTACGCACTGGCCGTCGTGGACGTGCTCGACCCGGACGCGCCGACGTACGCGCTGGACCTGGTCAGCGTCATCGAGGCGACGCTGGAGGACCCGCTCGCCGTGCTGCTGGCGCAGCAGTTCGAGGCGCGCGGCGAGGCCGTGCGGGAGATGAAGGACGAAGGCATCGAGTACGACGAGCGCATGGAGCTGCTCGAGCAGGTCACCTGGCCCAAGCCGCTCGCGGAGCTGCTCGAGCACACGCTCCGCTCGTACAGGCAGACCCACCCGTGGCTGCCCGACGCGCTGCGACCGAAGTCGGTGGTCAGGGATCTGTACGAGCGGGGGCTGACGTTCACCGAGTACGTCGCGCACTACCGGCTGGCGCGGGCCGAGGGCGTGCTGCTGCGCTACCTGTCGGACGCGTATCGGGCACTGCGACGTACGATCCCGGCCGCGAGCCGCGACGAGTCGTTCAGCGACCTCGTGGAGTGGCTCGGCGAGCTCGTACGCCAGACGGACTCGTCACTCGTGGCCGAGTGGGAGTCATTGCTGGCGGGCCTCGAACCGGGCGAGACGCCCGAGGTGTCCGAGCGCCCGATCACGGCCAACCAGCGGGCGTTCCGTGTGCTCGTACGCAATGCGATGTACAGGCGGGTGGAGCTCGTGGGCCACGACGACCTCGCGGGGCTCGTCGAGGCCGAGGAGCTGGCCGCGGCCGCGACCGACCCGCCGCAGCAGATCGTCATGGACCGTACGGCGTGGGAGCGGGCGCTGGACGCGTACTACGACGAGCACGAGACCGTCGGCATGGGCCCGGACTCCCGCGGACCCGGCCTGCTGCTGGTCAGCGAGCTCGCCGGACGGCGCTGGGAGGTGCGGCAGGTGCTCGACGACCCCGAGGGCAACCACGACTGGTCGATCCTCGCCGAGGTCGACCTGGCGGCCAGCGACGAGGCCGGCGACCTGGTGCTGCGCACGTGCGCGTTGGACCGGCTCGACTGAGCGAGCCGGCCCACGTACGTCAGACGATGTACCCGGCGATGTCCGCGATCAGCGACAGCGACCCCGCGGACAGGTTCTGCAGCACGATCTTGCCGTCGCTGCCGACGCCCACCACGACCTGGTTGGCGACGACCTGGCCCGCGCGGAAGTTGAGGTTCGACGCCGTGGGCCGGTTCTGCCCGCTCGGGTAGATGGTGACGTACCCCGCCCTGGTGATGTCCGTGGCGGTGACGTTGAGCACGACCGCCTTGACGCCCGTGTTGGGGACACCCGAGTGACCGGCGATCGGCAGCACCAGCGCGGCATTGCCGGCCACGGGCCCGCCCAGACCGATGCCGGCTCTGGTGTCGAGGATCCGGGTGGGCTGGTCGGCGGCCCGGAAGCCACCCCCGGTGCCGCTGCCGGTGACGTAGCCGACCACGTCCGCGATCAGGTGGGTGAACCCGGTCGAGCCGTTGCGCAGCATGACGACGCCGTTCGTACCCACCTTGACGAGCGCGAGGTTGGCCGTCGTCTGGCCCTTGGAGAAGTTGACGTTGGAGACCGTGGGCACGCCGACCCCGGCCGGGTACGCCGCCAGCCAGCCGCTGGCGCCGGTCTGGTCGACGGTGAGGTTGAGCAGTACGGCGGTGGCGTCGGCGGGCACCACTCCGCTGCGGACCATCAGGCCGAGGTCCGCGTTGGGAGCGACCGCGCCGCTCGCCCCGAGCCCGACCCGGGTGTCGAGGATGCGCGTCGGAGTGGTCGCGACCGTACCGCCGCCCGAGGACGGCGACCCGGCGCTGTAGTAGCCGCTGATGTCGACGACGACGTCCGACGACGCGGGCGACCCGTTGAGGACGGAGACCTTCCCGTTCGCGCCGACCGAGACGGTGACGAGGTTGGGGACGGTCTGACCGGCGACGAAGTTGAGGTTGGACACCACCGGCGCCGTCACGCCAGAAGGCCACACCGTGAGGAAGCCCGGCGCCTTGGCGTTCGTCGTCGTGACGTTCAGTGTCACCGCAGTCGCGTCGGTGGGCACGCCGGCCACACCTGCGACCGCGAACGAGGTCATCGAGCCGGCCCCGACGGAGCCCGATGCCCGGGTGTCGAGGATCCGAGCGGGCGTCACGCCGTGGTACGTGCTGTCGCCGCCGAACGTCGCGGTGCCGCTCTCCACGGGGTACGTGAGGGTGCCGTGCTCGAAGGTCGCCGTGGCGATGCCATGGGAGGTGACCTGGCTCGACGTGGGCCAGCCGAGGGCCCCCGTGGGCCCACCCTGCTGGGTGTAGACGTAGTCGAGCCCGCCACCGAGCCAGAAGACGTTGGCATCGGCCCGCTCGTACCCGCCGCCGTTCAGGAAGGTGACCATCCGGCCGGTGCCGACCGTGCGCTCGGCGATGTGAACCGGCCCGAGGTCGGAGGAGTTGCCACCGCGGCTCGCCCAGAGCGCCAGCAGCGGCGTGTTCTGCCGGCCGGCCATCGCCGTCGCCACCCTGTCGCGGATCTGCTGGAGCAACGAGTGCAGCGAGGTGCCCGGGCAGTCGGTCGCCATCACGTCACCGTGCCCGAAGATCACCGGCTGGGTCGCGCCGACAAGGGTCGTCGATCCCAGCGGATCGCGGTAGAAGCTGCCGAGCTTCCACGCCAGCAGTGAGATGGCCGAGTTCAGCGACGCCTCGGTCGCCGGCATCAGCGATGAGTTCATCATGAACGAGACGCCCATCGTGTTCGTGTTCCAGCTCGACGCGTGGGCCCCGTGGATGGGCAGGTTGATGCCACCGAAGCGACCCTCGAACAGCTGCCCGTACTTGTCGACGAGGAAGTTGTAGCCGATGTCGCACCAGCCGTTGCCCTGCACGTGGTAGGCGTAGATGCCGCGCACGATGGATGCCGACTGGTCGGCGGTGTAGTCGTTGCTGCCCGCCGTGTGATGAATGACCGCCGCTTGTACGGTGTCGTCGATCTTGGGCGTCATGCAGTCCGCACCGCTGGAGGCCTTGAGGTTCTCGTCGGCGCCCCACGCGGCGCGCGAGATGATCGCGGGCGCCGGGACACCGTCGGTCGAGACCGACTGTGCCTGGACCTTCTGCAGGGTGCTGTCCGCGGCGACCGCGGGCGAGGACACGGCGGTCGCAGCAAGCCCGGTGATGGCCGAGCCCGCGGGACCCACGGCGCGCAGCTCCAGTCCGGTCGAGTCCCCCACGTACAGCGGTTCGGTCGTCTCCTTCGTCCCTGGCTCAGCCTCCGGATCGAGGGTCGTCCAGTCGCTCCAGCCAGTGGCGGCCTGCGTCCGCACCTGTACGGTCACGGAGCCGGTCATGGACGTCCAGGAAGCCCCGACGAGGTTGAAGCTCACGTCACGCGGGGCGACCTCTGCCAGGACGGAGTCTCCGGCGGGGGTCTTGGCACTGGTGCTCTGCGCGCCAACGGTCGCCGGTGCGGCATCCGCGGGGATGGACGTGAAGACAGGGTTGACCGCTGGCCGCTGCGTCGGAAGTGGACTGTCGGGCACCGTCGGTGCCGCGGCGACACTGGGGATCGGGTTCGCCAGTGCCAGCGCGAACACTGCCACCCCGCTCAGAAGTCGTCGTCCTCGGGTCATCGCGGTACACCTTCCGTCGTACATCGGGCTCGACACGTGGGTCGGTCGACGAGCCGCCGAACCTAGGCTGCGCAACGGGGGCGGGTTCGGGCAAGCCCAGTGTCTCTACCTGATCTATACGGTTACCGGACCCCAACAGGTGCCTATCGGGGAGATAAGTCTCTCCCCGACCAGGTCTTTCCCGGGTGCGTGTACCCGGAAACGGACCGCGAAAACACAGACCGCGCCGCCGGATTCCCGGCGGCGCGTTCTGTGTCAATTGACGATCACTGCATCGTCTTGCTCCGACGACGACCGATCACGATGGCACCGGCACCGACGACCACCGAGGTCAGGGCGAGCGCCGCGAACCCGGGGTTGATGTCGCTTCCGGTGTTGGCGAGCGTCGGCGTGGCCGCAGGCAGGGTGAGCGTGGCGTCGAGAACCTCACCACTCTCCACGACCGTGAGCTCGGCGGTCGCTGCACGGCCGCTCGTGACACCCGTCGCCGTGAGGTGGTGGATGTCCGCGATCGCATCGGCAGGAACCACGAAGGTCGTCGAGTACGTCCCCGTGGCGTCCGCCGTCGCCGTACCGACACCGGTCGGTGTGCTGGCGAAGACGAGCGTGACCTGCTCGTTGGGCAGGTAGCCCGTGCCGGTCACGTGGAGGGTCGCACCAGCGGTCGTCGAGCCTGCGTAGTCCGGCAGCATGATGGTCACCGGGACGGCGGCCGAGCACTGGTTGGCCGTCTCGTCGGGGAACATGTAGTTGTCGACGATGTCGAGATCATCTCCACCGAGCGAGACCACGAACGCGACGCCCGGAGCACTCGCTCCAGCCGGACGGGTGATCGTCCACACGATCGTCTTGACGCCAGGCGTCGTGACGACCCAGCTGAAGGTGTCGATGACCGCACCGTCGTCCCAGACCTCGAGCTTGTACGTACCGGGGCCGGTGGTGGTGACGGGGATCGAGACGACGCAGCCGTCACGGCTGATCTCGCCGATCGTCGCCGTGGGTGCGACGACCTTGACCTTCGCGCAGGCGCTCTTCTCGCTCGTGGCGCCGACACCGGTCAGCGTGTGCTTGCCGGCGTCCGCCCCGCTCGGGACCTGGATCGTGCCCGTGAACGCACCCGACTCATCGGTGTGGAAGGTGCCGGCCAGGGTGTCGTCGAAGGACACCATGACGTCCTCGTTCGGACCGTAGCCGGTGCCGTGCACGACGAGCGGCGAACCCGCCGTCGTCGAGCCGGTGTAGCCGGGCAGGGTCAGCTCGGTCGGGACCTGCTCCGCCTCGCACGCCTCACCGACGCGGTGCGGGTAGAACCACGGGTCGACCTGGTCGATGCCGTGGGTGCCGAGCGCGAGGAAGAAGCCGATGCCCGGAGAGTCCGTACCTGCCGGACCCGGGATCGTCCACACGGCGGTGTGAGCGTCATCGGTGGTGGTGGTCCACCAGAACAGGCCGATCTCCTCACCGTCGTCGTACACGGCCAGCGACCAGAAGCCGGGGCCATGCGTCGTGACGGTGATGTTGACCTCGCAGCCGACGCGGTCGACCGACTCGATCACGCCCGTGGAGGGGTCCTCGGATGCCGGGGGTGAGCTGTCTTCGCTGGTCGCCTGCACGCCGGTCGACTCAGCGGAGGCCGGGGCCGTCGTCGTTTCGCCGGCAGTCGGGCCGGTGGTCTCGGGGGTGCTGCTCGGCGGCGAGGTCGTCACCGGCGCAGCCGGGGTCGTCGTCTCGGCGGCCTGGGTCGTCTCGGGTGCCGACGGAGTCACCACGGGCGGAGACGTTGTCACCACCGGCGCAGGCGGCGTCGTGGAGGCAGGCGGCGGGGTCGTGACCTCCGCCTTCGTGACCACGACGGGGGCGGGCGGCGGAGTGGCATCCGCCGTGGCCGTCACCACCGGGTCTGGGGTGACAGTGTCGTCGGCGTGCGCAGCCACTCCGATCGACATGACGAAGAGGGTCGCGGCCGCCATGGCCGCGAGTGCTCGTGGAATCCTCATTTGTTGCTCCGCTCCTCTGGTGACCGCACCACTGCAGGGATATGCGCGCCCCCCAATGGCTCACCCGAGAAGAGTTGTTGCCGTGTCCCCTGATACAGCCAGCGTCTTCGCGGAACTGCTCACGAACCTCTTTGTGAGGGGGCCCCAAGCCCTGCCCTCACGCTATTGGCGCTCACAGGGACAGTCACTAGACAATCCGACCCGATCACGTACCAATAACCGGGCGCCCCGATCACGCTGTCGTCACGATGTCGTCACGGTCTCGTCACGCCTCCTGGCTGGCCCCGCTCAGGCCCTCCCCTGCGACGGGCTGAGCGCCTACGCTGACCGCATCCACATCGTGCGGGAGGCACTCATGGAACTCCGCAGCGCAGCGGTTCCCGACGGCTCCACGATCGACCGGCGCCACGTCGAGCCCGGCATCGGCGGCGACAACGTCAGCCCTGATCTCAGCTGGACCGAGGGGCCCGCAGGTACGGCCTCGTACTGCATCACGTGCTTCGACCCGGACGCGCCCACGGGCTCGGGCTGGTGGCACTGGCTGGTCACCGACATCCCCGCGGACGTGACGAGCATTCCGGAGGGCGGCCCACTGCCCGACGGCGCCCGAACGTGGGGCAACGACTATGCGTACACCGGCTGGGGCGGTCCCTGGCCGCCGCCCGGACCGGCACATCACTACGTGTTCACGGTGCACGCGATGAGCGTGGCCCGCCTCGACGCCGGCGACGCCACACCGCCGGCGATGGTGCGACTGCTGATGCACTTCTCCGAGCTCGAGAGGGCGTCGTTCACGGCGCTGTACGCGAGCGAGGGCTGAGCATCGTCGCGGAGCCAGCAGGGAGGCGCCGCAGGCAATAGTGTCGCCTCGTGAGGGACCCTCGCGGGGTGGCACAGGCGAAGCGGCTGCAGGCCGTCCGTCCGCTGAGGATGGTCCTGCTCTGGCTGGTCATCGTCGTCGCGGTGTCGTTCGTCGGCGCGATCGGCTACGTCGTGCTCGAGGGCTGGAGCCTCTTCGACGCGATGTACATGTCGGTCATCACCCTCACCACCACAGGTTTCCGCGAGGTCCGCGACCTTGATGTCGCCGGACGGATCTGGACGATGATCCTCTCGGTCGTCGCCATCGGGATCATCTTCGGCACGGTGGGGTTCGTCGCCGAGCAGACCGTCGGGGCCGTCTGGAGCGGCAGGAAAGGCAGAAGCCAGATGGAACGCATCGTCGACTCGCTCAAGGACCACTTCATCGTCTGCGGCTTCGGCCGCGTGGGCTCGCTCGTGGCCCGGGACCTCACCGCCGCCGGCCTGGACGTCGTCGTCCTCGACGTCGGCGAGGAGTCGCTCAACCGTGCCGAGGCGGCCGGCTACCCCGTGCTCCACGGCGACGGCACCTCCGACGCGGTGCTGCGCAAGGCGGGGATCGCCAAGGCCCGAGGGCTCGTCAGCTGCATCGACTCCGACGCCAGCAACGTGTACGTCACGCTCTCGGCCCGCGCGCTCAACCCCGACCTGTTCATCGTCGGGCGCGCCGGCGACGAGGGCGTCGTGCAGAAGCTGCGGATCGCCGGGGCCGACCGCGCGATCTCCCCGTACACCATGGCCGGCACGACGATCGCGAACATGGCCCTGCGGCCGCGCGTACTCGAGTTCATCGACGCGGCCCTCTCCCGGGGCGACCTCGCGTTCACCCTGGAAGAGGTCACCGTCGACGACGATCTGGTCGGCGTGACGATCGCCGAACTGCGCTCCCGGAAGGTGTTCACGCTCGCGATCACGCGCAGCGACGGCTCGTACGAACCCAACCCTCCCGACGACCGTGTGCTCGCCCGCGACGAGCACCTCATCGTCTCCGGCTCCTCGCAGGCGGTCTCCGCTCTCGGATGAGTGTCACCAAGGCGTAACACGGGATCGGCCGCGCGTAACACTGTGGCCACTACCGTTCCCCCATGACGGCACTGTTCGACGACTACCCCACAGGTCGACCTGCCTGGGACGAGATGCTCGCGGGCCCAGACAGCCCGAGGGATGCCTACGCGGGCGTGTACGAGACGTTGCGGCGCATGACGCCGGAGGACCTCAACTCTCGTGTGGACACGCTGTCGCGTCACTATGTCGACACGGGCGTGACGTTCGACTACGCCGGCGAGGAGCGCGCGTTCCCCCTGGACCTGGTGCCGCGCATCATCACCGCGGACGAGTGGGACGTCGTCGACCGCGGCGTGAAACAGCGCGTGACGGTGCTCGAGATGCTGCTCGAGGACATCTACGCCGGCGAGGTGTCGGGCATCCCACGGGCGGTACGCGACGGTGTGCTGCCGTGGCGCGTGATCGCCTCCAGCGAGCACTTCCACCGCTGCGTGGCGGGTCTGCGGACGCCCAACGGCGTACGTATCCACGTCTCCGGCATCGACCTGATCCGCGACGAGCAGGGCACGTTCCGCGTCCTGGAGGACAACGTGCGGGTGCCCTCGGGCGTCTCGTACGTCATCTCCAACCGCCGCGCCATGACGACCGTGTTCCCCGAGTCGTTCGAGGAATTCTCCGTACGACCGGTGGCCGACTACCCCAGCCTGCTGCTCGACGCGCTGCGGGCCGCAGCCCCGGACGGCACCCGGGACCCCACGGTCGTGGTGCTCACGCCGGGCGTGTTCAACTCCGCCTACTACGAGCACACGCTGCTCGCCCGCACGATGGGCGTCGAGCTCGTCGAGGGCCGTGATCTCATCTGCTCCGGCGGCGTCGTACGGATGCGCACCACCCAGGGCCTGCAGCAGGTCGACGTCATCTACCGCCGCGTCGACGACGACTTCCTCGACCCGGTGCATTTCCGGCCCGACTCCATGCTCGGCTGCCCGGGCCTGGTGTCGGCGATGCGCAGCGGCCGCGTCACGATCGCCAACGCCGTCGGCAACGGGGTGGCCGACGACAAGCTGCTCTACTCGTACGTGCCGGACCTCATCCGCTACTACCTCGACGAGGACCCGATCCTGCCCAACGTCGACACGTTCCGCTGCATCGAGCCGAAGTCGCTGCAGTACGTGCTCAACAACGCCGACGCGATGGTCGTGAAGCCGGTCGCCGGGTCGGGCGGCAAGGGGCTGGTCGTCGGGTCGCAGGCCACGTCTGCCGAGCTCGACGACCTGCGGGCCGCACTCGTCGCCGACCCCCGCAACTGGATCGCGCAGCCGATCGTGCAGCTGTCGACGATCCCGACGTACGTGGACGGCAAGCTCAGGCCTCGCCACGTGGACCTCCGACCGTTCGCGGTCAACGACGGCGAGCGGGTCACCGTGCTACCGGGAGGCCTCACCCGGGTCGCGCTGCCCGAGGGACAGCTCGTCGTGAACTCCTCGCGCGGCGGTGGCTCCAAGGACACCTGGGTGCTCTCGGACAGCCGCCACGACCGGCCGGCCGATCCCGAGCGGCCACGCGAGGTCATCGTGCTCAGCCCGCCCGCGGTGTTCCGCGACGACGAGATCCGCGCTCAGCAGCAGCAACAGCAGCAGGGAGGTTCGCCATGTTGAGCCGCATCGCCGAGTCGCTGTACTGGATCGGACGCTACGTCGAGCGCGCCGACGGCACGGCGCGCATCGTCGACGTCGTACGGCTGTCGCTGCTGGAGACGACGAAGTCGGACGCCGCCGAGCTGGTCCTGTCCATGATCATGGGCATCCAGCCGCCGACGACGACCGTGACGTTCGACGAGGTACGGGACCGGCTCGTGTTTGACGCCGGCAACCCGAGCTCGATCGCGGGGTCCTGGTACGCGGCGCGGGAGAACGCCCGACGCGCCCGCGAGGTGCTGCCGACGGACCTCTGGGAGGTGCTCAACACGGCCTGGTTCCGGTGGCGCAACCTCGGCGCGCCGGACGCGACCACCCGGCACCTGGCGTGGACCCGTGACCGGGCGGCGTTGATTCGCGGCGTGGCCGACTCGTCGATGGCGCACGACGAGGCGTGGGACTTCCTCACGCTGGGTCGCTCGCTGGAGCGGGCCGACATGACGGCCCGCATGGTCGCGACCGGCACGCTGCAGTTCGCCGGCCTGTCGTGGACGGGCGTGCTCACGGCGTGCAACGCGCAGCAGGCGTACACGCAGACCCACCGCGGCGTCGTCGACGACGGGCTCGCGGCGGCGTTCCTCACGCTGGACCGGCAGTTCCCGCGGTCGGTGGTGTACAACCTGCGCACGGCCGAGGAGTGTTTGATGCGGCTGCGACCGCCCAGCGACCGCCAGGGCATCTCGGACGAGGCGCGACGGCGGCTGGCCCGGATCCGTACGTCCATCGAATACCGCCAGACCGACGACGTCATCGCCGACCTGGCCCCGTCGATGGGCCGCGTGCAGCACGCCGTGGCCGAGTCGGCCTCGGAGGTCACCAAGCAGTACTTCCCCTCACGGGCGATCTCGCAGTGGACAGGAGAGGTCGTATGAGCACGGTCCGCTATCGCATCTCGCACACGACGAGGCTCGCGTACGACGCGCCTGTCTCGTCGTCGCACAACGAGGTCCGGATGACGCCGACCACCGAGCCGGGGCAGACCGCGCTCGAGAGCCGGATCCGCGTGAAGCCGATGACGTGGAGCCACGTCTACCGCGACTACTGGGGCACGCACGTCACGAGCCTGGAGGCGCTCGAGCCACACCGCCTGTTCGAGATCGAGTCGAACAGCACGGTCGAACGCAGCAGCCAGCCCGAGGACGTCGAGTGCCTGAGCTGGGAGGACTACCAGCTGGAGACCCTGCGCGACCAGTACGACGAGTACCTCGCGCCCAGTCCCCGTACGCGCCTCGAACCCGAGGTTCAGCGCGAGTTCCGCGACGCCGTGGCGGGCATGACCCCGACCGAGGCCGTACAGACGATCTGCCGCCTGGTGAACGAGCGCATGATGTACGTGTCGGGCTCGACGTCGGTCGGCGACGACGCGCAGACGGCGTGGGACGCCAGGCAGGGCGTGTGCCAGGACTTCACGCACGTGACGTTGGCGGCGCTGAGGGTCGTACGGATCCCGGCGCGGTACGTCTCGGGCTACCTGTGTCCGAAGGTCGACATGGAGGTCGGTGAGACCGCGTCCGGCGAGTCACACTCCTGGGTCGAGTGGTGGGCGGGCAGCTGGACGGGCGTCGACCCGACGAACCTGCGGCCCGTCGACCTCGACCACGTGGTGGTGGCCCGAGGCCGCGACTACGACGACGTACCCCCCATGAAGGGCGTCTACCAGGGCCGCAGCGACTCCACCCTGTCGGTCACGGTGAGCTTCACGCGCTTGGTCTAGCCGCCGCCGCTACCGAGAGACTTCCACACCGTTACCGAGAGACTTCCACACCGTTACCGAGAGACTTCCACACCGTTACCGAGAGAACTTCAGCGGTTGGCGGTGCAGAAGTTCTCTCGCTACCCGGTGAAGTTCTCTCGCCAACCGCTAGAAACTCTCTCGGTAGCTGGTGAAGTTCTCTCGGTAACCGCACAGGATGTCTCGGGATCAGTTGACGACGCGCAGCACTGCCGGCAGACCCAGGTACTCGCCCACCCGGTCAGCGGCCTCCCCGAGAGCCGTGAGGTCGTCCGCGTCCAGCGGGCGCCAGCCGATGAGGTCGAACCGTACGGATGTGGGCGTGACCGTGCGGGTGTGTACGGCGACGAACTGCGCGTCGACCAGCGCCATCCCGACGGCCGGGTAGCGGGTCGCGCGGGGTACGAGTCCGGCCTCGTCGATGACGTACCGCGTGTCCTGGAACCCGTTGTGCATCTCGTCCAGGGCCATCACCAGGTGTCCGCGCGGGGCACCCTCACCGGTCGGCGGCTCCGCGTCGGCCGCATGCCAGTACGTACGTCCCTCATGCTCGAACGACCCCAGTCGGTCGCGGGCCACGGCCAGCCCGCGCCTCACGTCGGTGATGCCCAGCGTGGCCCAGTACGCGAGGTCGCGGAGCGTCGCCGGCCCGTGCCCACCCACGTAGCGGGTCACCATCTCCCCCAGCGCGTCGTCGCGATCGAGCACGCGCGGTGCCCGTACGCGCTCCTCGTACAGCCCGTACGTATGCTCGCCGTCCCTCGGCGCGCCGCTGATGATGACCTTGTCGAACTCGATGAGCTCGAGGATCTGCGACAACCCCATCGAGTCGTGGTCGATCCCCGCAGCGAGCAAGGAATCGCGCAGCTCGGGCCGCACCTGGTCGCCGCGCTCGGCCAGCGAGGAGGCGACCACCTCGGTCACCCGGGCCACCTCATCAGGGCCGATGCCTCGCCGCGCCAGCGTGCCGGCGACGGTCGCCCGGTTCCGCGGCCCGGTCAGGTCGAGCAGCCACCCGATGTCACTCGCCAACGCGTAGTGCCAGGTGGGCCGCAGCACGTGCGTACGGACCACGGTGCCGTCGGCGAGCAGCCCCGCCACCGCGTCAGCCCTCGGCGCGGCCGTCCGAGCCGCCACCGCCCACTCCGACTGGCGCGGGTTCTCCGCCTGTACAGCCAGCAAAGACTCGACCACCGCCCGCGCATCAGCGCCGGGCCGCGTCAGCCCCTGTGTCGCCAGTCGCCACGCGGCGATGTCCCGATCGCGCATGCGCAGAGCCTGCCAGACGCCCCCGACAGCGGCCGACCTCCACCGACAATGGCCCGCTCGCGTGACATCCGGGGCATGGCCGGACATTCCCAGGTATGAAGGACCACATGACGCCGGAGGAGTTCACATCCCTCTTCCGGCAGACCGCGCCCCGCGTCCATGCGTACGCCGTGCGCCAGGTGGGCGGCGACTCGGCCGACGACCTGGTCAGCGAGACGTACGCGGTCGCCTGGCGACGACGCTCGCAGATCCCTGTCCCTCCACTGCCCTGGCTGCTGGTCGTCGCCCGCAACCTCGCCTCCAACCACCGTCGGTCCCGGCGCCGCGCCGACCAGCTGTGGCTCAGTGCGGTACGGGACCAGTGGCGGCCCACCTCACCACCGCCAGACGCCGAGGTGCTGCACCGCGAAACGGCCCTGGCCGCGCTCGCCGTCTGTACGGAGGCCGAACGCGAAGCCCTCTTGCTCACCGCCTGGGACGGGCTGACCGCCTCCGAAGCGGCCCGCGTCGCCGGCTGCTCGACCCACGCCTTCACCGTACGTCTCGCACGTGCCCGCACCCGCTTCACCGCTCACGTGCAGGGCTCCGACTCCTCCGAGGCCCAGACCCCTCGACTCACGCTTCTCACCACCAAGGACAACTCATGACCATCACCGATCCCGTCGACCAGCTGGCCGAGCACGCCCCCGTACTCCGCTCCGACCTCGACCACCTGTTTCCCGACCTGGCCGCCCGGCCCCGGACCGTACGGCGCCGCCTCCTGCTCGTGGCCGCCGCGGCCGCCCTGACCACGGGGCTGGTCGCGCTTCCCCTTGTCGTGCCGCTGAGCGCGGCGGACGCCGCGGCGGTCGACCGACTGTCCAGCACCGCTGGTCGCCAGCCGGCCCAGACACCGTCGGGTGTCCTGCACCAGGTCACCCAGGACTGGCAGGAGGGCTTCGACGGCCTGCGGATCCTCGAGAGCTGGACCATGCCCGATGGCAGTAGCTGGCGCCGCGACGTCGGTCACGACGGCTCGGTGAACTACCACCACTTCGACACGATCAGTTGGCTGTCCCCACAGGAGATGGCCCTCCTGCCGACCGACCCGAAGCGCCTCGACGCGGTCGTGCGCAGCCGAGTCCAGGGGTCGATGTCGACCGACGAGGCGGTCTTCACGTTCTACGGGGACGCGCTGCGCATGGGGTACGTGCCGGCTTCCGTACGGCAGGCGATGGTGACCGCGATGGGACGGCTCCCCCACCTCGGAGTACAGCGCGCGACCACGGTCGACGGCCGAGCGTGCCTCAAGATCACGTACACCGAACCCGCCCGCTTCTTCATGGCCGGCAAGTTCTACTGCTTCGTCGAGGCGACCTCAGCGATGATCGAGGAGGGCGAGACGTACGTCGGAAAGCTGTCCTTCCGCTCGACCCTCACGACGTACGAGTACGTCGCCGCGGTGCCCGAGTCCGTCAAGGCGGGAGCCGCCCAGCAGCCTGCGAAGGAAGCTAGCGCCCAGCCCGGAACCGAGACCCCCACCTCCGAGCGCACCCCGCGGTGAGGCGTGCGGATCCCCGTTGTGGCGGTCCAGTGAGCCGGAAACGCCCCAGAAGGCGCCATCCTCGCGATCTGGACTGCCAAAACTGGGATCGCACGTGCACCCCTTCTCCTACCGCCCCTCCCGACCTAGGCTCGGCGAGCATGTGCAGGAACATCCACGTGCTCCACAACTTCGAGCCTCCCGCCACGAACGACGAGGTGACGGCGGCCGCGCTCCAGTACGTCCGCAAGGTCGCCGGCACGACAAAACCATCGAAGGCGAACCAGGAGGCGTTCGACGAGGCGGTCGAGGCCATCGCCCATGCGACGCAGCACCTGCTCGACCACCTCACGAGCAGCGCTCCGCCCAAGGACCGTGAGGTCGAGGCGGCCAAGGCGCGCGCCAGAGCGGCTACGCGGTACGCCTCCTGAGCCGGGACTTCGTCACATCCATCACGTTCGTCACATCAGTCACAGCTTGGCGGGACCCGCTGAACCAACCAGACGACGGCGAGTAGCGTGCTCCTCAGCGCGACCGTCCAGCGGTCGCCTGTCGTAGGACCCGGCGGCGGTTCCGAACCCGCTCGACCCACCCTCGAGGGCTGCGGTCGCCGCCGGGGCCACGCATTCCGCGCCTGGAGAGCGCGGTCCGAGGAAACTCGTCCAAGAAATCTTGACATCAAGTGGTGCAGTGCTCACGCGCCCGGTACTTTTGGCCTGTCAGCGACGTTGCGACAACGCTCCGACGTACGAGGATCCACCCCGGGGGCGCCCCGGTTATCGGTTTGACGACTGGAGGACACATGACCGACACGGCAAAGCTGGAGCTCCCCGGTGGCAAGACGGTGGAGTTGCCTGTCGTCATCGGGACGGAGAACGAGCCGTCCGTCGACATCAGCAAGCTCCGCGCGGAGACGGGGTACGTCACCCTCGACGACGGCTACGGCAACACCGGCTCGTGCGAATCGGCCGTCACGTTCATCGACGGTGACGCGGGCATCCTGCGCTACCGCGGCTACCCGATCGAGTCTCTCGCCGAGAAGAGCTCGTTCATCGAGACCGCGCAGCTCCTGATCTGGGGCGAGCTGCCCACCAAGGACGAGCGCGACCGCTTCGGTTCCCTGCTCACCGAGAACGCCGCGTTGCCTGAGCCGATGCGCCGTCACTTCTCGAGCTTCCCGCCGGCCGCCCACCCGATGGCCGTCCTGTCCGCGATGATCAACACGCTTCAGGCGTACGACCTCCCGCACCTCAAGATCGACTCGCCCGACGAGTTCGAGGTGGCGGCGGCGTCGCTGATCTCGAAGGTACGGACGATCGCCGCGGCGTCGTACAAGGCCTCGATCGACGAGCCGCTGGTCTACCCGCGGCCCGAGCTCAAGTACGCCGAGAACTTCCTTCACATGATGTTCTCCAAGCCGTACAAGGACTACGTGCCCTCGACCGAGGTCGCCTCGGCGCTCAACATGATGCTGGTGCTCCACGCCGATCACGAGCAGAACTGCTCGACCTCGACCGTACGCATGGTGGCCTCGTCACAGGCCAACCTGTACGCCTCCGCGGCGGCCGGCGTCTGCGCCCTCTGGGGACCCCTCCACGGCGGCGCCAACCAGGCCGTCATCGAGATGCTCGAGGACATCCACGACCAGGGCATCTCGGTCAAGGACTACGTCGCCAAGGTCAAGGACAAGTCGAGCGGCGTGAAGCTCATGGGCTTCGGCCACCGCGTCTACCGCAACTTCGACCCCCGCGCGGCGATCATCAAGCGGGCCGCTGACGCGCTGCTCGACAAGATGCACATCGAGGACCCGAAGCTGGAGCTCGCCCGCGAGCTCGAGGCGGCGGCTCTGTCCGACGACTACTTCGTGGAGCGCAAGCTCTACCCGAACGTCGACTTCTACTCGGGCATCATCCTGCGCGCGATCGGCATCCCGCTCGACATGTTCACCGTGATGTTCGCCATCGGGCGCATGCCGGGCTGGATCGCGAACTGGAAGGAGATCCACGACAACCCCAGTCAGCGGATCTACCGGCCGCGACAGATCTACACTGGCCCTACGCCCCGCGAGTTCGTGGCCCGCAAGGACCGCCAGCAGGGCATCAGGCACTGAGAGCAACCGGCGAACACCCGGCCGACCCCGTGTCGGCCGGGTGTTCGTCTTTCTACGAAAGGTCACATGACCGTCATCGTCCATCCGGACCCGTCCGGCTCGTACACCTCCTTCCCTCTTTTCTCCGCACCCCTCGACGCTGACGCCGTCGTCGCGCGGCTGCGGGCGGCCTTCTCGGACGAGTCGGTCGGGAAGGGCCTCCCGTCCTCGGGAGGCGAACCGACGGTGGTGGTGACCCTTCACGGCGTACGGATCGTCGTCGCTCTCGTCGCGTCACCCGTGCCCGAGGGGGAGGCGACGAGGAACTGCCACCCCGCGTACTGGCCGGACACCGCCGCGGTAGACGCTCACGTGGCGCACGCGGTGGTCAGCGCCGAGGCCACGGGTACGGATCCTGCCTCGCCGATCGACGTCGACTCGGCGCTGGAGCGCACACTCGCCGCCCACGTCACGGGGTCGCTCGTGGCCGCGAGCCTGGTCGAGGCGCCGGAAGTGGTGGGCCTGTACAGCGCGGCCGCCGCGACGACGCTGCCGCCTGACGTGGTGTACGACATCGTGCGGGCGGCCTACGCGGATCCCGAGGACCCGCAGCTGCCGATCGACCTGTGGCTGTCCGTGTGGTCGTGGGGCAACGAGGTCACCGGAACGACGCTCGCGACGTTCGGCCTGCCCACCTTCGGCCACGCCGATCTGATGCTCGAGTCGACCCCGCTCTCGCTGGCCGACTCCACGAACCTTCTGCTGGACGTGGCTCGCTATGTGGTCTCCACCGGCGTCCAGCTCACCGCAGGTGAGGTGCTCGGTCATGCCGATCGGCAGCTGACCCTCGCCGCCGCCCAGAGCCCCAGCCACGGAGACCCTGTCTTGAGGATCGTGCTATGACCGCCCCGTACTTCCGTTCCATCGACTCGACCCCCGTCACCACGGAGGACGCGCTGCGGCTGTGGGCCGACGCGACGTACACCGTGCTGGTCGCGATCGCCTCCCGTTATGGCCGGGTGATCTCGCCCGACCAGCTCGCGGCGCTGATCCAGGAGCGTACGGGCGTGAAGTCCACCGAGCCGGCGCCGAACTGGCTCGGTCGGGTGCTCACGCTCGTCGTGCACCGCTGCTTCGCCACGGGCGAACCGCCGCTGACCTCGCTCGTGGTCAACCGCTCGACCGGCGCGGTCGGTCCCGCGTACAGCGAGGTGCAGCGCGTCAACGGCAGCCGGGCGCTGAACGATCTGGCCCGCGAGAAGGCGGCCGCGCAGGGGCGCCTGGACAGCTACCTCAAGTACGCGTCCGACGTGCCCGCGAATGCGACGCCGATGCTCTCCAGCGCGCTCAGGACCCGGCGGGACAAGCCCGTACGGACGCCGCGTGCGGCCGCTCCGAAGCGCCCTGTGGTCGCGGAGGTCCCGGATGTGCCGACGAGCCGCATCTGCGACCGTTGCTACCTCGAGACGCCCATCGAAGGCGACTGCCAGAACTGCGGCTGACCGACTCTGGAAACAACGTGAGGGGCCTGCCCCTAGGCATGATGCCTGGCAGACCCCTCGCGTGACAGATCGGAGCTGCTCTCCCCAAGTGAGCGGCTACGTCCCCCACGCCGAAGCGTACGCTATCCGGCACGCACTTGTCCCATTAAGACCGCGTTAAGAAGATACGTGTTGGACCTCAAGCGCGCTCCAGGTCAGACGGCATCCAGGTACAGCCATCGTCCTCCGCGTCGCTCGAACCGGGAGCGCTCACGCATCCGTCCGCGGTGGCGGCCCTCTGTGTAGCTGGCGACGAACTCCACGACACCCTCCTGGTCGCGCTCGGTGCCGTCGACGACGTCCACGATCTCGAGTCCGACCCACTCTGTGCCGTCGAGCGTCACCGTCTCTGGGCGTGTCCGGGGATGCCAGGTGCGCCACAGGTAGTCGCTCAGCCCGAGGGCGAACGCCGAGTAGCGCGAGCGCATCAGCGCTTCCGCGGTCGGCGCCTGCGCGACGCCGAGGTGGTACGGACCGCAGCACGTCTCGTACATCTCGCCACCGCAAGGACACGTTCGCTCGCTCGCCACGACGGCCATCCTCCCGCACGTCCGGCACTAGCCTGGGACCAGCCCGTACCCAGGAGCCCGCGTGAACCCGCTCGCCAGCACCTTCATCACCTCAGCCCTCGTCTGCTACACGATCGGCGTCTGGGGTGAACGCATCGTCGGCCGGCTGCAGTGGTGGAACTTCGTGTTCTTCGTCCTCGGCGTCGGCTGCGACACGGCGGGGACGGCGATGATGATGGCGTACGTGGGTGGGCTGAGCGCCGACGTCCACGGCATCTCCGGCGTGATCGCCATCGTGCTGATGATCGTCCACGCCATCTGGGCCCTCGTGGTGCTGCTCCGCAGGGACGAGACCATGATCCGGAGGTTCCACCGCTTCTCGGTCTTCGTCTGGGTCGTCTGGCTCATCCCCTATCTCAGCCCGATGTTCGTCGCGATCGCCGCGCGATGATCCGCCCTACCTAGACTGCCCGGGTGCCGTCGTACCGCCTGGAGATCGAGATCGGGGACCTGCTGCCGGGGAGGTCGCCGGAGCAGGTGATGGATGCGGCCGTCTCCGCGCTCGGGCACCACATCGACGCGACCGACATCACCGTGGTGGCCGGCACGCCGCGGATCCTCGTGCGGTTCACGGTGCCGGCATCGAGCGGGTACGACGAGGATGCCGCGGCCCGTACGGCGTCGCGCGCGAGTCGGGAGGCCGTCGACACCGTCGCGACCACGGGTCGGTACCGGCTACTCCGCCGCTACCGCGGCACCTGGGTGGCGCTCGGCTGATCCGCTCGTGAGGCCGCCGGGTCACCTCGCTCGGCGCGGGTGCGGCCAGCCGAGGCTGCTTGGCAAGGCAAGCAGCGCTTCGCAAGGCGCCGATCCCTTGCCAAGCACGCCAAGCCTTGCCAAGCGGGTCGATCGGGCATCCCAGCAGATCCGCGCGGCCCGACGCCCGATACGGCAGGATCTCTCGCATGTCACTGTCTGATGCGCAGCCCCGTCCCACGCCCGAGATCGAGGCGTTCATCGCCGGACTGCCGAAGGCCGAGCTACACGTACATCACGTCGGCTCCGCGTCGCCGGCCATCGTCGCCGAGCTCGCCCGGCGCCATCCCGGACGGGTGCCGACCGATCCCGCGGCGCTGGCCGAGTACTTCACGTTCACCGACTTCGCCCACTTCGTCGACCTGTACCTCTCGGTCGTCGACATCGTGAAGACGCCCGAGGACATCCACACCCTCACCTACGGCATCGCCGAGGAGCTCGCCCGCCAGAAGGTCCGCTACGTCGAGCTGACCTGCACCCCGCTCACCAACGTGAACGCCGGCGTGCCGATCGAGGCGTTCGTCGAGGCGGTCGAGGACGTACGGGTGGCGGCCGAGCGCGACCTCGACCTGGTCATGCGCTGGATCTGGGACATCCCCGGCGAGCTCGGCCTCGAAGGCGGCATCGCGACCACCGATCTGGCACTCAAGCACGGCCCGGCGAGCCTCATCGCACTGGGCCTCGGTGGCCCGGAGATCGGTGTGCCGCGGCCGCAGTTCGAGGACTGCTTCAACCGGGCCCGCGCCGCCGGGCTGCACTCCATCCCGCACGCGGGCGAGACGACCGGGCCTCAGACGATCTGGGACGCGCTGACCATCCTCGGCGCCGAGCGGATCGGCCACGGCACGTCGGCCGTTCAGGACGAGCGGCTGCTCGCCCACCTGGCCGAGCACCGCATCCCCGTCGAGGTGTCGCCGACCTCCAACATCGCGACGCGCGCGGTGGCGACGTTCGCCGAGCACCCGCTGCGCCGCCTGGTCGAAGCGGGCGTGCCGGTGAGCATCAACTCCGACGACCCGCCGATGTTCTCGACGGACCTCAACACCGAGTACGGGGTCGCGGCCGCGCTCCTCGACCTCGATCAGGCGGGTCTGGCGCACCTCGCGCGCGCCGCGGTGGACCACAGCTTCGCGCCCGCGGAGGTGAAGAGCCGCCTGTACGACGAGATCCGGACGTACGAAGCCGCCCAGGCCTGAGCCCGTACTCGCACCTCAGAGGAGGCCGCGGACCAGGTCCTCGGTGAGATCGTCGAGGGTGTCGATGACGGCCGAGCACAGGGCGAGGGTGTCGTCGGCGGGTGGGTGGAAGCCGGGCGGCACGCAGACAACGGCCATCCCTGCGGCGTGGGCCGAGCGGATGCCGTTCGTGGAGTCCTCCACCGCGACCGAGCGGCGCGCGTCGACGCCGAGCAGCTCGCACGCCTTGAGGTAGCCGTCGGGGTACGGCTTGCCGCGCGGCACCTCCTCGGTGGAGACGGTCACCGACAGCGCCTCGCCCAGCTCGAGCCGGGCGACGACCGTGTCGATGAGCCGGCGCGGCGACGAGGATGCGATGGCCGTCGGAACGAGCCCGGCCATCCTCCGTACCGCCTCGACCGCACCCGGCAGCTCAGGCAGCCCGCCGTGAGCGTACGCCTCGGCCATCGCGTCGATCACCCGCTGCGCGACCTGCTGCCAGGTGCCGGCGAAGCCCACGACGTCGGTCATGTGCGAGGCCCACTCCTGGGTCGACAGGCCCATCATGATCGGGGTCGACGACTCGGGCCACAGGAGACCGTCCTCCGCGGCCAGGCGGCGACGCACCTGGTCCCAGATGGGCTCGGTCTCGATGAGGATCCCGTCCATGTCGAAGACGACCGCGGCGGGCAAGGTCATGCAAGCTCCCTCAGATGATGTACGCGAAGACGTCGGCCACGATGGCCACCGACCCGTTGTTCGTGACCGCCGCATCCACCCGGCACTGCGAATTGTTGAGGGCCACCGCTGCGAGGTTCGGCACCGTGGCGCCCGCGTCGAAGTTGAGGTTCGACACCGCCGGTCGGCCACTGTTGGCGGGGTAGGCCGAGAGGTACCCACTGCCCGAGGGGCCCGTCGCCGTGATGTTGAGGAAGACGCCCGACGCGGTGCCCAGACCAGAGCCCGTGAAGTAGATGGTGCGACCCGTCCCCGAGTACACGATCCCGGGAGTCGTGCCGATCCCGTACCGCGTGTCGAGCACCCGCAGCGGCGACATCGGCACGATCGCGCCGGTGGCGGTCGGGGTCCCCGGCGTCACGTACCCCTGGATGTCGACGATGATGTGCACCGCCGTGGCGGAGGAGTTGAAGATCGAGACGATCCCGTTCCCTCCGATCTTGACGAGGACCATGTTGGGCACCGTCTGGCCGGGCACGAAGTTCACGTTGGAGGTGGCCGGCCGGTTCTCCCCACCGGGGTAGGCCGTGAGGAAGCCGGGCGTGCCCGGCTGAGTGACGGTGACGTTCAGGAAGGCGGCCGCGGCACCGGACGGGACACCTGCTGCTCCGGCGACCATCACGTTCAACGTGCCGCCGCCGCCGATCGAGCCGGTCATCCGCGTGTCGGCCAGCCGCTGCGGCGAGACGGGGACGACTGCGCCCGCCTCGGTCACGGCACCGCCGCCGGACACAAATCCCTGGAGGTCGACCACGAGCTGTACGGTCCCGCCGTTACTCACCGCCGACGTGAGCCAGATCGCGCCGTCGTCGCCGACCGGGATCAGGGCGAGGTTGGCGCCGGTCTTGCCTGCGACGAAGTTCGCGCTCGACACCCCCGGCATGCCCGTCCCGGACGCGTGTCCGGAGATGAACCCGCTGGAGCTGGCGTCGGTGCAGGTGATGTTGATCAGCACGGCCGACGCGTTGGACGAGACCCCGCCCACGCCGCGTACGGGGATCGACACCGTGCGCCCGTTCGTCATGGGGCCCCAGGCACCCTGGCCGATGCGCGTGTCGAGGAGCCGGGACGGAGACAGCGACGTCACCATGCCGGCCGGTGGGGGCGGCGGGGCGGCGGCGACGACCGAGCCCGCGCTGGTGTCGCTGATGTCGGCGTAGCCGGGGTAGGAACCGGTGACGGTGACAGTCAGTGTCTTCCCTTCGTCGGCGGCGACCGGGACGTAGGAGATGGTGGTCGCTCCGGTGATCGCGGATCCGTCGAGGTTCCACTGGTACGTCGCGCTCGTCGGCACCGGGGTCCAATGGGTGACGGCGGTCACCGTGTCCGCGACCCGGGTCGGGGCGGTGAGGGTGGGAGCGGTGCCGGTCATGACCCCCAGGGGCCCGACGTTGAGCAGTTTGTTCACCGACCGTGCACCGTTGATCACGCCGTACGTCGCGCGGCTGGTCAGGTCCGCCGAGACCTGGGC
The DNA here is from genome assembly GCA_027492675.1 of Propionibacteriaceae bacterium. Taxonomy (GTDB): domain Bacteria; phylum Actinomycetota; class Actinomycetes; order Propionibacteriales; family Propionibacteriaceae; genus Fen-668. Next base: position 34,076 of record JAPUEI010000060.1, on the reverse strand, counting down.
AGGCGTCCACGTGGGGTGGTCCGCAAGCGCCAGCACGGCTCCTCCGGCCGCCAGTGGGGAGGAGAACGACGTGCCCGTCGAGATCTCGTACATCCCCGCCTCACGCGACGCCGCGATCACGCTGTCGCCCGGTGCGTAGAAGTCGACGCACGAGCCGTAGTTGGTGCCCTGGCCGTCGGGCCAGACGGGCTCGGCGTTGCTCTGGGTGGTCGCGGCCACGGTCAGCACGCCGGGCACGCGGGCCGGTGTTTCGAGGCATGCGTTCTGGTTGTCGTTGCCCGCGGCGGCCACGACGGTGATGCCAGCGTCGATGAGCTCCTGCGCCGCGAGGTCGAGGACATTGCCCGCGGTGCCGAGGCTGATGTTGACGACGGCAGGAGCGCCCGCGGCGTGGTTCGCAAGGATCCAGTCGACCGCCTTGTAGACGTCGGTCGCGTAGCCGCCACCGTTGCAGTCGAGCACGCGGACGGGCACCACGGTGGCGCCCTTCGCGACGCCGAAGGTCGCTCCGACGATCAGGCTCGTGACGGCCGTGCCATGGCCGGCCTGGTCAACGGTGTCCGTCGGATCGACGCTGGTGTCGTCGATTCCGGATCCGCACGCCGCGACCGCCAGGGCCGGGTCCGGGTTGACCACCTCGGCCGACCCGCGCTGGACGAAGTTGATGCCCACGCCGACGCTGGCCGTCGCGAACTCGCTGTTGACCGTGGTCAGGCCCGAGTCCACGACGTACGCCGTGACGCCGGAGCCCGTGTTCGGATAGGTGTACGAGTGGTCGAGGGTCCCGGCGCGACTGTCGAGCACGTCGAGGTCCCACGGCGGGTTCGTCTGGGTGCCGGACTTCTTGACGCGGACGTTCTTCTGGACGGACCGCACGTTCGGGTTCGTGGCCAACGACGCAGCCTTGGCGGCCGTGAGCTCGACGATCGCCGCATGCGCCGCGGGGAGGGTCTTGACGTTCGAGCCCAGCACCGACTTCCCCAGCGACGACGCCGAGACCGTGTTCTTCAACACCACGATGTAGGTGTCGGTCGACGTGTCAGCGTGGGCTGCAGGCATCACCCCGGCGAGGAGCCCCAGGGTGGCCAGGACGACCAAGAACGTCCGGCGCGCGCGCATAGAGACTCCTTCGGGTGGATCCGGAGGCCCATCCTGCCCCACGGACCACGGCTGTCGACTGTACGTGAGAGGCGCCTCACAGACCTGCAGTGGGCATGAGGTTACCGCCGATACTCATGCGCGCTTCACCCTCAGTGTCGCGATCTGGAATGGCCGCAGCCGCACCCGTACGCCGCCGTCCGTGGCCTCGATCTCCGTGAGGTGCTCCGACTCGCCGTCCGTACGTTCCAGCAGGTTCACCACCGACACCTCGCCGTGGGCGAACCCGAGCCCCAGGTCGGCGGCCGCACGCGCCCCGCGCGACTCGTACACCCGCACGATCACGTCGCCCGAGCGGTCGTCGGCGAGCTTCACCGCGCTGACGACGACATCGGGGTTCGAGCAGGTGACGACCGGGTCCCAGCCGGCGCCGGCGACCGTACGACCGGGGAGCGCCTTCGCGTACCCCTCGCGCGTCGCGTCCCCGACATCACCCACGAGCAGCGAGCACTCGAACGTGTGGCGCCCCTCGTCGGCCAGCGGGTCGGGGTACATCGGGCCGCGCACCAGCGACATCCGGATCGTCGTCGGCAGGCTCGCGCGCGACTCGCCCACCGGCGGCCGAGAGATGTCATGCCCGTACGTCCCCTTGTTGACGACCGCGACGCCGTACGAGCCCTCGGCCACGTGCACCCAACGCTGGGCGGCCGTCTCGAACTTGGCCGCGTCCCAGCTCGTGTTGGCGTGCGTCGGGCGGGTCACGTGGCCGAACTGGATCTCGCTCGTCGACGTCGTCGTGTGCAGGTCGAGCGGGAACGCCAGCTTCAGCAGCCGCTCGCGCTCGTGCCAGTCCACCTCGGTGGTGATGTCGACGCGCGGGGCGTCGGCCGCGAGCCGCACCCGCTGGGTCGCCGTCGAGCCGTCGAAGCTCCGCGTCACGACGACCGCGTCGCCGTCGACCGTGATCGCGTCGGCGTCCGTGAGGTCGGTGACGGTGTGGCGGTAGTACTCGTCGATGTCCCACGCCTCGTACGTGATCGGGAAGTCCGGGTGTAGCTGCAGCAGGTTGGCCTTGGCCCCGGCCGGTACGAGCTCGCGGTCGACCACGAGGTCCCGGATCGAGCCGATCGTGCCGTCGGGTCCGACCGTGACGCGCAGCAGTCCGTTGTCGAGGACGTACGAGTCGCCGTCGATCTGTACGGGAGCGTGGCCGGCCGGCTCGGCAGCCCCGGCCCCGAACGCGCTCACCCCACCCCTCGCGTGCGGTGCGGCGTTGGCGGTGATGGGCCCTTCGAGACGCCGATCGGCTTCGTCACCCTCGGATCCCTGAGGAGCAGCCGGGCGGAGCCCCGCTGCGTCTCGAAGGGTCCCCAACTCCCTCAGCGACTCCCCGATCAGCGACTCGAGACGCGTGTTGAGGTCGTCGTACGACGCCCGCGCATCCCTGTACACCCACCGGATCGACGACCCCGGCAGGATGTCGTGGAACTGGTTGAGCAGCGTCGCGCGCCACAGGGCGTCGAGTTCGTCGTACGGGTAGTCCGCCCCCGTCAGCAGCGTCGCCGTCGTCGCCCACAGCTCGGCCTCGAACAGCTGGTGCTCAGTGCGCCGGTTCGACTGCTTGACGTTCACATGCGTGGTGTACGTGCCGCGGTGGAACTCCAGGTACATCTCGCCGACCCACACCGGCGCGGAGGCGTACTCCTCCTCCGCCTTCGCGAAGAACTCTCTCGGCGACTCGACGACGACCTTCGGCGACCCTTCGAGGTTCGCCACGCGCCGCGCGCGCTCCATCATCTCCCTGGTCGGACCGCCACCGCCGTCGCCGTGGCCGAACGCCATCAGGGACCGGTTCGCAGGTCCGGCGTCCTTGAAGTTGCGCGCCGACCGGGCCAGCTCCTCGCCGAAGATCTGGGCGTTGTACGTATCGGACGGCGGGAAGTGGGCGAACACCCGCGTGCCGTCGATGCCCTCCCAGCGGAAGGTGTGGTGGGGGAAGACGTCGGTGGTGTTCCAGCTCATCTTCTGGCTCATGAACCAGCGGCCCTCGGCGAGCCGGCAGATCTGCGGCAGCGCGCCCGAGTAGCCGAACGTGTCGGGCAGCCAGACCTCGTTCGCCTCGACGCCGAGCTCGTCGGCGTAGAACCGCTTGCCGTACGTGAACTGACGGACCATCGCCTCACCGCCGGGCAGGTTGGAGTCGCACTCGACCCACATCCCGCTGACCGGCGCCCAGCTGCCCTTCGCGATCGTGTCCTTGATCCGGCGGAAGACCTCCGGGTAGTGGTCCCGCATCCACTCGTACTGCTGCACCTGGCTGCACGCGAACACCAGGTCCGGGTAGTCCTCGGCGAGGGTGGCGACGTTGGAGAACGTCCGGGCGCACTTGCGCATGGTCTCCCGGATCGGCCACAGCCACGCGGAGTCGATGTGCGCGTGGCCGACGGCCGAGATCGTGTGCTCGGTGGCGTGAGCCGGCGCGGCCAGGGCGGGCGCGAGGGCCGCGCGGGCCGCTGTGGCCGTGCCGGAGATGTTCCGTACGTCGAGGGCGTCGAGCGCCGCCTCGATGGCCGTGTTGATCTGGGCCTTGCGCGGACCCTGGGGCAGCTCGCCCTGCAGTTCGTTGAGCACGGCCAGGTCCAGGTCCAGCCCGTACACCTCCTCGTCGAGCTCGGCGAGCACGGCTGTGCGGAACGTGTAGATCGACGTGTTCGGCGTCGTGTCGAGATCGGAGTAGCTGGTGTCGGCATTGCCGTGTACGGGCGGGTTGGAGGCGGCCTCCAGGTACACCGTCACCGTCTCGCCCGGTGCCAGGTCGGGCAGGGGCAGGTAGCCGTTGAGCGGGTTGAGCCCCTTGAGCGGTCGACCATCGGTGCTCCAGAACAGCCCTTCGGCCTGGAAGCCGGGCGAGTTGGCGTCGAAGCCGGGGTCGATCACCAGCTCCCAGCGGCCCGTCGCGTCCTCGGGCAGTGTCGCCGTGATCCGGAACCACGACGTCGACCAGCCGCGGCCCCACGGGGTGCCGAGCGCGAACGGGACGAAGTCGCCGCCGGTCGCCTCGTCGAAGGAGACCGGCTCGCCGGTCAGGTGGTTCGCGGCCAGCGTCACGGGCACGCGACGCGCGTACACGTGCGCCTTGATCCGTTCGTGGGTCTTCGCTGTACGGGCGGGGAGCGAGGAGAGCTGAGTGTGCACGGGCTCGATCCTGACAGGCGCCCCCGACGCACGTCACGGGATCGCCGGTGGTTGCGCCCAGTTTCCGCGCCCTCATCCCGCGTCCGCCGTCGGCTTGGCAAGGCAAGGCGTGCTCGGCAAGGGTTCGGCGCCTTGCCAAGCAGTGCTTGCCTTGCCAAGCGGGTCGCGGGAGCGCGTCAACGGGCTTTCCTGATGTGGGCAACCGCCCGCTCATGGCAGAGTGGCCCCTATGAGTGACGAGACGACCGAGCCCGAGGCCCTGGATCCCCGAGAGGTCATGAAGCGCGCGCTCGAGGCCAAGCAGGGCAAGCAGGCGGTGGGCGAGGCCCACGGGGCAAGCAACAAGGTGGCGGGAGGACCGCACAAGGCTGCGGCCGGCAAGCGGCAGTTCCGCCGCAAGTCCGGGGGCTAGGCGTGAGCCATCCAGCCGTTGCCGTACACCGGTTCCGGCGGATGGTGAGCCGTGACCCACACGAGCACCACCGCACCGCGACGACGCTGGAGTTGCTGTACGACCTGACCGTGGTCGTCGCCTTCTCCGCAGCCGCCTCGCAGTTGGCGCACCTCGTCGCCGAGGGGCACGTCTGGCAGGGCATCGCCACGTTCGCGTTCTCGATGTTCGCCGTGATCTGGGCGTGGATCTCGTACTCGTGGTTCATGAGCGCGTACGACACCGACGACTGGTTCGTACGGATCGCGACCCTCGTCCAGATGGCCGGCGTCGGCATCCTCACCTTGGGCATCCCACCCCTGGCACACGGCCTCGACGACGGCTGGCACCTCGACAACACGGTGATGGTCGCCGGCTACGTGGTGATGCGGCTGTCGATGGTGGCGCTCTGGCTGCGCGTCGCGGTGAGCGACCCGTCCAGCAGAGGGGTCGCCCTCGGCTACGTGGGCACGCTGCTGATCGCCCAGGTCGGCTGGATCCTGCTCGCGGTCCTGCCCCTGGCGGTGCTGCCGACGTCCGCGGTGGTGGCCGTGCTGTACGTGATCGAGCTGAGCGGGCCGTACCTCAATGAGCGCCGCAAGGGCGGCACGTCGTGGCACCCGCACCACATCTCGGAGCGGTACGGGCTGCTCGTGATCATCGCGCTCGGCGAGGTGATCCTCGGCACGGTCGAGGCCGTACAGACCCTGGTCGAGGGCACCGGCTGGACCGTCGACGCGGGCGTGCTCCTCCTTGCCGGGCTGGGGCTGGCGTTCGCGCTCTGGTGGACGTACTTCACCGTGCCCTTCGGCGACATCCTGCACGCGTCGCGCTCCGGGTCGTTCGTGTGGGGCTACTCGCAGCCGCTGCTGTTCGCGGCGATCGCCGCCGCCGGCGCCGGCCTGCACGTCGCCGCGCTCTGGTTCGCCGGTCACTCGCCTCTGTCCGAGCTCATGGTGGTGGCGACGATCGGCATCCCCGTGCTCGCCTTCGGCGCCATCTTCATCGTGTCGACGGTCGTCCTGATGCCCGCGGGCCACCTCCTGCACGCGGGGCTCGCGGCGATCACCGTCGTGGTCCTCGGCGCAGCGTTCGCCCTTGCCGCAGCGGGCGTCGCACTGCCCGTGTGCCTGGTCGTGCTGGTGCTGGGACCAGTGATCTGGGTGGTGGCGTACGAGATCCTCGGCCACACTCACGTCGCCGAGGCGATGTCCGAGCTGGAGCACGCTCCCAAGGACGCGGGCTAGCCGAGTCGCGACCCGAGCCAGGCGACCTGGCGCTCCCAGTGGAAGCTCTCGCCGCCCTCGTGGCCGTTGTACGCGTACACCGCGATCTCCTTGTCGGTGCTACCCAGAGCGTTGTACGACGCGTACACGCTCGAGGGCAGCACGATCTCGTCCATCAGCCCCACCGAGTACAGCGCCGGCGCGGTGATGCGGGCGGCGAAGTTGACGCCGTCCATGTACGACAGGGTGCGGAACACCTGCTCATCGACGCCACGGTGGACGGCGAGGTAGCGGGCGACCTCGGTGTACGGCGCGGCCGGGGTCATCGCGACCGACCGGCGGAAGTGCGCGAGGTACGGCACGTCCGGCATCACGGCTGCCACGGCGGGCGAGAGCGCGGCCACGGCCACGGAGATGCCGCCGCCCTGGCTGCCGCCGGTCACCGCGATCCGCGTGGGATCGAGCCCGTCGAGCTGCGACACGGCGTCGACGAGGCGCACGCCATCGGTGAACAGCCGGCGGTAGTAGTACGTGGCGGGGTCGAGGATCCCGTTCGTCATGACGCCGGGGACGCTCGGCTGGGTGACGTGCGGATCGGGGGTCTCGCCGCCGGTTCCCCAGTTGCTGCCTTGTCCGCGGGTGTCCATCACGAGGTGCGCATAGCCCGACGCCGCCCAGCGCAGCTTCTCCGACGGCAGCCCGCGCCCGCCGCCGTACCCGATGAACTCCACGACCACCGGCAGGGGTCCGCTCGCCGCGGCGGGACGGATCAGCCAGGCGCGGATGGGGTCGCCGGCGAAGCCCGGGAAGGTCACGTCCGAGACGCGGAACAAGGTCAGCGGGGTCTGTACGTCGGTGACGGTCAGGTCGCCCCCAGCGGCGCGGGATTCGGCAAGCGTCGCCTGCCAGAAGGAGTCGAAGTCAGCAGGCTCGTCGACGGCCGGGCGGTAGTCGATGAGTTCGTCGAGGGTCAGGTCGGTGAACGGCATGGCGAGAACCTCTCACACGCCGCGGCCTACGTGCGCGCCGGGACGGCTGTTGTCTCGACAGCGAGGGGCTCGACGAGTGTGCGCGTGCCGATTGCAGGCCGTGCGTCCGTGCGGAAGGATGCCGCTGACGAGCCGCGCGAGTCGGTCGTCGACTCGAGGAGGACACCGTGACCGAGAAGCCGACCGTAGCTCTAGGCATCGACATCGGCGGGAGTGGCATCAAAGGCGCCCCGGTCGACATCACCACTGGTGAGTTGCTGGAGGAGCGATACAAGATCGCGACCCCGCAGCCGTCCACCCCTGAGGCCGTCGCGGACGTCGTCGACAAGATCGCCGAGCGCTTCCTCGACACGCTCCCCAGCGGCGCGCCGATCGGCGTGACGATCCCCGGCATCGTGAAGCGTGGCGTCGTGAAGACGGCCGCCAACATCGACAAGGGCTGGAAGAACTGCAACGGCGAGGAGCTGTTCACCGCGCAGTTGGGCCGCCATGTCCACCTGGTCAACGACGCGGACGCGGCCGGCGTTGCCGAACTCCGCTACGGGGCTGCCAAGGGCAGAGACGGCCTCGTCATCCTCGCCACGCTGGGCACGGGCATCGGCATCGCGCTGATGTACGACGGGGTGCTGATCCCCAACGCCGAGCTGGGCCACATCGAGCTGAACGGCCACGACGCGGAGACCAGGGCCGCGGCCAGCGCCCGCGAACGCGACGGGCTGTCGTACGAGAAGTGGGCCACTGAGCGCCTTCAGCCGTACTTCTCCCACCTCGAGTTCATCCTGTCCCCCGACCTGTTCGTCGTCGGCGGCGGCGTCAGTCGGAAGTCCGAGAAGTTCCTGCCCTACCTGAAGCTCGAGACACCGATCATCCCGGCCACGCTCCTCAACGGCGCGGGCATCATCGGCGCCGCCGCGCTCGCCGCCGACTGACGGGTCCCCACCCGGCACAGCCGCACGGGGCACCATGGTCGTACGGAACGAGTGGAGGTACGAATGTCCGGCACGGCTATCGGCGTCGCGGTGGCGCTCATCGGGCTGTCGCTGGTGGTGCGCGGCTACGCGACGATCCGCGCGATCATCAGCCTGTTCGGCGGACTGATCGGGTTCGCGGTCGGCGTCTACGCCGTCTCGCGGTTCACGGACACCCCGCTGCTGCAGACCCAGACCGCCTGGATCGGCGGCGCCATCGGCGCGGCCGTGTTCGGCCTGCTGGCGTTCTTCGTCTACAAGTTCGCGATGATCGGCGGCTTGGCCGCGATCGGTTACACGCTCGGAGTGAGCGCCCTTGTGGCCGCGCACGTGGACAACCGCTGGGCATCGCTCGCGGCGGGCATCGTGGGCGCCGTTGTGCTCGGCGTGATCGCGTACCGCTTCGACCTGCCCGGACTCGTCCTGGTGATCCTCACGACCCTCGTCGGCGCCAGCCTGGTGACGCTCGGCACGATGCTCACCATGGGCAAGGTCGCCCTGCTCACCTTCAGCCAGGCGTCGCTGACGGCTGTGGTGGCTGACGGCTGGGGCTGGTACGCGCTGTACCTGGGCCTCGTCGCGCTCGGCCTCGTCTCCCAGTGGCGCTACTTGAAGGTCCGCTCCTCGGTCCGTACGAAGTGGGGCCGCTGAGCCCCAAGGTCCTGGGGAGCCCGCGTCCGGGCGGACCAGAGGACAGAGACAATGGTTAGGACCTTGACTATTCGAAACCTAAGTATCTAGAGTCTGGGTATGGCCAAGAGAGAGAGCGCAGCCGCGATCGCCGAGCTGATCGGACGGATCTCCCTGCGCACCCGCCAGAACATGGCCACCGTGATGGATTCGGTCGACCTCGCTGGTCTCACTCCTCACCAGGCGCGCATCCTGGGGTGGATCGAGGCGAACGAGGCGAGTGGCCTCATCCAGCGCGACATCGCCGACGTGATGGGCACCCGCGCCGCCAGCGTCTCGAGCCTGCTGCAGCTGCTCGAACGTGACGGGTGGATCGAACGGCGCGCCGACCCGTCCGACTCTCGACGCAAGACACTGCACACGACCACCAAGGGTCGAGCCCAGGTCAAACGGTTCGAGTCCGACATCTGGGCCGGGTCCAGCCCTCAGCTCGACACCTTCACCGAGGCCGAAGCCGACGATCTCCGTCGGCTGCTGGCCAAGCTCGACCAAGAACTGGCCGGCTGACCACACCTTCCTTCGCTCCACGCCGTCACGGCGCCCTGTCGCCATGCCCGAAAGAGACCCGATATGACCAACGACAACCCCGTCCCGGAGAGGGACGATCGCTACTACCTGCTCGACGCTCCGATGGGCCGAGCGCTGGTCCACCTCGCAGGACCGATGATGGCGGCGGTTGCCGCCGGCTTCATCTACAGCATCGTCAACGCCGGCTTCATCGGCTCGCTGCATTCCACCCCGCTGCTCGCGGCGATCACGTTCGGGCTCCCCCTGACCGCGATCGTCATGGCCGTCGGAGGCGTCTTCGGCACGGGCGGCAGCTCAGCTGTCTCCCGCTACCTCGGTGAGCTGGGGAACGTCACGGGGGAGGCCGCCGACCAGCTGCGGTCGAAGGTCCGGGCCTACTCAGCCTTCACCGTGTGGGGCGCTGCGTTGGCCGGGGTCGCCGTCGCCGTGCTCGGGCTCGCCTTCCTGGGGCCTCTGGTCACCCTGCTCGGCGCGTCCGGTGACACGGCGGCTCCCACTGCCGCGTACGTCGGCGTGTTGCTCGCCGGCACACCCGTCCTGACCGTCGCGTTCGCGATCGAGCAGCTGGTCCGTGCCGAGGGCGCGGCCAGGGCGTCGATGGTGGCGATCATCGCCTCGACCATCGCCAACTTCGGTCTCGACATCCTGCTGATCCTCGGTCTGCACTGGAGCGTGACCGGCGCAGGCCTCGCCATCGTGCTGTCCAACGTCGTGACCGTCTGCTACCTCGCGTGGCACCTGCACCGGAAGAGCCCCGAGATCCGGATCGGCCTGCGCTGGTTCCGGCCCGACGCCGCCACGGCGAAGGAGGTCTTCGGAGTGGGAGCCTCAGAGCTGTTGATGAGCGGCTTCCTGGTGGTCAGCTCCCTCGTGTTCAACCACATCGCCATGAGCTACGGCGACTCTCTTCTGGCCGCCTTCGGGGTCGCCCAGCGCATCGTCCAGCTGCCGGAGGCCCTTGCCATGGGCGTGGCGCTGGGTGCGATGCCGCTGCTCGCCACCACCTTCGGCGCCGGCATGGTGCGCCGGGCCCATCAGGCGCTCGGCCATGGGGTGGGCTGGGTGGCGGCCATCGTGGCCGTGTTCGCGTTGCCTCTGTTCGTGTGGGGTCCGGACACCCTGGGACTGTTCAGCGCCGACCCGACCGTCCTGGCCGTGGGGGCGAGAGTGCTGACCGCGCTGCTGGTCTCGGCGTTGTTCAACGGCTTCACCGGCCTCGCGATCACGTGGTTCCAGGCCACGGGTCAGGTACGCCCGGCGACGATCCTCTCGGTCACTCAGGGCGTGCTGTTCATCCCCGTGCTCTTCGGCGCCCACGCCTGGTTCGGTCTCACCGGCACCATCTGGGCGATCACGGTGTCCGAGGTGCTCTGCTGCGTCGTTGCGGTCGCGCTCTTCACACGCCAGCACCGTGCCCCCGAGGCGGTCACGGCGTCCGCATCATCGGACGCCGATCCCGTCGCAGCGAGCTGACTGGGCGACCCGGGTCACCAGCCCCAGGCGGCCGCGAGGCGGGCGAGGCCCTCGTCGATAGTCTCCGGGGAGTTGGTGACGAAGCTCAGACGCATGGTCGTACGGTCGGGTTCGCCGGCGTAGAACGGCCAGCCCGGCACGAACGCGACGCCGAGGTCCACGGCCTTCGGCAGCACCAGCGCGGAGTCCTGGTCGCCGCCGACACGCACCCAGACGAACATGCCGCCCTCGGGCCGGGTCGCCGTCGCACCCTCGGGCATCCGCGCGTCGAGGCTCGCGAGCATGGCGTCGCGCCGCACACGGTAGATGCCGGCGACGTGGGCGATGTGCGCGTCCAGGTCGTACGTCGCCAGGTAGTGCGCCACCGCCAGCTGGTCGGTGACCGCGGTCTGGAGGCCGACACCCTGCTTCGCGATCTCCAGCGAGCGCAGGATCTGGCCCTCGGCGCGCAGCCAGCCGACACGCACGCCCGGTGCCATCACCTTGGACGCCGAGTTCAGCAGCACGGTCCGCGCCGCCATCCCCGGCTGCGCCGCGATCGGCGGCAGTGCCTCGCCCTCGAAGCGGAGCTCGCCGTACGGGTCGTCCTCGAGCAGGGGCACGCCTGTACGGACCAGCACGTCGGCGATGGCGGCCCGACGCTCGGCCGACATCGTGCGGCCGGTCGGGTTCTGGAACGTGGGGATGAGGTAGACCAGCTTCGGCCCGTACGCCTCGATGGCGTCCTCGAGCTCATCCGGCAGCATCCCGTCGTCGTCGCTCTCGACGCCGACCAATCGGGCGCCGACAAGGGTGAACGCCTGCACAGCGGTGAGGTACGTCGGGCGCTCGACGAGCACCACGTCGCCCGGATCCACCAGGGTCGTGGCGGCGAGGTACAGCCCCTCCTGGGAGCCGCTCGTGACCTGGACCTGGTTCGCCGTGGTCGGCAGGTGCCGCGACAGCCGAAGGGCCGCCTGCTCGCGCAGCTCCGGCTCGCCGATGGTCGACGCGTACTGGAGCGCCCTGGCGCCCTGGTGAGCGAATACGTACTCGAACGACTCGCGGAAGTCCTCCAACTCGAACAGCGTCGGGTCAGGGATACCGCCGGCGAAGGAGATGATGTCGCCACGACCGAGCACGGCGAGGATGTCCCTCACCGGCGAGGACTTCATAGCTGCGAACCTGCTGGACAACCGGAAGACGTCTTCACTCACGTACCGGATAGTTTCACGTCCACTCTCGCGATCACGCCACGTCTCGCACGGCGTACGGTCAGCCCTCGACCAGCCTGTACCCCAGCCCGCTCTCGTTGACCAGATGACGCGGCGCACCGGGGTCTCGTTCGATCTTGCGGCGGATCTGGTTGGCGAAAACGCGCAGGTAGTGGTTCTCGCGTCCGTACTCCGGACCCCACACGGCGACCAGCAGCTTCTCGTGCGGCACGACCCGCCCCGCGTGCCGTGCGAGCTCTGCGAGCATCCGCCACTCGGTCGGCGTGAGATGGAACTCGGCGCCGTCACGCGTCGCCCGGTTCTCGGCGAAGTCGAGCACGAGCCCGTCGACCGCGAACGTGTCCGGCGGGTTCTCCGACGACGTGCGCCGCAGCGCGACCCGTACCCTCGCCATCAGCTCGTCCATGCTGAACGGCTTGCTCACGTAGTCGTCTGCGCCCTCGTCGAGCGCCTCGACCTTGTCGTCGGCCTCCTGCCGGGCGGACAACACGATGACGGGCACGGCCGAGCGGTGGCGGATCCGGCGGAGCACCTCGACCCCGTCGAGGTCCGGCAGCCCCAGGTCGAGGAGCACGAGCTCGGGCTGGTCGGCGAGCATCGAGGTCAGCGCCTGCTTGCCCGTGGCGGCCAGCAGCACCTCGTGGCCCCTGGCCCGCAGGTTGATCCGCAGGGTGCGCTGGAGGATCTCGTCGTCGTCCACCACCAGGACCCGGCTCATCGGTCACCTCCCGTGTCCCGCGCGGCCTCCGGCGTGGGCAGCGTGATCACCACGGTAAGGCCGCCGCCGGGCGTCGGCTCGGCCGAGACCTCGCCACCCATCGCCTCGGCCAATCCCCGGGCCACCGCCAGTCCGAGCCCGACACCGTCCCCCGCCGGTACGTCGCCGCGGCGCTGGAACGGCAGGAAGATCGCCTCGAGCTCGGACTCGGGCACCCCCACGCCGTTGTCGACCACGCGGATCTCGACACGGTCGGCCACCCGGCTGGCGTGCACGCTCGTCGGCGCGTCCACCTGGTAGCGCAGCGCGTTCTCCGCGACGTTGCCGAGGACGCGGTCGAGCAGGCCCGCGTCAGCCATGACGCGGCGCGCGTCCGGGTCGATCTGCCACACGGCGCCGTCGGGGCGGGACAGTGCCGCCACCGTCGACGGGATCACCTCGTGCAGGTCCACGACCGCGGGGTGGGCAACCAGCGCCCCCGCCTGCAGCCGGGACATGTCGAGCAGGTTGCCGACCAGGGTGTCCAGCCGGTCCACGGACTCCTCGATCGCCTCCTTGAGCTCCGCCTCATCGCTCGGCGACCACTGGACCTCGGTCGAGCGAAGGCTCCCGATGGCCGCCTTGATGCCCGCCAGCGGGGTACGGAGATCGTGCGAGACCGCGGACAGCAACGCCGTCCTGGCCTGGTTGTCGCGGGCCAGCAACGCCGCGCTCCTCGCCGACTGCTGGAGCTCGCGGCGCTGCAGGACGGCACCGGCATGCGCCGCGAACGCCGCGAACAGCCGACGCTCGCCAGCGGTGAGCCCGGCCGGCTGGAGCCGGAGCTCGTACGCGTCGCTGACCGGCTCGTGGTCGTACTGCTGGCCCGCCGCCCACCCCTCCGTGGCCGCGAGCACCTCACCGACGTGGTCGCGCCCGGTGCCGACGATCGCCGCGGAGGTGACGCCGAACCGGTCGACCGCGCTGGTCAGCAGCAACGGGAGCTGGTCCACCGAGCCCAGCAGGCTGTGCGACAGTTCCGCGAGCGCCTCGGCCTCGCGCTGCGCCGCCTCGGCGACGGTCCGCCGTCGAGCGCTCACGTGCACGATCGCCGCCACTGCCACGCCGACCAGCACGAACACCAACAACGCGAGCAGGTTCTCCGGGTCGGCGATGGTGAGGGTCTGTACGGGCGGGATGAAGAACCAGTTGAGCATCAGCGACGACAGCACGGCCGCGAGGACGGCCGGCGCGAGGCCGCCGATCGTCGCGACGGCCACGGTCGCGAGCAGGAAGACCGGGATCACCAACGGCAGCCCCTCCTGGTACGGCGTCGCGAACACCACCCCGGTCACCGCCGACGGGAGCAGGACGGCGCTCACGAAACCCAGGACCGTACGCCGCGTCGAGAGGTCGGCACGAGGCACCCGTACGCGGTCGAGCAGACTCTTGGAACTGCTCACCACATGGACGTCGATGTCGTCGGCCCCGGCGATGATCGCCTCGGCCATCGAGTGCGAGAACAACCGCGTCCACGGCTTGCGGCGGTGCGCGGCCACCAGGATCTGCGTCGCGTTGACGCCGCGGGCGAACTCGAGGACGGCCGAGGCGGGATCGTCGCCGGTCACGGTGTGGAACTCGCCACCGAGCTCCTCGGTGAGGGTACGAAGCTCGGCCACGTGCGCCAGCGGCGCGTTCGCGAGGCCGTCGCTGCGCGTCGCGTACACCCCCAGCAGCTCGCCGCCCGCCAGCCGGGACGCGATCCGTGCCCCGCGCCGCAGCAGCGCCTCCCCCTCCGGCCCACCCGACAAGGCGACCACGATCCGCTCTCGCGTCGGCCAGGAGGTCAGGATGCCGTGCTCGGCGCGGTACCCCTCCAGTCCGGCGTCCACCTTGTCCGCGAGCCAGAGCAGCGCGAGTTCCCGCAGCGCCGACAGGTTGCCGACCCGGAAGTAGTTGGCGAGCGCGGCGTCGACCTTCTCCGACTTGTAGATGTTCCCGTGGGCCATGCGGCGCCGAAGCGCCTCCGGGGACATGTCGACGAGCTCGATCTGGTCGGCGGCGCGCACGACCTCGTCGGGTACGGTCTCGCGCTGGACCACTCCCGTGATCGAGGTGACCGCGTCGTTGAGCGACTCCAGGTGCTGGATGTTCACCGTCGAGATGACGTCGATGCCCGCCGCGAGCAGCTCGTCGATGTCCTGCCAGCGCTTCTCGTTGCGCGACCCCGGCACGTTGGTGTGCGCCAACTCGTCGACGAGCACCACCGGTGGGTGCCGAGCGAGGATGGCGTCCAGGTCCATCTCGGCCATCGTCGTGCCGAGGTAGTCGATGGTCCGGCGCGGGATCACCTCCAGGCCTTCGAGCAGGCCCGCCGTGTGAGGCCGCCCATGGGTCTCGCAGAGCCCGACGACGACCTCCGTACCGCGTTCGCAGCGCCGGTGTCCCTCGTCGAGCATGGCGACGGTCTTCCCGACGCCGGGAGCGGCGCCCAGGTAGATCCGCAGCTTTCCGCGAGACATCGTCACCCCTTCGGCAGCCCTGCGAGGGCCGCGTTCAGCCGCGTCACGTTCACGCCGTCCTGGCCGATGTAGCCGAGCAGCGCGTGGTCCGTACAGTCGGCGACCAGCCTCTCCAATACTGACCTGTCGACCCCGCGCGCGGCAGCGACGCGCGGGATCTGCCACGTCGCGTAGGCCACCGAGATGTACGGCTCGAGGCCGGACGCCGAGGCGGTCAGCGCGTCCTCGGGGATGGGCCCGACGGCGTCCGGGTTGGCGGCCTTCAGATCGGCCTCACGCTTCGCCCGAGCATCGGCCTGGGCCTGCGAGTTCGGCGACAGGTTCGACCCGCCCGAGGTGTCCCCGGCGTAGTCGGAGACCGACGGCCGCGGCTGGAACCACTCGGGGCCAGCGGCGGCCTGGCCCAGCAGCGCAGAGCCCACGACGTGCCCGTCGACGGTCACCAGCGACCCGTCGGCAGCCGGCGCGTCGAGCCGAGCGACAAGGGTGATCACCGCCGGGTAGGCGACGCCGAGCAGCACCGTCATGAGCAGGAGGAGCCGCACCGCGGCGAGTGACTGACGAAGCATGACTACCCCAATCCAGGGATCAGTGAGACGAGAAGGTCGACGAGCTTGATGCCCACGAACGGCGCGATCAGGCCACCGACCCCGTACACCAGCAGGTTGCGCGTGAGCAGCGCGCTGGCGCTGCCGGGGCGATACTTCACGCCACGCAGAGCCAGGGGTACGAGCGCGAGGATGATCAGCGCGTTGAAGATGACGGCCGAGAGCATCGCAGACTGCGGTGAATGCAGCCGCATGATGTTCAGGTACTGCAGCCCGGGGAACACGGCGACGAACATCGCGGGGATGATCGCGAAGTACTTCGCCACGTCGTTGGCGATCGAGAACGTCGTCAGCGCCCCGCGGGTGATGAGCAGCTGCTTGCCGATCGCGACGATGTCGATGAGCTTGGTCGGGTCGGAGTCGAGGTCGACCATGTTGCCCGCCTCCTTCGCCGCGGAGGTGCCGGTGTTCATCGCGACGCCGACGTCGGCCTGGGCGAGCGCCGGGGCGTCGTTGGTGCCGTCACCGGTCATCGCGACGAGGCGTCCGCCGGACTGCTCGGCCTTGATGAGCGCCATCTTGTCCTCGGGCGTGGCCTCGCTGAGGAAGTCGTCGACACCGGCTTCGGCCGCGATCGCCTTCGCCGTGAGGGGGTTGTCGCCCGTGACCATGACCGTGCGGATTCCCATCGCCCGCAGCTGCGCGAACCGCTCGGCCATGCCGGGCTTCACGACGTCCTTGAGATGGACGACGCCGAGGGGGCGAGGCGGTTCGCCAGCTGTCCGCGTCGCCACGACCAGCGGGGTGCCGCCGCTCGCGGCGATGCCGCCGACGATGTCCTGCAGATCGGGGGCGGAGAGGCCTCCCTCGGCCGCGACCCAGGCCGCGACCGCCGAGGCGGCCCCCTTGCGCAGCTGCGAGGAGTCCGCGAGGTCGACGCCGGACATCCTGGTCTGAGCGGTGAACGGTACGAACGCGGCGCCGGCCCTGATGAGCGCGACCTCGTCGGCCCACTCACCGGTGATGCCCTGGCCGGTCACGTACTCGACGATCGACCGGCCCTCCGGAGTCTGGTCGGCAAGGGACGCCGACTGCGCGGCGACAAGCAGCTCTGTACGGTCCACGCCCGCCAGCGGGACCACGTCCGTCGCGCGGCGGTTGCCGTACGTGATGGTGCCGGTCTTGTCGAGCAGCAGCGTGTTGACGTCGCCCGCGGCCTCGACGGCCCGCCCGGACATCGCGAGCACGTTCCGCTGCACCAGCCGGTCCATGCCGGCGATGCCGATTGCGGACAGCAGCGCGCCGATCGTCGTGGGGATCAGGCACACCAGCAGCGCGACCAGCACCACCAGCGACAGCGTCTGACCCGAGTAGATCGACTGCGGCTGCAGCGCGAACACCGCGAGCACGAAGATGATCGTCAGCGTCACCAGCAGGATGCCGAGCGCGATCTCGTTGGGGGTCTTCTGCCGCGACGCGCCCTCGACGAGGGCGATCATCCGGTCGATGAAGGTCTCGCCGGGCTTGCTCGTGATCTGTACGACGATGCGGTCACTCAGCACCGTGGTGCCGCCGGTGACGGCGGAGCGGTCGCCGCCGGCCTCGCGAATCACGGGCGCCGACTCGCCGGTGATCGCCGACTCGTCGACCGTCGCGACGCCCTCCACGACGTCGCCGTCACCCGGGATGACCTGGCCGGCCTCGACGACGACGCGGTCGCCGATCCGCAGGTCCGTGCCGGGCACCTCCGACTCGGTGCCGTCGGCCGCCAGGCGCCGGGCCATCGTCGTCGTACGCGTCTTGCGCAGCGTGTCGGCCTGCGCCTTGCCGCGCCCCTCGGCGATGGCCTCGGCGAGGTTGGCGAACACGATCGTCGCCCACAGCCAGGCCGCGACCGAGATCGAGAACACCGACGGGTGCACGAACGACAGCACGGTGGTCAGCACCGAGCCGACCCACACGACGAACATCACGGGGTTGCGGACGACGTGCCGCGGGTCCACCTTGGCGAGCGCCAACGGGAGCGAGTGCCAGGCCGTACGCAGCAGCGACTCGTGCTGCGGACGAGGGTGCTTGCTCATGACAGTGCCTCCGCGACGGGACCGAGAGCGAGGGACGGGAAGTACGTGAGGGCGGCGACGATGAGGATCACCGCGACCAGCAGGCCGACGAAGCTCGCCGTATGGGTGGGCATGGTGCCTGCTGTCTCGGGTCGCCGTTGTTGCTCGCCGAGCCGACCAGCGAGCCGTACCAGCAGGAGGATCGGCACGAACCGGCCCAGCAGCATCGCGGTGGCGAGAACCAGGTTGAGGTACGGGGTGTCCGCGGACAGACCGGCGAACGCGGAGCCGTTGTTGTTGGCGGCCGATGTGAACGCGTACAGCATCTCGCTCAACCCGTGTGGGCCCGAGGTGGACATCGACGCGGTCGCGACCGGCAGCACCAGGGAGATCCCGGCCCCCAGCAGCGTGAGCGCCGGCGTGACGACGAGGGACAACGCGGCCAGCGTGATCTCCTGTCGACCGATCGTCTTGCCCAGCAGCTCCGGGGTGCGCCCGACCATCAGGCCGGCCAGGAACACGGTGATGACGATCATCGTGATCATCGAGTACAGACCCGTGCCCACCCCGCCGGGCGACAGCTCGCCGAGCATCATGTTGAGCAGCAACAGCCCGCCACCGAGCGGCGAGAACGACTCGTGCAGCGAGTTGACCGCGCCCGTCGAGGTGCCGGTGGTGGCGGACCCGAAGATCGCCGACCAGGCCACGCCGAAGCGCTGCTCCTTGCCCTCCATCGTGCCCCAGTGGAGCTCCACGACCGTGAGCAGCACCATCGCGCCGACCCCGAGGATCGCCATGGTGATGGCCATCGCCCGGCCCTGGCGGCGGTCGCCGACGAGCAGCCCGTACGTACGAGGCAGCGCCGACGCGATCGCCAGCAGGAACACGATCTCGATGAGGTTGGTGAGGCCGCTCGGGTTCTCGAAGGGGTGCGCCGAGTTGGCGTTGAAGAAGCCGCCGCCGTTGGTGCCGAGCTCCTTGATCGCCTCCTGCGACGCGACGGGGCCGCCCTGGATGACCTGGGTGCCGCCGGTGATGGTGGTCACGGTGTACGGGTCGGTGACGTTCTGGATCACCCCGCACACCACGAGCAGGATCGCGCCCACCACCGCGAGCGGCAGCAGGATCCGGATGACGCCGCGCGTGAGGTCCACCCAGAAGTTGCCGATCCGGTCGGTGCGCTCACGGGCGAGGCCGCGTACGACGGCCACAGCGACCGCGAGACCGACGGCCGCCGAGAGGAAGTTCTGTACGGCGAGGCCTGCCGCCTGTACGAGGTAGCCCGTGCCCGACTCCCCCGCGTACGACTGCCAGTTGGTGTTGGTCACGAACGAGACGGCCGTGTTGAGCGCGGTGTCGACGTGCATCGAGCGACCCTGCGACCAGGGCAGCAGCCGCTGGGCCACGAGCAGGCCCCACAACGCGAGGATGGACACGATCGAGAACGACACCAGGCTGATCGCGTACGTCTGCCAGCGCTGTTCCGTGTCCGGGTCGACGCCGACGAGCCGGTAGATCGCCCGCTCGATCCGCAGGTGCTTCGGGGAGGTGTACACGCGGTGGATCCAACCGCCGAGCGGCACGTGGATGGCCGCGAGGATCGCCACGACGGTGACGATCGACAAGGCGGCGCTGAGCCAGAGCGGCATCAGAACTTCTCCGGTCTGATCAGGGCGTACGTGAGGTAGATCAGCAGCCCGATGCCGATCACCGCGGCCAGGATGTTCTCGGTCATGGGGCCAGCCTGTGCCACCGCTGAGCGGATCGGCCGACCCTTGACGGCCCCCTGACGGGGCTTGACGAAATCCTTACTCAGGGCGGCGGATGGTGAACGTCCACCCCATCCCGACGTTCCGATCGGTCACCAGGGGCATCGCAAAGGGGCAGGATGACTTCCGTGACATCTGTTTCCGTGACACCGGAGCTGCCCGCGCCGGGGACCGTCTGCATGCTCACCACGTACGGTCCGACCACCCTCCATACGCGGCCTGTCACGGTCTGGCCGGGCGACTGCCCGTGCGACCTGCTCGTTCTGACGGAGCCGGACGCGGAGAAGATCAGCGACATCGCGGACCGGCCCGACGTGGCTCTCGGCGGACCGTGCCCCGACGGCTGGTGGAGTGCGGAGGGCTCGGCGGTCGTCGACCAGGACGCCACGGCGGCCGCGCTGGTCGCCGCTGGACTGCCGTCGCAGCGGCGGCTGACGGTCGTACGGATCACGCTGAGCCGGTTGCGGGAGTGGACGGTCACTGGCGGTGGCCCGTGGGACAACACGTACGCCGAGCGCACCTTCGCCTGACGCATCCCCGTGCGGCGACCCGCCGCAGTGCAGGATGGGACCGGGTCAACACGGAGGAGGACTGATGCGGTACGTGGCCGTCGGCGACAGCTTCACCGAGGGCGTCGGGGACTGGCGCGAGGACGGTACGCCACGGGGCTGGGCCGACCGCGTCGCCGAGGGTCTCGCGGCCCACAGCGACGAGCCGGTGGAGTACGCCAACCTCGCGATCCGCGGTCGCCTGCTGATCCCCATCGCGACGACGCAGGTCGACGCCGCGCTGGCGCTGGACCCGCTGCCGACGCTGCTGACGTTCAACGGCGGTGGCAACGACATGCTCCGCCCGGGGCACGACACCCGCGTGCAGATGATGCTCATCCGCTCAGCGATGATCCGGTGCCTGCGCGCCGGCGTGCAGCCCGTACTGCTCAGCGGACCCGACCCGTCCGCGGGGCTGCCGATGGGTCGTACGTTCCACGAGCGCGGCGAGGCACTCACCGAGGCGGCACGGGCGCTCACCGAGGACCTGGGCATCGTGTTCGTCAACGCGTTCGGCGATGACGAGCTGCGCGGCGCGGAGTTCTGGTCCGAGGACAGGCTCCACCTCAACCCGTACGGGCACGCGCGGGTCGCGCACAAGGTGCTGACGGCGATCGGCGTGACGTCGGAGCTGGAGCCCGCGCCGACGCCGCGGCCGTGGAAGCAGGGAATGGTCGGCGAGGCGCAGTACTACCGCGAGCACGTCGCCCCGTGGATCGGACGACGGATCCGCAAGACGTCATCGGGCGCGCACCGCGCCCCCAAGCACCCGACCTGGACGCTCGTCGGCTGACGGCCTGTCAGTCCTTGTGGCGCCGACGTCGGGCGCCCGCACCGCCGCTGCCGCCGAGGGTGGCGGAGGCGCCCAGCAGGAAGCCGAAGTTGTACCAGCCGCCGTTGTTGTTGACCTCGTAGATGCTCACCTGGTGGGTGAACAGCGAGATCACGAACGTGATCGGGCAGATCAGGCCGTGCCACAGGCCGAGCCAGAACCCGGCCGGATCGACACCGGTCGCTGCGGTGTTCGGACCTGCCGCGCACCCGGCTAGGACGAGGGTGGCCGCCACGGCGACCAGGACCAGCGGTACGTGACGCCTCATGGCGACCTCCAGACGCTCGAGACTCCTTTCAGGGTCCCACTGGGCCAGTCCACATCCGACGTCGGGGCGCCCGTCAGCCCTCGACGATCCCCTTCACGCGAGCGAGAGTCTGGATCATGCCGCGCCGGTTCGTGCGGCCGCGCCACCGACCCATCAGCCCCCAGTACAGGCGGTTGCCGACCGTGGGCAGGAGCTGGAACGACTCGGTGACCGCGCAGCCGGTCGGGCTCGGCGCGATCTCGTACCGCCAGCTGTTGATCCACACCTCCCCGACGCCGACCTCGAACCCGAACGTCCGCCCCGGCTCGCACGCTGTGACATGGCAGCGGCTCCAGTACGTCGGGCCGACGCCGTTGCGCTTCACGTGCCCGCGGAAGTACGCCCCGAGCGCGGGGCCGGTGGCGCCATCGAGCCACTCGGCCTCGAACGTCTCGGGGCTGAGCTCGCCGATGCGCGTGACGTCCGCCACCACCGCCCACACCGCCTCCGGCGTCGCGCGCATCTCCACCGTCACCGAGTCCCCGAGGTTCATGGGGCGACCGTAGCCGGTGGACCCGCGCCGCGGACGTACGATCCTCTTCACCATGAGCCGATCCGAGAACGCCCCGCCGCTGCTGCGGCCGTGGACCTTCGTCGTCGGGTTCGGCGTCGTGTCGCTGCTCGCCGACATGGTGTACGAGCCGCTCAGGTCTGCGGCACCGTACAGACGTCCACCCACTCGGCGCCGGTCAGGCGGCCGAGCTCGTCGGGGGTGATCCGGAACGCGCTGGACCGGCTGCCGGCCGCGGGGTACACGGCGTCGAAGTCGCGCAGCGACGCATCCAAGTACATCGTCAGCTCACGGACGTGCCCGAACGGGCCGACGCCACCCACCGGCTGTCCGGTGAGGTCGGAGGTCTCCTCGTGGCCGAGCATGCGCGGCTTGGCGCCGAAACGGTCCTTGAACTTGCGGTTGTCGAGCCGCGCGGTGCCGCACGCGACGAGCAGGAACACCTCGTCGCCCGCCCGTACGGCCAGCGTCTTGGCGATCTGGCCAGGCTGGACGCCGAGGGCGGCCGCCGCGGCGACCACGGTCGACGTGTCCTCGCCGGTCTCGATGACCTGTAGGCCGGTGCCGAGGGTGTCGAAGTGCTGCTGGGTACGGCTGGTGCTCATGGTCCTCCTCGCCACGCAGCATGCCATCGGGGCGGCACCGCGGGAGGATTCCGCCAGCATCCGGCCGTCGGAGGCCGTGAGGACCCTCCACACCGCGCATCGTGGCGGGATCGTCGCGTCCGGTCAGGCGTGGCCCGCCGCCGCGTCGGTCACCGCGAGGAACGCGGCCAGTTCCTCCCCGTACGCCTCGTCTGGGATCGGCCGGTTCCATCGCGTCGCCATCGCGCCGCGCGCAGCGCCGGCGGCGACCGCGGCCGCGACATCCGCCTCGGCCCACCAGGACGCCAGGAACGCCGCGATGAACGCGTCGCCGCAGCCGACCGTCGTGCCCGCCACCGGGACCGCCACGGTCGGGAACCAGGTGTCCGCTCCGCCGGGACGGCCGTCCACGACCCGTACGCCCTGGGCGCCGAACGTCAGCACGACCATGCGGCCCATCTCCCGGGCGACTCCCACGATCGCCTCGACGCCCGCATCTGTCGGCGCGCCGGGCCAGCCGACGAAGCCGAGGTCGACGACGCGGAGCGTGTCGGCCATCCGCTCCGGCGTGTAGTGCACGAACCCGAGGAAGTCCGCCGACACCGCACCGCGCGGCAGCAGCCCGGCCTCGCCCAGCCGCATCGTCTCGGCGATCGCGCCCTCGACGAGCACCGTGTGGTACGCCGGCGCCGCCGCAACCAGCCGCTCCTGCTCGGCTGTACAGCGGAAGTCGTCCCACACGCCGGGGACGAAGTTGCTCATCCGCGGCTGCCGGTCCTCCCCGAAGCGGATGTCGATCGACGACGACGCCTCATCCGACAGCAGCGCGGCCGGATCGTGCGGGATCCCGTGCCGGGCCAGGAACCACCCGAAGACCTCCGCGTCGGAGGCGCCGACGCGCGTGACCAGCTCGTACGGCTGGCCCAGCTGCCTCCAGTGCCAGGCCATGTTGAGCACCCCGCCGCCGGGCAGGTCGAAGCCGAAGTCGACGTACTTGTCGAGGCTGATCGTGCCCAGCAGGACCGGCGGGTTCACAGGCCCGCCAGGGGCGTCAGCCGTCCCTCGCCGAGCGCGAGGAACCGGTCGAGGCGCACCTCGATGACCTTGCTCATCTGCCAGAAGGCCTCGATCGAGAGGTGACCGCAGCCCTCGCCGTGGTACCACTCGAGTCGTCCCGGCAGGGTCGTGAGCAGGGCGGGGTCATGGGCCGGTACGACGGCGGGGCTGAGCACGAACCCGGGCGAGTCCGGCTCACGGATCTGCCACAGCAGGTCGCCGCGGAAGCCGTACGCCCTGGGCACGACGCGCCGCTCGCCCGTACCGGCGTCGGTCAGCTCGACGTCCCCCGGCTCGGTCGGGGTGACGTCCGGCCAGTCGGGATCGTCGGCGAGCTCGGCGATCACCCGCCGCACGGAGATGTCCTGGTAGTGGTTCGAGACGGTGTCCGGTTGCTCGTACGCCGCGTCGTACACGTTCGAGGGGTGGCTGTCGTAGACGTTGCCGCACGTCGTGGCGAGGAATCGCACCAGGGACGGGCGGGCGCGCAGGAAGACCCGGTACGCCTCTTCGTACTCGCCGATCGCGACCGCCGGCGGCACGATCTGCCCGCGCACGTAGTGACCCATCCGCCAGCCCTCGGGGCCGTAGCGCTCGTCGAGCGTCGCGCGCCAGGCGTGCTTGCTGTCCCCGGCGAAGCCCGGCTGGCCCACCGGGAACCACGTCGCGGCTAGGTCATTCGTTGCGGAAGGGTCGAGCGTTCGCCACCAGTCGTCTCGGTTCACGCCGCCAAGATATCGGCGACGCTAGGCGACCGCAGCGACGGCATCGTGTGAATACGGGACGTAGCCGGCCACCAGGTCGGACGCCGCCAGCAGGTCCGGCGCGTCAGCCGAGATGCTCACGCAGACCCCGTACGGCGGGCACCAGAGGTCAACGGCCGCTCCCAGGTCGGCGAGCTGCGCGGCCAAGGTGCTCACGCACGGGCGGGTCAGGCGCACGACCACGTGCGGGTCGGGGCTCCACAGGTAGGTGTGGTCGGGGATGACGACCGTCCGACCGTTCACGGTGACTGTCGATGTGCTCATGTCCGTGGAGAGGGCCTGCCGGGGATGGTGATACGACGACAGATCCGCGTTTCCGCACCGCCGATCACCCATTCGGGCCCTGGGGCGGTCGATCGGACCATCTGGGGTACGAAAACGCGGATCGACGACGGCGTCAGGTGCCATCCGCGGGTACGGTGGGCCGCGGTACTGGCCCGGCTTGTGGAGGATGGCATGCAGCTCGGAATGATCGGCCTCGGCCGGATGGGTGCGAACATCGTGCGGCGCTTGATGCGCGACGGTCACGAGTGCGTGGTGTACGACATCAGCCCGGCCGCCGTCGAGGCGCTCGCGGCCGAGGGCGCGGTCGGCGCGACCTCGCTGGAGGACCTCGCGAGCAAGCTGGCCGCCCCGCGCAACGTCTGGATCATGGTGCCCGCCGGCGCGATCACGACGAAGACCGTCGACGGGCTGGCCGGCGTGCTGAGCGCCGACGACGCGATCATCGACGGCGGCAACTCTCACTACCACGACGACATCGCGCGCGGGCAGTCTCTGCGCGACAAGGGCATTCACTACATCGACGTCGGCACCTCGGGTGGCGTCTGGGGCCTCGACCGGGGCTACTGCCTGATGATCGGCGGAGAGACCGAGCCGGTCGACAGGCTCCGCCCGATCTGGGCCAGCGTGGCTCCCGGCGTCGACGCCGCGCCCCGTACGCAAGGCCTCGAGGGCGACCCTTCCCCGGCCGAGCAGGGCTGGCTGCACTGCGGGCCGGTCGGCGCCGGCCACTTCGTGAAGATGGTGCACAACGGGATCGAGTACGGGCTGATGGCGTCGTACGCGGAGGGGCTGAACATCCTCAAGGGCGCCAACGCCGGTGCGGTGGCGCGCACAGCCGACGCCGAGACCGCCCCGCTGGAGCACCCGGAGCACTTCATGTACGACATCGACATCTCCCAGGTCGCCGAGGTGTGGCGACGCGGCAGCGTGGTGCAGTCGTGGCTGCTCGACCTCACGGCCCTCGCGCTCTCCGAGGACCCGCACCTGGAGGGCTTCTCCGGTCATGTGTCCGACTCCGGCGAGGGGCGCTGGACGGCGCTCGCCGCGATCGAGGAGGGAATCCCCGCCCCCGTACTCTCCACCGCCCTGTTCGCCCGGTTCTCCTCGCGCGACGCCGATCTGTACGCCGACAAGGTGCTCTCCGCCATGCGCAAGCAGTTCGGCGGGCACGACGAGAAGAAGGCCTGACCCGAGCAGATTTGTCGCGCCGGATGTCTCACACCGGCGTGTCCGGGCTCTACTCTGCTGAACACCTGCTTTTGCCGCTCACGCCGACAGGAACCCGATGAGCCAGCCGCCCTACCCGCCCGGACCCCAGCAGCCCGGCAACCACCCGCCGTACCAGGGTGGGCCCCAGCAGCCGTACCAGCAGCAGCCGCCCTACCAGGGTGGGCCTCAGCAGCCGTACCAGCCCGGGCCGCCGCCGTACCAGGCCGGCTTCAGCGCGCCGGCGGCGCCGGTGAAGAAGAGCAACAAGGGATGCCTGATCGCCGCCGTGATCGCGGGCGTGATCGTGATCGGCATCATCGTCGCCATCGTCGTGGCGATCGCGGCCATCGGCAAGGGCGTCTCGAACGTGACGAACAGCGAGCACACCATCACGTACAAGGTGGAGACCACCGGCAAGGCGCAGGTCGTGTACGGCTCGACCACGGGCACCTCGCAGGAGACCATCACGACGTCGTGGACCACGGAGAAGAAGGTGAACGGCTTCGACGTGACCACGTTGATGGCGACGCTGGACTACGACGTGCCGGACAAGTCCACGATCTCGTGCGAGATCCTCGTCGACGGGAAGAGCCAGTCGAAGAACTCCGCGACGGGCAAGTCAGGCAGCGTCAGCTGCTCGGCCACCACGGTCAAGTAGCCGCCACGTCCTCGCCCGTGGCGGCGGGTGTCCCCACCTTCGGCTCACGCGATGGCGCGCGTTCGCCGATGACCACGAGTCCCTGGGCTTCGGCGGCCTCCAGCGCGAGCAGCCGTCGATGCTGGATCACCCACGCGACGGCCAGAGGCGTCAGTGACGCCACCCAGGCGAGCGGGCCGGCAATGATGACGCCGAAGAAGCCCCAGCTGTGGATGAGGTACAGGCCGACGACCGCCCGCGCGAGCAGCTCCATGGCGCCGGCGATGGTGGGTACGGCGGCCCTGCCGAGCCCCTGCAGCGCGTTCCGGAACACCAGCAGCAGAGCCACCGATGCGTACGTGCTGCTCGTGATGACCAGGAACCTGTGGGACATGGCGACCACGTCGTCGGAGCCCGAGCCGACGAACAACCGGACGAGCTGCGTACCCCACAGTTGGATGACCAGCCCCAGCGTCACTGCGAACCCGATGGACAACAGGCTGGCGCGGAAGACGCCGACCCGGATGCGCTGATAGTGGCGAGCGCCGACGTTCTGCGCGACGTACGTGCTGAGCGCCACGCCGAGGGACACCAGCGGCGTCACACCGACCTGCTCGACGCGGATGGAGGCGGTGAACGCGGCGATCACGTCGGTGCCGAGCTGGTTGACGCCGTACTGCAGGATCGCTGCCCCCACCGCGATGATCGAGACCTGGAACCCCATCGTCAGGCCTAGTCGCGTCGCATCCGAGAGCTCGGCGCGGCCGAAGCGCCAGTCCTCGCGTCGCAGGTGGAGGTCGGGCATCCGGCGCGCGACGAGCACGAGGCAGAGGATCACCGAGAGGGCCTGAGCGATGATCGTCGCCAGGGCCGCTCCCGCGACCCCCATGCCGAAGCCCGCGATGAGCAGGACGACGAGGCCTGCGTTGAGCACGCAGGAGACGATGAGGAAGACCAGGGGTGTACGGCTGTCGCCGAGCGCGCGGATGATCGCGCTCAGGAACCCGAAGGCGATCGTCGTGATGGTGCCGCTGAACAGGACGACGAGGAACGTGTCCGCCATCCCCATCAGCTCCGGAGGCGTGCCGAGCAGCGTGAGCAGCGGACGGGAGCCGAGCGTGCCGATGACGGTGACGGCTACCGTGATCCCCGCGCTCACGACGACACCCGCCGCGACCGCACGTCGCATCGCGGGCAGGTTTCCAGCGCCGAAGGCCCGCGCGACGGGGATCGCGATGCCCGACGCGGACCCGAAGCCGAACCCGAACAGCAGGAACTGCAAGCTGCCTGACGCCCCCACGGCGGCGAGCGCGTCGACGCCCAGCAGGCGACCGACGACCAGCGCGTCGGTCACCGCGTACAGCTGCTGGAACAGGTTGCCCAGCAGCAACGGCACGGTGAACAAGCCGATCACGCGAAGCGGTGATCCGACAGTGAGATTCCTGGTGATGACAAGGCCTTTGGAGGAGTACGCGATGGTGGCTGGGGCACGGGTCGATGCGTGCGTCCGACGGGCGCAGCGACCGGCAGGGTGCTCGATTGAAACGTATCGCACTGAACGCCCCGAAGGGGAGAGGGTTTCGGCGATTCGGGGGCGCGATGCGCTCCCCCAGCACCGGGCCCGGCGGACGCATTTCCCCTAGCCACCACCGAGATAGCACGCAAACACCGACCCCGCCTGAGGGCTCCCCGAGCAGCCATGTACGCTTCTGTCTCGCACACACGACTTGTACAAATGTACAAGTCGTAGAGAACTCCCTAGAGGTCGACGATGAGCAGCAAAGGAGCAGCGATGACGACCGAAGCACCACCCGTCTCCCAGGAGCCGGGATCAGCACGACCCGCACTGAAGATGTTCGACATGATCCTGTTCTCGGTGTGCGCGATGCTGCTGCTGTCGCAGCTCACCGTGACGGCCGGGGTCGGGCCGACGACGGTCTTCTGGACGATCGCGATCATCATCGCCTTCTTCGTGCCGTACGGGCTGGTCACGAGCGAGCTCGGCTCCACCTACCCGGACGCCGGAGGCATCTACTCCTGGGTCGTGCGCGCCTTCGGGAAGCGCTGGGGCACACGCGTGTCGTGGTGGTACTGGCTCAACACGGCCCTGTGGGTGCCGAGCGTCTACCTCATGTTCTCCGGCACGCTGTCGGCGATGTTCTTCGACGGCAAGCTGAGCTTCTGGGTGCAGGTCGCCATCGCGCTCGTGCTGATCTGGGTGAACTACTGGGTCAACTCCCGCAGTCTCGAGACGGGCACCTGGGTGTCGAACCTCGGCGCCGGCATCACGGTCATCGTCATCCTGGCCCTGGGTGTGGCCGCCGGGATGTACGGCTGGACGAACGGCTCTGCCACCGAGTGGAGCCTGTCGACGATGCTGCCGCACCAAGGCATCTCGGCCCTGGCGCTCGCGCTGCCGATCGTCATCTACAACTTCCTGGGCTTCGAGCTCATGAGCTCCGCGTCGGGCCAGATGGAGAACCCGAAGCGCGACGTGCCCCGCACGATCCTGATCGCAGGCCTGCTCATCGGAGGCTTCTACCTCATCGCGACGGTCGCCATGCAGGTCATCGTCCCCGCCGACCAGATCTCCGAGACCACCGGCCTCATCGACGCGCTGCGGCTGGGCTTCGGAGAGTCCCCGATCGCGCGGGTCGCGGTCTCGGTGCTCGGCATCGGCTCGCTGTACTGCTTCTTCGCCTCCCTCATCCCCTGGACGATCGGCGCGAACCTCGCCGCCTCCGAGTCCGCGCAGCTGGGTGACCTCCCCAAGATCTTCGGCCGTACGCACCCCACGCGCGGCACTCCCATCGGCGCGGCCCTGCTGTGCTCGCTCGTCGGAACCGCGGTCACGATCGCGTACGCCATCCTGTTCGCCATCACCGAAGGCGCCGTGGACGACCTCTTCTGGAACCTGTTCGCGTTCTCGTCGGTCGTCTTCCTGCTGCCCTACATCGTGCTCATGCGGGTGTTCGCCAAGCTGCGCAAGACCGATCCGGACACCGTCCGGCCGTACCGCGTTCCCGGCGGCCGGGTGATGACCCAGCTCATCTCGTGGGTCCCCACCGTCCTGCTCGTCGTCGCGGCGATCTTCTTCGTCGTGAACCCGTTCGACTTCTCCTGGGAGGTCACCGGCTCGATCCTTGTGGGCCTCGTGATCACCGTCGTGATCCAGGAGATCTTCTGCCTCAAGGCGCCGGGATGGGCCGCAGCCCGCGAGGCCGAGGCGGCGCTGGCCGCTGACGCCACCGAGTCCACGCTCACCGCCGATGCCGGAAGGAACTGACATGACCCGCACTCTTGAGACCACCCCGAAGGCCGACGGCTACCGCATGCCGGGCGAGTGGGCGCACCACAGCGGCTGCTGGCTCGTCTGGCCCGAGCGGCCCGACAACTGGCGCCTGGGCGGCAAGCCGGCGCAGCACGCGTTCGCGGCCGTCGCCACGGCGATCGCCGAGACCGAGCAGGTCACGGTCGCCGTCTCCGAGCGGCAGTACGACAACGCGCGCGGCCAGCTGCCGGCGCACGTCCGGGTCGTCGAGATGAGCAACGACGATTCGTGGATGCGCGACATCGGCCCGAGCTTCGTCGTCAACGACGCCGGCGACGTACGAGGCGTGGACTGGGTCTTCAACGCCTGGGGCGGACTGGTCGACGGGCTGTACTTCCCGTGGGTCGCCGACGATGCCGTGGCCCGCAAGGTCTGCGAGGTCGAGGGCGTCGACCGCTACCGTACGGACTTCGTGCTCGAGGGCGGCTCGATCGACGTCGACGGCGAGGGGACCGTCCTGGTGACGGCCGAGTGCCTGCTGTCGGAGGGGCGCAACCCGGGGCTCACCAAGGAGGAGATCGAGGCGCGTCTGCTCGACTACCTCGGCGCCGACAAGGTCATCTGGCTGCCGGAAGGCGTCTACCTCGACGAGACCAACGGCCACGTCGACAACTTCTGCCGGTTCACGCGTCCCGGTCAGGTCATCCTCACGTGGACCGACGACGAGACCGACCCGCAGTACGCACGGTCGCAGGCCGCGATGGAGGTTCTGACGTCGACCACCGACGCCCGCGGTCGCACCCTCGACGTCGTGACGATCCTCCAGCCGGGACCGATCACCATCACCGCTTCCGAGGCCGACGGCGTCGACGCGGTCGACGGGACGCTCCCCCGCGAGGAGGGCGACCGGCTCGCCGGCTCGTACGTCAACTCCTACATCGGCAACGACCTCGTCGTCCTGCCGGTCTTCGACGACCCGCACGACGCCGCGGCCATCGCGACGTACGAACGGGTCTTCGCCCCTCGTCGCGTCGTGACCGTCCCGGGCCGGGAGATCCTGCTCGGCGGCGGCAACGTCCACTGCATCACCCAGCAGCGCCCGTCGGGCCGCTGACCGGGAGACCCTCACCCGCACCATCCGCCTTCGGGCACCCCGCACCACACCCGTGGCCGGCTCCGCCGTGCCCTGAACCTTGACTCGTACCGGAAGGAACCACCTATGACCGCCATGACCGCCACGCGCACCGTCGACTTCCTCGACACGCAGGACTTCACCAAGTCCGAGCTCCTGGACATGGCCCGCCTGGGCCTGGCCCTCAAGGGCTGCATCGCGAACGGCTACTACCCGCAGCTCCTCGCCAACAAGACGCTCGGCATGATCTTCGAGCAGTCGTCGACCCGTACTCGGGTCTCGTTCGAGACCGCCATGACGCAGCTCGGCGGCCACGCGCAGTACCTCGCGCCCGGCCAGATCCAGCTCGGCGGCCACGAGAGCCTCGGCGACACCGGCCGGGTGCTCGGCACGCTCGTCGACATCCTCATGGCCCGCGTCGCCGTGCACCAGACGGTCGTCGACCTCGCCGCCGCGTCGTCCGTACCGGTCATCAACGGCATGTCGGATTACAACCACCCGACCCAGGAGCTGGGCGACCTGATCACGATGATCGAGCACCTGCCCGCCGGGAAGCGCCTCGAGGACTGCAAGGTGACGTTCGTGGGCGATGCCACGCAGGTGTGCGCGTCGCTGATGATGATCGCCACGAAGATGGGCATGAACTTCGTCCAGTTCGGCCCGAAGGGCTACCAGCTCAATGACGCGATGCAGGAGATCGGCCGGTCGAACGCGGCCGTCTCCGGCGGGTCGATCCTCGTCACCGACGACCCGGCGAGCATCGAGGGGTCGGACTTCGTCTACACCGACGTCTGGTACGGGCTGTACGAGAGCGAGCTGTCGCCCGAGCAGCGCCAGGCGGTGTTCATGCCGAAGTACCAGGTGAACGCGGACTTCATGCGTCGCGCGGGGGGTACGGCGAAGTTCATGCACTGCCTGCCGGCGACCCGGGGCGAGGAGGTCACCGACGAGGTCCTCGACGGGCCGGCGTCCATCGCGTTCGACGAGGCCGGCAACCGGCTCACGGCCCAGCGGGCGCTGCTCGTGTACTTCATGCCGGCCGCGCACGTCGACGCCGCCACCCTGGCTGCGGCCAAGAGCGACCTGGACGACGTACTGGCGAAGATCGGCTGACGATGTCGCGCATCGTCATCGCGCTCGGTGGCAACGCGCTCGGCGACAACCCCGCCGAGCAGCGTGCCGCCATCGAGCGAGCGGCCGCCCCGCTCATCGGCCTGATCGCCCAGGGACACGAGATCATCGTGTCCCACGGGAACGGGCCACAGGTCGGCACGATCGCCAAGGCGTTCGAGATCGCCCACGGAACGACCTCGGCCGTCCCGGCGATGGATCTGCCCGAGTGTGCGGCCATGAGCCAGGGCTACATCGGCTACCACCTGCAGCAGGGGCTGCTCGCGGAGCTCCGCCGACAGGGCATGCCGTGGTACGTCGCGACCGTGGTCACGCAGGTGGAGGTCGACCCGGATGACCCGGCGTTCGCTCACCCGACCAAGCCGATCGGCTCGTTCGTCGACGAGGAGACGGCCCAACGGATGATGGCCGACGACCCCTCGCTGACCATGGTCGAGGACTCGGGGCGGGGCTGGCGGCGGGTCGTCGCCTCACCGCGCCCGAAGGGGATCGTCGAGAAGGAGTCGATCCTCAACCTGCTCGACCACGAGTTCGTGGTCATCGCGTGCGGCGGCGGCGGGATCCCCGTGGTCGGCTGCGAGAGCACGTACTCCGGTGTGGCAGCGGTCATCGACAAGGACTTCACGTCCGCGGCGCTGGCCGACGCGGTGAGCGCCGACTACCTGTTCATCCTCACTGCCGTCGACAAGGTGTCGGTGAACTTCGGGACGCCGGAGCAGGTCGATCTCGACGAGCTCGACGCCGACACCGCTGAGCGGTACGCGGCCGAGGGGCAGTTCGGGACCGGCTCGATGCTCCCGAAGGTGATGGCCGCGGTGGAGTACGTACGTCGCGGTCCCGGTCGGCGCGCCGTCATCGGCTCGCTGGACCGCGCGCCGGACGCGATGGCCGGCCGATCGGGGACCCTCATCCACGCGTGAGCACACACCTCTCTCCCTCGGGCGCTCGCCCGGGCGCGGCATCGCCGCGCGGTAAGGTGGCGAGTCGTCCGAGGGAGAGCATGTGGTGACCCAGTTCGATGAGCGCGCCCTGCGCGGCCGTCGCGGTGGCTCGCGCGGCGAGGCCAAGCGACGCACGATCCTCGAGGCGGCCGTACGGGTCATCGGTACAGGCGGGCTGGCGTCGGTGACCCACCGCGCCGTAGCCGACGCGGCGGGAGTTCCGCTCGGCTCGATGACGTACTACTTCCGCGACCGCGACGAGCTCATCGACGAGACCATGTCGTACGCCGTCGAGATCGAGAAGGAGCGCATGACGCAGATCCTGGCGTCGGTCGGGGATGCGCCCATCACCGTGGACCGGTCCGTCGAACTGCTCACCGAGACGTTCCTGGACAAGTCGATCGCCGACCCGATGTACGACCTGGCGCTGTTCGAGATGTTCATGGAGGCCACGCGGAACCCCGCGCTGCGGGCCAAGACGATGGCGTGGTCCGACCTCATCGCGGGCATCATCGACCAGGTCCTACCGCCCACCGACGCCGAGCTCCCGCGCGACATGGCGATCCAGATCGTCGGCGCTCTGATCGATGGCCTGATGCTCGAGAGCGCCTCTAACCGCGAGCTCACCCTCGAGCAGCTGTCGGCCCACCTGCGAGCGGCGATCGTACGACTGGTGGCCTGAGCCACGGTCCGTACGGCGATCAGCCCTGGTCGGCCGCGAGAGGCAGCGCGAGGGGTTGTCGAGGTCGGAGGGGGTCGATGTCCTGGTCGCGGCGAAGGCCCGCCGTACGTCCCACGGCCGGCGGCCCACAAACCAACCTTTTGGATGATGTCCGGGCCGTGGTTCCCGGGCATCATCGGTGACACACACGATCTGGAGGACTCATGCGCCGGACCTACCTCGCTGCCATCATCTACGCCGCCCTCGGCCTGCTCGGCGGACTGTTCTATCGGGAGTTCACGAAGGGCCGCGGGTTCACCGGCGTCACCCAGCTCGCGATCGTCCACACGCATCTGCTCGCCCTCGGGCTGCTGATGATGCTCATCGTGCTGACCCTCGACGCCACCCTCGGCATCAGCGGAAGTCGCTCGTTCCGATGGTTCTTCCTCACGTACAACGCAGGCCTGCTGCTCACCGTCACCATGCTCGTCGTCCACGGCACCATGCAGGTCCTCGGCCAGGAGGCCGGCCCCGCCATCGCGGGCATCGCCGGCCTCGGCCACATCCTGCTCGGCGTCGGCATCGTCAGCCTCCTGGTGTCCTTGAACGGCCCGATCAAGGGGCGCATCGCGAAGAGCTGATCACCCCGCCGAAGGGATCGCAGGTCAGCCCAAGGATGATGCGCGATCTCCGCGGCATTCTTTCTGGATCCTTGGACGCAACAATGCGCAAGGCCCCTCGACCTGGGTTCTCCCAGAGTCAAGGGGCCTTGCGATGCTGTGCGCGAGAGAGGAGTTGAA
>JAPUEI010000059.1 GCA_027492675.1 Propionibacteriaceae bacterium | reverse complement strand
CCCGCTGAAACACTCAACCGACAACTCGTGTTGCGCTGACCCCTAGAGACCGCCCTCGGCTCGCGAGGTCGCGACCCCGCGATGCGCCGTTGAGAACGACCAGAATCCGGCTCCGGCCGAAGCCTCAGCCCTCAGCGCCCGGCACGTTGGGGCGAAGGACGCGGTTGTCGAACGACTCGGCGATGGTGGCGCGGAAGCCGCTGGCGGGGTACGTGCCGATGATGCGCAGGTGCACGCAGAAGAACGCGAGCTCCTCCAGCGCGACCGACAGGTTGGGGTCGTCGGGGTGGCCTTCGACGTCTGCGTAGAAGCGCGTCGCGTAGAAGCCGCCTCCCAGCTGGTAGCTCTCCAGCTTCGTCATGTTCACGCCGTTGGTGGCGAAACCCCCGAGCGCCTTGTACAGCGCCGCGGCCACGTTCCGTACCTGGAAAACGAAGCTCGTGATCATCGGCGCGCCCTGCTCGTACGTCGCCGGCTCTCTCGACAGCACCACGAAGCGCGTCGTGTTGTGGTGCTCGTCCTCGACGTTCTTCGCGAGCACCTCGAGACCGTAGATGGAGGCGGCGCGCGGCGGGCACAAGGACGCGATCGTACGGTCTCCTCGCTCGGCCACCTCGCGCGCCGACCCCGCGGTGTCGTCGGCGATCTGGGCGGTCCACCCATGCGTACGGATCGCCTTGCGGCACTGGCCCAGCGCGTGGATGTGGCTGCGGACCGTACGGATGTCGTCGAGGGTCGCGCCCGGTACGCCGGCCAGGTGGAAATGGATGGGCAGGAAGTGCTCGGCCACGATGTACAGGCCGGAGTCGGGCAGCAGCCGGTGGATGTCGGCGACGCGGCCGGCAATGTTGTTCTCGACGGGGATCATCGCGAGGTCCGCCGCGCCCGAGGTCACCGCCTCGAACGCGTCCTCGAACGTCGGGCAGGGCAGCGGGGTCATCGCCGGGTACATCTCGTGGCACGCCGCGTCCGAGTTCGCGCCGGGCTCCCCCTGGTACGCGATCGTGCCGGTCCGAGTCGAGTTCACGACAGGCACGTTAGCGGGTACCCCAGGGCGATCCGCGTTTTCGTACCGCAGTTGGTCTGTACAGCCGGAAATCGGGGGTCCCCGGCCATCTGCGCTAGGAAAACGCGGATCCTCTCGTCCCACTCAGCCCTGGTGCACCATCAGGTACGCCAGCAGGTACGACATGGACAGGCCGTCATCGATCACGCCCGCGAGGCTCGGGGCGATGTCCAGCGCCTTGGCCGCCGCATCCTTGGACGCCAGCGCCGAGTACAGCAGGCAGTAGTCGCCGTACGTCTTCGCGAAGTCGCCCGAACCCACCGCCTCCTGGACCGCGGCGGCGACTCGGTCAGGCGCAGCCCCCAGGTACCCCGACGAGGGGCTCGCCGGCAGCACCTGGATCATCAGTACGGCGACGGCGTCGGCCGAGAACCACGTCGCGTAGTCCCGCTTGGCACCCCACCCGATGCCGATGACCTGGTGGGTGAAGCCCTTGAACGGGGACAGATCGGGCGCCAGCCAGTACGCCGCCGCAGCCTGCGACTCCAGCGAGTGCATCCACACCGCCTCGGCCTCCAGCCCCGCGTTGCCGCGTGCCTTGGCCCACAGGGCGAGCCCTGCCCAGGCGTTGACGCCCTCGGCGCTGGACTCCTGGTTGTTCCCGTCGGCGAACGGCGAGGTGCCGGACGCCCACGAGTGCGACGCGTACACGTCGAACGGACGCCTCTGCGGGAAGAAACCCGTGTCCGACCCCGACGCGATGTCCGCGGCGAGCAGATCCATCACCGGCGCCAGCTTCCCGGCCAGCGCCGAGTCGTTGGCGCACAGCACTCCCGCCGCGTACAGGAAGTAGCCGTAGTGGAAGTGGTGGTCGTTGAACTCGTCCGACCCGAACGACGGCTCGAGCCCGACGATGCCGTGGGTCGCCTCGTCGTACACGAAGCACCTCGTCGCCCGCGACTCCGCACCCTTGGGCTCGGTCCACGCGGTCAGCTCGGCCGTCAGCCGCGTCGTCACCGTCTCGGCCGCCGCATCGGCCCCGACCTGCCGCGCGATCTCGAGCAGCATCGCGTCCCGGTACAGCGCCTTGCCCCCGAAGTACGTGTCCGTGGGGTACGGCCGCGACCCGGCCACGTCGCTCGCGACCTGCGTCGCGAGCCGCTTCTTCTGGTCTCCGCTGAGCGTGGACAGGTCCAGCCCTGTACGGATCTCCCAGCGCTTCGAGCGCCACGCAAGGGTGTCGGTCGCGTACAGCGCCAGCGGTCCGAAGATGCTGTCGTACGTGCCCAGCACCTTCCCCGTCGTCACGAGGTCACTCGCGTGGTGCGGCATCGCGACGACGAGCGTCGGCCCGCCCGCGTAGCGCAGGGTGGTCGTGACGGAGTCCTTCTCCACCTCGTACCCCGCCGACGTGCCGGTCACGGCCCGCGCCGACTCGGCCAGGTCGCCGACCGCGACCCCGCGCGGCGGCACGAACCACACCCCGCTCTTCCCGGACGCCACCTTCACGTCCGACCCGGAGACACTGACGTCGCCGCCGACCCCGTACACCGTCTCCCCGACCGTCGCCTGCCAGGCCTTGCCGGCCGAGGAGTACGAGGTGGGGCTGGTCACGGTGACATCGCGCAAGGCGGTGAGCGTGACGGCCGGAGAGCCCTGCACCACCCGTACGTCGGCCAGTCCCGCCCCGGACCCGTCGCGCAGCTGGACGGTCACCGACGCCACGTCGTACGCCGACACCACGGCACCCGCGACGCCCGCGATGTTCAGCGCGAGCGGCGCGTCGTGCTGGCCGCCGATCGTC
This sequence comes from Propionibacteriaceae bacterium, assembly GCA_027492675.1. Taxonomy (GTDB): domain Bacteria; phylum Actinomycetota; class Actinomycetes; order Propionibacteriales; family Propionibacteriaceae; genus Fen-668. The sequence continues at coordinate 11,360 of JAPUEI010000059.1, read as the reverse complement.
TTGTCGTTCACGAACAGCTTCGGCAGCCAGATCTCGACGCCCGTGCTGGTGACGCCGAAGCCCAGAGGCAGCGGGAACACCGGCTGCGGCTTGTCGCCGTACACCAGCCCGGTGAACCATCGGTTCGTGGGCGGGGTGAGCCCGTCCGCGAGACGCAGGGTGCCGAGCGCCTTGACCGTCTTCTTGGTGATCGCGCCGATCAGCGGTGCGACCGTGGACGCGTCGAGCACGGTGCTCTGCGCCTCAGGAGCGCTCTTGACGGTGGTGCTGGTCGAGCATGCGGTGAGTGATCCCAAGCCGGTGGCGAGGACTCCCCCACCGACGAGGCCGCACAGGGTGCGGCGGTTCATACGAACGTTCATGGGGTTGCTCCTCATGTCGGGCGTGGGCTCAGAGGCCCACCTTGCGGAAGAAGTCGCGCATGGCGTCGGTCGGTCCTGCCAGCACGCCGTCGTCGCGAAGGACGACGGTCGCCTGAACGGGCGCGCCGTCGGTCGCGAGCAGCTTGATGTCGCGCTTGTTCAGCTCGTCGCTGGTGATGCGTGCGGTGACGACGGCCTTTCCGTTCTGCGTCTGCACCACCGCGCTGTCGACGACGCCGGAGACCGTCGTGTCGTCGGGGAGGTGGATGGTCACGGCCGCGCCCTTCTCCATCAGCCCGTACTCGCGCGGTGTCAGCGTGAACGTCGCCTGGACGACGCGTCCCGTGTCGCCGGTGATGACCGCCAGCGGCTGCGTGGCGGACAGGTAGCTGCCCTCCTGCGCGTACGCCTGGGTGATCGTGCCGGAGATCGTGGCCTTGTAGGTGAGGGTGCCGGTCGTGGCGTTGATGTCGAGCGCGTCCGAGGACGTGATCTTCACGTGGTTGGCCAGGTCCTGCTGCAGGCTGACGCTGCTCACGTCGAAGAGCGGGTCGCCGATCGCGACCTGCTGGCCAACCTTGACGTACTTCTTGGTGATGATGCCGCCGTAGTTCGAGGCCACCTGGGCGCTCGGGGCGATGATCGTGGCGGACTGGCTCTGGATGGTGTGCTGGCGCTGGTTGAACACCAGCACGAGCAGGAAGACGATGATCAGGCTGGCCAGGAGGCTTCCCAGCAGCCGAAGTCGGTTGATCCAGGTCATGAGGCGACCTCCTTCGTGAGGGGCAGGGCGAGAGCCGAGAGAGGCTCTGCCTGCCGGGCGCGGAGCTCGGCGAGCACCAGGGTGTACGGGGTCGAGCGGGGCTCAGGAGCGGCGAGGATCTCGCCCAGGGCAAGGTCCTTCGCGTCGACGGCGCGGGCACCGGAGTCCCCGCGGCGGTTGCGGTGTCCCTCCGCGAACGCCACCACGAGGAAGGCACCGAGGACGACGGTGTTGAGTCCGCACCAGATGGTGGCGACGGACACCTGCGAGTTGAGGACGTCACGCCAGATGCCGACGGCCGTCGTCGCGACGAGCACGACGAAGGTGACGACCTGCAACGTGATGAAGTTGAACGGCGAGGCCGCCTTCTTCGAGGCGCCGGTGACGCTCCACGCGGTGTCACGGCCGATGACGACGTTCATGAACGCCTTCATGTAGATCGGGAACGAGCTGGACGCGAGCATCAGCACCTCCCACCGGAACGAGCCGAGCGTGAACACGGCGAGGATGACCTGCATGACGTAGAAGCCGGCGTACGCGAAGAACCACTGCCCGATGCCGATGTCCATCGAGACCGGCCGCAGGTCGAAGAAGATCTCCAGTACGGGCACGAACAGCAGCAAGCCGGGCGCGATGCCGGTGAGGTAGTGCGTGGCCGTCACGAAGTACATGAGCCGCTGGTCGAGCGTCAGCCGACGCCGCGAGAACAGCGGGTTGCTCTGGAACAGGATCTCGAACCCACCGCTGGCCCAGCGCAGCTGCTGCTTGGCGTAGCCCTCGATGGTGTCGGGCGCGTCGCCGATGGCGAGCGTCTCCGGCAGGAAGATGCTGCGCCAGCCGCGGCTGTGGAGCGTGTACGAGGTCCAGACGTCCTCGCTCTTCGAGTAGGCGTAGATGCCGCCGATGTCGTCGATGGCCGCGCGCCGGAACATGACGTTCGTGCCGACGCAGAAGGCCGCGTTGAACGCGTTCCGACCCGGCTGGACGAAGCGGTAGAACATCGACTGCATGTAGCCCGCGCCGCGCGAGATGAAGTTGTGGAGGTTGCCGTACGTCTGCGGGGTCTGGACGAAGGCGACCGTGGTGTCCTCGAAGAACGGCAGCGTCTGCTCGATGAACCCGGGCAGCGGCACGAAGTCCGCATCGAGGATCACGAAGTAGTCGCCCTTGGCGATCGTCAGCGCGTTGTTGATGTTGCCGGCCTTGGCCCCGTTGCTGCTCAGGCGCCGTACGTACCGGCAGCCGAGCTCGGCGGCGAGAGCCTGCACCTCGTCGGAGCGACCGTCGTCGAGGATCCACGTCCCGTGGCGGCCGCGGACGGCCAAGGCCGCCTCGGCGGTGCGCCGGATGACGTCCAGCGGCTCCCCGTACACCGTGATCAGCACGTCGACGGTCACGGTACGACCGTCCATGTGGAGCGGCCAGACCGTCGGGTCGTCGGGGTTGGCCAGCACCTCGAGGTCGTCCGCGCTGTACAGGGAGGCCCGGGACGCGAAGTACACCCAGTCGCGCCTGTCGCGGTAGCCGGCGAGGATCGTCCACATGCTCGCGAGCCCGTGGAAGACGAGGATCGACTCCGCGACGATGACGAGCAGCCACGGCAGCATGTTGCCGCGGTTGCCGGGCCTCAGCAGGAACCAGCCGTAGTAGACGACGCCGAACGTTGCCAGAATCGTGAGCAGGATCATCACCGGCGAGTACGCGTCGCGTGTCGCGGCGCTCCTGGACGCGTCGTCGAACGCGTCGACCGATGCGTAGTCATGGACCATGGACCCCATGCCCACCTCCTTTGCGAAAAACGGAAGCGGCGTTCTGGGTCCACAATCTGCGGGCCAGAGCGCCGCTGATTGCCGTGTTCCATACTTAGCGACGATCCGGCAGATTCCAAATCGCGTTCCATGAGCCGGATGGATTGGCGTTGGCGCTCCAGGTGTGCTGGTGGCCCTGTTCTGGGGCGGTTTGGCGTCAGCCCAGCAGCAGGGCTGCGGCGAGCACGAACGCGGTCCCGGAGACCTCGATCAGCGACCCGAAGGTGTCGCCGGTGAGCCCGCCCAGACGGCGCTGCAGATGACGTCTCCAGACGTACGCGATCACGAATGCGACTAGGCACGATGCACTCAACGCGAGCCCGCCGTACAGGCCTGCGCGCCACCACCCGAGGACCCCGCAGAGCAGCACCACGAGCACGTGGCCGACAGCGGCCCCGAGGGTGCTCGTGACCCCTCCCACCAGGGCCCCGAAACCGTCCGCTCTGGCCATCGGATGACGGGCGGTGGTGGCCGCGAGAATCGTTACTCGGCCGACCAAGGGCTGTAACGCAATCACAACGGCCTGTTCACCTGGGCTTATGAATACGGTCAGCGCGGCGACCTGGAGGAGGAGTAGAAGCACGATGCTGACCACCCCCATCGGACCGATGTCGGAGCGCCGCATGACGTCCAACGCTTCCGGGGCCGGCTTGCGCGATCCCAGGCCGTCGGCGGTGTCGGCCAGGCCGTCGAGGTGCATGGCGCCGGTGAGCGCGACGGGCACGAGGACGCCGGTGACCGCAGCGAGAAGAGGACCCGTGCGCCACCCGACGAGCCACGCGGCGAGGGCCGCGATCAGGCCGAGGACGAGGCCCAGCCAGGGCAGGGCCCGTACCGCTCGACGGGCGTCCGTACGGTCGATGGTGCTGTACGGGACGGGCACGATCGTGAACAGCCCCGCTGCCGTGAGGAAGCCGGTCCGGTCAGCCATGTTTGACCTGTACCGGGATGCCGGCGACGCATAGCCACACCTCGTCGCACGCTGCGGCGAGCGCGATGTTGAGCCGCCCGAGCGCGTCGCGGAACCAGCGACCGCTCGCGGTGTCGGGGACGACCCCCAGGCCGACCTCGTTGGTCACGAACACGACGTCGCGGGTCGTCCGGGTGACGGCCTCCACGAGCTCGGCGACGCGGGCCTCGACGGCGGCGTCGGCGCCGCCGGTCCAGGCGCCTGCCTCGTCGGCGGTGCGCGTCAGCCACAGGGCAATGCAGTCGACGAGGACGGGGGCGGTGGAGCCGGCGCGCAGTACGGACGCCACGTCGAGCGTCTCGATGGTCGTCCAGTCAGCGGGCCGACGCTCCTGATGGGTCAGGACGCGGGCAGCCCAGTCCAAATCCCCCTCGCTCGCGGGATACCCGGTGGCCACATAGTCGACGGTGGGCCCTTCGAGACGGTCGCGGGCTTCGCCGGCGACCTCCCCAGGGACCCGATCGTCCTCGGATCCCTGAGGAGCAGCCGGGCGAAGCCCTGCTGCGTCTCCAAGGGTCCGCACCCGGCTCTCCGCGTACGTCGACTTGCCCGAACGCGCTCCCCCGGTGACGAGGACGCGCATCAGCCCTCCTGTGCCAGATCGGCGAAGGTGGCCATCTCGTTGGGGATCGCGGCGGCCGCGGCGAGCAGCGGGAGGGCCAGCGCCGCACCCGTACCCTCGCCCAGGCGCAGGCCGAGCTCGACCAGCGGTACGAGCCCGAGTTCGTCCAACGCGGCCGTGATCCCGGGCTCCACGCCCGCGTGCCCGGCGACCAGGTAGCCGGTGACGTCCGGGTCGAGGCGCGCGGCGACCAGCGCGGCCGAGCATGCGATGACGCCGTCGAGGACGACGGGGACGCGATGAGCGGCGCCGCCGAGGATGAACCCGACGAGCGCGGCGTGCTCGAAGCCTCCGACGCTGGCTAGCGCGTCCAGCGGGTCGTCGGAGCTGGCGCCGTGCAACGCGATGGCGTCGGCGACCACGCGGGCCTTGTGGGCGAGCATTTCGTCGCCGCTGCCCGCTCCGCGACCGGTGACCTCGTCGGCGGTCCGGCCAGTGAACACGCTGATGAGCGCCGCGGCGGGCGTGGTGTTCGCCAGCCCGACCTCGCCGGTCGCCAGCGCCCGGTAGCCGGCGGCCACGGCCTCGGCGGCCGTCTCGCGCCCGACCGCGATCGCGGCGTCGACCTGCTCACGGGTCATCGCCGCCTGTACAGACATGTCTGCTGTGCCGCGAGCCACGGCGCGCTGCCGGATCGCGGGGTGATCAACCGGAGACACCATGCCGACGTCGGTGATCCACACATCGGCGCCGACCGTACGAGCGATCGCGCTCACCCCGGCCTTCCCCTGCGCGATCGTCGCGGCCATCGCGCGCGTGATCTCCTGCGGCCAGGGGGTGACGCCTTGCGCATGGACACCGTGGTCGCCGGCGAACACTCCCACGAGCGCGGGCATCGGCGAGGGCGGCGGCACCTGGCCGCTGATCGCCGCGAGCTGGTTGCCGAGCTCCTCGAGGCGACCCAGCGCGCCTGCCGGCTTGGTGAGCTGCAACTGCTGCTCGGCCGCGAGGGCTCGGGCTGTTTCATCCACGGGCTCGATCACGGGGGCTCCTTGGTCTGGTGCGGCCCGGCCACGCTATCAGCGAGGGTCACCGTCGAGGCCAGGCGCCTCCCGTACCCATACATACCCCCAGGTGGTATCTTGATGTCGTGCGAACGCCCACCACTCCTGCCGAGAACGATCTGTACGAAGCCGCCGCGCTCTGGTGGAACCGCCCGCGCGACATCGGACTGGTTGTCGACGCGGCGTGCGACGCGCTGGTCGCCGGCCTGGACTCCGACGGCCTCGCGGAGCTGGCGGGCGTCTCGACCGCGGAGTCGGTCATCACGATGCGCGAGCTCGTGGGCCGTGTCTTCGACGAGCTCGACCTGCTCTGGCCACCGTCGGACGACGAACTGCCCACGTTCCGCTACGGACGCGAACTGGCGATCTCCACCCTTCGCCTGTCGGTGACTCACCCCGACACGGACTGGGCCGTCGGCGTTCCGATGGTGACGATCCACATCGACGATGAGAACTGGACCGCCCGCGCGGGCCGTTCCGGCATGCACCCCGACGACCTGTTCCGGCCGGTGAACCGGCTCGCGGCCGGCGAGCCCGCGATCGTGCCGATCTCGGAGAGCAACGAATGCGGCGTACTCGGCTGCGGCGGCGTCTCCGTACGGATCGCCCGCGATGGCGACCGGGTCGTTTGGGAGTGGCTGGACAACGGCGCGGTCACGACCCGTCACGCCTTCGCCGCCGACGCGTACGAGGCGGAGATCGCCCGTGCCGCCGACGACGACACCTGGCGCTGACGGGCTGCTGTCCCTCGGTCGAAACCCCTAGACAGCGCGACGTCGGACCCCCAACGCCGTCCACATCTCGCGACGTCGACCGATGACGGTGACGACATCGCCGACGGCAGGCAAGAGGTCTCTCATGCACTTTGCTCGCCGCTCAACGACAGTCCTACGGTCAAGGTGTCCGCGAAGGACCTTCACGCGAGGCGGGTTCGAGTCATGGGAGCCTCGGCGCGTACTACGACGACTGGGGACCACACGATGGGAACGCGTCAACCGACCAAGTCGGAGGAGCTCGCCACGGTCATTGCCTCTATCCGGGCAGCGATCCCTGAGCTCTACGGCGTAATGATCGCCTCCACGGATGGGCTCGCCGTGGCACACGATCTCCCCGAAGACGATGCAGAGCGCATCGCCGCGATGGCCGCCACCGCCCTGGGGCTCGGTTCCCGGATCACGGAGCGCACCAACCTTGGCGCACTCTCCGAGGCCGTCATCCGCGGCTCCAAGGGGAACCTCGTCGTCTATGCGGCCGGCGCCGACGCCGTACTTGTCCTCACCGGCCCTCTCGAGTCGAATCTGGCGCTGATGCGCATGGAAGCTCGAGTCGCGGGCATACAAATCAACTCCCTGATCGGAAGGCACTGACGTGGAGTCAATGCACCAGATGGCCCAGAACGCCATCGGACAGACGCCCCCCGCATGTCGGCTGACGCCGGAGCAGGCCGCCCTCATCGCCCGCAATGCCGAGCCGCTCGTGGCAATGGGTCCGGAGATCACTGCCGCGTTCTACGACACGCTGTACGCGCACCGGCAGACGGCCGAGATCTTCGTCGACGGCGAGCGGCCGATGCGCGAGAAGACGTTCATGCAGTGGTGGGAACGCACGGTGCGGGGCCCGCTCGATGACGACTACTGGGCGTGGATGGCAATGGTGGGCCTCGCTCACGTCGCCCGGAAGGTGACCAACCCCATGATGCTCGCGATGGCCGACTTCGTCGCCGCGTTCATCGGGTCGAACACGCACAGGCTCGACCTCTCCGAGGAGGATCGCAGAGGCCTGGTCGACGCGTTCGAGCGGGTGGCGTCGGTCATGAGCATGATCATCACGTACGGGCACGACCGGGCCGTGAGCGCTGCCCTGTTCGAGCGCTCGGGAATGCCGTCCGTCCTTCTCACGCGACTCGGCGAGCAGACGGTCCGCGAGGCGCTGGCCGACGCCAAGACCGAACTCGCGCTGTGACTCTGTAAGGGGACTCGTCCATGTCGTTCGCCGGCCGCGCAGGCGGTGCGTTCCTCGCCACGGGGCTGGCCGTCACCATGAGCGTGGGCTCGTACTGGTCCGGCCAATCCGTGCAGGCCGCGCTCGCCAACAGTGCGCGCGTGGCGCTGGAGTCACGCCACCTCGTGGCGATCGTGCAGATCGCCGGTCGCGACGCGACCGTGTGGGCAGCTACGGACTCCACGCGCGACCAGGCGATCGCGGCGTTGCTGACGATCCCGGGAGTACGGGTCGTGGCCGCCGGTCAGGGTACGGCGCCCTCCGTCTCGACCTCGGCCACCACGGTGGCGGTGGGCACAGTTGCGCCCGGGACACCGGCGACCCCATCGAGCCCCAGCACGACGCCGGCGGTGCCCGCATCGCCGAGCCCAACTCCCACACCCACCACCAGCCCCGCGGCAAGCACCACCGCCACCACGACACCGCCGCCGGTTCCGAGCACGCTCGTGATCCCCGCGTGGCCCGCCATCCAGTTCGACGGCGGCGACGCAGTCCTCGACGCGACCGACAGGGCGGAGCTCCACCAGATCTCGACGTACCTGCTGGCCAATGCGAGCGTGACGGTGACGCTGACCGGCCACACCGACAGCGGCCGGAACGAGGCCCAGCGTCAGACGCTGGGACTGGCCCGCGCCACAGCGGCCGCCTCCGTGCTGACTGCTGACGGTGTACAGGCGGGACGCATCACCACGGTGTCCGTGGGAGCCAAAGACCCCGCTGCGAGCAACACCACGGCCCAGGGCCGCGCACAGAACCGACGCGTGACCGTGTCGATGAGCCCAGGGAGCTGAACGCATGGACGGACTGCAGTTGGTCGTCGCCGAGATCGCTTTGGTCGTGTCCATCGCCGCGCTGCTGGCTGGTGTCCTCGGCTGGCTGCTGGGCCACGGGACCGGCAAGCGCAAGGCCGAGAAGTCGTTCGAGGAGACGCTGTCGGCGCTCCGCCTCGGCGGCGCGAGGTCTGCCGCAACCGACCCCGAGCCTGCGGCCCCAACGGTCCAGACGATGGGCGTTGTGCCCTCGATCGCCCCCGTCGACGCGCCGGTTCATCCCGTGACCGGCGAACCCGGGGTGATCACTGGAGTTCCCACGCCGCTGACAGCCGTCGAGCCCGAGGGTGTGCTTCCCGCACCGACCGTCCCCGAGCCTGTGATCGCGACTCCCGCAGCGCCCGAACCCGCACTCCCGCCATCGGCGCGGTTCGACTCCGCTGCCACCTTCGCGCCGACGTCACCATGGTCACCTCCGGAGGCCACGGTGATCCGACCGGCATCCGGGGGAACGGCCGTGTACACCCCCTCGCCGTTCGCGATCCTCCCTTCAGACCCCGCAGGCCGCCCCACCTCGATGGCTGAGGTCCAGGAACTACGCCGCCAACTGCGCGCGAAGGATGTCGAGATCGGCCGCATCGAGGCCGGCGTCCTCGCCTCCTGGGACCGCACCGTCCCTCAGCTCGAGGTCAGGCTCGCTGACCTGATCACCGCCAACGACGCGCTCCAGCGCTCGCTCCGCGAAGCCCAGGAGCACTCCGACGCCGACGCCCTCACGGCCGACCACCTCCGTGACCTGGTCGCCGACCGCGACGCGCGCCTGGCAGAGCTCCGCTCGCAGGGGTAGCAGTCTGCGGCGCCGCGGCATGCTCGGTCACCCCGGGGAGGAAAAGGACCCAACGAGGGCAGCACCGAACCTGGTGGGCTTCACTTCGTCACAGGCTTGAGACTCGGTGCGAGTCCTGGTCATCTGCCGAGATCCCCTGCACCATCGGCGAAGCGAGTCTGAAGACCCCGATACGGCAGGTCGTCGTCCTTCCACCCTGCCTAGCGGGGCTGCGCCTCCGGCGGAACGGGAGCGAGCAAGCAACACCCGGGCTGTCACTCCTTTGGTTGCCGAGTGGCCTGGGAGACCTACATTGCGAACAGCAAGGCGATCAGCACGGTGGGCACCCGCGATCGAGGCCGGTCGCTGGGCAAAGGACAGATGTCGATCGTCGTGGACGAGCACCAGACTGGCTCTCGGTGGGGGCGATACCTCGCGGACTTTGAACTCGCTGCCCAAGAGGGTTCCGCGGCAAAAGCCTGGCGTTGAGCCAGCGAGTCTGGCTCAACGGTGACCAAGGGCAGCCCATGCGCGCCCACGGCCCGGCATACCTCGCCGGCGATATCCACAGGGAGCGGCCAGGAAACGACGCGGTTGCCTGTCAGTGCATGTCGGGCCAAGACCGGCACAAGTCGCTCGAGTCCGTTATCATGCTGCGTGCGTTGCGGAGGCCACCGCGTCAACCATCACATGGGACGTCTGCGATACCGGAACCACCCCTCCATGAGTATGACTGCAAGCGCAACCGCGAGCGGCCATATTGATTCACCTTGGGGAATCAATCCAGCAACACCCGCTGCAATCACGAGCCCCAAACCGGCGTACACAAGAAGGAGCATAGGAGTTCCACGTGACAGTAGGAGCAAGGCGGCGCCGACACCCAAGACGAGGCAACTAATCGGCGATCCGAACGTGGCTGCACCAAGGCAACCGATGCAGGCGATCCCCGACGGCCCCTCAATCCGTTTCGCCGCACGGGGTGAGATGTAGACGGAGATAAGCACGCCTCCCATCGACGCGATGCCAAGGATGATCAAGACGCCGCCTAGGCCCTTATACATTCTAGTAGGCCGTCGCCGTGGAAGCAGTCCGATAGCCGCCGAACGCAACTGCCGCACCGGAGATTGCGGTCTTGACTGGGCTGGCCTTCCAAGTCTGGTACCACGAGTCTGAATACTTTAGCCAACTGGAGCGAGCCTTCCGAGCGACACTACTCATAGCAAGTCCGGGTTTCGCAAATGTCAAGGCCCTTTTTGCCGGGGAAGAGACGGCCCGCAAGGGCTTCGTGAAAGTCAACGCGAAGTCCACCGCCGTCTCCACCCCGAATTCCTTCCACCCGATCTCATTGGTGTACTTTCGGTAACCATTGTAGGCCAGATTCGCCGCGAATCCCACGGCTGACGCAACGAGACATACTCCCGCGCTCAGGGCAACGCATGCCACGAATGCCGCCACTCCAACCGCCACGGATGTAAATTTCAGAACACTTCGCCAGTTCACAGCGTTTCCGTCCAGATCACGGAGGTTACTGGGGTCTTGGTTGGCGTAGTCGTAGTCGGTGGCGGAGCCGCCGGGTACGGGGTCGGTCGAGGTGAAGATGCCCAGGGCTGGGAGGTAGGTGCGTGCGCCCATGAGCATCTGGTTCAGCCCAGCGGTGTGTTCGTAGCCGCGTTGATACTGACCCAGCCAGGCATCCGTGGTCGACGTCCCCGACCTGGTCGCCGGGGTCGCTGCCGTGTCCACGACACCGGTCGTGGCGTTCAACGGCTGTCCGTACGGGTCAGCGACCCAGCCGGCACCAGTCACCGTGACCACCCCTGTGGTCGAGACGCTGACCTGGGCCGTGACGTCGCCGTGCCAGTTCGGCATCGACCACGACGAGGGTTGTGGGGTGTCCGCATACGGCTTGGTGACCAACACCCCGCCCGGCAACGACAGATACCGTTCGGTGATCTTCCCGGACGTATCGAGCTGGAAGTCCGGACTGTCATCACCAGCAGAGAACCCGTACCGGGCCGTCCCGGCGTCCGGGCCAGTCGCTGTTCGTTTCACGACCCGACCCGTCGTGTCACGGGTGTAGACCAACGCCTCGCCGGTCGACACCACACCCGCACCCGACACCCGATCGGCTGCGTCGTAGGTCCACGTCTGGTCCCCGATCCGAGTCGCGTTCCCATGACTGAAGCGCCCCAGGTTTGATGCCGCTCCTGTTTGAGTCCAGGAGGATGTGCAGC
>JAPUEI010000058.1:23035-76949 GCA_027492675.1 Propionibacteriaceae bacterium | reverse complement strand
AGCGGGCTGAGAGCTGAGCGTCGCGCACCCACCTCGGAGAGGTTCTCCTCGGGGAGCCGGGACAGCGCCGTACGTCGCGCGGCAATCGGCGGAGCGTCGTCCTCGGGGAGAGGGCTCAGCGCCGACCGGCGCGGGGCTACGTCGGCCTCGTCATCGTCCTCAGGGAGGGGCGTCAGCGCCGAACGACGTGGGCCTGGTGTGTCTGAGGGCGGAGGCGGCGATGACCACGACGCATCGGGGATCCACCGGCGGGGAGCCGGTCCCCACATGGGTGTGGGCGCGCGCACCTCTCCCGGATCGGTGCCGCCCGACCCGGGTGGCGTCAGCTCGCCCCCGGACATCGAACCGAGCCTATGCGACCTCGTCGAGCGCCTTGCGCAGCTGCAGCTTCGGCACGGCGCCCATGAACTGCTTGACGACCTCACCGCCGGAGAAGACCAGGACGGTGGGCAGACGCAGCACGCCGTACTGAGAGGGCACGGCCGGGTTGGCGTTCGTGTCGAGCTTCACGAAGTCGATCTGACCGTCGTACGTCGCCGCCAGCTCATCGAGGATCGGAGAAAGCTGCTTGCACGGCGCGCACCAGTCGGCCCAGAAGTCGACGACGACGGGTCGGGGAGCCTTGAGGACGGTCGCCGCGAACGTGGCGTCGGTGACGTCGATGGCAGAGGACATGCGGTGCTCCTTTGAGGAAATCTCAGTGTGACAGGTCAGCCGGCGACCGCTACGGCCACCTCGGCGTCAGCGAGCTCCGCGAGGAACCGCTCGGCGTCGAGGGCTGCGGCGCATCCGCTGCCTGCGGCGGTGATGGCCTGACGGTACGTGTGGTCGACGAGGTCGCCGCACGCGAAGACACCGGGCAGGCTGGTCCGGGTGGTCCGGCCCTCCACGGTGACGTAGCCGGCCGCGTCGACCGCGACCTGGTCCTTGACCAGCTCCGAGCGCGGCTCGTGGCCGATCGCCACGAACAGGCCCTCGGCCGGGATCGTACGATCCTCGCCAGTCACGGTGTCGCGCAGCGTGACCGACTCGACCTTGGAGTCGCCGTTGATGCCGACGATCTGGGAGTTCCACGCGAACGAGATCTTGGGGTCGGCCTCGGCGCGGGCGCGCATGATCTTCGAGGCGCGCAGCTCGTCACGGCGATGGACGATCGTCACCGACGAACCGAATCGGCTGAGGAACGTGGCCTCCTCGACGGCTGAGTCACCGCCACCAGCGACGACGATCGCCTTGTCACGAAAGAAGAACCCGTCGCAGGTGGCGCACCACGACACGCCGCGCCCGGACAGACGGTCCTCGTCGGCGAGACCGAGCCGCTTGTACGCGCTGCCCATCGCGAGGATGACGGCCTTCGCGTGGTACTCCTTGCCGTCGGAGTCGACGACCGTCTTGATCGGCCCGTCGAGACGGATCTCGATCGCGTCGTCGGTGATCAGCTCGGCGCCGAACTTCTCGGCCTGCGCGCGCATCTGGTCCATCAGGTCGGGCCCCATGATGCCCTCTGAGAAGCCGGGGTAGTTCTCGACCTCGGTGGTGTTCATGAGCGCGCCACCCGCGGTGATCGAGCCCTCGAACACGAGCGGCTTCAGCTCGGCGCGCGCCGCGTACACCGCAGCCGTGTAGCCTGCAGGACCGGACCCGACAATGATGATCTCTCTGACCTCGTCAGACATGTGCGTGTGACTCCCTCGTATGCGTGGGGCAACCCTACAGACCCCCACTGTCAGTCGAGGACTGCAACGCCGGGACAGCCCTGTACATTCCCCCGGGGGGTATGTACGGGAGGGAGTCGGGGCTCGCAATCCATGGATACCTGGGCTCTGAGGTGATCACACCGCGCCACAGCCCAGGTTTCTATGGATCAGCGCTCACTCGCCGAGATGACGGAGGCGGCGCAGCCTCGCGGCGTACCGCTCCTCGGGGTCCATCGCCATGAGCTTGAGGAGCTCGTGGGAGAGGACGCGCCCCATCCGACGGCAGAACTCCTCGGGCTCGTCGGCGGCGTCGGGCAGCTCCACCACCACGTGGTCGACGATGCCGCGGGCGAGAAGGTCCTTGGCGCGAATCCCCTGCGCCTCGGCCATCTCCGGCGCCCGGGCGGTGGTCCGGTGGACGATCGCGCTCGCGCCCTCGGGAGGGAGCGGCGAGAGCCAGCCGTGCTGGGCGGCGATCATGCGGTCGGCCGGCACGACCGCCAACGCGCCGCCGCCGGTGCCTTCGCCGATGAGCACCGAGATCGTCGGCGACGGGAGGTCGATGATGTCCGCGAGGGTACGGGCGATCTCGCCGGCCAGCCCGCGTTCCTCGGCCTCCCTCGTGAGGGCCGCACCGCGGGTGTCGATGAGGGTGACGAGGGGTAGGCCCAGCTGGCGGGACAGTCGCACGCCGCGTCGAGCTGCGGCGAGCGCTGCGGGTCCCATCGGGTTCTCCTCGCTCTGCCCGCGACGGTCCTGTCCGAGGAACACGCAGGGGGCGCCGCCGAAACGGGCCAGGGCCAGCACGAGGCCGGGGTCGTGTTCGCCTTCGCCGGTCCCCTGCAGACGTACGACGTCGGTCGCCCCGTAGCGCAGCAGGCGTCGGATCCCGGGACGCTCCGGGTTGCGGGAGCGAGTGATGAGGTCCCAGGCAGAGATGTCCGGCAGCAGGTCGGCGTCCGCGACGGAATCCTCGGGATCCAGCCCGGGATCTGGTGGCAGTGACTCCATCGGCGCAACGAGGACGTTCAGGACCCGGTCGATCTCGGCGGCGAGCTCCTCGATCGGAATGACCGCATCGATGAGGCCGCAGCGGTGCAGGTTCTCGGCCGTCTGTACGCCCTCAGGGAAGTCCTCGCCGAAGATCGCCTTGTAGACGCGCGGTCCGAGGAAGCCCACCAACGCGCCCGGCTCGGCGGCCGTGACGTGCCCGAGGCTGCCCCATGAGGCCATGACGCCGCCGACGGTGGGGTCGCGCAGGTAGACGAGGTACGGGAGGTGCGCGCGCCGATGGGCGACGAGGGCGGCGGTGATCATCGCCATGCCCACGAGGGCGGGCGTGCCCTCCTGCATGCGGGTGCCGCCACTCGCGGTGGCGGCGAGAAGGGGGATGCGCTCGGCGGTGGCGCGTTCGATGGCCGTAGTGAGGCGTTCACCTGCGGCGCGGCCGACCGAGCCGGCGAGGAAGCCGAACTCACCGGCCAGGATCGCGATCCTGCGGCCGTGGACGAGTCCTTCGCCTGTGATCACCGACTCGTCGGAGCCGCTGCGTGCGGCCGCGGCGGAGAGCTCGGCGGCGTACGGGCTGGAGACGATGCCCTGCTCCGGCGGCGCATCCCAGGACTGCCAGGTGCCGGCGTCGACGAGCAGGTCGATCACCTCTCGGGCCGTGCGGCGTGTGGACATGCGCTCATCCTGCTCCGGACCTGACCGTCGGGTGCTGGAAACCGCGCTCCCCTTCGGGGCCGAGGCAATGCTCGTCTCCGAGCCCGTACAACTTCTCTCGCGAACCCACCCAACTTCTCTCGCGAACCCACCCAACTTCTCTCGCCAAGCCCCTGAAGTTCTCTCGGCAAGCCTCCGAAGTTCTCTCGGCAAGCCTCCGAAGTTCTCTCGCGAACGCCAGCGTCCTTCGCGAGCCTTCTGCCCTGTTGGCGAGAGACCTTGTGACCGTTGGCGAGAGACTTCTGGACCGCTGGCGAGAGACTTTCGGACCGCTGGCGAGAGACTTTCGGACCGCTGGCGAGAGACTTTCGGACCGCTGGCGAGAGACTTCTGGATCGTTGGCGAGAGAGGTTGGAAGGGGCCGAGCGCCGGGACCGCAGTAGGGTCGGGAATACCGAGAGCATCCCAGATGGTTGAGGATTCAACTAACTATCGAGGAGCAGTGACATGCAGTTCGGCATCTTCACCGTGGGGGACGTGACCACCGACCCGACGACCGGTCGTACGCCCAGCGAGCACGAGCGCATCAAGGCGACCGTCGCGATCGCGAAGAAGGCCGAGGAGGTCGGCCTGGACGTCGTCGCGTTCGGCCAGCACCACAACCCGCCGTTCGCCGCCTCGTCGCCGACGACCACGATGGCGTACGTCGCGGCGCAGACCTCGCACATCATCCTCTCCACCGCGACCACCCTGATCACGACGACCGACCCCGTACGGATCGCCGAGGACTACGCCCAGCTCCAGCACCTCGCGGACGGCCGCGTGGACCTCACGCTCGGCCGCGGCAACACCGGCCCGGTGTATCCGTGGTTCGGTCGTGACATTCGCGAGGGCATCAACCTCGCCGTCGAGAACTACGCGCTGCTGCGCCGCCTCTGGGACGAGGAGGTCGTCACGTGGGAGGGCAAGTTCCGCACGCCGCTGCAGGGCTTCACCGCCACCCCGCGTCCGCTCGACGGCGTCGCGCCGTTCGTGTGGCACGGCTCGATCCGCAGCCCTGAGATCGCTGAGCAGGCGGCCTACTACGGTGACGGCTTCTTCTCGAACCACATCTTCTGGCCCGCCTCGCACACCAAGCGCATGGTCGACCTCTACCGCCGCCGCTTCGCCCACTACGGCCACGGCACCGCCGAGCAGGCGATCGTCGGCATCGGCGGCCAGGTGTTCATGGCCAAGAACAGCCAGGACGCCGTACGTGAGTTCCGCCCGTACTTCGACAACGCGCCGGTGTACGGACACGGCCCCAGCCTGGAGGAGTTCACCCAGGAGACGCCGTTGACGGTCGGCTCGCCGCAGCAGGTCATCGAGCGCACGCTCGGCTTCCGCGAGTACGTCGGCGACTACCAGCGCCAGCTGTTCCTCATGGATCACGCCGGCCTGCCGCTCGCCACGGTGCTCAAGCAGCTCGACATGCTCGGCTCCGAGGTCGTACCCGTCCTCCGCAAGGAGTTCGACGCCCTCCGCGCCCCCGGCGTGCCGGACGCGCCAACCCACGAGTCGCTCGTGGCGGCGAAGCTGGCTGCGGCCGAGGTCGAGGTGACCGTGTGAGCGCCCGCATCGTCATCGTCAGCGCGGGCCTGTCGAACCCCTCGTCGACCCGCCTGCTCGCCGACCAGCTCGGCGCGGCCACCGACGTCGCTCTGCGCTCGCGGGGCGACGCGGCCGACATCGCCGTGGTCGAGCTGCGCGAGCTCGCTCACCCGCTCGCCGATCACCTCGTCACGGGCTTCCCCAGCGGGAAGCTGGCCGAGGCGATCGAACTGGTACGGGAGGCCGACGGGCTGATCGTCGTCACGCCGGTGTTCTCCGCGTCGTACTCCGGTCTGTTCAAGACCTTCTTCGACGTGCTCGAGGCCAACACCCTGCGCGGCAAGCCGGTACTGCTCGCGGCCACCGCCGGTACGGCCCGGCACTCGCTGGTGCTCGAGCACGCGCTCCGGCCGTTGTTCTCGTACCTCAAGGCCGTCACCGTACCCACCGCGGTGTTCGCGGCGACCGAGGACTTCGGGGGTACGGGCTCGACGGGTCTCGCGGACCGCATCGCCGTGGCCGCCGGCGAGCTGGCCGACCTCGTGCTCGGCAGGTCCGCGACCGCGCCGGCCACGGATCCGTACGCCGACTTCACCCCGTTCGACAAGCTCCTCAAGGGCTGACCCGTCGGTCGTCTGCACTGAGTGCCACATGCGTGCTCGCCGGTCGATATAGGCACCGGCGAGCAGCTATGTGTCAGTGAGTGCAGGTGCGACCGAGGTCGCGACAGCCACCCCATAGGCTGATCGGGTGCAGCGGATCGACGACGTCACCAAGCCGGTACGGGGGGCACAGCAGCGCCCGACGCCGAGGTGGGTCGGCTGGTTCCTGATCCTGCTCCCCAGCCTCGCCTCAGTCAGCGGGACCTGGGGCATTGGCCCGGTCACCTTGTTCCGCCTGGCCGTCGGGGTGCTCTTCGTCACTGCCGCGTGGGACTGGTGGCGGTTCCAGGACCGGTCGCGCACCTTCTTCACGATGCTCGGGCTCGGGGTCGCCTTCGAGCTCTCCGGCGTCGTCTCGATGCTGTGGTCGAAGCCGCCGATCGACCGGGCCCTCCACGACCTGCTCGCCGTGGGGTTCATGTTCGGCCTGGCCGTGGCCCTGGTCCAGCTGTACAGGACGGCCGAGACCGTACTGACCCTGGCTCGTGGCTGGCTGTACATGGTCCTCCTCGTACAGATCGCAGCTCTCGTGGGAATCGGCGCACCGGCGTGGCCGGACTCGTCGCGGCTCGCCGCTCTCCTCGTGATGAGCGTCATCGTGCTGGCGGTCGGCTGGTCGCTGGAGCATGACCGGCGTCTGCGGTGGGCGTACCTGGCGGCGTGCGTCCCGATCCCCTACGTCATGTGGCGCACCGGCTCCACCCTCGGCATCGCGCTGCTCGTGGTGGTCGGCCTGGTGTGGCTGGCGGTGTACCAGTGGGGCCGCCGCTTCGTCGTCCCGGCGCTGATCGTCGTCCTGGCACTCCTGCCGGCGACGCGGGCGCTGCTCGCGGATCTGGCCGTCCAACTCGGCGACCGCTACGCCCTCATCCGGGCGGGCGTCGTGCTGCTGCGTCGCTCGGACTGGCTGGGCGTCGGGCCCGGCGGCTTCACCGACGCCCTCATGAACCAGCGCCTCCCGTACACGACTCACGGCATCACCAGCGCGCACAGCGCGATCGTGGAGATCGCCACCCAGTACGGGATCGGCGTGTTCGTCCTCGTCACGCTCGGCGGCATCGGGTTGGCGCGCTGGGCGATCGACCGTCTGCGGCGCACGACCAAGCAGCCGCTGCGCAGCGCGCCCCGCATCGTGGCGATCTGGACGCTGGCGGTCGTTGTCGCCTGGCCGCTGCTGTCGATGATCACCCCGACGTACCTGGACCTGCCCACCTCGGCCCTGTTCATCGGGACGGTCGCGATGTGGGCCCGCCACATCGAACGCCCCCTGGGCCGCCGGGTGCGCCCTTCGGAGGATGCCCTCCGCAACCTGCCGCTCGCACCGACGGCCGACACCACCCCCGCACAGCTTCACACCGAAGACCACGAACAGAAGGAGTCCTGATGCTCATCCGCGCCGACCGCCTGGTGACCGCCGACAAGGTGTACGAACCGGGGTTGCTCCGCGTCGACGGAGATCGCGTCGCCGACGTCGGGCCGTGGACGGACGGCACAGCGGACCTCGAGGTCGGGACCCTGGCGCCGGGACTGGTCGATGTCCACTGTCACGGCGGCGGGACGGCCTCGTTCTCCATCGATCCCGAGACCGCGATCCATGCCCACCGTCGCACCGGCACCACGACGCAGGTCGCCAGCCTCGTCACGGAGACGTACGAGGACCTGGAGGCGCAGGTACGCATGCTGACGCCGTACGTGGAGGCGGGCGAACTCGCCGGCATCCACCTCGAGGGTCCCTGGCTGGCCGCGGAGTTCCACGGTGCGCATCCCGTCCCGCTGCTCCGCGACCCCGTGTGGTCGGAGGTCGAACGCCTGCTCGACGCCGGACCGGTGACGATGGTCACGGTCGCTGTCGAGCGCGAGGGCGGGATCGAGGCCTGCCGACGCATGGCCGCACGTGGCGTCGTCGCGGCCATCGGGCACACGAACGCTGACCATGCGACCACAGTGGCCGCGCTCGAGGCGGGCGCCACCGGCGCGACGCACCTGTTCAACGCCATGAAGCCGATCCATCACCGCAAGCCGGGCCCGATCGTCGCGCTCATGGACGATCCGACGGCCTGGCTCGAGATGATCGTCGACGGTACGCACTCGGATCCTGCGCTCGTGAAGTGGGTCGCCGAGACCTACCCGGAGCGACTCGTGCTCGTCACCGACGCCATGGCGGCGGCGGGTGCCGCGGACGGCGACTACATCCTCGGCACGCTTGCGGTCGAGGTGCGCGACGGCGTCGCCAAGATCGCTGGGACCGACACGATCGCCGGGTCGACGCTCGTGCTGGCCAAGGCCGTGTCGAACTCGGTGGCGTTCGGTGTCGACCCGCTCGTCGCGCTGCGCGCAGCCACGATTCAGCCCGCCCGCTACCTCGGGCTCGATGCAGGCGACCTGGTCGTCGGCGGCCGTGCCGACGCGGTCGTCCTCGACGAGTCCTGGACCGTGACCCGCGTCATGCGCAAGGGGGAGTGGCTCGACTGAGCGGGCGCGTCAGCTCGCCCACTGCCCGGTGAAGAACCGGGCCGCCCACCAGATCATCACGCACGTGCTCACGGCTGCCCAGGCAGACACGGTGACGACCCGGGCCGTACGAGCGCGGCCCGGGCGCGTCGCGAACGACCCCAGCAGCAGCCACAGCGGGAACCAGAGCAGGACCGCCCGGTTGACGCTCATGAACCAGTACGACGTCGTGAACGCGACCACTTGCAGTCCCACCCACGTGGCCTCGGCCCAGCGCTTGGTGACCAGGCAGATCACGGTGACGACGATGCCGACGACGACCGAGACGACCTCGGCGCGGAAGATCATCGCCCAGCCGGGATGGTCGGCGTAGGCGCCGGGCACGATCGTCGGGATGGTGTGTCGGAACGAGTCCCACGGCCAGGTGAGCCCGCGGCTCCACCCCGCGGCCTGCGCGTCGTACCACGCGGTCCAGGACCCCTTCAGCACGCGCAGGTACACCGCGTAGGCGAAGGGGACCGTCGCGGGCAGGACCAGCCACGCGGCTGCCTTCAGGCGCGCCCGCCAGCTCCGGTCGCCCGCGTACCCGGCCGTGAGGGCCAGCACCCCGAGGGCCGCCAACAGGAACAGCCCCGAGACCCGTACCGAACAGGCGCCCGCGGCGAGCACGGCAGCCCAGGCCCAGCGGCCCTCGCGTGCGCGGACCCAGGACCAGAACGCGAAGGCGGCGAACAGGGCCTCGGTGTACGGGACCACCGTGAACACCGCGGTCGGCGCGAACAGCCACAGGGCAGCCGCGATCGTGCCCACCCGCGGGCCGCCGAGCCGACGGATGCCCCACGCTGCGAAGGCCGAGCCGACAAGGGAGATCACCATGCCGACGCCGGTCATGTCGAGGCCGATGAGCGACGCCGCTTTGAGCAGCAGCGGCAGGCCGGGGAAGAAGGCCGCCTCGTTCCGCGCCGCGTAGCCGTCGCGCGCGATCCGCAGGAAGTGGGCCACGTCCCAGTTGCCGACCGCGTCGTGCCAGGACCAGCCGGTGCTCCACAGCACCCAGCCGAGCACCAGCAGCAGGACGAGCCGGCTACCCAGCCAGGCCTGTACGACGAGCCTGGGCCCGTCGCCGTCCGTACGGTCTCCGGTCACGCCGGCGGGTCGTCGACGAGCGCCCGTCGCGGTGGGGCCGGGGGCTCGTCGCCGAGCGTCTCGACCGGTCCGTACACCACAGAACGGGAAGCCGCGGGGGCATCGACCGACGCGCTCGCACCGACCAGGCGCAGTGACCAGGCCTCGGAGGCGCCATCGAGCACCCCGCCGATCGGGTCGTCGACGCCGTCCTCACGCACGATGTCCTCTTCCGGATGCAGCATGTCGGTCGCGACGACGGCCATGAGGTAGGCACTGGCGCCGATGCGCAGGAAGACAGCCGCCCAGTAGACGCCGTCGGGGCTGCCGTCGCCAGGGTGCAGCGTGCCGGCCAGATGACCCCAGATCGCGAAGTAGTAGAGGAGCTCGGCGCCGTTGAAGATCGCCCACTCGCGCCACGTCGGACGGGCCAGGGCGAGCAGGGGCAGCAACCACAGGGCGTATTGCGGCGAGTACACCTTGTTGACCACGAGGAACAGGGCGATCACGAGGAACGCGACCTGCCCGACCCGCGGGCGACGTGGCGCCAGGAAGACCAGAGCCGCGATGCCCAGGCACCCCAGGAACATCAGGAGGAACGACCACACTCCGGGGCTCGATACGGGGAAGCCGGCCAGGCTGAGCACGTACCAGATCGATCCGAGGTCGGCGCCGCGGTCGACGTTGAACTGCCAGAAGTACAGCCAGCCCGACGGCGAGGCGAGGAAGACCGGCGCGTTGATGAGCACCCACGAGACCACCGCCGCGACCAGGAGGTGGACGAAGTCGCGCACCCGACGCGACCGCAGGCACAGCAGCAGCAGCGGCCCCAGGATGAACACCGGGTAGAGCTTCGCCGCGACGGCGAGCCCGAAGAAGACACCTGAGACGTACGGATACTTCTTGGCCCACGCGAACAGCGCGGCTGCGGTCAGGGCGACGGCGAACAGATCCCAGTTGATGAGTCCCTCGGCCATGACGACCGGCGCCACCGCCACCATCAGCGCGGTCGGCCACCATCGGCTGCCGCCCATGTAGCGGTGCAGCACGACGATCGCGATGAAACAGCCGAAGAGCATCACGGCGCAGACGGAGTAGAAGATGTCCGCGTTGGAGAGGATCTCCTGGCCGGTCAGCCCGGGCGCCGCCTTCACGCCCAGGACGTCGGTGATGCGCCGCGCGACGTCGACGAACCCGCCGGTGAGCACGGGGTACTCGAAGGGCGCCGTGACGAACACCGCCTTGCCCTCGCTGAGGCCGCGCGCCTGGTACAGCACCGGGATGTCGGTGTAGCACATGCGCGCGATCGCGTTGACCGGCTTCGCGGGGTCCGTCTGGCGGCACGAACTCTGGTGGACCATGAGCACCAGCCACGACATGGTGGCCAGCAGAAGCAGGACGGCAGGGCCGAGAATCAGGCGCGATCCGGCGTGCGTACCCATCGGGCCACCGATGCGGCGCAGCAGCGGATGGCTCGAGGCAGGCTGCGCGACGCGGGGGTCGGTGGGCACGGAAGCCGTCGGCATGCTCGCCATCGTAGGGCCCTCACCTGTTCGACGGTCGGTTGCTCACGGGCCGCGCCGGGTGTGGGCCGGATACCCTTCTTGCCAGACCCGAAGGAGAACTACGTGCGTCGTGTCGTCCCCCTCATCGTTGCCGTCGTGGCCGCCCTGGTCGCAGGCGTGTCCTGGTCGATCTCGTCGCCGCCCGGATCCACGCCCGACGAGGACTACCACCTGGCGAGCATCTGGTGCCCGCCACCCGTGGCTCGGACGGGGTGCACCCTCACGACGGACGGCGCGGGGAAAGTCTCCATCGTGATCCCTTCGCGGGTGGCGGACACCTCGCGCTGCTACGCCTACAACGCGGACGCGTCGGGTGAGTGCGTGCTCGAGATCCCCGCCGGGTCGGTGTCGAGCCGAGATCGATACGACACCGGCCAGTACCCGGGTGGCTACTACTACGTGATGCACCTGTTCGTAGGAAAGGACGTCTACTCGTCGGTCTACCTCATGAGGACCGTCAATCTCGTCCTGGCGATCCTTCTCGGTACGGGCCTCGTGCTGGCCAGCACGCGTCCTGTGCGCCGAATCCTGGCCTATGCCGTCGCCACCACGTTCGTACCGATGGGCATCTTCCTGGTGGCCTCGGTCAATCCCAGCGGCTGGGCCCTCGTCGGAGTCACCACGGCGGCGTTCGCCATGCA
This sequence comes from Propionibacteriaceae bacterium, assembly GCA_027492675.1. Classification (GTDB taxonomy): domain Bacteria; phylum Actinomycetota; class Actinomycetes; order Propionibacteriales; family Propionibacteriaceae; genus Fen-668. Next base: position 65,553 of record JAPUEI010000058.1, on the reverse strand, counting down.
CTCGTACTGGCTCTCCGAGACCCGCAACCGCACGCTCGCGAACGGGGCGCTCGCGGCGATCGGTCTCGCCATGGCGATGAGCTCTCGAGCCGACGCCTCGCTCTACTCCGTGATCGCCATAGCGGCGCTCACGGTCCTCAACTACCGCCAGGTCCGCCGCCACCTCTGGCGGTTGGTGTTACCCCTTGTCGCCACGGTGCTGTGCGCGGTCGTCTACTTCAGGTCGACGCAAGCCGCCGGCGCGGCCTCCGGATCGTTGTTCGGCTCCGGTGGCCAAGAGCAGGACCAGGTCGGACTCGTGACCAACAACATCCTGGGGCTGCCGTACCTGCTGTTCGGCAACCAGGGTTTCGGCCGACTCGGCAACCTCGGCTGGCTGGACACTCCTGTGCCGCTGCTCGCCGGGCTGGCGATGATCATGGCCTGCACGTTCATGCTGATGGCCGGGCTGTCTCGCATGAGCCCGATGAAGGCCGTGGTCACCGCCGGGGGCATGGCCGTCATGATCGGCCTCCCGCTGTTCATGCTTCAGATGTCCAACCAGGTCGTGGGCGACTACGTACAGGCTCGCTACCTCATCCCGCTGTTCCCGATCATGTCGCTGGTGCTTCTCACCGGCCGACGTCCGGACCAGTCCGTTCGGCTCGGCACCCTTCAAGCCTTCGTCGTGTGGGGCCTGGTCTCGCTGGCCCACGCCATGGCGCTGCTGGTCAACATCAGGCGGTACGTCACGGGGCTGGACGGAGCGACGATCCCGGGAGCGGGCGTCGAGTGGTGGATGCCCGGTCTCCCAGGGCCGAGGATCACGTGGATCGCCGGCTCGCTCGCGTTCGCCGTGGTGGCGTTCCTCGTGGTGCTGGTGTCGCGTTGGCCCGATGAGGTGCCAGTCGTGGCAGCGACCGACTCCGACACGCCGGAGGTCGCCGCGGGGGCGGTGGCCCGGACTCCTGTCGCGACGACACCCGCCGAGGTGCCCCTCGACGGGTCCCCTCTCACCTGAGCGTCAGCTGGTCGACGCCGACGGCGCGCCGCTGACCGACACCGAGGGCGGACCGGATGCCGTGTGCGTCGGCGTGGGCGCACTCGAGGTGCTCTTCGTCGGCGACGGAGAGGTCGACGGCTCCTGCGACGGGGTCGGCGTGGGCGTGGGCGTGTCGGACGGGCTCGGGAGCGGCGAGGCGCTCGCGGCGTTGACGTACGCCGGCGGGTCGAACGTCAGCTTCGGCTGCCCGTCGGTGGCCACCTTCATGTAGTCGAGCCACGTGAGCGCCGGGTACGTGCCGCCGAAGAACGTGGCGTCTCCCTTGCGTGCGTACGCGTCGAGGCTGGCGTTGCCGCCATCGCCGGCCACGTACAGGACGGCCGTGGAGACCTGCTTGGTGTAGCCGATGAACCAGCTGGTCACGACGTGACCGGTCCCGTCGTTGGCCGTACCCGTCTTGCCGGCGATGTCGCGGCCGAGGCTCGAGACCTTCGCGCCGGTGCCCTCGTTGACGACGTTCTGCAGCGCGAACGTGACGTCCTTCGCGACGTCGGGCTCGATGGTCTGGGTGGGCTTCACCGTCGCGGAGTACACGACGCGGCCCTGCGCGTCCTTGACCTCCTTGACGACGTGGCTGGTCACCGCCTGGCCGCCGTTGGCGAACGTCGCGTAGCCGGTCGCCTGGTCGAGAGGGCTCACCTCGGCCGTGCCGAGCGGGATGCGGTTGTTGTTGTCCCAGCCGGGCCCGGTCGCGACGCCCGCGTCGTTGGCGGCCTTCATGACCTCCTTCGGCCCGTTGGGGATCTGCTGGACCATGTCGACGAACGCGGTGTTGATCGAGTCGGCGGTCGCCTTGGTGAGCGTGACCGGCCCGTACTGAGTGTTGAACTCGTTGCGGATCGTGCTCGTGTCGCCCTTGGGCGTGAACGTGTTGCCGTTGAGCACCGACTTCAGGCTGAAGCCGTTGCGCAGGCCGGCGACGACCGCGTACGCCTTGAACGTCGATGCCGCCATGCGGTCCGTGGTGGCCCAGTTCCGGGTGTTCGCGACGAAGTCAGGGCCTCCGTACAGGGCGAGGACCTCACCGGTGCCCACCTGTACGGACGCGATCGACGCATGGAGCTGCGCCGGATCCTGCTTCACCTTGGCCCCCGTCGCCGCCGCGTCGGTGTACTTCTGGGCCGACGCGACCGCCGCCGCCTGGGCCTTCTCGTCGAACGTCGTGGTGATCTGCAGCCCACCGCCGGAGATCTGCGCCGCGTCGAAGCCGTTCGCCGTCAGCTCGGCCTCCACCATCTTCAGCAGGAAGCCCTTCGGGCCGCCGTACCGCGAGCTCTTCGGCACCTCCGGGAACACGGGCAGGGTCGCCGCCGCAGTCGCCTGCTCGGGCGTCACGGTGCCCATCTGCACCATGCCGTCCAGCACGTACGCGTACCGGTCCTTCAGGCGCGACAGGTTCTTCTCGCTGTCCGACGGGTCGAACATCGACGGGTTGTTGAGCACTGACGCCAGCACGATCGACTGCTGCAGCGTGAGGTCCTTGGCGTCGACGTTGAAGTACGCCTTCGAGGCGGCCTGGATGCCGTACGCGCCGCGGCCGAAGTAGATCGTGTTGAGGTAGCCGTGGAGGATGTCCTCCTTGGGCATCGACCGGCCCATCTTCACCGCGAGCAGCAGCTCGGTGAACTTGCGGCTCGCGGTCTGGTCGCTGGTGAGGTACAGGATCTTGATGTACTCCTGCGTGATCGTCGAGCCGCCGCCGGACGACGTGCTCCGGCCGCGAATGATCCCGTACACCGCCCTCAGGATGCCTGTCGGCGAGATGCCCTTGTCGGTCCAGAACGAGCGGTTCTCCGCGGCGACGACGGCGTCTCGAATGGAGGCCGGCATCTGCTCGTACGGGATCGACGTGCGGTTCTGGTCGGCGAACGATCCGATGACCGTCGAGCCGTCGCGGTAGTAGACGTTCGACTTGTTCGTCTGGAACGCGGAGTTGGGATCGGGGAAGTCCGTCCGTGCGTAGGCGACGGCGATGCCCGCGGTGGCCAGCAGTGCGATCACCAACCCGCCGATGGTGGCCCACTTCAGCGTGCCGAGCAGGCGGGTCTTCCACGTGGGCTTGGGTTTGGTCTTCCCGGTCGACGCAGCGCGCGTGGGGCCGGTGGCGCCGCGACGGGCCCCGGTGTTGTCAGCCATAGATGTCCTCGACGGTCTTCTGCCGGCGGGGAGGACGACGTACGACGCCGTCGCCGAGCAGATAGGAAGCGGTCATGTGGTTCCAGCCACACTCGGTGCACACCTCGACGACGCGCACCATGAACTCGCCGAACTCGTTCTCCATCTCCTCGAGCTCGGCTGCGGACTTGATGCGTCCCGAGTACTGCCCCAGCTGCTCGCCGAACGTGTAGTTCAGCATGACCAGTCGGCCGCAGTCGTTGATGGGGCAACGGGCCGTGCTGAGCTCGCCGTGATGGAGGGCCGCGCGGATGAGCATCGGGTCGGCATCGCACAGATCCTGGCGGCTCACAGACCGCACGCGACTGCGAAGACGCTCCAGCGCGTGACGCCGCTGCAGGGCGTAGTCGACGCTAGATCGCTTGGACCACATGCCGACAAGGGTAGGCGGTGGCACTGTGCGGGCACGAGTAAGGCTCCGGTACGGGTTCGAGGCGGAGCGTCCTGTTCGGGGTCGACTCCGGGTTGATCGGGCCGAGGTCGTACGGGCGGAAACCCCCGCGCGGTGGTGAGCGCGAGCGGCGGAGGGGGCGTGCTGCGTATGATTGCCTGGCCTCGGTACGTACGAGCTCGGGGACGTGGCGCAATTGGTAGCGCACCGCCTTTGCAAGGCGGGGGTTGCGGGTTCGAGTCCCGTCGTCTCCACTGTCACACCCGTCACGCAGGCCCCGGTGAGATCATTGCCACCGAGGGTCCCGCCTCGGCAGCGGCCTCCTACAGTGAACTGGAGCTGAAGCCGGGGACTGGGTGACTGAGAGAGGGAGCGGCAAGGATGGCGCTGTTCAGGGACCGACGGGGGTTCCCCCGCTGGTCGTTCATCGACAGCCGCAGCCTGCCGCGACCACGCCGCGCCAAGGAGAACACGGTCCTCGAGCTGCCGCCTTCGAGGGCTGCCGCAGACACGCCCGTCGTCCCGATCCAGCCCGCGCCTGACGAGATCATCGTCCGCGACGAGGTCCTGGTCGTCGCCACCCCGATGGATCCGGCCGGGTCCGTACGTCTGGTGGCTCCGGAGCTGCCGGACAGGTACGCGACGTGGTTGGACGAGCGCCGCGGCTGGTTCGGTGACGGCTGGCCGACCGAGGCGTCCGACGAGTCCGTCCAGAACGCTGCCAACCGGGCGCCCCGTCCGTACGTCGCACGCACCTATCCCGGCCTCCCCGTCGACTCGCCCGCCGAGGTGCGGGCGCGGCACGGCCGCGGCTTCTCGAGTGTCTCTCGTCGACGTCGTCGTCGGCGCCACGGCCACGAGGTGGAGCAGCGTCGCGTCGACATCGATCTGGTGGCGATCGAGGACGCCCTCGACCGTACGGCCAGTAGCGTCGGCTCCGGCCTCGTCGACGTGGTGGTCTGGCACGCGACGACCGGTCTGCCGCTCGCCAGCCGCGGCGCGGACCCCGTGGCCGCGACGCTCTGGCACCACGCGAGCCTCGACCTCCGCGCGGCGCTGCCGCACGCGGACCTGCCCGACCGCGGCCCGTACCACCTCGTCGGACTCGCCGATCGCCGTCTGGCGGTCCTCGTTCACGCTGATCCGGATCTCGGCGCCTGCGTCACCGTCGCGCTGGACGCCGTCTCGGTGAACGACCTCCTGGCCTCGACGATCCCGGCCCTCCACGCGTCGCTCGCCGCGGCCAGCCAGGAGCTCTGACATGGACCTCGCGCGGCTCGACGACACGGTGAACCAGTACCGACAGCAGCTGGGTAGCTCTCTCCTCGCGCTCGACGTCTGGTCCGCGGACACCGGGCTCAGCGTCACGGGCTTCGGCCTGACCCCGGCAACTGGCCCGATGCTGCACCGGGCGACGGCGGACCTTCGGCACGCCACGGCCATCGCGGGCGTGCACCTCGACGGCTACCACGTGCTGACCCTCGCCGGAGGAGTCGCGGTCGTCGTCACAGGGGAGCGGCTCTCCGCCACCATGCTCCTGCCCGACGACGTGGATCTCGGCTGGGTGATCTCCGACCTCGTGCCCGCCTTCGCGCAGTCCCTGCAGGCCGCACACGACTGACGTCCCGGGGGTGGCGGCCCGGCCGGAATGGAGTGGCCGACCGGGCCCAGCGGACCCTGCCACAAAATCGGCCTTGGGGGACACGTCGGCGAGGGCGTCTTGGGGAGCCCGCGGATCCGCTGTTGCCTCTGATTCTGTGACCAAGGTCACACTCTTGGCGAATCGAAACGCGGTGAATGAAACGAAGATAACCACGATTTAACAGACTGCTAGGCCCCGGGGGCCCACGAGCCTCCCAACTCGGCGATCCGGGCCTCGTACGCGTCGTAGCTCCGGCTGTACGACGCCACCTCGTCGAGCACCGGCCCCAGCCTGTGAAGCCCGTCGATGATGAACCGCGGCACCGCGTCGAGGACGGTCACCGGGTCCTCCAGATGGAGGTCCGCGCCGTGCACCGTCCCCTCGAGGCCGGAGTAGCCGATCTGGATGCACGGCACCATCACCGAGAGGTCGCCGACATCGCCCGCGGCCGCGGAACCGCCGCGGTCGTCGAGAAGTGCCTCGATGCCCGGCACACCTGCCTGGAACGCCTCGCGGAACGGTTGGGAGAGGGGGCGGTGCTGCCGGAACGGCAGGTAGCCGACCTCGGTGTCGATCTCCGCGGTGCCGCCGAGCGCCAGGGCGGCCCCCTGGGCCATGGCGTCGAGCGTCGCGGAGAGCTCGGCGAGGTACGGCAGGTCGACCGTCCGTACGTCCGTCGACACCCGTGCGGTGTCCGGCACGACGTTGGTCGTCATCGGCGCGCCCGTCACCACGGGGTTCAGCCGCGCCAGCACGTCGTCGCGCAGCTGTTGGCGGCCGAGGCCGATGGCCGTCTGGTACAGCACCGCCATCGACGCGGCGTTGACGCCGGCGAACGGGATGAACGCCGCGTGCGCCGCGCGCCCGTGGAACGTCACGTGCTTGTACGCGAACCCGGCCAGGTCGCAGTCCAGCTCGACGGTCGGCGTGGGGTAGCCGCCGCCCATGGTGTGCGTGTGGATCGCCACGGCGACGTCGTCGAAGACGCCGAGCCGCATGGCCTCCGGCTTGCCGCCGAACCACGCGATCTCACCCGCCTCGCGCAGGGTTCGCCGAGTCTCCAGGTCGATGTACTCCTCGGCCGGCACGAACACGACGACCAGGTCGTACGGAAGGTCCCAGGGCCTGCTCATCAGCTCGGCCACCACGGCACACGCGATGCCGACCTGGGTGTGGTGCCCGCAGGCGTGGACGGCACCAGTGACGGGGTCGGCGTCCGGGTGAGAGGGCACGATGAGGGCGTCGAGCTCCGCGACCAGGGCCACGGCGCGATCGTGCCCGGGCCCCAGCCGTACACGCAGGCCTGTACGAGCGAAGCCGGTCACTTCGGCCCCCGGTGCGTACGTCGCCAGGAACTCCCTGATCCGCGCGGAGGTGTACGTCTCCTGGTAGCCCACCTCGGGATGCGCCCACAGGTCGGCGACGAGCGCGACCACGTCATCGTACGCGCCGAGCAGCGGCCCGCTCATCCGGGGTGCGGGTCGGTCGCCGCGGCCCAGCGCCGGGCCACCTTCTCCCGCTCGCTCAGCTTCCGGCCGACCGCGATCCCCGCCGCGACCACCACCGCGAACACCAGCAGTCGTCTCATCGTTCCTCCTGGCCCCAGCCTAGGGTCCCGTTGCGGGTTCCGTCCCGGTCGCCAGACGCGGCCGCGACTCGGCTGAGCGTGCCGGGATTCGGCCAAGATTCGTCACCAGAGGCCGCTGAGGGGGTACTTCAGCTCGAATCTTGGCCGATTTCGGGCACCGGGGGTCGGTCCCAGGGTCTGTCCCGAGACCCGCGGGTGTGCCTAGATGCCGTGGGAACCCTGAAGAGCGCGGCGGCCACCCGACCGCGTCAGCACCAGCGAGGACGTACGGCCCTCGATCACGAGCTCCGCGGCGTTGTACGGCGCCTGGATCCACTCCGTGTCGTACCGCGCCGTGTCAGGCTCCACGCGGACGCCGTCGTGGGCGAGCCGGCCGCGGTCCAGCTGGTACGCGCCGAGCGGGGTGGTGACATTGAGGCGCGCCTGGGTGAGGATGACCGAGCAGCGGGCCAACCACGTGCAGAACTCATCCAGCGACCCGTGGTCGCGCAGCTCGGCGCACACGACGACCCAGCCGGTGACGGGGCCCTCCTGACGTACGGACGTGTCCGACTCGTGGATCAGCGGCGAGGTCGCGATCACCCCGACGAGCCCGGAGCCCTTGCGGGCGGCCAGCCAGTACCCACCCTGCGCCGACTCGTCCAGCTCCGCGAACGGTACGTACAGGTGGCTGCCCTTCACGCGCTTGGCCTCGCCCAGACCCCGGCGGACCCGCGTGTCGTACACCGCCAGCAGCACCGGCCCTTCACTCGCCACGTCGGGGTTGACCCCGTTGCCGACCCACGCCGACGGCGTCTTCTGGCGCGTCGCGTCGTCGACCACCGGACCGCCCGGGTGGGTCGCGAAGATCGGCACGCCCTCGAGCAGCACGTGCCACAGGTGCTGCTGGTCGCCGAAGCCGCCAGGACGGTAGTGCTGGGCAGCGCTCAGCAGGTACGAGCTGGAGCGGGTCGAGACGACCTGCGCGCGCTCCAGCGCGGTGCCGGCGACGACGGGGTTGCTGATCCGGACGGCCCAGGGCCGCAGCGGGTCCAGCACCCAGTCGAGTCCCGAGAGTGCGGAGAGGAACGGGTTGGACGCCATCCGCCACGCGTGAAACGCGGCCATCGTGGGGCGGATCGAGCGCGGCGTGGCGAACGCCTCCATCCCCCACAACAGGGTGGCGGTCGACTCCAGGTCCCCGCCGATCCTGACCGCCTCCGCGATCGTCAGCCCGTGGCCCGTCCGCACCACCCGCGGAGCCTCGTCGGCCGCGATCTCGCGCAGCACCGCCGGCACCTCGTACGTCTGGCGCAGCGCGAACATCGTCCCGATCCGGTTCCAGTCCGCCACGACATCGCGGTCGGTGAACGCCAGGTCGACGATCGGCTGCATCTCGGAGGTGGCCGGATGGGCCTTCTGTGACGCGTACAGCCGCCCGCTGGACGCCGCGAAGCACCCCGCGGAGCGGTGCAGCGCGCAATCCAGCAGCAGCAGGTCGAGCACCACGGCGGCGCGCTCGGCGACCTCGGCGTCCGGCGCGTGGTCGACGAGCAGGCTCAGTCCCGCCACGTCCTCCTCGTAGTACACCGGCGACAGCCATTCCGAGAACCCGTAGCGGAACCGCAGGTCAAGCCACGTGAGCAGGCGCGCCTTGGCGGACTCGCGGTGCGCCTCGCCCGTACGCCGGTCGTTGCTGAACGTCTCGTCGGGGAACGTCGCGCCGACCAGGTACTCCCCGGCGGCGAACAGCAGCTGGTGGTTCTCCGACCAGAAGCACATGGCGTCGTCGCCCGGCTCGGACATCCAGTACTTGAAGCCGAGCAGCGAGCGCGTCACCTGCTCGAGGCTGGCCTCGGGGACCTTGCCGCCGAGCAGTACGGCGAGCAGGGCAACCACGCGGAAGTCGGCGCAGTCGCGGCGCGTGTCGACGAAGGCGCACAGCTCGCAGATCGCCGCGCGGAGATCGTCCTCGCCGATCACCGGCCCGTACTCGGCAGGCAGCAGTGTGGCGAGTGCTGCGTACGTGCCGACGACCGGCCCTTCGACCCTGACCCGCGACCCCACAGACACCTCTTCTCGGCTTCCCCGCAACTCGCCCATCCTGGCAAGCGAACCTGAGGATGGCCTGTCCACAGGCGAGGCGTTACCGGATCGATAGTGAAACTCGGTCCGACCGGGCAGCGGACGACGCAGTGAACGACACAGCGGTGAGGGCATCCCCACAGTCGAGGTACGGATGCGCGGCGCGCCATACGCTGTCGGACGATGAACATCGTGCGCACGGTGCGGGCCCTCGAGGCCACGCGGGACGACTGGCGGGCCGACGTGACCCTGGCCGGTCTGGCGATCATGCTCGGCCTGCTCCCGTACGTCATCCTCGACTACGCCTTCGACACCTCGAACACGAACCTCACGGCCGCGGCGATCACCTCCGGGGTGGCCTTCCTGGCGATCGCCGTCCGGCGTACGTACCCGCTCGTCTTCATGAGCGTCGCCGCCCTCGCCCTCGCGACCCAGGTGTACCTCGTTCCCACGCCGGCCGTCGGCATCCTCGTCGTGCCGCTGGCGAGCTACACCGTCGCGCGCTGGGTGCCGGGCCGTCGGGCGCGGATGGTGGTGGTGCTCGGCGCGATCGGCGCGGTGCTCGGCCCGCTGCGCTGGATCGTCGAGCCGTACTGGTCGGGCAAGAACTTCATCGTCACCGTCGCCGCGATCCTCGCCTCTGGCGTGTGCGTGGGCCTGGTGATCACGCCGTACGCGATCGGCCGGCGCACCCGTGACATGGCGCGCGCGAGGGAGGCGCTGCTCGACGCCGAGCAGGAGCACTTCCGGATCCTGCTGTCGGAGCGCGAGCACGAGGCCCGCGCGATCGAGGCCCGTACCCGTAACCAGATCGCCCGGGAGCTGCATGACGTCGTGGCCCACTCGCTGTCGGTGATGGTCGTCCAAGCGGAAGGCGGTCACGCGTTGGCGGCGAAGAAGCCCGAGGCTGCCGCCGCTGCGCTCGCCACGATCGCGACCACGGGGCGCGAGGCCCTGGTGGAGATGCGGCGGATCGTCGCTGTGCTGCGCGAAGGCGACGCCGAGGCCGAGACGCCGTACGCGCCATTGCCGACCCTGGTCGACATCCCGCGGCTCGTCGAGAAGACAGGCGCCAGCCTCAGCGTCGTGGGCGACCCGCCGGACGTCACCGCCACGCTCGGCCTGGCCGCGTACCGCGTCGTTCAGGAGGCTCTCACCAACGTCCTCAAGCACGCCGGCATGAACGCCGACCCGAGGGTCACCGTGACGTACGGCGAGGAGGGCATCGACCTGGAGGTCGTCGACTCGGGCCTGGGCTCGAGGGCCACGACGGACGGTCGCGGCCATGGGCTGCGGGGGATGGCGGAACGCGTCAGCGCCCACGGAGGCACGCTCGACGTGGGAGCACGTGAGGGCGGCGGATACCGCGTGCACGCGTGGCTCCCGCTCTCGAGCCAAGGATCAGGGAGTATCGAGTCATGACCACCCGAGTGCTGCTCGTCGACGACCAGGCCCTGGTCCGCAGCGGCTTCCGCATGCTCATCGAGTCGAGCGACGACCTGGCCGTCGTGGGCGAGGCCGAGAACGGCGCGGAAGCGCTCACTCTGCTCGCGACCATGCCCGTCGACGTCGTGCTGATGGACATCCGCATGCCCGTGCTGGACGGCGTCGAGACCACGCGGCGGATCGTCGCGTCGGGCAGCCCCGTGCACGTGCTGGTGCTGACGACGTTCGACGCCGACGAGTACGTCTACGCCGCGCTGCGCGCCGGGGCCAGCGGCTTCCTGCTCAAGGACAGCCGCCCTGACGACCTGCTGTCGGCGATCCGGAGCGTGGCGGCCGGGGACGCGGTGATGGCGCCGAGTGCCACGCGCAGGCTGCTCGACCACGTGGTGCCGCTGCTGCCGACATCGAAGATCACCATTGATGCGCGGCTCGACGTGCTCACCGACCGTGAGCGCGAGGTGCTCGTCGAGATCGCGAAGGGTGCGACCAACGCCGAGATCTCGAGCACGCTGTACATGGCGGAGGGCACCGTGAAGACCCACATCGGGCGTCTGCTGGCGAAGCTGCACGCGCGCGATCGCGTACAGCTCGTGCTGATCGCGTACGAGGTCGGGCTGATCCGTCCCTGACGCGCCGGCCGGAGTTCAGCCCAGGCGGACCGGGAGCGCGCGCCCCTGACGTACATGCAGCGTCGAGGGGATCAGCGTGTGACGCTCCACGGGACCACCCACGTTCTCGAGCTCGGCGATCAGCTGAGCCACGATCAGTGGCGCCACCTGCTCCACCGGCTGGAAGACGCTGGAGATGCCGAGGGCCTCGGCGACGGGACTGTCGTCGTAGCCGATGATCGACTGGGCCGGGAGGAACCCGTCCACCTGCGACTCGTACAGCACGCTCAACGCGCCCAGGGCCAGCGAGTCGGTGCCGCAGACGGCTGCGGTGGCGCCGCGGGCGCGCAGCACCTGCATCGCCTCGAACCCCCGCTGGGTGACCTCGGGCACGACCATGTCGAGCGCCTCGAGATCGACATCCACGCCCTTCATGCCGTTCAGCCAGCCTTCGTGGCGCTTGCGGTCGATCATCGCGCCGTTGCTCGGGCCGACGTAGCCGATCATGGTGTGGCCGCGCTCGCGCAGCAGCCGCGTCCCTTCCTCCATGCCGACGGCGTTGTCGATGTCGACCCACGGGTGCGGCGCGTCCAGCTCGCCCCACGGCCGACCGAACGCGACGAACGGCATGCCCAGGCGACGAAGCTCGGCGGGACGGGTGTCGGTCGGGTTGGTGGCGGAGAGCATGGCCCCGTCCACAGCGCCTGTCTCGAAGAGGGCCGTCAGGGCGGCCAGCTCCTCGGCCTCGCTCTTGGCGGCGAACAGGACTGGGTGGTAGCCCTGCTCCTCCAGCGCCTCGGTCACGGCGTGCAGGTAGCGATCCATGACGGAGCCGTTGAGCGTGCCGAGGTTGGACAGGATGCGCATCGCCACGATCCGCGTACGGTTCGTGCGCAGGGCTCGTGCCGCCGCGCTGGGCCGGTAGCCGGAGCGCTCGATGTGCTCCCGTACGCGCTCGCGGGTGGACTCCTTGACGAGATGGGGCGCATTGATGACGTTCGAGACCGTCTGACGGGACACGCCGAGTTCCTTCGCCAGGCTGATCAACGTCGGCCGTGCCATGGAACTCCTCTGTCCGGATGAGGCCAGTTTGTACGATCAACTAGCGCAATGAGCGGAATCTACCCCTCGGGACGTGCCCGGACCTAGTTCGACGAACTCCTCTCATGAAGATGAGGCGCAGATGGGTCTGCGGGCGCCGCTGAGACCGGCCGTCGACGGCACATGGAACGCTTCCGGATCGTTGGGCATGCCTGCGTACCCTGTCCGTACCTACGTCTGCCAGGAGATCCTCATGTGCCGTCGCGTGACCTGTCCCACCTGCAACAAACCCACGTGGGCCGGCTGCGGTCAACACATCGAACAGGCGCTCGCGGGCGTCCCCAAGGCCGAGCGCTGCGCCTGCGGGGAGAGCATTCCGAAGACCCCCGCCCACTGATCGCCCCCCACCGGTCCGGCGCCGTGGCGAGCGAGGGGCCGTACGAGCGGTGGCCAGGGTGAATCCGGCGTAGTTGGTCAGATACCCCCAGGGGTATATAGTCGGGGTAGTCGTTCACACCTGAGGAGACCTTCCATGTGTCATCGCACCACCTGCCGGACCTGCAACAAGCCGACCTGGGCCGGCTGCGGCAACCACATCGAGATCGCGCTCGCAGGCGTCCCGAAGGCTCAGCGGTGCAGCTGCACCGCCGAGCAGAAGGCGCAGTCGCAGGGCGGCCTCTTCAGCCGCATCTTCGGCTGATCACCTCTCACAGCCTCACCCCTCACAGCGCCCGGTGACCCATCACCGGGCGCTGTGGCGTATCCGGGATCAGATCAGGACGGGCCAACCCGTCTGGGCCGAGGCGTACGCATCCCACTCGCGGTGGCTCGACGCGCTCAGGGCGACGCCGCGCAGCGTGCTCCGTACGGACGGGAACAGCTCGCGGTTCGCGTTGAGGCTCCACACGACCACGCCGAATCGCGTCGGCTCCATCGCCCCCGTGCCGGGCGGGAACTGGTAGCGCAGCACGACGAGCTCGTCGGCCCAGGGCACGCCGTTGCGGTCGTACTCCAATGAGGCCAGGAACGCCTGCCCCATGAGGCGCGGGTCCATCGGCTGGCTGAGGTAGAGCGCCGGGTCGACCGCATCCACCGTGATCACGAAGGCGCCGGGCCGAAGCTTCGGCACGATCGTGGTGGCGATGACCGTCTGCAGGGGACCTTCCGGTACGGACTCGCGGCCGGGCTCCGTCGTACCGAACAGCCCGCCACCACTCAGCAGGTCGATCCGCGGGAAGCGCTCGGCGACGCAGGACTGGTCGGCCGGGCTCGTACCGACCGCGTACTTCGCCGGCATCCCCGGTCCTCCGGGCCACATCACCGACCCACCGGCCTGCCAGTCGGCCGGGTGGCGGAACGTGGCGGCCACCTGCGACGACCGCGGATCGACCAGCTCGTACGTCGCCCACTCGGTCGTGTCGGCCGCCGCCGTCGGAGCTGCCCAGGTCGGCGACGACTGCCGCTCCCACCGGTGCTGCTCGGCGGCCTGTCGCGCGGCCTCGGTCTGCTGCTGGTGCTCGGTCACCTGGCCGCGCGCCTTCTCGATGTCGCTCTGCAGCAGCTTGCCGGTCTCCTTCACCCCCGCGGCCAGCTCGTTGCCGAACTTGTTCAGCTTGCTCATCCAGTCACTGCTCACGTGCGTGCCTCTCCAGCGACGAGTTCGTACGCATGACGATAGAACGTCGTACGAGGCCGGGGGCAGATCGAGAGTGCATTTCGTGCCGCGACACGCCGCGGTGACCGCGCGTGTCGTGCACTCTGGAGGGGCACGCGAACGCCCCTCCCCGCTGGCGGAGAGGGGCGTTGGGCGAGAACTCAGAGGCCCGGGCGCTTGCCGATCGAGAAGGCGACGGGCTTGCTGACCTCGGCGAAGAAGTCGTTGCCCTTGTCGTCGACGATGATGAACGCCGGGAAGTCCTTGACCTCGATCTTCCAGATGGCTTCCATGCCGAGCTCGGGGTACTCGAGGGTCTCGACGCTCGTGATGCAGTCCTGCGCCAGCCGGGCCGCGGGGCCGCCGATCGAGCCGAGATAGAACCCGCCGTGCGCCTTGCACGCGTCAGTTACCTGCTGCGAACGGTTGCCCTTGGCGAGCATGATCATGGAGCCGCCCGCGGCCTGGAACTGGTCGACGTACGAATCCATGCGACCCGCGGTCGTCGGACCGAACGAGCCCGACGCCATGCCCTCGGGCGTCTTGGCCGGACCGGCGTAGTAGACCGGGTGGTCCTTGAGGTACTGCGGCATCTCCTCGCCGGCGTCCAGGCGCTCCTTGATCTTGGCGTGCGCGATGTCCCGTCCCACGACCAGCGGGCCCGTGAGCGACAGGCGGGTCTTGACCGGGTACTTCGTCAGCTCGGCGAGGATCTCCGGCATCGGACGGGTGAGGTCGATCTCCACCACGTCGCCGCCGAGGTGCTCGTCGGTCGTCTCCGGCATGTAGTGGCCGGGCTCGAACTCGAGCTGCTCGATGAACACGCCCTCGGCGGTGATCTTGCCGAGCGCCTGGCGGTCGGCGGAGCAGGAGACCGCGATCGCGACGGGCAGTGAGGCGCCGTGACGGGGCAGGCGGATCACCCGTACGTCATGGCAGAAGTACTTGCCGCCGAACTGGGCGCCGATGCCGAACTGCCTCGTCAGCTCGAGAACCTTCCCCTCCAGCTCGACGTCGCGGAAGCCGTGCGCCGAGATGTCGCCGGTGGTGGGGAGGTTGTCCAGGTAGTGCGCCGACGCGTACTTCGCGGTCTTCATGCAGAACTCCGCGGAGGTGCCGCCGACGACGATGGCCAGGTGGTACGGCGGGCAGGCCGCGGTGCCCAGCGAGCGCAGCTTGGCGTCGAGGAACGTCATGAAGGAGTCCGGGTTCAGGATCGCCTTCGTCTCCTGGTAGAGGTACGACTTGTTCGCCGAGCCACCACCCTTGGCCATGAAGAGGAACTTGTACGTGTTCTCGTGGCCGGGCTCGGTGTCGGCGTACAGCTCGATCTGCGCGGGCAGGTTCGAGCCGGTGTTCTTCTCCTCCCACATGGTGATGGGGGCGTTCTGCGAGTAGCGCAGGTTGAGCTTGGTGTACGCGTCGTACACGCCCATCGACAGCGGCTTCTCGTCCGTCCCGGGCGTGAGCACCTGCTGGCCGCGCTTGCCCATGATGATCGCGGTGCCGGTGTCCTGACACATCGGCAGGATGCCGGCGGCGGAGATGTTGGCGTTCTTCAGCAGGTCGAGCGCGACGAACTTGTCGTTGTCGCTCGCCTCGGGGTCGGCCATGATCTTGGCCAGCTGGGCGAGGTGAGCGGGGCGCAGGTAGTGGGAGATGTCGTGGAACGCCGTCTCCGCGAGCAGCTCGAGCGCCGACGGGTCGACCTCCAGGAACGTGCGGCCATCGGGTCCGGCAACAGTCCGTACCCCTTCGGTGGTCAGCAGCCTGTACGGGGTGTCGTCATGGCCGATCGGCAGCATCTCGCTGTACCTGAACTCTGGCATCGCTACTCCTTCGACGGGTTCGGGCACCATCTTCTCAGGCCGGAATCTCAATCGATTCCTCGGGCTGGGCCCCTAACCCTCAAGTGATCATGCGTCTGCACGACGCGTGCGGCACGATGGAGCCCATGACCTCCTTCGAGACCCCCGTCTCGCCCCCCGATCAGGGCGCCCACCGGGCCCTGCGGCTTGTCATCGGCGCCGCGGCGGTCGTGGTGCTCATGCTCGGCATCTCGCAGCTCTCCGACATCGTCGGACCGTTCTTCCTCGCGCTCAACCTCATGATCGTCGTCTGGCCGGTGCAGCGCTTCCTCGCTCGCCGCGTGCCGAAGGTGATCGCCGCGATCGTGTCCGGACTGCTGGCCATCGTCATCCTGGGGCTGTTCTTCTGGGCGATCGGGTGGGCGGCGTCGCTGTTCGTGCAGGAGATCCCGCTGTACAAGGACCAGATGCTGAGCCTGTACGACCAGATCCTCACTCTCTTGAGCCAGTTCGGCGTGACCAGCAGCCAGATCATCGACCAGCTCAAGTCGATCAACCCCGGCAGCGTCGTGAGCGTTGTCGGATCGCTGATCTCCAACGTGAGCGGCGTCGTCTCGCTGCTCGTGGTCGTCATCTCCGTCCTGCTGTTCATGATCGTCGACTCGGTCGACTTCGAGGGCCGCCTCGAGCGCCTCGGCCAGAAGCACAACCCGGTCCTCGTGCTCGCGCTGCAGTCGTTCGCGCAGGGCGTCCGCTCGTACTGGGTCACCTCCACCGTCTTCGGCCTCATCGTGTCCGTGCTGACCTGGGCCGGTCTGGCGGTGTACGGGATCCCGCTGGCCATCGTCTGGGCCGTGCTCAGCTTCGTCACCAACTACATCCCGAACGTCGGCTTCATCATCGGCCTCGTGCCCGCCGCCGTGATGGGTCTGCTCGCCAAGGGTCCGATCGGTGCGCTGTACGTGATCGCGCTGTACGCGGTGCTCAACTTCGTCATCCAGTCGGTGATCCAGCCGAAGGTGACCGGCGACGCCGTCGGCGTGACGAGCACGGTCTCGTTCCTGTCCCTGCTGGTGTGGGCCGTGGTTCTCGGTCCGCTGGGCGCTCTGCTCGCGCTGCCCGCGACGCTGTTCGTGAAGGCGCTGGTCATCGACGCCGACCCCAAGTCGCGCTGGGTGAACGCCCTGATCGCCTCGAACCCGAAGACCAGTTCCGAGGAACCGCTGATCGGCACCGAAGAAGTCGACCCCGTCGACCCGCTGGTCCCGCAGCCGGTGCCCGCTCCGAGCGCCGGGATTCTCGACCCGGACGTGCCGCGCCGCGCGGCCGAGGGCGAGGACAGTCCGTCCGATGACGACGAGGACGACGACGAGGACTACGTGGCCACCGTCATCGCGCGCCGGTCCGCAGACGACGAGGTCGTCGAGGAGGCCGTGGCGCCGCCGATCGACAGCGTGCCGTACGAGCATGTCGCCGAGCCCGTCGAGCCGGTGGAGGCCCCCGAGCCCGTGGCGGAGGTGCCGAAGGCCGAGGCGTTCGCCGCGTCGGGCGATGAGGAGCCCGCGATCAAGGCCGAGCCCACCCCGGAGGGGCTCGCCGAGGACGTACCGCAGGAGGACCCGCCGCAGGCCGAGCCGACCGACAGCGACGTGCCTGCGGAGCCCGAGGGCGCCGAGCCAGAGGCTGCCGACGAGCCGGCCGAGGCTGAACCTGACGCTGACGAGGACACGCCGAAGCGCGCGAACCCAGAGGCATCCCCCTGGGACGACGAGCCCGTGCCGGACGACCTGCCGCTGTTCCAGGCGAGCGCGACCCCGTACTGGCACAGCGCCGTGGCGCATCTCGAGGACTGATCCGCCGCTCGGCCGGAAACTGTCAGAGCCCGGGCATAGCGTCCAGACATGCTGGATCACGTCGGAGTCAACTGTTCTGATCTGGACGCCGCCAAGGCGTTCTACGACACCGTCCTCGCGCCCTTGGGCTACGGGCGGGAGATGGACATGGGGGAGTACGGGTGCGGCTATGGCCGCGACGGCGACCCCGCGTTCTGGGTGGGCACGTTCCCGGGCGTCGGGCCGAACCGCGAGGTGCACATCGCGTTCGAGGCCGCCGACGCGGCGGCCGTGCGGGCCTTCTACGACGCGGCCATCGGTGCCGGGGCCGAGAGCCTGCACGCGCCGAGGCTGTGGCCGGAATACCACGAGGGCTACTACGGGGCGTTCGTCCGCGACCGTGATGGCAACAACGTGGAGGCCGTCTTCCACCGGGCGGGTCCGAAGGACTGATCTCGTCCACACCGTGGGCGGTGTTCGTGAACGCCCTTGATGTGGTGGAGTCGGCCCATGGCTGATCTCGACCGGACGTGCGCTGTGCTCAACGCCGACGAGCCGCTGGCCGGGAGCGCCCAGCGGGCGACCGCTCACGTCTTCGTCGAGCATCTCGGCCCGTGGGGTGCCGGGGCGCTGGATGCGCTCGACCCGGCGTACGCGGCGGGGCTGAGCAGCCTCGACGCCGCGATCGGGCTGGTGCGACGGCCTGCGGTTGAGCGCGACTCGGACACGGGGCTGCCGTCTCGACCGCACGTGATCGTGGCTACGAACGGGCTCGTCGCCATCGCCCGTACAGACGGCGCGCCACGCGCGGCCGAGCTAGGCGACGTCCTGGCGGCGCTGTCACGTGGCGACGTTCCGGACGGATGGACCCCGGCGCCCTGGCTCATCCTCGTCTGCACCCATGCTCGCCGCGACGCCTGCTGCGCGCGCCTGGGCCGCCCGTTGCTCGACGCACTCGTCGACGCCACCGACGACGCGCGCCTGTGGGAGACCACCCACCTCGGTGGTCACCGGTTCGCGCCCACCTGCCTGGCGTTGCCCAGCCAGGTGGCGTACGGGCGGGTGCCGACCGATCGCGTTCCCGAGCTCGGCGCAGCGGTCGAGGCCGGAGAGGTGGTGCCCGACCTGATGCGCGGCCGCACGACGTTCGGACCCGCCCTGCAGGTGGCCGAGATCGCGGCGCGCGAGCAGCTGGGTGTGCGAGGCGTGCTCGACCTCAGCTCGTTCACCGCCCTGGGCAGTCGCACCACCTCCACCTGGCGCGCCGGCGATCGCGCCCTGACCCTCACGGTGGAGGAGCGCCCAGGCCGCCCGCGCAAGGTGTCGTGCGCCAAGGACACGCTGGAGGCCAAGCCGGTGTACGAGGTGGTGCCCTAACCCGCGCCGGGTCGCCCACGTAGTGCACGACACGCCCGGTCGCCGCGGCGTGTTGCGGCACGACCTGCACTCTGGAGCTGCCCCGGGCCGTACCGGCCCCCTGGTCAGCCCAACACGTACGCCACCGCGAACCCGTCCCAGCCCTTGCTCGACACGGTCTGTACGGCGGTCGCCTGCAGCCGGGGGTCGCTGCCGAGCATCTCGAGCGCCCGACGCGTACCCACCACGTCGGGGTCGTCCGACTCCCGCACGATCTTGCCCTCACGCACCACGTTGTCGATGACGATCAGGCTGCCCGGGCGGGTGAGCGACAGGGCCGCCTCCAGGTACACCGGGTTGCTCTTCTTGTCGGCATCGATGAAGACGAGGTCGTACGGGTCGACGCCGGCCGCAATCAGCTGCTGCAGCGAGTCGGCGGCCGGACCCACGACGACCTCGACCCGGTCATGGACACCGGCCGTGCGCCAGTTCTCCTCGGCGACCGCGGCGGCGCGGGGGTCGATCTCCAGCGTGGTGACGGTGCCGTCCGGGCCCACCGCGCGCGCGAACCAGGTCGCGCTGTAGCCGCCCAGCGTGCCGATCTCGAGCACGCGCCTGGCCCCGACAAGGCGGCACCACAACGCCAACAGCGCTCCGTCACCGGCGGAGATCTCGATGGGACGGAGCCCGGCCCCGGCCGTACGGGCGCGGATGCCGGCGAACACCTCGTCCTCGCCGACCACCGTCTCGGCGACGAACGACTCCACCTCGGCCCAACGCGGATCCGTCATGACGAGAGCTTCACCAGGTCGTCGGACGAGAGCACGAGGTCGGCGGCCTTGACCGAGTCGAGGATGCTCTCGGGCCGCGACGACCCGGGGATCGGGATGACGACCGCGGCCAGCGCGAGTTCCCAGGCCAGCGCGACCTGCTGCGGGGAGACGCCGTGGCCGTCGGCCACCTCCTGGAACGCCGCGTGGCGACCGCCGAGAGCCCCCGCGCCGCGGATGCCGCCGAGCGGACTCCACGGCAGGAAGGCGATCCCGAGCTTCGCGCAGTGCTCCAGCTCCGGCTGCGTGCTGCGGTGGCTGGGCGAGAACTGGTTCTGTACGGCGACCAGTTTGTCGCCGAGGATTCCGCGGGCGATATCGATCTGCTCGACCGACGCGTTCGAGACGCCGGCCAGCTCGATCGTGCCCTCCTCCAGTAGCTGGGCGAGGGCGCCGATGCTGTCCGCGTACGGCACCCGCAGGTCGGGGCGGTGGTAGTAGTACAGCCCGATCGGACCGCCCAGTCGCTCTGCGGAGGCGCGTCCCGCCTCGAGCAGGTGCGCGGGAGACCCGTCCTGGGTCCACGAGCCGTCACCGGGACGCAGGTGGCCGCCCTTGGTCGCGAGCACCACGTCCACCGGCCCGTACGTCGCCAGCGCCTTCGCGATCAGTCGCTCGTTGTGGCCGACCTCGCCGGCATGGAGGTGGTAGGCGTCAGCCGTGTCGATCAGGGACACGCCGGCGTCGAGGGCGGCGTGGATGGTGTCGATGGACCGCGTCTCGTCGGGTCGTCCTTCGATCGACATCGGCATGCCGCCGAGGCCGATCGCCGAGACCGTACGGGGTCCGAGGGTGCGCTGCTGCATCAGTTCTCCTTGCGTGGAATGCTCCCAACCTAGGTGCCCACCACCGACGAGGCCAGGCCGGCACGGCCGGTAGGCAGGCCGCGTCGCGCGAGCCGGTCGACCAGCTCGAAGGTCAGTTCGGCGCCGATTGCCAGGCCCACGACGACGATCGAGGCCGCGAGCATCATGGGATAGTTCTGCGTCTTCAGGCCGAGGAACAGGAAGCGCCCGAGACCGCCCGCCCCGACGTACGCCGCGAGCGTCGCCGTCGCCAGCACCTGCAGCGCCGAGGACCGGATGCCGCCGAGCAGCAGGGGCAGACCGAGAGGCACCTCGACGCGAACCAGGATCTGCCACTCCGTCATGCCCATCGCGCGGGCGGCGTCGACGACGTCGGCGGGTACGCCTTCGATGCCCGAGTACGCGCCGGCCAGCACCGATGGCAGTGCCAGCAGCACGAACGCGACCATCGGCGCCGTCAGTCCGATGCCGAACGCGAGCCCGAACAGCGTCACCACGCCGAGCGTGGGCAGCGCGCGAGCGGCACCGGTGGACGCGACGACGACCGTACGACCGCGGTGCGCGTGCCCGATCGCGTAGCCCACCGGGATGCCCACGAGGCAGGCGATCGCCGTGGCGACAAGGGTGTACGAGAGGTGCTCGAGCGTCCGGGCGCCGATGCCGTTCGGGCCGGAGGCGTTCGCCGGGTCGAGGAGCCACTGCCAGGCCTGCACGAGGTAGTTCACGCGGCCACCTCCACAGGTGCCGGCGCCTTGCGCGACGACCGAGCGGTCCGCGCCCGCTCCCACGGCAGCACGAGCCGACCCAGCGCGACCAGGCCGAGGTCGACGGCGAGGGCCACGACGACGGTGGCCACGATGCCGGCGAGCACCTCCGCGACGATGCCGCGCTGGAACCCGTCGGTGAGGAGCAGGCCGAGGCTGTTCACGCCCAGCAGCGCGCTCACGGGCACGAGGCTGACCGTGCTCACGGACAGCACGCGTACCCCTGCGAGCAGGGCCGGCCCGGCGAGGGGCAGCTGCACGGAGAGGAAGCGACGGGTCGCGCCGTACCCCATGGCCGTGGCCGCGAGCAGCGTGTCCGGCTCCACCGCGTCGAGGGCGTCCGCGGCGTAGCGGACCATGAGCGCGACCCCGTACAGGCCGAGGGCGGCGATGACATTGGTGGTGGATCGTACGGGCGTGCCGAGCACGAGGGGAAGCACGATGAACAGGGGTAGAGAGGGGATGGCGTACAGGAGGGCCGCCGCGAGCAGCACCGTGAAGCGAGACCAGCGGTAGCGGTTGGCGAGGTAGGCGATCGGCACGGCCACGAGGAAGCTGATGACGATCGCCGGCAGCGCCAGCCACAGGTGCGCCCAGCCGGCGCCGAGGATGGTGGAGAGGTTGTCCAGGACCCAGGTCACGTGAGGCGCCCCACGGGTCGGCCGGTCTGGTCGACAACGAGCTGGCCGTCGACGCGCAGCGCGCGGCCGGAGTCCAGGCCGAGGAACTGGGCTACGAAGTCGTCCGCGGGCTCGGTCATGATCTCGGTCGGAGTCCCTTGCTGGGCGATCCGGCCTCCCGTGGCGAGGATGACGATCCGGTCGCCGAGGGCGATGGCTTCCGCGATGTCATGGGTGACGAACAGGATCGTCTTGTGGAGCTCCGCCTGGAGCCGTACGAGCTCTCGCTGGAGGTCGGCGCGCACGATCGGGTCGACCGCGCCGAACGGCTCGTCCATGAGGAGGATGTTGGGGTCCGACGCGAGGCCTCGTGCCACGCCGACGCGCTGCTGCTGGCCGCCCGAGAGCTGCCAGGGGTACCGGCGGGCCTGCGCGGGGTCGAGTCCGACGGTGGTCATGAGCTCGAGCGCCCGCTCGCGAGCCTCGGCGACCGGGGTGCCGCGGAGCACGGGCACCGTCGCGATGTTGTCGACGACCGTGCGATGGGGCAGGAGGCCGGAGTTCTGCATGACGTAGCCGATGCTGCGGCGGAGCTCGACGGCGTTGCGATCGGCCACGTCCGTGTCGTCGATGAGGACCTGGCCGGAGGTCGGGCTGACGAGGCGGTTCACCATGCGCAGCAGCGTCGTCTTGCCGCAGCCGCTCGACCCGACCAGCACGGTGATCTCGCCCGACGGCGCGACCAGGCTCAGGTCGCCGACGGCCACCGTGCCGTCTTCGTACGTCTTCGCGACGTGCCGGAACTCGATCATGGACTCACCTTTCCACGTCGGGGCAACCGGTGGTGGCGTCCTGGCATTCCCCTTCGGACGGACCTGAGATCGGCACGCCAGCGTGGATGGAACCCTCCTCAGCTACGGTCGACACGCACCGCTGTACCCATCTCGGACTCACTCAACACAGCCTCACTAGGGCGTTGAGGAGGATGTCCCCACCTTCGCCGCCTCGGCGACCCGCGCTGGGTAATCTCTGTGGTCGGAGGAAACGACATGACCGAGGGTGAAGCGCCACGACCGGCGTCCCCCACGCTGGCCACGGGGGCGGTGGGGATCATCTACGACCGCGCTGTGCTGGGCGGCATCATGAGCGACCTCGCGGCCAAGTCCTACCGTGTGGCGGCGTTCGACTGCCGACGCTGGCCTAACCCGCTCGCTGCCGGCCAGGCCTTGGGCACCGCGCTCGGCATGCCCGAGTCGCTGCCGCGCACGTTGCCGGTGGTGGGCAGCTTCCTCCAGGAACTGGCGCGCAGCGACGAGCCGTACGGGGATCTACGCCTGCGGATGGCCGTCGTGCTGGGCGTCTTCGACGACTTCCTCGAGAGGAACCGGGCCGACGCCCTCATGCTCCTCGACGAGTTGGGTCAGGCCTCGCGCATGGCGCAGTTGTTCCAGCACCGGATCCTGGTGCTCGTCCAGTCGGACGACCCTGACCTGGAGGTGGTGGCCGTCCCGACGATGACCATCGCCAACCGCCAGGCCTTCCGTTCGTCGTTGTGGACGCGCGCGCGTCCCTGACGGACAACACCTTCTGAGAACCGGACAACACCTCCGGCGGTACGGCCACGCCCTCAGGGTGTCCGACAACGCTTGAGCCAGCACCGGGTCGATGGGCTAGAGGCACTGCCTCACCCCCGGAAGGACCCTCATGGCCGGTTGCTCGTCCACCTTGGCGCGGTTCGACGCCGACTGGTCGCTGCTCGCCGATCGCCTCCTTGACCCGCCGCTCGTCGGCACGGCTCAGGAGGCGCTCGACCGCGCGCGGCGAGAGGGAGATCCCTGGCTGGGCCGCCTGCTGGCGGCGGCCCAGTCAGGCGACGAGATCGCCGGGCGGTGCGTGGTGCAGGCGGTGCTGGGCCGGCTGGCAGGCATGGTCGTGCGAGACTCCCGACTCGACCTCGACCACCTGGTGGCCGCGGTGTGGATCCGGCTGCGCGCGTACCCCCTGGACCGCCGACCCCGAGCCATCGCCAGCAACCTGGTGCTGGACGCGCGGAAGGACGTGCTGCGAGAGCTGCGGCCGCTGCCGGTCAGCGCGCGTCCCGAGCCGACACACCACGCGCAGGCGGTCGAGGTGCTGCAGCAGGCCGTACAGATCGGGATCATCGACTCCGGGATCGGCGAGGTGATGAGAAGTGTGTACGTGCTGGGGCTGAGCGGCGAGGCGGCCGCCCAGCGTCATGGGGTGACGCCGACGACCGTCCGCTGGAGGTGCAGCGCGGGCATGCGTCGTCTGGCCCGGGCTCGGGCGCTGTTGGTCTAGCCCCAGACATGCCGAAAGCCGGCCCCCAAGAGCCGGCTTTCGGTGCGTCGACCTGTGGTCAGACTGGCATCTTGACGAACTTCGTCGTCGAGGTGATCTGCGAGACGGCCGTGGCGAAGATGCCCGCGAGCTGGGCGCCGGTGGCTGCGCAGAAGTAGAAGTCACCGTCGCTGTTCTCTGCGTTCGCGCCAGCCGTCGTCGAACAGTTGTTGTTGGCTGTGCTGGGCGTGCCGTCGGCCATCGGGGAGGCGGCGGCGGCAAGCACGTCATCGACGTTGCTGCCGGTGTACGCGCCGCCGTTGTAGTCCCTGTTGCACTTGGCGGTGTTGGCGAGGCCGTACCCGATCATGATGACCGTGATGCCGGCTGCCTTGGCGGCGGACGCAACGGTCTTCAGGTTGGTGCAGCCGATCTCGCCGTTCCATGGGCTACCCGACACGGGATCGCTGTTGTCACCCAGCGAGGTGCTTCCCAGGGATCTGTCGGACGCCGTGTAGTACTGCGAGGAGTAGCCGTTGAGGTAGCCGTTGAAGCCGATCGACTCCTCGGGCACACCGTCGGTCTCCATGATGATGGCCTTCTTGACCACGCTCCCCGTGGGCAGCAGTGGAGCGCGGGCCGCGGAGAGCGCCGCGAGGTTGCTCGGGTCGGAGCCGAGGAGCTTGCGCGCCGCAGACTTCAGCGGGGCGGCGAGGTGCGTGCCCCAGGGCTGGTTGGACTGGTTCATGCAGTTCAGGTTCGACACCATCTCGCTCGTGGTGTTGAGGGAGCGGCTCGGGCTGCCGAGCGTGCCGGTCAGGTAGTTGTTGGAGAAGTCGAGCGGCATCCAACTGCCGTTCCGCGCAGCGTTGTTCACCGTGGGGTTGGCACTGCTCGCCGGCAGGTTGGTCTTGCACGAACCAGACGTGCTGCTCTTGTGGATGGTGCCCAGCGTCACGAACTGGTACTCCGGGGTCATCGACTTGAGCGTGTCGCTGATGCCGGTCTTCATGTTGGAGAAGACGGTCGAGTCGAGCGACGTCGTGCGGTCGGCGACGAAGGCGATGTCCATGGCGTTCGGTAGCAGCGTTCCACAGGCCCCGCGGCAGGAGACCGATGAGACCGAGCCGGTGCTGCCATTGTTGATGCCGATGGCCGGTGCGAAGTAGAACGGGACATCCTTGTTGCCCACGATCTTCACGGTGTTGCAGCGGGCCCCCGAGACGCCCGAGTTGCACGGGACGGCGCACAGAACTTCGTCACACACGACGCCGTTGACGCCGTTCGTGTACGGCGTGGTGCCTTTGGGGTCACACGTGGCGGGGATGTGTCCGGCCGCGACCTGCTTGGTGGCGCCGGTCGATCCGACCATGCACCACAGCGTCACCGTGGGCGTGAACGACGGGTCGTACTTGTGGGCGTAAGCGATGGCTGCCGATGCCGCACCGGCCGGATCATTGGGAAGATAGCTGGCGCCGGCCTGTGCTGCCGCATCAGTGATGTTGCGGAGAGTCTGCCGCTGCAGGGCGAGGTTGGCCGTGTCGAACGAGATCGCAGCGGCTCCCATCACGAGCAGCAGCGTCAGGCCGATGACCACGGCTGTCGCGCCGCGGTCCTTGGCCTTCGTCCAGCGGAGGCCGAATGCTTCCAGGGACTTCTTCACCATGTTCAGGTCTCGATCCTCATGTAGCTGGAACCCGAGAGAGTTGCGTTGGTCAGGGAGGGGAACATGCCGGTGATGCCGGTGTAGTTCACGGTGACGACCACGGTCGCGGTGTTCCCGGAGTTCGGCGCGCCGATGACGCAGCTGTTGCCGAGCGGCGTCGTGCAGGTGACGGTGACCGTCTTCGTGCCCGACACCGGGCCGAGCGCGTTGAGTGCGGCTGTCTGAACGTCGGCGCTGCTGCCTCCGAGGCTGGCCACGCGGACGCCTTCACGAGCGGCGTTGCCGACCATGGTGCGGGCCTGGACAGCGAGTCCGAACTCGATGGAACCGAAGATGAGGACGATGAGCACGGGCATGACGAGCGCGAACTCGACTGCAGCGGCTCCTCTGTCGCGCCAACGGCGCGTCATTCGTGACAACATAACCACCGAGTCAGCCAGGGACTGACTCGTGCCTCCCCCCCAGGTTGCACTTATCTGGCGAGAGGCTAGCAGCCAGGCCTAAGGTGACGTAAAGGTCATGAGGACGTTCACACCCCACTCATGTCGACGAAACGCCGCGACCCGCAGACTTCGTTATCGATTCGTGACCAGCGTCCCGCCTAGTCAGGCCGCCGATCGGTCGCAGGCACGGTCCTTCGCGTCTGACCATGGCATCCTCAAGCGCGCCACAAGATCAAGACCGTAGTCGTACGGCCCCGGCGTGCAGCCGGTGAGCCGGCTCGGGGTTCAACCCCAGGCGCCTGTACCCACCGAAGGGACGCGGCTCTCGTCCGCATTAGTGTTCGTGACCAGATCGTGATGCGGTCGGTTCGTTCGCCCGTCGAGATATCTGACATGCTGTGCACACCACCATGTGGTCCATAGCCTGGGGGGCTGCTGGGACTATCCCGCAGCCCCTTGGTGCTGTCCGGGGGCTTTCGTCCCGCGGAAATCCTCGCTACGCAACCGGTGCGCTCGGCGCTGGTTCCTTGGCCGACTCGGTCCCGCGATCAAACGTGCCAGCACCCAAACGTCCACTGACTAGGGTGAACGCTCCGGCGAGCACCAGGTAGGCGACGGCCAGGCCGAGGAAGATGGGAAGCGAGAGCCCGTCGGCGGGCAGAACCGCAGCTGCGATCACTGCCGCCACCACCGTGGCCGCGTTGAAGATCATGTCGTACAGCACGAACACGCGACCCTTGTACCCGTCCTCGATGTGCGCCTGCACCAACGTATCCGTGCAGATCTTGAATGACTGCGCGACCAGGCCCAGCAGGAACGACGCGGCAACCAACGAGACTCGCATGAAAACGGATCCAGGGAACGCTTGGAAGATGCCAGCCGCCAGGCCCAGCACGATCATCCAGCGGCGCACTCCGACGCGGGCTGCCATCGGTGGCGTGACCGCCGACGCCGCGAAGAAGCCGATCCCCGTGGCGAGCGCCCAGACGCCGAGGTCGGCCATCGCCGCGTTGACCTCGGTCACGGCGTGGAAGTGGTTGCGGTAGATCAGGATCGTGCCGACCATCGCGATGCCCCACAGGACACGCTGCACGCCGAGGGTGATGAGCCCGAGCGCGGCCGGCTTGTGGTGGGACAGGTGACCGAGCGCGGCCACGAGTCCCTGGAAGACGTCGCGCGCGGTGTGGTGATGATGATGGTCCGGGCCGAGGGCCGTACGGCTGAAGCGGCTGGCCATGAACGCGGACGTCGCGAACCCGCACGCGGCGAGCCCGAACGCGAACGCGTCCGCCTGGTACAGCGGCAGCGCCTTGCCGAGGAGGAAGCGGGCGCCGAGCACGACGCCCCCGCCGATCACCGCGCCCAGCGGACCCACGAGCGGCATGACGGTGTTGGCCGAGAGGTATTCGTCCGGCTCCACCGTGTGGGCGAGCGACGACGAGATCGCCGCCAGGAGGAAGCGGTTCGCGCTGAGCGCGACGAGGGCGACCCCGGCGAGCGCGTACTGCATCGGGGCCGTGCGATCTCCGGAGAACACGATCGCACCGATCGCCAGGGCGACCAGCACCCGGCCGGAGTCGGTGACAAGGATGATCTGGCGCCGCGACCACCGATCCAGCACCGTGCTGACGAAGGGCCCGAGGACGCTGAACGGCAGCAGGGTGAGCGCCAAGATCGCGGCGATCGACCAGCCGTCTGGCTGCTGGTAGGGCGAGAACAGCACGTACGACGCGAGCCCGACCTGGACGCAGCCGTCGGCGGTCTGCGTGATGATGCGGAGCAGGAGCAGACGCCGGAACGCCTCGTGTCGCCAGAGGCCGGCGACGCTGGAGAAGACCCGCACCATGTGCTCCTTGTATCGGTGCCCCGCGCGGGCGACCGTCAGAAGACTACCTGGCAGGGCTGCGGTCGCCGTTGTAAGTTCGTTATCTCCGGAAGCGAAGGAGGGACTCGTGACGCAGTGGAGCGGCCGCGCCGAGGATGCGCGCATTCGGGCCGAGCTGGCGGCCTCGTCGAGCCGGTTCGAGTCGGAACGCGCGCAGGTGATGATCGACGGCTTCGTGGCCCAGGCCATGGAGCTCGGGATCGCGCCAGAGCCGCTGCGAGCGCGTACGTTCTCGGGCGCCGAGGTGAAGACCGACAAGGTCGGCTGGTACATCCGCAAGAACAAGTCCATCGCCGTCGGCACGGATGGCGGCTACTACCAGCTCACCGTGCCTGGCGGATCAGGCCTGATGGATCGGCTGCGAGGCGTACGGCTGAAGGCCACTCCGCCACCGCTCGTCGTCGGCCGTGGCGGCCGTGACGGCGAGACGGGTGACCTCAGCGAGTTCCTCGACCGGGTGCTCGACCAGAAGCGCTGATCAGCGCGTCGACTTCGTCGCCGTGGGCTTGCTCGACGGCTTGGCCGGGGTCGATGGCTTGGCGGGGGGTGAAGCCGAGGTGGTCGGACCACCGGACTCCACCGAGGGGTACGCCGCCACGTACTCAGCCATCGTGTCGTTCTGCAGCGCCTTGCCCAAGGCCGCTACGCCCGCGACGTCGTACCTCTCGACGTCGGCACCGTTGATCGTCTGCGGTCCCGCGATGGGCGCCATGATCAGGTGGATCTGATCACTGCTGGTGATCCCGGTCATCGATGCGGCCAACGAGTAGATCTCGGTGTTCGACATCTGGGCGTCCAGCGTCAGGTACTGGCTGATCGAGGTGATGACGTCGTTCAGCTTCCCGGGGTTCGCCAGCACGTCGGGTGTCATCACCTTCAACGCGATCGCCCGCAGGAACGCCCGCTGCCGCAACGTACGGTCGAAGTCGCTCCTGGGCAGGTTCATCCGCTCGCGCACGTAGGCGAGCGCCATGTCCCCGCTGGTGAGCGTGAGCGGCCCGGTCTTCCGGAAGTCGTACGACACGCCCTTCGCGTCCGGCTCGATCTTGGTCGACCCCACCGGGTTGTCGACGGTGACGGGGCCCACCGTGTCGACGAGCCCGACGAAACCGCTGAAGTCCGTGACGACCGTGTGGTCGATGCGCGCCCCCGTGAGCTTCTCGAGCGTCTCGACCGCCCGGGGGGTGCCTCCCGTGGAGTACGCGGCGTTGATGCGCGCCTGTCCGAGACCGGGGACCGTCACCCACATGTCACGGGGGAACGACACGAGGTAGGCCGCCTTCCGGTCCGCGGTCAGGTGCAGCACGATCATCGTGTCGCTGTTGCCGTTGTCCTTGCCGCGCGTGTCGCTGCCCAGCAGCAGGATGTTCATCGGCTGGTACTTGGCGTTCTGCGACGTCGTCGCTGACGGCGGACGGCTTCCTGAAGGCATCGCGGAGGGGTCACGAGGGATCGACGAGACGGAGTTGTTCAGCCGCACCGCCGAGTACGCGACCGCGCCGATGAACACCGCGACCACGACAACCAGGCTCAGCAGCGCCACCCGCCGCCAGCGGAAGCGTTGCTTCGTGGGCAGCGGGCTCGCCTGTGCGTCGTCTCCGCCAATCACTGGACCATCAGTCATAGTGCCTCCTCAGGGATCCCCTCACACGTCCTCACGCGCGAGGGGTCCCCGAGGTTGCGCAATCCGCCGAGAAATCTCAGACGGCCGGGTAGTTGACCACCGCGACGGGTACGGACGGGTTGGCCCCTGTCGCCGAGCCACCGACCCCGTTCACGACGTTGAGGATCCCGCCGTTCGCGTTGAGGAACACCGTGAGCAGGTTGTGCAGGCTTCCCGGCGCGAGCGTGCTGGGCACCTCGAACGCGTTGGCCGCGTAGACGTCCACGCCCTGGTTGAAGAAGGAGTAGCTGCCCATCCCGTACCCCTTGAAGGTGCGGGCGGTGACCTTCAGCGCGGGCCAGCCCTTGACGCCGTTGGGCTGCTGGAACGCGGCCTGGCTGGGCGGGTCGTACGCCAGCTCGTTCTGGAAGAAGACCACCTTGCCGCCGCGGCCGTTCCAGATGACGTTCGTCTGCTGGTAGTGCTCGACGAACAGGCCGGTCGCTGTCACGTTGTCGCCGTTGACGATGACGCCGTTGCGGGCGGTGTTGATCGTCCAGCCGACCGAGCCGGCGACGCCGTGGTCAGCGCGCCACGACCAGATGTCGTCGAGGATCACGCCGTCGTCGTTGACCTCGAGGCTGACGGTCGCCTTGCCGACGTGCGGGCCGCCGATGCGGAAGAACACGTCCTGCAGAGCGGTCGGCGTGCGGGAATCGCCGTGGTGTCCGTGACCGGAGCCGATGCGTACGAGCACGGGCGAGTTCACGGTGCCGGCGTCGACCGTGAAGCCGGCGAGGTCGACGCCGCCCGCCTGGACGTCCATGACGACCGCGCCCTTGACCGCGGTGAGCGTGGCCATGCCGAGGCCGAGCACGACGGTGTCAGCGCGCTGCACGTCGATGGTCCGCGCCACGTCGTACACACCGGGCGTGAACAGCAGGTTCAGGCCGCGATCGAGAGCCGCGTTGATGGTCCTGATCGAGTCCGACGGCTTCGCGACGAAGAAGCGCGACAACGGGATCGAGCGGCCGGGAGTGGGCAGGTTGCCCCAGGAGGTCCCGGACGCGTTCGTACGCACCGACGGCACGAAGACGTTGTACGAGCCGGAGGCGTCGACGTAGAGGTACGGCTTCTCCTTGCTCGTCGGGGTGGTGGCCAGGGTGGTGTACGGGCCGCCGCAGCCGTTGGCGTTCGCCGGGAAGCACTCGGCTGGGGCGCCGATGACGCCGGAGAAGACCTGGTTCCAGACGCCGTTGGACCAGCCGCCGATGGAGCTGTCGCGCACGTAGTACTGCTGCTGCGAGCCGTTGATGACGAAGCCGGTCTTCGAGTCGGCGATGAAGCCGCCGCTGGCGTACTGCGGTCCGGCGGTGCAGTAGTCCATCAGCGTGAGGTTGCCGCCGCTGATGTTGACCCGCCGCATGGGGGACGCCTGCGAGGCGGCCCAGAAGTTGCCGGACGCGCGGCAGTCGGACAGGCCCATGACGTTGATCGTGAGGTTCGAGACCGTCCGCCAGAAGTTGTCCAGCGCGATGCAGTTGTCGGGCGCCAGGCAGCGGTTGTAGACGTCGACGTGGCCGTTGATGACGACGTCGCTCGGGTTCAGGCCGAGGCCGGCGACCTCGGTGTAGTAGCCGACCTGGATGATCAGCGGCGTGGCCGCGCTGCCGTACGTGCCGGGCTTGAACAACAGCGCGTACCTGTCGGTCCCCATCTCGTTGTTGACCTGGCGGTCGCGGATGGCGTCGACCTTCGCCTGGATGTCGGCGACCGGCATGCTCGGGTCGAAGACGATCACGTTCGGGCCGAAGTCCACGGTTCTGACCGGGGGCGAGGCGACCGCGGTGCCACCCAGCGACAGCGACGCGACGAGCGTGCTGAGGAAGATGGCGGCGACCAGCAGGGGTCTGATGGGCCGGACGGTCGACGATGAATGCCGCTTCATTGCAGCTCCTCTGGAGGGTGGTGAGGTGGTGCGCCGTACGGGCCCGACAGTTCCACCGCGTCGGGGTCGTGTCAATGGTTGCGGGGACGACCCCGTGGTCGGCGCTCGGCGTCAGGCGCGAGCGCGCGGCTGACCCTCGATCGCTTCCTGGATGGCTCGTACGGTCTCGTCGTCGAGGTCGATGCCGAGCATGCGGGCGTGACGCGTGAGCTGCAGGACCAGGCGTTCCACCTCGGGTCGGTTGCCGGCGCGGTGCTCGGTGCGGAGACGGAGACGTACCAGCAGCTCGTCACCAGGGTTCGCGGTGAGGGCCCGGGAGGTTGCCCAGCGCGCCAGGTCGATGTCGCCCTCGGCCAGCGCGACCTCGCAGACGCGGGCGCCGATATCGCGGATCAGGCTGGCCATGTCGATGCGCAGCTCCTCGGCCCAGAGCCATTGCCCGGGAGCCGCATCGGCCAGCGGGGCGCCCCGGACGAGCTTGAGCGCGGACACCAGCGTGGTCACGTTGACCCGGTTGATCCCCGGGCTGACAAGGGTCTGGAGGCGTTGCCAGTCGGAGCTGACGGTGGCATCCAGGTACAGACGGCCCGTGTACGCCTCGGGCAGGTACGCGTCCCCGCCCTCTGTCGTGCCGAGCCACCCGCGCAGCCGGCTGACGTTCGAGCGCCGTGTGGTCTCGGCCACCATCAGCGCCGCCGCCATCTGTCCGGCGGTGGCCCCGGGGTGTTCGACCATCCACGCGCAGTACTCGATGCAGGACCTCTCCGCGCGAGCCGGAGGTGCGCCTGCGGCGCCCACGAGCTGGATCGGGCCCAGCAACATGAGCGTCGGGTGGGAGAAGTCGGTGACTCCTGGGGTGTCGTCGCCCACGTCGACGACCTCCTTCGTGGCTGTCAGACGGGGGTGGAGTTGGAGGACGTTGTCCGCGACGTCGTCGCCGGCGAGCCAGGGCGCGGGCGTGGTCTCGGTGCTGCCCGAGGTGGAGAGCAGCTCCAGGACCGCCGATCTGCCCTCGTCGGTCAGTGAGACGGGACGTACGGAGATGCTGTCGGGCGAGATCACCGCCAGATCGGCCGATCCGTACAGGCGGGCACCGCGACCCATGCGCAGCGTGTCGGTGTCGCTCCGGACGACCACTGCCGACACCGCGGTGCCGACGCCGGAGAACAGGGCCCGTTCGAGCTGCTGGGTCTGGGCGGCGTCGAGCGCGCCGAACACGTATACCCGCGGCCACCAGGCATCGCGCGCGTCGGCGTCCGCTCGAGCGTCGGCCAGCTCGCCGTCGCGGGCAGCGAGCTGCTCGCGCTGACGTCGAGCTGTCGCCGCCAGCTCGGTGAGCGCCGACTCGACCGACGGCAGCCACAGGATCCGATCGACGCCCGCGTCCGAGAGCGCCTCGCCCGGCTGCCCCACCGTCACCACTGTGGCGCCCCCGCCGACGGGGTCGTCGCTACTCGCACCGTCTGTACAGGCGAGCTCCAGCGCCCACGCACTGGCCGTACCCCATGCCGCCTGTACGTCGTCGAGGTCGATCGTCGTCACCCGGTGCGCCTCCAGGTCGAGCATCACCGGACCGTCCGTGGCGAATCCAGCGGTGACAAGGGCCCATGGCGTGTCCGCGATGCCTCGCTTGGCGAGCACGCGGGTCGCCAGCTCCGCCTCGTCAACAGACCGCAACGTCGGCACGCCCAGCGGCCGTGCCGCCGGCAGTCCCACCAGCGTCAGGGCCGCCTCGGCTCGCACTCCATCTGAGGAGGGGTACGGAATGCGCCGACCCATCGGCCGTAGCGCGAGCTGGACGTCGCGCCGACGATGGATCGTGCGCACGACGGCGGACGCCATCCCGGCTCCGACCGTGCCGACGATGCCCATCGCCAGTGCCTGGGAGACCGAGAAGCTCTCCCGCGCGTCATCGGCCACCTCGGGGGTGCTCGGGGTCGGGACGGCCGGCGTCGAGGGCTCCTCTGCGACGGGTGCGTCGCGCGTCACAGGGACGTCATCGTGCGCTGCCACATCGGCCGGAGGCCGCTCGGGCGTGACTACTGGGCCAGCCACCGAGGTCGTACTCTCCGCCGCTGCGGGAGACGTCGTCGGCCGACTCTCCGCGATTCCCGGCAACCTGAGCCGCCACCCGATGTCGATTGCGTTCGCGTCGGCGACAACATCGCGGTTGAGCGCGTAGATCTCGGGCCACCGGTCGCCGTCTCCGAGGTAACGCGCAGCGAGCTTCGACAGCGAGTCGCCGCGAGACACGACCACGACGCTGGTGCCGTCCGGCGAGGGCACGTCGGGAATCACAAGTCGCCAACCCGTACGCAGTACGGCCTGCCCCTTGAGCAGGTCGCTGTTGGCCTGGGCGATCCGCTGCCACTGCGAGGCATCGCCGTAGTACGTCGCGGCGAGGCCTCGGAGGTCCTCGTACGGGCGCACGACGTGCAGCGTCGAGGCGGGGAGCGGCTTCTGTGTGACCTTGGCGCCGACGGGCGAGGCCGGAACGACCACGGCGCGTACCGGCGCGGAGTCGGACGCGACCCACCGGTCCGTCACGGTCGCGACGGCCGGGGCGGTGACAACCTGGGCGACAGCCGGGGCTTGCGCGCGAGGCAGCACGAGGCTCACCACGCCCGTGACCACGCTGACGACCAGCCCCCGCACGAGCAGGCGGGGGAGATCCAACCCTGGGACCGACACGAGGCGATGCGGGCGGTGGGCCCGCTCAGCGCGCAGCCGGTCGATGACTTCGACGATCTCCACCACGATCGCGAGTACCAACAGGATCCAGGCCAGCCAGCCGACGACGGACAGCACACCGAGCAGCAGGTGGCCGTCGTCGCGAACGGTGAAGGCGTGCGTCCAGTCGATCCCCGCGAGGTCGCCTGCCCTGCCCCAGGCGGCCAGCGCCCACGGGGCTCCTGCGAGCAGAAGCAGCAGGCCGACCGCCGAGACTGCGGTAGCAGCAAGGCGTCTCATCGGTCCGGCCGGTCGCCGGGTGTGGACGTCACGCGTGGACGCGTCAGCGATCCGTGAAGGCTGAAGACGGTCGTCGTGGGGTGCGACATGGGGGCCTCGTCCGTGCTGGGGGTGGTACGTGCTGGGGTCATTCCTAACCCGCTTCGCGCACCAGATGCAAGGACCCCTGTGGATAACTCCGGACGGCCTTGGCGGGTGGTCATCGTTCGGTCCCGTTCACCGCACGCACAATCCGCGCCTCGGAGCGGCCCGACACCGCGAGGGTCGACAGCCCGATGATCGAGAGGAACTTCGTCTCGTACGTGCTCCTCGTCGTCACCACCAGCGTCGCTCCGCCGCCGGTCACTGTGACCTCGCCCTGCATGCCGGCCGAGGCCAGGTATGTCTTGGCCGCCGCGACCGCCGCCACGGTGTCGACCTGGTTGGTGCCACCTCGTACGGCCCGGCCGCTGTCGAGCTGTTGACCCGCGACCCGGGCTGCCTGCGCGGCGACGTCGCCCGCGTGCTGCGACGCGTACACCTGCCCGGACAGGTCGACCGCCACGCCGACGAGCACCACCATGACGAAGGAGGCCAGCGCGAGCCAGACCGTGACGGAGCCGCGGTCGGTGCGCATCATCGCCCCCTGTACGTGTCGAGCGGACTGCTCACCGTGGCGCTGATCGTGAGGCTGCCGGGGAGACCAGGCACGCTCACGTCGGCGAGGTCGACGACGCACGTGACGGTCGCGGTCACGGAAGCCGGCGTTCCGACCGGGACCGTGAACGCGGTGGTGTCGACGACGATCTGGGTCGTCAGGCACCGGAGCTGCTGGTTGGCGAGCGTGGCGGTGGCAGCGGACTGTGCGGCATGGGCGGCGTCTGCGCGGGTGCGTTCGATGGTTGCCGACCGAGCCGCTTCCGCGGCCGCAGCCTCGACGGCTTGGTGGGCGATCGCCACTCGTCCCGCGCCGATGATCAAGGCGATGAACAGCAGGAACGCCGGCACGCCGACCGCCGCCTCGATGGACGCGGACCCTCTGTCCCGGCTCACGTCACACGCTCCACCGGCAGCGAGGCCGACTGCGTGATCGTCGGTGTCCACCCCGGGATCACGCTGAGTGTCGTGGTCGTCACGGTGATCGTGGACTGCGTCGCGGTTCGGGTTCCGGTGACCGACGTGCCGGTCAGCCCAGCCGTCGATGTGGCCAAGAAGCTCTGCGCGGCGCCGACCCCTTGCTCGACGGTCCCGTGCTCGGCCGAGGCCGCGCGCGCTCCCTCCTGCGCCGCGGCCAGCGCCAGGGCCCGGCCCTGGAACATCAGCGCGGCCTGCATGCCGAAGAACATCAGCCCGAACAGGGCCGGCAGCAGGACGACCATCTCGATGCTCGTCGACCCGCGATCGTCGCGCCCGCGCCTGCGCGGCGTGTTCTGCGCGAGAGGGCGTCGAGGCGTCACTTGATCTTGCCCGCCTGCGCCGTGACGTACGAGGTGATCGCGGTCACCACGATGCCGACGATCGCGATGATCGCGACGGCCCAGATCACCTGTTCGATGGTGATCGAGCCGCGGTCGGCGCGATCGGAGGCTGCGCGCCGTACGAGTCGGCACTGGTCGGTCACGTACCCCTCGGCGCGCAAAGCGAGGACATGAAGCTCCGCGGTCAGTCGCATGGTGTTCTCCTGTTCGGCTGGACGGTCACGGTTGCCCCACCATCACCCGGAGCAGCGCGGGAGTGACGAGGATGACGAGGAAGATGACGCCGAGCAGGCTCATCGGGATGGAGAGCTGCTCGCCGACAGCGTTGGCGTGGGCGACCTCGTCGTTGAGCATCGCTGTCCGCATCGCGGCCGACCGCGCGCGGAGCTGGCCGTAGATCTGGGCACCCTCCTCGCCGCTGAGTCGCACGATGTCGGCGAGGTCGCCCAGCTCGGTCACGCCCAGCTCGTGCGAGAGCCGCCGGAGCGCGTCCCAGGGCTGTTCGCCGCTCCAGTTCGAGAAGGCGAGCTCTTCGCGGAGTCGCCGGAAGACCCAGTTGTCGCCGATGGCCGCTGCCACCTCCATGGCCTGCCGAGGACCGGCGCCGGAGTTCCGCTCGAGCGCGACCAGGTCGGTGTACGCGCCGAGCGCACGCGCGAACTCCGTACGGGCCCGCTTCGCGTCGTCGCGCACGTTGTAGTCAGGCAGGAAGAACATCCCCACCGCGAGGACGAGGGCACCCCCGACGGGCACCCCCACGGGAACCCGCCACCCCAGCGCCAGGAACAGCACGGACAGCGTCGGCGCGATGACAAGGCCGAGGACCGCGAACAGCAGCTTCTCCCCGTAGAAGCGGACCACCGGAACCCGCAGCAACGCGAGCTCTTGATGGAGCGGTCTGCCCCACATCGCACTGGGCAGGACGCGCACGCCCCAGCGGCCGAGACGTTCGGCGGTGGACCCGTCCCCGGTCTCCGCCAGTCGAGCAGCACGGCTGCTCCCGTCTGGCGCGAGCCGCTGCACGACGTCACCGAGATCAGGGCGTGCGGGCACGAGGCGCCAGATGAGCAAGGCGATTCCGGCGCCGAGCAGCACCCCGCCGGTGAGGGCCAGTTGCAGACCGGTCATCGGACCGACTCCTCGAGCGCGCGCTCCCCGATGAACCGGGGCAGCGCCCGGCCGGCCGCCATGCGGCGCATCCACACCAGGACCCCCGCGTACGCCGCGAGCATCAGAGCCAGTACGAGCTGTCCCAGGCCACTTCTGTACGGGGCGACATAGTCGCCGGTGAGGCCGAGTACGGCGAGGACGCCGACCGTGATGATCGTGACCCAGCGCGCGGTCGTACGCGGCTTCGCGCGGTCGGCCTCGATCTCGCGCCGCGCCCGTACATCGGCCGCCACCGACTCCGCCAGGCTCTCGAGCACCGCGGCCAACCCGGACCCGCGCCGTCGCGCTCCGAGGATGAGGTTGGCGGCGATGAGGTCACCGGTGGAGTCGTCGAGCTCGTCTGCCAGTGCACGCAGCGCGGCCTCGGTCGACCACCGCGCGCGCAGCCGTGCGACCAGGCGGGATACCTCGGGCCGGATCAGCGGTGGCGCGGACCGCAGGGTCGCGATCAGCGCCTGTTCGAGTCCGACTCCGGCCGTCAGCACGCCCGACAGCGACCGGATCCACTCCTCCATGGCCTCGAGCCGACGGATCCGGTCCTGAGCGTCCGTCGAGCTCAGCAGGTACGGGATGCCCACGGCTGCGATCGGGGCGACGATGATCCCGAGCAGCCAGCCGGTCAGCAGCGCCACGAGCACCCCGATGGCGAGTCCGGCGACGAGCAGCACCTGCGACCTCCGCGACATCTTGAGGCGCGGGAGACGCGTGCGGCGAGGGGCGGCGGGATGTTCCGGAGCGGGCATGAGGCCGAGGACGATCCCGATCAGTCCGGCCACCACGAAGGCGCCGCCGAGCGCCGCACGACGGGGTTCATGTGACCGACCCCTGACACTCCGCGGCGTAGCCGTTCAGGTCGAAGCCCCAGCGCGCAAGGTCGCGGTACTCGTCGGGCAAGCCACCGACAGCCCGCAACTGGGTCGAGCCGGGGGGACAAGCGAAGACGGTCGACATCGCGTACCCGCGTTCCTTCTCTCCCGGCGAGAGGATCGCGATCTCGGAGGTCCAGCGGCGCTTCACGAAGGAGCCGTCGGGCTGTGGTTCCGTACGGACGTCGACGTGCACGATCACGTTCAGCGCCGACGCGATCGCGCGCGTCGCGTAGTCGTGGGTGACGTGGGCGCCTGCCTTCATTGCACACGTGACAAGGCGATTCATCGCGCTGGACGCGGACTCGGCATGCACGGTGCTGAGCGAACCCGTGCCGGCCTGCATCGCCTCGATCATCGCGAGCACCTCACGCCCCCGCACCTCGCCGACGATCTGGCGCGAGAGGTTGAAGCGGAACGAGTCGTACAGCGCGTCGTCCACCGTGAACTCGCCCGCTCGTCGGCCGTTGGCCTGCAGCTCGCCGCCCGGCCGCGCCTCCCAGGCGTGGACGATCGGGTGCCGCTCCTTCATCTCGTGCAGGTGCAGCTCGTACTCGGTCTCGAACGTGCCGATCGACTCCATGGGCCCGATCTCCGCGCACAGCGCGCGCACCATCGTGGTCTTCCCCGCGCCCTGGGGTCCGGCGACCACGATCGATCTCCGGGCCCGTACGGCGGCGGCGAGGAACGACGCGGCGACCGGACCCATGGAATGGCGACGTACGAGCTGGGCGAGGGTCGCCTGCCGCATGCGATGGCGGCGGATCACGACCGACGGTCTCGGGGTCACCCATGCCGTCGCGGCCAGGCGGGAGCCGCCGTCGAGACGGAGGTGGAGGCGCGGTTCGGCCTCGGAGAACTGGCGGGCGTTCACCTCGGAGCGCGACGCGAGGAAGACCAGGAAGTCGATGAGGTCGGCGTCGGAGTCGGCCACCGCCGGACCTCGTACGAGCCTTCCGTCCTCGTACTCCAGCCACACGTCGTCGTGCCCGAGGATCGTGACGTTCTCGACGTGACTGTCGTCGACCAGGGGCTGGAGCCGTCCGAGGCGGAACAGGGCGTCGAACACGGCCTGGGCCAGCGCCGACTGGTGCTGCCGGTCGAAGGCGCCGCGCCCCGCACTGGCCGACTGCTTGGCCTCCTCGTCCAGGAGTTCGGAGATGATCCGACGACCGACGGCCTGCTGCTCCGTACGGTCGATGTGGGGGTTCAGCTCCATCGCCCGCATGAGGCGTTCGGAGGCCGCGGTCCGCAGCGCGGCGACCAACCCCCAGTCGATGCCCGAGTCGAGGGCGCGGCGCGGTGGCTGGGGGGTCCAGGTGGCCGGCTCGTCGTCAGGGTGGGAGGTCACGGAGACGTACGAAGCGGGCGCGCGGAAGATGCGGCCCCCGACGTGGGTGGGGGTGTCGGCCGAGGCAGGGCCGTGGCGCCTCGTCGGCATCGCCGGTCGTGCGAACAAGGGCAGTTGCGACGGGTCGGTGACAACGGAGACCTGTGGGGATTCCTTGCTCATCGCGCCCTCGCTGGAGCGAGGGAGACTCGTTCGGACGCGATCCGTGCCGTGATCGCGGCGGCAGTGGCTCGATAGCTGCGGACAAGCTCGTCACGGCGTCCCCACGACCCTGCCACGGGAGCGTCGCCCTCGCTGAAGACCTGCGCAGCGCGGGGGTCCCAGGCGATCGACTCGAGCACGCTCGTTGCGAGGACTTTGCCCACCTCGGCGGAAGAGTACGGGCGGCCGGCACCGACGACGAGGCTCGCGAGCCCTGCGGCTCCGGTGCCGTCGGCGGTCGTGGCGGCGAGGTCGGCGGCCCACTGGCGCGCCGCCGCGATCGCGGGTAAGGAGCTGCGAGTCACCAGCAGCGCCAGGTCAGCTGCTTCGAGCAGAGGTAGCGCGGAGTGGACCATGCCCAGCCGCCCGAGGTCCACGATGACGTCGAGACCGGTCTGGTCGAGCCCACGCAGCTCGTACGCCAGCGCAGCCCAGAGCTCTGTCAGGCTGCCCGCCTGGGCGTGCGACTTCGGCCCGGGAAGGATCGAGACCGGGGTGTCGGGGATCGTGAGCAGCGCGTGCGGGAGGGCCTCGGCAAGGCGACCGTCACGCTGCGCCATCACGAGGGTCACCATGGCGTCGTTGTCGACCAGCGTGCCCTTGAAGTAGCCGGCCAGCAGCGCGGAACCGCCCACGGGATCAGCGTCGACCAGCACCACGGGTCTGTGCCACACGAGCGCCAGCCCCAGCGCGGTCGTGGTGACGCCGGGCGAGCCGGAGGCGGAGGCGAGGACGAGGAGGGCCATCAGCGGACCCGGGACTCGAGGACGAGCGCGACCTTGCCCGAGGCCGAGCGTGCCGCAACCTCCGGGGCGACGGCGGCGCTGACCTCGACGGTGACGGCCGTGACCCCGCTCGCGTCCGGTGCGGCGACCGTGACGATCTCGCCCTCGAAGACCTTGAGTTGGGTCGGGTCGACGTCTCCTTGCTGGCCGGGCGTGGCCACGATCCGTACCTTGTCGCCGACGGCGAGCGGCTCGCTGGGCATCTGGGCCGGGCTCAGCGACAGGCCGACGGCGGAGCGGCCTTCTCGCGGGTACAGCTGGGTCTGCGCGACGCCGGGCACGAGCAGCTGTCCGGCCTTGAGGTCGACGGCGGCCCGCTGCCCGACGATCTGGGCGGCCTCAGCAGGGGTCACGGTCTTGAGCGCAGGATCGACCCCGATCCGTACGACCTGCAGGCTGTCAGCCGTGATGATCTGTCCTCGGGCGACGTCGGTGCGCATGGCGACGACCTCCCGCGCGGTGCCGAGGCTCGTGTAGGCCCAGGCCGAGGCGAGAGCGCCGATGACGACCAGGAGTACGGACGCGACCACGAGCGCGGGACGACGCCGCAGCTTGGGGGGCTGTACGACCGTGGTCGGCGTGGGGAACGCCGCCTGTGGTGCCGTCGCGGGCACCTGGGTGGGTGAGCTGCTCATGCCGACTCGACCGGAGGAGTTGGGCTCGCTGTTCCGCGAGCACGTCGGAGTCGGTCGGGTGTGCCGACAGCGGATACAGCAAACACGATGGCCTCGCTTGGGGGTGGCGACCTACGGGAGCATTCTCAGTGCCGAGTGGCCCGTGTGCAAATGCCCCTGTGGATAACTTGTCCCGCGAGGACAGGGATTTCGGCCGATCCTTCCTCGCGCTCGCTCCTCGGCCGGACGCTTCCCCCTAGTGGGACGGCCATTGTTGGCGCGGATCACCGCCTTACCGACGAGTGGTCGCCAATCCGTCGTCCTTCGGGCGGGAAAGACGGATTCGTGACCACTCGTGATCTCGCGACCGGATCGTCGGGCCATACTTCGGCCATGACGTTCTCTATCGCCGCGCACGCGGGTGACGCCTGGGGCGTCGCGGTGGCCAGCAAGTTCGTGTGCGTCGGGTCGATCGTGCCGGAGGTACGGGTCGGGGTCGGTGCCGTCGCCACGCAGTCGTTCGCGCGGGTGGCCTATCGCGCCGAGATCCTGGACGCGCTCGCGGCAGGCACCCCTGTACAGACGGCGCTCGATGCGGCCGTCGCCGCGGATGACGGTCGCGAGACCCGGCAGGTCGGCGCGGTCGGGCTCACGGGCGCCGCCACGTACACCGGGTCGGAGTGCATGGACTGGGCCGGCGGGATCGCGGTGGGGGACGAGCGCGAGGCGTACGCCATCCAGGGCAACATCCTCACCGGCGCCGAGGTGGTGGCCGAGATGGAGCGCGCGTTCCTCGCCACGGCGGGGCAGTCGCTCGACCGGCGTTTGCTCGCGGCTCTGCTCGCCGGGGACGCGGCCGGCGGCGACTCCCGCGGCCGCCAGGCCGCCGCCCTGCTCGTGCGGCAGT
Source organism: Propionibacteriaceae bacterium (assembly GCA_027492675.1). Taxonomy (GTDB): domain Bacteria; phylum Actinomycetota; class Actinomycetes; order Propionibacteriales; family Propionibacteriaceae; genus Fen-668. Next base: position 23,722 of record JAPUEI010000058.1, on the reverse strand, counting down.
CCGGCACCGGGTACGACGCCAGCGGCATCCTCGCCGACCTTCGCGTCGACGACCACCCCGACGCCCCGGCCGAGCTCGCCCGCCTCTGGGACGTCGCGTCGCTCGTGCTCGGCGGCCCCGAGGAGATCGTGCCGCTGAGCGGAGGGCTGTACGAGGAGGTCGCCGGCCACCTTCGTACCCTCGGCTTCACCGGCCCCGATGCCCTCGCTGACTGGGCCGGTGTCGTCAACCTCGAGAACCGCCTCGTCCCGGACGCCATCGACACCCGCGTGCTCGCCGAGCTGCGCAAGGCAGCGTCCGACTAGGCGTCCGAGGCCTGTACCGGATCACGGCCCACATCTCCTCGGACAGGCAATTGGTGCTGGTGGGGCGCGACTCGCCGGTTCGTGTGGTGTCGGGGGGTTGGTTTGCCTGTCAGGCAGGTCGGCCAGCGGTTCTCGGACAGGCAGTTGGTGCTGGTGGGGCGCGACACGCCGGTACGAGGTTGTGCCGGGGGCTGGTCTGCCTGTCGGCTACGTCGGCCGGCGCTTCCCGGACAGGCAATTGGTGCTTGGTGTGGCGTGACACGCCGGCACGAGTGGTGCCTGGGCGCTGGTTTGCCTGTCAGGTAAGTCGGCCGGCGCTCCCGGACAGGCAATTGGTGCTGGTGTGGCGCGACACGCCGGTACGAGGTGGTGCCGGGGGCTG
>JAPUEI010000058.1:5614-22935 GCA_027492675.1 Propionibacteriaceae bacterium | reverse complement strand
GGCAATTGGTGCTGGTGTGGCGCGACACGCCGGTACGAGGTGGTGCCGGGGGCTGTTTGCTTGTCGGCTACGTCAGCCGCGCTCCCGGACAGGCAATTGGTGCTGGTGTGGCGCGACACGCCGGTACGAGGTGGTGCCGGGGGCTGGTCTGCCTGTCCAGCGCGTCAGGCGAACCACCTGTGGACAGGCAGATCGGGCGATTCTGGCCCGACACGCCGTCGTACTCGCCCCACCTGCACCAATTGCCTGTCCGTTGCCGGGTGTCCCGCGGCGCGTGCAATGCAGCGGTGTCGCGCGGTGGGCTCCGCGCGGGCGGGGCGGTCGCAACCGTCGGGCCAGACGAGATGTTCGCGTCACCCTCGAAACTGTCGGAGGCACGGAGCAGGATCAAGGCATGCGCACGAATGATCTCGTCCTCGACACCCTCGGACGCGTCCACGAGCTGGTGCCCGCAGTGCTCGACGGCCTCAGCGCCGACGCCCTCCGCTGGCGGCCCGACCCCGGCGCCAACCCCATGGGCTGGCTGACCTGGCACTTCCTGCGCGTCGAGGACGACCACCTGGCCGGCCTCGGCGGTGTCGACCAGGTGTGGGCCGGAGGTTGGGCGGAGCGCTTCCACCTTCCGTACCTCGCCCACGCCCACGGCTACGGCATGTCCGCCGAGGAGGTCGGGCAGTTCGCGGTCGACGGACCGGAGCTGCTCGTCGGCTACGCCGCCGCGGTGTGGGAGCAGACCCAGCGGATCGTCGCCGGCCTCACCGACGACGACTACGACCGCATCGTCGACACCCGGTGGAACCCGCCGGTGACCCTGTCCGTACGGATGGTCTCCGTCATGAACGAGATCGCTCAGCACGTGGGGCAGGTGGCGTACGTGAAGGGTCTGTACGAGCGGGCGCACGAGGCCGACTCGGGCTGGACGGGCCACGTCTGAGGCCCGTCAACCCACGCGGCGTCACAGGTGGGAACCACACCGACGACCCACTCTGCCGCTGCTCGCATCCGTACCCTCGGTGGTCCTCGGCCCGACCCCGGACTCAACCCGGAACCACGACGTACGAGCCCGGCCCCGAGCCCCCCGCTGGGTATCGTTCCCACCATGTCCTGGCTCGATCTGCCGCCTATCGAACTGATCGGCGCCGCACCCTCCGTGACCGGGGCCACCAGCGAACCCGGTGTCACGAAAGGCCTCATCGGACTCGTCGCCGCCGGCCTGTTCACCTTCTGGTCGGAGCACCAGATCGAGGTCTGGCGGCCGCAGAACCCAGCGGCGCTCGCGGCGGTGCTCGGCGTCGGCGAGGTGGAGCGCATCGACATGGGTGACGGCTTCGCCGAATGTGGCTACCTCGACCGCCACACGAACCAGCTGAAGCTCCGGAACCGCAACCCTCGCTCGGGAGCGCCCCGCGTCTTCCCCGTACAGCCGAACGGCCTGCCCGACGCCGCCCAGGATCCGCACGCGACCTGGCAGCTCACCCACATGGCCGACGTCGCCGTACGTCGTGAGGAGCGGTGGGAACTGCAGCCAGGAGGGTACGGATCCGGCCCGCTCACCCTCGGCGTCGAACTCGGCCAGTGGCAAGGCCAGCGGCGGATCATCGTCACGGCGACGCCCGCGATGGTCGGTCGACGCTGGACCACCGGCCACCTCGGCATCCCGAAGGTCGCCGGTGCGCAACCCAGCCGTGCCGCCGGCCTGCCGCTCACGCGTCCCGGCCTCGACCAGGCCGTGAAGCTGCTCGTCAGTGCGATGGACGAGTCGGGCCTCTCGCCGTGGGAGTTCATGCCGGTCTTTCCGAGCGCCTGATCGTTTCAATTCCCACACCTGCGCGCTCCTAATCCTGGAGTTCACTTCAGGAATAGGAGTGGCATTCTTTTCGTCGAAAACGATGCCCTGGGGGAGTCCGCGCTCGCGGCGGTGACCCAGGGCCCGGCAGCGGGCTTGCGGCCCCTAGAATCCTCGACCTGACTGGAGTTTCAGGCACAACCTGTGCATCTGATGAGGATCGACTCAGGCATAGTGACTTATCTCACGTGAGGCCCTACTCTCTTGCGTGGGGACACAAGCGCACTGGCATGCGCGTTGGGGAGAAGTACATGGCCGTTTCATTCACGGTGCCCGGACCCGTGCGTTCGATCAGGTCATTTGATCGGCGTGCAGGCTGGACATTCATTCATGCGGGCTCGGAGCTCGCGCTGCTCGGTGCGGACCTTGATCCGCTCGGGAACTGGCGGCTGCCCTCGGGCGTCATCGGCCTGGCGGACGCCGACCCGATCACCGACACCGTCGTGTTCGACAACGGGTCGGAGATCGTGCTGCAGCGTCACGGCAAGACCCGGTGGCGCAAGCCGCACCCCGACTGGGGCTTCGACCATTCCGGCGGCACCTGGCTCGGTGGCGGCTATGCCTGGGCGGTCCTGCCGTCCGAGCACGGGCACACCGCCGATCTGGTGCGGATGAACATCGCGACCGGCGCCGTCACGGGAACCGCCGACCTCGGCGGCATGCCGACCGGCATCGAGCTCGTGCCCGGACCCGACGGCTGGCTCGGCATCGGCATCGGTGACGATCGCGATGCGCGGGCATGGTTCCTGCGCATGGGCGCCTCTGCCATCGACCTCCGGGAGGCGCCCTGGCGCAACCGGGTGCTGACCGATGTCCACGCCAGCGGCAAGTTCCTCCTCACGGCACCCCAGGGCGGCAGCGGTCCCCTGCAGGTGCTCTCGTGGCCGGATCTCGAGCCGGTGTGGAGCGTCGAGGCGCCGCGGATGCCCGACGCCGCGTGGCTGGAGTCCGCGGTCTTCGTCGGCGACGACCTCGTCGCCGCGTTCGACCCGGGTGACTCCGACCTGGGCGAGTGCGTACGGATCCCGCCGAACCACCACATGGCGACCGTCGGCGGGGAGTCGTGGCCGGCGCCTGGGGGCACAGGCTTCTGGCTGGAGTACGACGGCGAGCGGCTCATCCGTCGCTGAGAATCCGGGCCTCGTTGGGGCCACGGTTAGGCTGACGGCATGATGCCGCAGCGTTCCCTTGGATCCTCCGAACTGACCGTCAGCGTGGTCGGACTCGGGTGCAACAACTTCTCCCGTCCTGGCACCTCGACCGTGACGCTCGAGGGCACGAGGGCCGTCATCGACGCGGCCATCGACCACGGCATCACGCTGTTCGACACGGCCGAGCTCTACGGCGACCCCAAGGGCGGCAGCGAGGACCTCATGGGCCAGGCACTGGTCGGGCGTCGCGACAAGATCGTGCTGGCCACCAAGTTCGGTCACCTGGCGGGCGGCCCGCTCGGCTCCGAGGACTGGGGGCGGACCGGCTCCGCTTCGTACATCGCCAAGGCTGTCGAAGGCTCCCTGACCCGGTTGCGTACGGATCGCATCGATCTGTACCAGTTGCACACGCCCGACCCGGCGACCCCGATCGGTGACACCCTCGCGGCGCTCGCCCCCCTCGTAAAGGCAGGCAAGGTCCGCTTCATCGGCCACTCGAACCTCACCGCAGACCAGATCCGCGAGGCCGACGAGGTGGCCGCGGAGCTCGGGCTGCCCGCGTTCGTGTCGAGCCAGAACGAGTACAGCCTGATGGCGCGAGGTGTGGAGTACGACGTGCTGCCCGCGGCGCGCGAGCTGGGCCTCGGCTTCCTGCCGTACTTCCCGCTGTACAACGGGCTGCTCACCGGCAAGTACACCCGCGGCGGCGGCGAGGGTCGCCTCACGCGGCTCAAGCCTGAGGTGCTGGAGAACGTCGACTGGGACCTCATGGAGCGCTACCAGGCGCTGTGCGACGAGGCGGGCGTCTCGATGCTCGCCGCGACGTTCGCCTGGCTGCTCGCCCAGGCCCCGGTGTCGAGCGTCATCGCGGGCGCCACGACGCCCGAGCAGGTCGCCGCCAACGCCGCGGCCGGCGAGACCGTCCTCCCGGGCGACGTCATCGCCGCCATCGGTGCGCTCTTCGCATGACGATCCGCCATCGCGTGCCACGCCCTGAGCTGGCACCGGTGTCCGTACGGCACGAGCTGAGCGACCTCGTCGCCCTGCTCACGGACCGGAGCTGGGTCGCTCTCACCGGTGCCGGCATGTCGACCGACTCCGGCATCCCGGACTACCGCGGACCGTCGGCGCCGCCCTCGACGCCGATGATGTACGACGAGTTCGTGGGTCACGAGGAGAACAGGCGCCGCTACTGGGCGCGCTCGATGTTGGGCTGGCAGTCGTTCGGGCGCGCGGTGCCGAACGCGGGCCATCGCGCGCTGGTCGGGGCTCCCGGGCTCCTCGGTGTCGTCACGCAGAACGTCGACGGCCTCCACGAAGAGGCCGGCAGCTCGCCGGTCGTCGACCTCCACGGGCGGATCGACCGGGTCGTCTGCCTGCAGTGTCGTACGTACTCCAGCCGCGCCGACCTCCAGATCCGCCTGCAGTCGCTCAACCCCGATGTCGACGGCTACCTGCCGGCCGGTGCCGCCGAGCTTGACGCGGCTCGCCTGCGACCCGACGGTGACGCCGTGGTCGAGCACTGGCACGACCTCGTGGTGCCGGCGTGCGAGGTGTGCGGCGGGATCCTCAAGCCGGACGTCGTCTTCTTCGGCGAGTCGGCCAGGCGCGAGGTGGTGACGGCGGCGTACGAGCTGGTCGACGCGGCCGAGGTCGTCGTCGTGCTGGGGTCGTCGCTGACCGTCATGAGCGGCCTCCGTTTCGTACGGCACGCGGCTCGCCACGACAAGCCCGTGGCCATCATCAACCGCGGTCCGACAAGGGCGGACGCGCTCGCGACCGTACGCATCGACGGGGGCACGACGGAGACCCTGGAAGCCCTGGTCGCGCGCACTCCTGCCTGATTTCTGCCAAGATCCGCACCCAACACCCCCGGACGCGGCCGCTGGGCCGCGATCTTGGCCGAATTCCGGCACCTAGCTCGCCGCACCTCAACCGAGCGGGTTGCGGCGAAGGGTGAACACCGCCCCCGCGAGCAGCAGCAGCGACCCGACGACCGCGAAGCCCGCGGAGATGTCGACGTCCTGCTTGACCGTGCCGACGCGGGACTTCACGCCGGACAGCACCGAGTTCAGCTGATCGGCGGTCTCGGCGGTGAAGAACTCGCCGCCGGTCACCCGGGCGACCGTCTTGAGCGCCTCGTCGTCAGCGATGAGCGCCTGACCGCCGAACCCGCCACCACCGAAGCCGCCGCCGAAGCGACCGTTGCCGGCAGGCGCCTGGGCCGCGGAGCAGGCTGACGCCTTGGGGGTCTTGGTGCCGAAGCCGATTGGGTACACCCGCACGCCGCGCTCGGCCGCCTGGACAGCGGCGACCTGCGGCGTGACCCCCCGCGTGTTGGCGCCGTCGGTCAGCAGCACCACGATCTCGGGTACGGGATCGGCCGGGACGACGCCGTTCACCGGCACGTCCGCGGTGGACGCCGGATCGGTGGGCGCCACCCTCGGGTCGATTGCGGCGATCGCGTCGACGGCGGTGAGGATCGCCGAGCCGATCACCGTGCCGCGCCCGACGGTGAGGCCGTCGACGGCCTTGAGCAGCTCGGCCGTGTCGCGCGTCGGGGCGACAGCCAGCTGCGCGGACCCGCTGAACACGACGAGCCCGATCGAGATGCCCTTCTGCGCCTCCACGAACGCTCGTACAGCCGCCTGCGCAGCCCCGAGCCGGTTCGGGGTGACGTCGGTGTTGCACATGGACCCGGAGACGTCGAGCGCGAGGATCACGGTGGCATCGTCGGAGGGCACCGTCAGCGACACCAGCGGCCGCGATGCGCCCGTGCCGAGGAACACCAGGGCGACGCAGACGAGCACCACCGGTACGTGCCGGCGCCACGGCTTCTGGCCCGCGGATGCGGTCTTGACAAGGCCTATCGCCGAGAACGTGGTCGTGGTGCGGCGGCCGCGGCGCAGCCACCACACGTACAGCCCGAGCAGCACCAGCCCCGCCAGCGCGAGGGGGAGCAGGTACGGGTAGTCGAGCCGCATCAGATCACCCGGCCTGTACGGACGATCGACCACGCGGTGCCGAGGAGTACGAGGAGGGCCGCGGCGGCGACGACCAGCGCCGTGATCTCGTGCGGGACGACGCGCGCGGTCCAGGTGAGCTGTACGGAGTCGGCCACGTGCGCGATGGCGTCGGAGTCGGAGGCGGCGATGTACGAGCCGTTCGTGGTCTCGGCGAGGTGCTTCAGCGTGGCCTCGTCGAGGGCCGTCGCGACCTCGAAGCCGTCGGCCTTGATCGTCGTGCCAGCGGTGGTGCCGACGCCGACCGCGGAGATGTGGACTCCGGCGACGGACGCGAGCGAGGCGAGCGCCGCGGGGTCCGGGCCGCCGGTGTCCTCGCCGTCGGAGATCACGAGGATCGCCGTGCCGCCGAACCACCCGATCTGCGTGTCCTCGGGGTTCTGCGCGAGCTGGATCTGGGTGCCGGCGATGGTGCTCAGCGCGGTCAGGACCCCCGAACCGATCGCCGTCGCCCCGCCGACCGTGAGCCGATCGATCGCGGCCAGCACCGCGGTGTGGTCGGTCGTGGGCTGTTGCACGACGACCGACGACTGCCCGAACGCGACGACCCCGATGCTGATCTGCGAGCCCTGCGCGGCGATGAGCGTGTGTGCCACCTGCTTGGCGACATCGAGCCGACGAGGGGAGACGTCGGTGGCGGACATGGACGCCGAGACGTCGATGGCCACGATCACCGTCCCCTCGCGTCGTGGCTCGGGCAGGTTGGCGACGGGCCTGGCCATCGCGGCGAGGCTGAGCGTGACGCCCAGCAGGAGCAGTACGGGCGCGACGATCGCCCTCTTCGCACGCCCAACGGGAGCCATCCCGAGCCTGGCGAGCTCCTCGCGACGGCGACGCTGGGAGGCCCGCAACCGTACGTACCCGAGGACGAGCACCGGCACGAGTACCAGCCCGAGAAGGAGCCACGGCCACAGGAACGACAGGCTCATCGATGGCCGCCCATCGCCCCGCTGCGGCCCCGCCGAGAGGCCCGGAGGGCGGTGATCCGACCGAGCACGCGGACGAGGTCGTCGTCGGTGCTCACCTCGTGCAGCTCGGCTCCGGCGCGGGTCACGGTGGCGCGAAGCTCCGCGCGCTGCTCCTCGGCGGCCGCCGCGAGCCTCGTCCGGAACCCGGGATCGTCGGTGTCGACGAACAGCTGCTCGCCGGTCTCGGAGTCCTCGACCCAGATCAGGCCGGCGGCGGGCAGCTCGTGCTCGCGCGGGTCGGTGACCCGCAGGCAGACGACCTCGTGGTGCTGGGCGAGTCGCCCCAGGGCGTTCTCCCAGCCGGGCTCGGACAGGAAGTCGGAGATGACGACCACCAGGCCACGCCGCTTGGCCATGCCCGCGGCGGCGCTCATCAGTACGGACAGGTCCGTCGGCGCGCCCGTACCCCTGTGCGGCGGACCGTCGAGCAGTGCCTTGGCCAGGCGCAGCACCTGTCGGCGACCCCCTCCCGGCGGAATCGTGACGCCGTCGGTCGGCCCGCCGAACAGCATGGCCCCGACGCGGTTGCCGCCCCGCGCGAGCACGTACGCGATCGTCGTGGCCAGCTCGGTCAGCACATGGCCCTTGTGGCGCGCCACCGGCCCGAACCCCATCGAGGCGGTGGTGTCGAGGAGCAGCCAGGCGGTGAGCTCGCGGTCCTCGAGGAACTCCCGGACGTAGGGGGTGTCCATCCGCGCCGTGACGTTCCAGTCGATGTGGCGCAGGTCGTCGCCGGGGAGGTACTCGCGCAGGTCCGCGACGTCCAGCCCGCTGCCCCGCTGAATCGTCCGGTAGTCGCCCGTGGCGCGCCCGTCCAACCGCCGCACGACCCGCCACTCCAGGCGGCGCAGCAGTCGGTCGGCGGTCAGCCCGGGCGTGGGAGTCACGTCACCGGCCTCTGGTACGCCACCTCGTCGACCGGCGGCCGGTCCTCGGCGCGGTCGCGCATGACGATCGGCGGCTGGGGCACCGCGGCGACGAGCGGCTCGAGCAGGTCGTCGGCGGTGAGGTCCTCGGCGAGCGCCTCGTACGACAGCACCACGCGGTGCCGCAGCACGTCGCCGCTGAGCTCGGCCACGTCGGTCGGGAGCACGAAGTCGCGGCCACGCAGGAACGCGAGCGCGCGGGCAGCCAGGATCAGGTTGATCGACGCGCGCGGGCTGGCGCCGTACGTGATGAAGCGGGCCAGGTGCCCCTGCCCGACCGACTCCGGGTTGCGGGTGGCGCCGACGAGGGAGACGGCGTACGAGATGACGCCCGGGTCGACGTACACCGCGTCGGCCTGGCTCTGCATCCGCCGCAGATCGTCCAGCGACAGGGCCTGCTCCGTGGCGACAAGGGGAGATGTCATGCGCTCGACGACGACGTACTCCTCAGCGACCGTCGGGTACCCCACCAGCACCTTGAGCATGAACCGGTCGACCTGGGCCTCGGGCAGCGGGTACGTCCCCTCCGACTCGATCGGGTTCTGCGTCGCCATGACGAGGAACGGGTCGGGCGCGGGGTACGTCGTGCGGCCGATCGTCACCTGCCGCTCCTGCATGACCTCGAGCAGGGCCGACTGCACCTTCGCTGGCGCACGGTTGATCTCGTCGGCGAGCAGCAGGTTCGCGAACACCGGTCCGAGCGCGGTCTCGAACTCGCCCGTCTTCTGGTTGTACAGGCGGGTGCCGACGACATCAGCCGGCACGAGATCGGGCGTGAACTGGATGCGCTGGAACTGCCCGCCGATCGTCGCGGCCAGCGTCTTGATCGCCATCGTTTTCGCCAGCCCTGGCACTCCCTCGACGAGCAGGTGCCCGCGCGCGAGCAGGCAGACGGCCATGCGCTCCAGCAGCACGTCCTGGCCGACGATCGTGCGCTTGACCTGGTACAGCGCCTGTTCGAGCGGGTTCGTCGTCATCTGCGTCCTCACTTCGCGGGAGCGCCGACGGCACCGCCGGCGGTGGCAATGGGCACGGCGAAGCCGATGCCCGCGTACGCGTCCTCGTCGGCCGGGTTGGCCAGCGCCGTGACGACGCCCACCACCTGCCCGGCCTTGTTGAGCAGCGGGCCGCCCGAGTTGCCGGGGTTGATGGCCGCGTCGGTCTGGATGAGTCCGGTGAGCTTCGTGCCCTGCACCGTGACCGTACGGTTCGTGGCCGAGACCACCCCGCCGGAGACCGACCCGGTGTAGCCCATGGGATGGCCGACGGCGAACACCTCGTCGCCGACGGCCACGCCGCCGCCGAGGACGGCGGGCACGATCGTCTCCGGGAGGGTTGCCGGGGTGAGTACGGCGATGTCCTGGGCGGGTGTCGCGGAGGTCACGGTCGCCGACGACTGCGTGCCGTCCGCGAACAGGACCGTGATCGAGGTGGCGCCGTTGACCACGTGGAGCGCGGTGAGGATGGTGCCGTCGTCCTTGACGATGGTGCCGGCGCCCAGACCGGAGGCCGAACCGCGGCTCGTGGAGATGACGACCAGCGACTGGCGGATGGTCGCGTAGACGATCGACCCGTCGGACGCCTGCGCCGCCTGCCGCTTCTGCTCGGCGTCGATGGCCTTGGCGACCGCCTGGTTGACGTCATCGGCGGTGAGCGGCGCGGGTCCCTTGTCGCGGACGGTGAGCCAGACCGCCAGGGAGGCGACGACCACGAGGGAGGCGGCCACCACGAGGGCGCGTCGCAGATGCCGGGCGGTCCAGGCGCGAACGTGCGCCAGCCGGTCTCGTACGGACGTCGTCTCCTCGGGCGGATACCAGTCACGGGCGAACTCGTCGTCAGAGACGGCGCCGAACGTGACCGAGTCGCCGGTCGGCGCCGGGTGGGTGGCGTGCGGCTCTCGCGGCGCGAGCAGGCGACGCTTGGCCTCGGCGCGCTCCGCGGCGCTGGGCCCGTCGCCCGCTGTCGGCACCTCTGCCAGTCGCCCCACCCGCTCAGGTTAGGCGTGCCTACCTAGGCCTGTGGAGACCCCAAGGCGTACCCACAGCCAACTCACAGTGCCTCGACACCTCGTCAGCGCGTGCCGTGGTTCGGGAAACCACCGGCACGCAGACCGCGAGGTCGTACGGTCCGTACATGCTCACGCACTCATACAGCACCCGCCTCGAATGGACCGGCTCGACGGCAGGCGGCATCCGGGCGTACTCGCGTGCCCACACCGGCGTCACCGACCCGCCCACGCAGACGCTCGATCTCACCGCCGACAAGGCCTTTCGCGGGGACCCGGCGCTCCTCAACCCGGAGCAGCTGCTCGTGATGGCAGCGAGTTCGTGCCAGCTGCTCAGCTTCCTCGCAGTGGCGGCGCGCGCCGGCGTCACGGTGCTCGGCTACACCGACGACGCCCAGGGGTGGATGGACATGGCGGACAAGCCTGAGCGCGTCGGTCGGATCCGGCTGGCGCCGGTGATCGAGGTCGCGGAGGGTACGGACCCGGACGAGGTCGTACGGATGGCGCACCAGGGCCACGACGAGTGCTTCATCGCCAACTCGCTGACCTCGACGATGGAGCTCGACGTGACGGTGGTCGTGCGGTGAGGTGGGTGGAGCTCATCGCGCACGAGGTCGACGTCATCTCGCGCGTGGTGCGGAACCTGGCCCCCGACCAGCTGGCGCTGCCCGTTGCCGCGTGCCCCGGCTGGACCGTGCAGGACCTCGTCGTGCACGTCGGCGAGATCGAGCGCTGGGTGGTGCACGCGGTCGGCACCGGTGAACTGCTGAACCAACCGCCGACGTGGCCGGGGGAGGACCTCGCGGGCTGGTACGCGGCAGGCGGCGCCGACTTGCTGCTCGCGTTGGACGCCGACGCGGAGACACCCGCGGCGACGTTCGTCCCCGACAAGACCATCGGCTTCTGGCAGCGCCGCCAGGTGCACGAGCACCGCGTCCACCGCTGGGACCTCGAGGACGCGCTCGGCACGGCCGAGCCCATCGACCCGGAGGTCGCGGCGGACGGCGTCGATGAGGTGGCCACGGTGTTCTGGCCGCGGCAGCTGCGGCTGGGGAGGGCCATCGAGCCCGCGGCAGGGCTGCGCGTCGTCACCACCGACGTCCCGGGCGAGTGGGTGTTCGGCCAGACCCCGGTCGCCACGCTCTCCGGGCCGGCGTCCGACGTGCTCCTGACGCTGATGCACCGTGTGGATCCAGACCACCCCTCGCTCACCTGGTCGGGCGACGAGGAGCACGGCCGGTCCGTACTGGCGCTCGCTCTCGCCCCGTGATCCGCGTTGTCGTACCCGCGATGGCCTCGACGGGCCGAATCGCGGCCTTCGGCACCATCAGCGGTGCGGAAACGCGGATCGCATCGAGAGCGACCGTCCCCGTAAGGTCGTGTCCATGAGCGAGAGCGAAGGCGTGGTGTCGGTCTGGGCGGGAGTCTTCGAGTCGGAGGACGACCTGCGCACGTACATGGGCACCACCGACGACCCCAGCCCGTTCGAGGCCGACTTCGCGGTCGGCCCGTACGTCGACGCCGAGGGTGACTTCCTCCCCGACGGGGGCGGCGAGCTGATCGGCGCGGTGCTGGGCTTCTCGTGGGCCGAGTCTTTCGTCGACGACCTCGTCTTCGACCTCATGGAGCAGCCTGACTTCGACTCCCTGCTGATGGTGTACGACGTCGACGCGACGGAGATCACCCCTAGTGACGGCGCGAAGACGTGGTTCGTCGGGTCCTATCCGTACGAGCGCGACTGAGCCTCAGGCGCTGGTGACCGACGTCTGGACATCCAGTCCGAGATCGCTGAGGTCGCGCAGCAGACCCTCGGGCTCCGCGAGGTGCGCCTGCAGCCACAGACCGGGCCGCCGCCCGCTCCGGTCCAGCACCCGCCGGAGCACAGCCACGACCGGCGCCGCCGTCAGCAGGTAGGCATCCTCGCCGCTGATGTCGACCGTCGCCACGGCTCGGGCACCATGCAGCACACCCTCAGCAGCCAGACGTACGACGAGGCCGTGAGGAGGCGGGGTGTTCGCGAGGTGGCTGAAGGACCAGCGGGTCAGGCGCACCGTCAGCCCGTACAGGCGGCGCACCTTGAGCATGCCCATGATCACGGGCAGCGCGAGGTAGTCCATCGCCGGTGTGAAGCCGCCGACGTAGAAGCCGCACCGCCGCAGCGAGGGGAACAGCTCCGGCAGCGAGTCCATCTCGGCCAGGTACATCGGCACGCACGACTTGCGCCCGACAGGCGTGCCGAAGTCGATGGTCGGGCACGTCGACCAGGGGATCGGCTGCCAGGCGCCATCGATGTACGTCGTCATGTCGAAGTTCGTGAACTCCTCGAGCATCTCGCGCACTGTGGAGTCGGCCAAGGTCTCGGCCCGCCAGTCCAACCGCATCCCCCCGTGGACGTCAGCGGTCTCCATCGTGTCGAGCTGTCCGCCTGCCCAACGGACCATGGCCGCGGGCAGCCCTGGATGGAACCCGCCGTCGGTCACGAAGCAGAGGTCGTTGTCGACGAGTCGCGGCTCGAGCGCCCGCAGTGTCGCGAGCTTCCCTCGGCTGGACAGCAGCGTGTCGAACCAGTCGGCACCGGCCTCGGCCACGATCTCCGCCAGCGCTCCCACGCGGTGGGGCAGGGAGGCCGCCACGACGACCATGTCGGCCCCCTCGACCAGGCGACGTACGGCCTGGTCGTCCTCGGCGTCGACCGTCTGGAGTTGTACGGATGCGGGGCCGGTCGTGACCGCGGCGGTGGCGTCGAGACGTTCCTGGCTCCGCCCGGCGAGGACCAGCGTGTCTGAGGTCGCCAGACTGGGCGCGAGCAGGCGAGCGATGTCGCGTCCGGCATTGCCGGAGGCGCCGAGCAGCACGATCCGCACGGTTCGATCCAAGCACCGTTCGCGCACGCTCGCGTGACAAACGCCTGCATCCCTACGCCTCGGCAACGGCCACTACTAGTGTCGAGAACGTCACCTGACAGAGGAGCAAGATGCCCATCCTGGATCCGTACCGCGCAGACACGAACCGCTACGACGGCCGCATGCCGTACAGGCGGGTCGGGACGAGCGGCCTGGTGCTGCCCGCGGTGTCGCTGGGTCTGTGGCACAACTTCGGCGACGACGTGCCGTTCGCCCGTCAGCGCGACATCCTGCGGCGTGCGTTCGACCTCGGGGTCACCCACTTCGACCTGGCCAACAACTACGGCCCGCCGTACGGGGCGGCCGAGGAGAACTTCGGGCGCCACTTCCGTACGGACTTCGCGCCGTACCGCGAGCAGCTCGTCATCTCGACCAAGGCCGGGTGGGACTTCTGGCCCGGGCCGTACGGGGATCTCGGCTCGCGCAAGTACCTGCTCGACAGCCTCGACGCGTCGCTGGCCCGGATGGGCCTCGACCACGTCGACATCTTCTACCACCACCGCGCCGACCCGAACACGCCGCTCGAGGAGACGATGGGCGCGCTCGACTACGCCGTACGGTCCGGGCGTGCGCGCTACGTCGGCGTGTCGTCGTACTCGCCGCAGCGCACCGCGAAGGCCGTCGAGATCCTCAGGTCCCTGGGGACCCCGCTGCTCATCCACCAGCCCTCGTACTCGATGCTCAACCGCTGGGTCGAGGAGGGTCTGCTCGACACCCTCGACGAGACCGGCGTCGGCTGCATCGCGTTCTCGCCGCTGGCGCAGGGGATGCTGACGAGCAAGTACCTCGGCGGGATCCCCGAGAACTCCCGCGCCGCGCAGGGCAAGTCCCTGTCGCCGGACCTGCTCACCGAGGACAACCTGCGCCACATCAAGGCGCTGGCCGACCTCGCCGAGGACCGCAACCAGACGCTCGCGCAGCTCGCGATCGCGTGGGTCCTGCGCCGCGACACCGTCACCTCGGCTCTCGTGGGCGCGTCCAGCGTCACCCAGCTCGAGGACTCGGTGGCGGCGGTCAAGAACCTCACGTTCACCGACGACGAGCTCGCGGCCATCGACGAGCACGCGACCGAGGGTGGCCTCAACCTGTGGGCGGGACCCAGCAGCATCTAGCAGCGCGAACGCTCAGCGCACCTCGGAGGCCGCCGGCTCGCTGATGTCGACGGGCTGGTTGAAGTCCGCGTACGTCACCGTGGCGACGCTGGTCGCGAGGCCGGCGGACGTGAGGCTGTACGCGATCTGGTGCACCAGATCCGACGCGTCCACCCAGACCTCCACGAAGGTGGTGCCGGTCGCGTCGGGAGCGAAGGCGGAGGCTTCGACGAGTGCGCGCCAGTGCTGCACAGCGACGCCGGACACGGTCTCCTGGCCGACGTACGTCAGGCCCCTCATCGACGACCCCACGAGACCGACGAGCGTCGGGAGGTCCGGCCGCATGGCGGCGAGGCCGAGCCGACCGACCGAGGCCGAGAACGACGACTTGCTGTACTTCGCCGTGCCGACCTTCGTGTACACGCTGTCGCCCGCGACGATCACGGTGAGCATCTGGCCGTTCTGGCTGCCGTCGACGCGGCACAGCGGCAGGGTGGGATCGGCGACGTTGAACGAGCCCTCGTAGCGCATCGTGAGGCTTCCGCTGGCCATGCTCGTCTGGACAACGAGCACGAAGGTGCCGGTCTGAACGGTGGCGGCGGTGCGTACGATCCGCTCGGCGAGCCCGCCCGACGCGCTCTGGCTGGGTGCCGCGGGAGCGGCGAGGGCAGGCGGTGACGACCGCTCTGCGGGCGCAGTCGTCTGGCCAGCGCTGAGGGGCATGCACCCGCCGAGGAGGACTGCCACACCTAACGCGCCGGTCGACAACCGCCGCCACGAAGACACCTGTCCAGTCAAAGGGGTCATGGGTCAAG
Organism: Propionibacteriaceae bacterium; assembly: GCA_027492675.1. Classification (GTDB taxonomy): domain Bacteria; phylum Actinomycetota; class Actinomycetes; order Propionibacteriales; family Propionibacteriaceae; genus Fen-668. The sequence goes on along the minus strand of JAPUEI010000058.1, from coordinate 8,207 downwards.
GCGACGTCTAGGAAACCTAAGAGAACTCGGAGAAATAGCTCTCAGGTTTCCGGGGTGACTAGGGGCGCTTCCTGTCTGCAACGCAGTGTCGTCCCACGTGTGGAGCGTTCCGGGGGTTTTGCGTGCTCGGGCGGTGCGCGCGTGTCACCATCAGCCATGACCAAGCGCACAGCGCTCGCAGGGGGTGTGGTCGGGGGGCTCGCCGTCGTCGAGTTCACGTCCGGAGTTCTCCAGGGCTACTACACGCCGTTGTTCAGCGACATCGCCCGCCACCTGTCCATCCACGACGCCGACATCAACTGGCTCGAGGCCGTACAACTGCTGCTCTCGGCCATCGTCGTGCCGGTGCTGGCCCGGTTGGGTGACATGTACGGACACCGCCGGGTGCTGCTCGGCTCGCTGGCCGTGACGGCGCTCGGGTCGTGGGGCATGGCGTTCGCACCGACCTTCCCGTTGTTCCTGGTGATGTTCGCCGTGCAGGGCTTCTACGTGGTCTGGCTGCCGCTCAACGTGGCGATCATCTACGCCCGCGCCCGCCGCCTGCCCGACACCGCCGGACTGACGCGTCGCGCGTCGGGCGTGATCGTCGTGGCGCTGGAGCTCGGCGCGATCTCAGGGGCCCTGATCTCCGGCCAGCTCGGCGTGGCCCTCGCCGGGAACCTCACGGCGATCCTCGCCGTCCCGGCCGCCCTCATCACCCTCGCCTTCGTCGTCGTCTGGCGCTTCGTCGCCGACCCCGGTGATCGCTCCGGCGGCCGCGTGGACACCCGGGGGGCCGTCGTGCTCTCCCTCGGCCTGCTCGCCATCACCGGCGGCCTGAGCCTGGTCCGCGTCAACGGCATCACCGTGTGGGTGATCGGCCTTGTCGTGCTGGGAATCGCGATCATCGCGGGGTTCGTGTGGATGGAGCGTCGTACGACGTCGCCGCTGGTCGACATCAAGCTGGTGACCCAGCCGACGCTGTGGCCCGTGTTCCTCACGGCCGCGCTCATCGGGGTCAGCCTGCTCGGCGCGCAGGGGTCGCTGTCGACCTTCGTCCGCACGGATCGCGCCGTGTACGGCTACGGCTTGAGCCTGACCTCGGCCACCGCCTCGTACCTCATCGGCTCCTACGTCCTGAGCCTGCTCATCGGCGCGGCCTCGTTCGCCAAGGTGACGGCGGCCACCTCGCCGCGGCTCGTGCTGATCGGGGCCTCGGGGACGGTCGCGATCGGCTATCTGGGGCTGGTGTTCCTGCACTCGAACCTTCCCGAGGTGCTCACCTGCATGGTCGTCGCGGGTCTCGGCTCGGGCGCCCTCGTCGCGGCGCTCCCCGCGGCCGCCGCGTCGGCGGCTCCCATCGGTGAGACCGCCATGGCCACCGGCCTCACGAACACCACCAAGACCATCGGCGGCTCGTTCGCGTCGTCGGCGTTCGCCCTCGCGCTCGTCCAGGGAGCGTCGACGGGTACGGCCGCGCCGCTGGCCGGCTACATCACCGTCTGGCTGATCTGCTCCGCGGCCGCGGTGGCCGCTCTCATCGCACTGCTCACCGTGCCGAAGGTGGCGTTCACGTCGTCGCCCAGCGCGCACGCCCTTCCCGAGGAGGATCCGGTCCCATGACGTCGACTGCCGCAGTGTTGGCCGAGCGCCTGTCCCGCATGGTGCAGGTGCCGACGGTGACACCCCTCGAAGGGCCGCTGTCGCCGGAGAAGGCGGAGGTGTTCGCGGCGTTCAAGGAACTGCTGTACGAGCTGTACCCCAGCGTGTTCGCGACCGCCGAGGTCACCGAGACCGGGCGCGCGGGGATGCTGCTGCGCCTCGCCGGAACCCGTACCGGCACCGGTGCCACCGCGCTCGGCGACGTGCTGCTCATGGCCCACCAGGACGTCGTGCCGGCCCCGACCGAGGACTGGGCCGAGGCCGGCTGGACGCATCCCCCGTTCGCCGGCACCGTGGCCGACGGCGAGGACGGGCTGACGGTGTACGGGCGGGGCACGCTCGATGACAAGGGGTCGCTGCTGGTGTTGCTCGAGGCGGTCGAGGACCTCGTCGCCTCTGGCTGGCGACCTCACCACGATCTGTACGTCGAGCTGGGCGCCGACGAGGAGCTGGACGGCCCGTCGGCTGTCGCGGCGATCGCTGAGCTCGAACGACGCGGCGTCGTCCCGGCGCTTGTGCTCGACGAGGGCGGTGCCGTCACGACGGGCCTGGTTCCCGGGCTGACGAGGCAGGTCGCCGTGGTCGGCGTCGCCGAGAAGGGCGTCACCACGCTGGAGCTGTCGGTGTCCGCCGATCCGCGCAAGCCGGCTCATAGCTCGACCCCGCCACGTCGGGGCGCGACCGCCGGGCTCGGTCGCGCGATCGCCGCCCTCGAGCGCCACCCCCACCCCGCGGCCGTCGATGACATCGCCGTACGGATGTTCAGCGACCTCGCCCCGTACGTCAACGGCCCGCTCAGCCGGGTGCTCGCCCGCACCGACCAGCTGCGATCCGTCCTGGCGCGGGTGCTTCCGCTCGCGGGTCCGGAGCTCGCCGCGATGGTGCGGACGACGACATCGGCGACCATGCTCACCGGCTCCGCGGCCCCGAACATCATCGCCGCGAAGGCGAC
>JAPUEI010000058.1:2373-5514 GCA_027492675.1 Propionibacteriaceae bacterium | reverse complement strand
CGGCGACCATGCTCACCGGCTCCGCGGCCCCGAACATCATCGCCGCGAAGGCGACGGCGATCGTCAACATGCGTGTCGCGACCAGCAGCACCGTGGCCGAGGCGACGCGCCATGTGGAGAAGGTCGCGACCCGAGCGGTGGGGTCCGGGCTGACCGTCGAGGTGCGGGTCGTCGAGGGCAACGAGCCCACCGAGGCGTCTCCCTTCGACGTCCGCTGGGAGGCCATCCGCACCGCTGTCACCGCGGCGTACCCGGATGCTCTCACCGTCCCGTACACCATGCTCGGCGCCAGCGATGCTCGTCACGCGGCGCGCATCACGGAGGCGGTGTACCGGTTCTCACCGCTGTTCATGTCGGCCGCCCAGCGCGCCGGTGTGCACGGCGTCGACGAACGCGTCACCGCGGACTCGCTGGTCAGGGGTGTGCGCTTCTACAGGGCCCTGCTCGAAGGCTGAGCCTCTGCCCTCTCGATCGTGACCATATCGAGGCCTGGACGCCTGGCCACCCCTTGAGACGCTCCCCTAGGTTGTTCGGCATGACCGTCCCCCCTTTGGTCGAGCTTCGTGGCGTGCGCAAATCATTCGGCGACTTCGAGGCACTGCGCGGCGTCGATCTCGATATCGCTCGCGGCGAGAAGGTTGCCCTGGTGGGCGCTTCCGGGTCGGGCAAGTCCACGCTGTGCCGCTGCATCAACAGACTCGAGACCGTCACCAGCGGCACCATCACGATCGATGGGCAGCCGCTGCCGCAGGAGGGCAAGGCACTCGCCGACCTCCGCGCCCAGGTCGGCATGGTGTTCCAGTCGTTCAACCTGTTCCCGCACTACACGGCGCTGGAGAACATCAGCCTGGCGCCGGTGCATGTGCGCAAGGCGTCCAAGGCCGACGCTGAGACCGAGGCCAGAGAGCTGTTGGAACGGGTGGGCCTGTCCGACAAGGCCCAGAGCTATCCGGCGGAGCTGTCCGGCGGCCAGCAGCAGCGCGTGGCGATCGCGCGCGCCCTCGCGATGCATCCCCAGCTGATGCTGTTCGACGAGCCGACATCGGCTCTCGATCCGGAGATGATCGCCGAGGTGCTCGAGGTCATGAGCGAGCTTGCGGCGGACGGGATGACGATGCTGGTCGTCACCCACGAGATGGGCTTCGCCCGCCATGCCTGCGACCGCGTCTGCTTCATGGACGCCGGCCAGATCGTCGAAGAGAACAACCCTGGCGAGTTCTTCGACAAACCCCGCACGGAGCGAGCGCAGGACTTCTTGTCCAAGCTCCTCCACCATTGAAAGGAACCCCACCATGACCACTTTCAGCCGACGCGGCCTCCTGTACATCGCCGCTGGCTCCACCGCAGCCGTCACCCTGGCCGCATGCTCCTCCGGCGCCCCGCCGGCAGCCGGCACGAGCAGCGCTGCGTCCGGATCGAGCTCGGGCGGCCCGCGTCAGATCTCGCAGGACGCCTACGACAAGATCATCCAAGCTGGTCCGGTTGCCGATGCGGCAGTCGTGTCGGCCAGCGCGTGGGCCAGCAAGATCAAGGCCGCGGGATTCATCAAGCGGGGCGGTACGACGACGGGCGCGATCTTCTCGCTCAAGGACCCCACCACGGGACGGATCGCCGGGTTCGACGCGGGTATCGGTGATCTTCTGGCGCACTACATCACCGGCGGCACCGACGTCAGCAAGCTCACGCAGGTCTCGCAGACCAGCGTCGACACCCGCGAGACGATGCTGCAGAACAACACCGTCGACATCGTCGTCGCGACGTACTCGATCACCACCAAGCGTGCGGAGAAGATCGCGTTCGCCGGCCCGTACTACGCCTCGGGCGCGTCGATCCAGGTGAAGGCCGACAACACGACGATCAAGTCGGTGGCGGACCTCAAGGACAAGAAGCTCGTCACGGAGTCGAACTCGACGGGCATCACGGCGATCCAGAAGTTCGTACCCGGCAACCAGCCGACGCTGTTCGCCGACAACGACTCCTGCGTCGCCGCCGTGCAGCAGGGTCGTGCCGACGCCTACATCCTCGACGAGTCGATCCTGCTCTCCAACGCCGTCAAGAACCCCGACCTGAAGGTCGTGGGATCGCCGTTCACGACGGATCCGTACGGCGTCGGCGTGAACAAGGACGACGCGGCGGTCAAGGCCTTCGTCAACACCTTCCTGCAGAAGATCTACGACTCCGGCGACTGGCTGAAGCTGTGGAAGGCGACCGTCGGTGTCTACGTCGACGGCACGCCGGAGACTCCGAAGCTCGGCTCGGCCGCGGGCAGCTAGTAGCGGAGGGCAACGTATGAACGAGATCGGGCAGATGCTGGCGGACAACGCGCCGTTCCTGCTGAGCGGGCTGCTGACGACGCTGCTGCTCACCGTGTTCGGATTCCTCGGTGCGCTGCTGCTGGGCACCACGATCGCCATCTTCCGCGTCTGCCCGATCTCTCCCCTGCGAGTGGTCGGCACGGTCTACGTCGAGTTCTTCCGCAACGTTCCGCTGCTGAGTCTGCTCATCCTGATCGTGTTCGGCCTGCCGGACATCGGGCTGTTGATCCCGCTGTTCTGGTGCGGCGTGCTCGGGCTGGTGCTCGCGGGGTCGGCCTTCATCTGCGAGACCGTGCGGTCCGGCATCAACACGATCTCGGTGGGCCAGTCGGAGGCCGCGCGGGCGTTGGGCATGTCGTTCACCACCCAGCTGCGGCTGATCATCCTGCCCCAGGCCTTCCGCACGATGGTGCAGCCGCTGGTCAACAACTTCATCGGCATCCTCATCGGCTCGTCCCTGGCGGCGGCGGTGGGTGTCTCCGACATCACGAACGTGACGCAGCAGCTGAACATTCAGTACGCGGAGGCGGTCGTGCTGTTCCTGCTCTCGGGCGCTGTCTACCTGGTGTTCGCGCTGGGTGCCGGCGGTGTCGGGTCGTGGCTGGAACGCCTGGTCGCAGGCGCGCGGACCGGAGGCTTCCGCTGATGTCGGCCGACACCGCGACGCGCGTTCTGTTCGACGAGCCGGGACCCCGAGGCCGTACCGTCATCCGGATCACCACCGTCCTCGCCCTGGTCGCGTGCGCTGGTCTCCTCGCCGGTGCGGTCTACCAGTTCTGGGCGCACGGGCAGCTGGTCGCGTACAAGTGGCAGTTCTTCACGTACT
>JAPUEI010000058.1:0-2273 GCA_027492675.1 Propionibacteriaceae bacterium | reverse complement strand
CAGTTCTGGGCGCACGGGCAGCTGGTCGCGTACAAGTGGCAGTTCTTCACGTACTCGGCCATCATCCGCACGCTCCTGGTCGACGGCATCGGCAGCACGTTCCTGGCAACCGGCGTCGCGGCCGTGGTCGCGTTCCCGTTCGGGCTGGTGCTGGCACTGGGCCGGCTCTCACGGCGGACCGTTCTCTCGCGGATCAGCACCGGCTGGATCGAGTTCTTCCGGTCGATGCCGATGATCCTGGTCGTGTACGCGTTCCTGCTCGCCCTGCCGCGGTTCGGCCTCGTTCTGCCGGTGTTCTGGATGCTCGTCGTGCCGATGATCCTGGTCTCCAGCGCCTCGACCGCCGAGGTGTTCCGCGCGGGCATCAAGGCCGTCGACAGGGGTCAATGGGAGGCGGCCCAGTCTCTGGGCATGTCTCCGCTCGACGTGATGCGGCTGGTCGTCCTTCCCCAGGCGTTCCGGGTGGTCCTGCCCAATCTGCTCACCGGACTGGTGTCGCTGTTGAAGGACTCGACCCTCGGCTACGTCGTGAGCTACGGCGAGCTCATGCAGCAGGGCAAGGAACTCGTCGCCTACTACCACTACATGATCCAGACCTATCTGGTGATCGCGTTGATCTACGTGCTCATCAACTGGCTGCTCACGCGGCTCGCGTCCTGGCTGCAGGGCAGGATGGGCACACGCAAGGTCGCGGCCGCTGCCGTCGCGGTCGATCTCGAACCCGCGCAGTAGAGGAGACCATCCATGTGTCGGTTGTTGGGCGTCGTCGCGTCCGGGCCCGAGTCGCTGGCCCGCGTCCTGGCCGCCTCGGACGGCTTCTGCGAGCTTTCGCACAAGCACCAGGACGGATGGGGTGTCGCCTGGCACGAGCAGGGGGAGCTGCGCATCGTGAAGGGCGCGTCGCCCGCGTGGACGGATCCCGGGTACGAGCCGGCGCTGGCCGCCGTCGCCGGTGATGCGGCGATCGTGCACCTGCGTCGGGCATCGGTCGGCATCCCCGTGCTGCTCGAGAACTGCCACCCGTTCGGCGAGGGCACGGTCGCGTTCGAGCACAACGGACAGTTCCGCGTGAGCGACCGGCTGCGCGCCCACTACGCGGACTCCGGGCTGCGTGCCTGCGAGGGCACCACCGACTCGGAGCTGTACTTCGGGCTCGTGCTCGACGCCTTCAGCCGTACGCAGTCGTGGCCGGAGGCCATCTACGAGGCGGCCTCGCTCATCACACGTGATCTGTGGGTCGACCAGCCGGGCGACAACCCCGAGGCGCTGAACTGCCTGCTGCTGACGCCCGATGCGGTGTACGGGTTCAGCCAGAGCGAGACGAGCAAGCTGAAGCCGGAGTCCACGCCGGACACGTACGTGCTGCGGCTGGTCGAGCGCGACGATGCCGTGCTCATCACCTCCACGCACTGGGAGGTCGAGGGAGCGACGGAGATTCCCGAGCGAACTGTCGTCCAGGTAGACCGCGGCACCCTGGCCGTCACCGTCCATCCCGGCATTCCGCTCGGCGGCCCTGCCTGACCGACACGTGAGGCAGCCTCTCCTGCCCCGTCTCGCCGCCTTCTCCGCCCGCCAACTCCGACGCCACACCCCACGTGCGACGCCACACCCTGCCGATGGGGTGTGACGTCGTACTAGGGGTGTGGCGTTGCGGGAAGGGGTGCGACGTACGTCTGCGTGGTACGCGTGCGGGAGGCTGGCGGCTACTAGCGTGTGCGCCATGACCGTGCACGAGCCCGAGGCCGAGCTGAGCGACGACGCCGTGGTGGAGGTTCACTTCGAGGCCCAGAAGTACCCGGCGCGACCGAAGCGACTGCGCCCTCGCGCGAAGCGGCGGGCCCTGGAGAAGATCGTCCCGCCGCCGCCGTTCGAGGCGGATGCCCGCAACCCCTCGTACGTCACCTGGCTGCTCGAGCAGTCGATGTTCCAGGACGCCAAGATGATGGCCCGCCAGCTCGCGGGCAACCACCTGATGTGGTCGAACTCGTACGCGTCCCCGGACCCGCGCTCGGCCGTCGCGAAGACGTCAGTCTGGTACACCGCGTACCCGCTCAGCCACATCACCGGCCGTGGCACGACGTTCCTCGGCTCGATCGGCTCCGACGCGCTCTGGGAGGCGTTCCAGCAGATCGGCATCGACGGCATCCACACCGGACCGCTCAAGCTCGCCGGCGGCATCACCGGCTGGGAGCACACGCCGAGCATCGACGGCCACTTCGACCGGATCAGCATGGCGATCGACCCGCTGTTCGGCACCGAGGACGAGTTCCGCG
>JAPUEI010000057.1:58028-77351 GCA_027492675.1 Propionibacteriaceae bacterium | reverse complement strand
CGTACCGCTCGCGAGAGACTTTCGTACCCTTCGCGAGAGAATGTCAGCCCGGCTCAAACCGGGGGGCCAGTAGGGCGTCGAGCTGGTCGGCGGTGGACTGTCCGGACTCCTCGAAGTCGACCGCGGCGATGACGATGGCGGTCACCGTGGTGCCGATGAACGAGGGCGCGGCCCAGTCCGACAAGGGCGAACGCTCCTCGTCGACGCGGTGCCGCAGGACGAAACCGTCGAGCAGGCACTGCAGCGCGAGGGTGAACGACTCGGCGTTCCAGCCCGGTCGCCAGTTGAGCCCGAACACGCGCATCACCTGCTGGTAGAAGTCGCGCCACAGGTCGTGATCCGTACGCGTGTATCCGAGGAAGTCCTCGCGCAGGGCCGGGTGGGTGGTGAGTACGGGCGCGAGGTGCGCGAGCAGGTAGCTGCGCGGGTTCACCACGAGCTCCGCGACGATGCCCACCGCGAACTCCGCCACCTGCTCGGAGAACTTCCGCCCGTCCACGAGCATGTTGAGCCGCGCGCCGAACGCGCCCGGCGCTGCGATGCCGTCGGAATCGGCGTACAGCAGGCTGTACATCACCACGTCCCGTACGTACTCGTCCTTCGACGGCCACCTGTTCCGCAGCGCGCGCTTCCCGTCGACCTCGGCCTCGTCGGACTCCACGACGCGGAGTACGTCCTCGATGCGGAGCCAGTCGAGCGCCGCGGGGAACTTGATCGACCGCAGCCGCGGTGGCAGGGGCTGGCTGCCGTCGGACAGGGCCGCCTCGAGGAGCTGTACGCCGGCGCGGAGGAACTTCATGGCGGTCGCGTCGTCGCGCCGGGGTGCTGGGCGGGGGCTCACGCGGCGATTCTCCCATCAGCCCCGTCACCCGTCACGCGTGGGAGGATGCGCCGGTGCCTACTTTGCCGCCGCTCGACGAGGTGCTGGCGTCGGCGCACGTGGCGTCCGTACCGATGCGGGTCCGGTTCCGCGGCGTGATCGTCCGCGAGGCCGTACTGCTCGACGGCCCCCTCGGCTGGGGTGAGTTCGCGCCCTTCGTGGAGTACGGCGACGTGGAGTCCGCGAACTGGCTGGCCGCGGGCCTCGAGGCCGGGTGGACGGGCTGGCCCACCGCCCGCCGCGGCAGCGTCGAGGTCAACGCGACCGTTCCGGCGATCGCCGCCGAGGCCGTACCGGCGCTGCTCGACCGCTTCGCCGGCTGCCGTACGGTCAAGGTCAAGGTCGCCGAAGCGGGTCAGTCGCTGGCGGACGACCTGGCGAGGGTACGGGCTGTACGGGCTCAGCTCCCGGACGCCGCCATCCGGGTCGACGCGAACGCGGGGTGGTCGGTGGCCGAGGCTTTCGCGGCCCTGACGGCGCTGGCGGAGGTCGGCCTTCAGTACGCCGAGCAGCCCTGCGCATCCGTCGACGAGTTGGTCGCCCTACGAGAGATGCTCGCGCGCGACGGCGTACCCGTGCCTCTCGCCGCCGACGAGTCCATCCGCAAGGCCGACGACCCGCTGCGGGTCGCGCGGTCGGGCGCCGTCGACTTCGCGGTGGTCAAGGTCGCGCCCCTGGGTGGGGTCGCGGCGATGCTGACGGTGGCGGAGCAGCTGGCGGCCTACGACGTACGGATCGTGGTCTCGTCGGCCCTCGACACGAGCGTCGGCATCGCGGCCGGACTGGCTGCGGCCGGGGCGCTCGCGGTCGAACCGCTGGCCTGCGGCCTGGGCACCGTGACGCTGTTCGAGCGCGACGTGTGCACCACCCCCCTCGTACAGCACGCAGGTTCCCTCCCCGTCCTCTCGACTGCTCCCGTCCCGGACCCCGCGGCATTCGCGGCGACGCCTGATCGGGTGGCATGGTGGACGGACCGGCTGGCGCGGTGCTGGCGGGTGTTGGACGCGAGGGGGACCGCATGAGTGGGTCGGTCGACGCCGCTGTACGGATCGTGTCCGACCTTGTCGCTGCGGGAGTGCGCGACATCGTGCTGTCGCCGGGGTCGCGGTCGGCCCCCGTCGCGTACGTCGCCGCCGCCGCCGAACGCCAGGGTCTTCTGCGCCTGCACGTACGCCACGACGAGCGCTCCGCCGCGTTCCTCGGCCTGGGCATCGGCAAGGCCGACCCCGCCCATCCGGCCGTCGTGGTCACCACCTCGGGCTCGGCGGTCGCCAACCTGGCGCCCGCGGCGATGGAGGCCCACCACGCCGGCGTACCCCTTCTTCTCCTCACCGCCGACCGCCCCACGCGGCTGCGCGGCACGTGGGCGAACCAGACCTCTGACCGCCAGCCCGAGCTCCTCGAGTCGCTCGCCTGGCACGCCGACATCGACCCCACGACGTGCGAGGGCGCGCCGTGGCTGGATGCGCTGGCCGCAGCGAAGGAGGGTACGGATCGTCGCCCGGGCCCCGCGCACCTGAACGTCTGCTTCGACGTCCCCCTCACTCCCGACTCCCCGATCACCTTCCCGGCAGAGGGTGTCTCGGGACCCGCGCAAGTTCTCTCCGCAACCGCGCAGGTTCTCTCCGCAACGGCACAACCTCTCTCGCCAACCGCGCAAGTTCTCTCCGCAACCGTCTCGCCCAGCGACGGAGTCGCCGCGCCCACCGGGTCCCTGAGGAGTAGAGCGACGGAGTCGCTCCACGTCTCGAAGGGCCCCCTCACCGTCGTGGTCGCGGGCGACGGCGCAGGCCCGGAGGCAAGCCGCCTGGCGACCGAGGGGAACTGGCCGCTGCTGGCCGAACCGACGTCCGGCGCGCGCTTCGGCAGGGCACGCGTTGACGCGTACCGCCTCGTCCTCGCCCAAGTCGCCGGACAGGTGGAGCGGGTGGTGGTGTACGGGCGTCCGACCTTGTCGCGTCCGGTGACGTCGCTGCTCGACGACCCCCGCGTCGAGGTGATCCAGGTGGTCCGCCACGACGACGACCTGGGCCCCGGGCGCAACGCCACCCGGGCCGCCGCGGTCACCATCGACGGGCCCGACGACCCGGCCTGGCTCGAGACCTGGCTGGCCACCGGTCGTACGTCACTCACCCACGCCCACGCCGCCATCGACGCCTGGCCGTACATCACCGGCCTTCATGTGGCGCGGCTCCTCGCGGCGGCCACGACCTCGGGGGACGCGCTCCTCGTGGGTGCCTCGAACCCGGTACGCGACCTGGACCTCGTCGCCGGCGACCTCCCGGCGGACGCCCTCGTGGTGGCCAATCGAGGCCTGGCAGGCATCGATGGCGCCATCGGCACGGCGGTCGGCCTCGCGACGGGCTCCGGCCGACCCACCCGCGCCTACCTCGGCGACCTCACCTTCCTCCACGACATCAACGGGCTCGCGGTGCCGGCGGCCGAGCGCGGCCGGCTCCAGCTCCAGCTGGTCGTGGCCAACGACGACGGCGGCGGCATCTTCGCCACTCTCGAGCACGCTCGCCACCCAGAGATCTTCGAGCGCGTCTTCGGCACGCCCACGGGTGCCACGCTGCGCGCGCTCTGCGAGGGGTACGGGATCCAGCACACTCACGTCACGCTCGCCGAGCTACCCGCTGCCCTCGCCGACATCCCGCAGGGCATCTCCGTCGTCGAGGTCGCCACGAACCGTACGGACCTGGCGACCCTCCACGCTGCGTTCTGACGCCGCCACCTGATGGCGGAGGGCGGCTGACCCATGTCTCAACGTTCAGTGCCCTACCAGGAGTGAGATGGCGTCCAACTCTGGTATCCGCCGAAGCCACCACGAGATTCGACTCTGAGCAGGAGATAGTCGTCCGGGGATCGTCAGTACGACTGATGCGACCAATTCCTTTCACGCTCTTGACTTCTTGTTGGGTGGGGGGGGTAGGTTTCGATGGTCACCCACCCAAGTAAGGAGACGCATATGTTGAAGTACTCGAAGACCATTCTCCGGGCGATTGTTCTCGGGCTCCTAGGTTTCGCCGCGGTGAGCCCAGCGGCGCAGGCATGGACCACCGTGCCCAATCAGCAGGTGGCCGACGGCGGTGAAACCGGGTACTCGTACAGCACGCAGTTGTCAGTCTATGTCACCACCGCTGGTGTGCACGGCTACACCTACGTCAGCAATCCAAATGGTCACGGCGTCTACATCAGTGGCTACTACACCAACTACAAGCAGGCTTTGAACGCCGAGACCGGTCGCAACACGACCGTGTATCTCAGCTATGCCTCGGGATCCCGTGCTTTCGGAGCACCGACGGCTGGGCCCTGGTATGCCAGCGCCAAGCTCTGCATCGACGTTCCGATCTGGTTCGACCCTTGCTCTAGCTCCACGGGTTTGGTGACGAATCCGTAGGGTGGATGCGTGCTCACTGTTGAAAGTGTTAGTCATCGGTACGGGCGGCGGCAGGCGCTGACTGCCGTCGCCCTGACCGTCGACCATGGAATCACTGGCCTGGTCGGTGAGAACGGTGCTGGAAAGACGACGCTCCTGAGCATTTGCGCCGGTATGTTCGCGCCCTCAGATGGGGTGGTGACGATTGATGGGCTTTCGCTCTTCGGCCGTCGATCTAGGAGCTCTGCTTTGGCGCGAGTGGCATTGATGCCGCAGTCAAGCACAGTGCCTTCGCATATGGGGGTTCTGGATTTTGTCACCTATCTGACGTGGATGCGCGCTGTGCCCTCGACTGAAGCTAGGCGCCGGGCCGCGGAGGCTCTGGATCGAGTGGGCCTGTCCGCGCGCATGGGTGAACAGATGGGTCGACTCTCCGGGGGAATGCAGCGGCGCATCTGGCTGGCGCAGGCGTTGGCGGCAGCTCCCGACGTGCTGCTGCTGGATGAGCCGAGCACGGGTCTCGATCCGATGCAGCGATCCACGATGCTCAAGATCCTCGGCGATCTTCCGAGCACGGCAGTCGTCCTCTCCAGCCACATCGTGGAGGACGTCGCGCTGCTTTCCTCACGACTCCTCGTCCTGGACAAAGGCAGCCTGGTGTTCGATGGCCCGACACCGCCGGGCTTCGACAGCAGCGCCTTCCAAGAGCTGGTCCGCGGGAGTGTGTCATGAGGGGGCCGGCTCTGTGGATGAAGACAACGTGGTGGGCTCCCGTGGTCTTCGCCATTCTCATGACCGCGACGCTCCTGCGCGATGCGGCCTGGTCGAGGAGCTGGCTGTGGATGGTTTCCGTCGTGAACGGAGCCACCATGCTGATATCCCCAGCCGCTGCAGCGCTGACAGCGCTCGTGGTCCTCAGGAGCTGGCCGGGTAGCGTTCGTCGACAACTGGCGCCTGGCGCAGCGTTTCGAGGCTCAATCCACATCGCCACGGCGATGTGGTTGGCCGCGTCGGCAACTCTGCTCGTGGGGTACGTGGCGGGAGGCATCGTGTGCCTCACGAACGGTGCCCACAGTGGAGCCGTGGCCTGGCCGTTGCAACCTTTGTCAGGGATCGTGGCCCTCGTCCCTGCTGTGCTTGTCGGCGCCCTGGCTGCGGTGTTGTCCCCGTCGCTTCTCACGATCCCGACCGTCTTTCTCGCCGTGTTCCTCGTGCATCCCCTCTGTTGGGCGAACCAGTTGCCTCAGTTCTACTCGCCCGACATCCCGACTGTGGACATGGTCGGATACGCCTTGGCGGGGCCTCGGCTCATGTGGGAGTTCATCGGGAATCTCGGTCTCGCGGGGGTCGAGCTGGTCCTCATTCGACTCATCGTGCAGAGGGAGCGTCCATCCCGTCTGTGGTGGCTCGCGCTGCTTGTCGCCAGCCTTCTCCTCGTGACGCTCTCGGTAGCGGGTGTCATGGCTTCCCCTGCCATCTATGTGCCAGCGCCGTGACCCTGGCCCTGGTCATAAGGATGCGGGGGTGGTTGGCCCCCGTCCTGTTAGGTGTCGCTGTGCTGGCCGTCTCGGCCTTCTTCGGTGACGTCAGCGCTGCGGCGCCGATGGCCGACGGCCCTCGACACCTGCGCCACTACCTCGTGGGCCTGGTCCCCTCCTTCGCCGCGGGGGTGTTGGTGGACCACGCTCCCACGATCTCGAGAAGCCTTGCCAAAGAGGCCTTCCTCCGGCGATTCGATCTCGCTGTCTACTGGGTGGTAGCGGCCAGCGCTTTGCCGGCCACGCTAGGACCTGCGGCGGCGACGGTGGAGGGCCGCTACTGCGTCGTCGTGTGGCTCCTTCTCACCGCCATCGGGGTGCTCTTCGTCAAGCTGCTCGCCTCCGAGGGGATCTTCGCCAGCGCTCTCCTCGGGATCGTGTGGCTCGTGTTCGGGGACACAGTTGCTCCGCTGCTGGGATTCGATCTGATGGCTCCGCCCGGCATGATCCCTCTGCCCGACGCCCCGTTGCTTGGGGCCGTGCTTCTCGCGATGGCCTGCACCCTGATAGGTCACCGAATCAGCGGACCGATCGGATCGCGCTGACGCTGGACGCATACCAATCTCAGGCGCCGAGTGCTCCCAGGACGGGGCGCAGCTTGGCGTCGGTCTCCGCGAGTTCGGCGTCGGGGTCGGAGTCGCCCATGATGCCGCCGCCGGCGTACGCGGTCAGCTCGCGCTCGCCCGTACGGACCCCGCACCTCAGCGCGATGCCGATCTCGCCGTCGCCGGCCGCGTCGACCCAGCCCACGCCGCCCGAGTAGACGCCGCGATCCATGCCCTCGATCTCGCCGATCAGCGCCCGCGCGCTCTCGCGGGGGGTGCCGCAGACGGCCGCCGAGGGGTGCAGCGCCGCAGCCAGGTCGAGCGCGCCCCGGTCGGACACCGCCACCTTCACGTCGGTCGCCAGGTGCCGCACGTTCGGCAGCGTCAGCAGCCTCGGGCCGACCACCTCCAGCTCGCCGAGGGCCGCCAACCGCTCGGTGACCGAGGCGACGGCGTACGAGTGCTCGTCCAGGTCCTTCTGGCTCGCCAGCAGCCACTGGGCCAGCAGCTCATCGGTGCCCGGGTCGTCGGAGCGGGACACGGTGCCCGCCAGCACGCGTGACTCGGCGATCCCGCCACGCAGCCGTACCAACAGCTCGGGCGTCGCGCCCACGAGCGGTCCGACCAGGTACGTCCAGCACGCCGGGTACGCCTCCGTGAGCCGTCCCGCCAGCCAGCGCAGGTCGACGGGGCGCTCCGTGGTGGCGACGACCGATCGCGCGAGGACGACCTTGGAGAGGTCGCCGGTACGGATCCGGCTCGCGGCGTCCTCGACCCGCAGCCGCCACTCGGCGCTGTCGACCGGACCGTCGACGACCGTCACGGCTCCGGGGCCTGAGGGCTCGGCGACCTCGCGTACGACCCCGCCGTCGACCGTCGTCTCGAAGGCCACGCCGTCGCGGAACCCGACGACCTTGGCGGGGACGACCAGCCAGCCGCCGTCGCCGGTGAACGCCGACGACACGAACGCGATCAGGCCCGACCCGGCGACGTGCACCTCATCCTCGACCTCGGCGCGGGCCACGACCGCCGCCCAGAGGTCCGCGGCCTCGTCCAGCCCTCCGTGCAGCGGGAACCGCGCGGCGACTCCGAGACCGACAAGGCCTTCGGCGCCGCACAGCCAGGCGCCGGAGACGTCGCCGGACATCGCCTGCGTGAGGGTGGAGTCGTCCCGGTGGACGGTGCGCACGACCATTCTCGGCGGCAGCTCTCGGGACATCGCGCGCAACTCTAGTCCGTCGCCACCAGTGCCTCGGCACCGTCGAGTTCTGACCTCGCGCCGCGTACAGTCACCCCATGCAGGCGACCCTCACCCAAGGCACGACCGGCTCGATGAGCAAGGTCGTCGACGAGTCGATGACCGTGCCGCACGTCCGCGGCGACTACCCCTCGTTCGCCGACATGCCGCGCGTCTTCGCGACCGCCGCGCTCGTCGGCTTCATCGAGGCGGCCTGCATGGCGACGATCGAGCCGTACCTGGAGGAGGGCGAGGTCTCGCTCGGCACGCTCGTCGACGTCACGCACTCGGCGCCCACGCCGGTCGGCGCCACCGTGCGCGCCGAGGTCACCGTCACCACCGTGGAGCCGCGGAGCGTCACGTTCTCGGTCACGGTGCTCGACGAGGAGCACGTGATCTCCGTCGGCACCCACACGCGCGGGGTCGTCGACCGTGCGCGCTTCGAGCAGCGCGTCGCCGAGAAGGCCGGCCGCCTGGGGCTGTAGTGGCCTGTCCTCGAGCCTCAGACACGCGGCACGAGGGCTCAGCTCACCACGCGTACCCCATGAGGTCGGCGACCAGTTCGCCCTCGTCGACCGGGTAGCCGCGAGAAGTGAACCACCTCGCCATGTTCGTACAGTCGCGCGTCAGGAACTCCATGGCGTTCGGGTTCGACGCCAGCTCGACCACCTGGGGTACGTCGATGATCACCAGGCGCGGGCTCGTGGCCGCGTCCGCGACGAGCGTGTTGTACGGGCTGAGGTCGCCGTGGACGATGCCCATGCTCGTCATGGTGCGGAGGGCCTCGAGCAGCTGGTCGTACAGGCTGACCAGCGCCTCGAACGACGGCTTCACCTGGTGGAGCCGAGGCGCCGCATCGGCGTCGCCGTCCGAGACCAGCTCCATGCAGATCTCGGTGCCGTCGAGCTGGATGGGGTACGGAACGGGCACGCCCGCCTCGTACAGCCGGGTCAGATTTGTCCACTCGGCCTGCGCCCAGAGCCCGGCCTCGACGGCCCGGCCGTGGGAGGACTTGCGGGCCATGGCGCGCTGGTCGCGCGTGTTGCGGACCCTGCGACCCTCGGTGTAGCCGGTGTCGCGTCGGAAGAGCCGGTGCTCGGTGGTGCGGTAGCGCTTGGCGGCCAGCAGGCACGACTGCTGGGGGTCGTCCAGCACGGCGCGCTCGAGGAGCACGACGTCGGCCTCCTTGCCGGTCTTGAGGACGCCGAGATCGGTGTCGATGGCGGCCGAGCTCGTCACGAGCCACTCGGGGTACGGACGGGGGCCGCGGTGGAGGTGCTCCACGGACGGCCAGGTGGACCAGCGCTGGTTGTCGGCGAGGTCTTCGTCGAGCGCGGTGTAGGTGAGGTCGGTGGGGTCGAACGATGATGACACGGTGGTTCTCCTGGTGGAGGAGACACCCGGCGATCAGGTAGTGGGTGCCTCGAACGGGTGGGCGGTCGCGGACAGCCCAAGGACCTTCTCGGACATGTCGCCACCCCCTCCCGGAGAACCAGCACTGACGTCGCGGACGTTACGCCCGCCCGTGGTGGGCCGCAACGCATTTGTCTGATGCGAGGTGGCTGGGCTGGTTGGGCCTGCGCTCCTACCTCCGCGCGCACGACCTTTTGGTCACCCGCACGGGGCTGGGCCGAGTTGGTCCGCGCGGGACAGAGGGCAGACGTGGGGTCCGGTCCGGGAAATGGCGTGTCCACGGATCTGTACCAGGCGGGCACTACCGCCATTTCCTCAGACCAGACCTGCCATGCAGACGGGTGCCTCATACGCCGCCACCGAGTCGCATCCCTGGGTCGCTGCCGCTCTCGGGCGGAGGCCGGGGGCCGGGGCAATGTTCGGCACGTTGGGCACATATCGGAAGCGTCCGATATTTGCTGGCTGGTGTGCCTCCAGTCCTGTCTAGCGACAGCGCTAGACAGGGTTAGCGAGACCTAGGGACACGCCAACGGCCGGCCCCGTGAAAGGGACCGGCCGTCGAGTCGTACAGATCAGGCCTTGTCGGACCCGTACTTCGGGGTGGCGCTCGAACCGTCGGTCACGGCGGGGGCGGACTCGACGTCGGTGTACTTGCGGGCCAGCGCCTCGAGGTCGACGCCCGTCGTGCTCTTGAGCATCTCGAGGATCTGGACCACGCTCGTGCCGACCTGCTTCGGCAGGGCGTTGGCCCCGTCGGCGCTGATCACCGTGAGCTTGTCGATCTGGCCCATCGGCGCGGCGACCTCGCGGGCCATCGCCGGCAGCACCGAGACGAGCATCTCCAGCACGGCAGCCTGGTTGTAGTGGCTGTACGACTGGGCGCGGAGCTCCATGGCCTTCGCCTCGGCCTCGCCCTTCGCCAGGATCGCGGCACCGGCCGCCTCGCCCTCTGCGCGCAGCGCGTCGGCCTCGGCGATACGGCGGGCCTTCTCGGCCTCACCGGCCTTCGCACCCTCGATGGCGACGGCCTCGGCGAGCGCAGCGCGCCGGGACTTGTCGCCGACACCGGTGAGGCGGGCCTTCTCGGCGTCGGCCTCGGCCGCCGCGATGGAGGACGCCTTCGACGCCTCGGCGCTGAGGATTGCCGCCTGACGGGCGGCCGCAGCCTCGGTCTCCACCCGGTAGCGCTCGGCATCGGCCGGCTTGCGCACCTCGGTGTCGAGCTGACGGTCCTTGAGGGCTGCCTGTCGTACGGCCACCTTCTCCTGCTCGGTGAGGATCGCCTGGTCGCGGTCGGCCTGCGCCAGCGGACCGGCGGCTGCCGCCTGCGCGGACGCCGCGTCGGTCTCGGCCTTGATCTCGGCCTGCTTCAGCATGAGCTCCCGGTGCGCGATCGCGATCTGCTGCTCGGCAGCCAGCCGGGACTGCTCCGCGGCCTGGCGAGCGCCGGCCTCGGCGATCGCCGCGACCTGACCGATGCGGGCGGACTCCGGACGACCGAGGTCACTCAGGTACGTGCCGTCGTCGGTGATGTCCTGGATCTGGAAGGTGTCGAGGTTGAGGCCCTGGCCGGTGAGGGCCGCCTCGGACTCCTCGGCGACCCGCTGCGCGAACGCCGCGCGGTCACGGATGATCTGCTCCACCGACATCGAGCCGACGATCGAGCGCAGCGCGCCCGCGAGCACCTCTTGGGTGAACGGCTCGATCTGCTCCTGCTGGGTGAGGAAGCGCTGAGCGGCTGCACGGATCTGGTCCTCGTTGCCGCCGACCTTCACGATGGCGACCCCGTCGAGGTTCAGCTTGACGCCCTGGCCGGAGACAGCGCCCCGGATCATGACGGGGATGCGCCGGCTGGACAGGTCGAGCACGTGAAGGCGCTGGACGAAGGGGACCACGAACGCACGACCACCCATGACGACCCGCTGCCCGGAGAGGTCCTGGGTCATGGATCCGGTGGCGTCACGTGACTCCTTGCCGCGGGCGCCGGTGATGATGAAGGCCTCGTTCGGACCCGCGACCTTGTAGCGGGTGACGATGACGACGGCCAGCAGCACCACGACCACGAGTAGGCCGAGGATGGGGATGACAAGTCCGGACACAACTGCTCCTTAGCTAGGAAAGGGACGTGGTTCAGCGGTACGTGGGTACGACGACCACGGCGGTCGCGCTCAGCACGTCGGCGACGGTGACCTGCGTGCCAGTCGGCAGGGGCACAGAGCTCCTGGCATTGAGTTTGACCATATGGCCCTGGCGGGTCACGCGGACCTCACCGAAGCCTTCTGCGGGGATGGAGGAGACCACCACACCGACCGCGTCGATGAGGTCGTTCGTCGTCGGGGCGCCGCCGGTGTCCATGACCCGCAGCTTGACCATCCCGTACGCGATCAGCGCACCGGCACCCAGCCCGAGCAGGATCCCGCCGACGACCGCCAGGACGGTGCTTCCGGTCAGCTGCTGCACGATGGCGCCGCCGAACCCGAGGGCTCCGAGAAAGGCCGCCAGCGACGATCCGGTGAACCAGTCGCCTCCACCGAGCGCGTCGAAGATGCCGTGCAGATGTTCACCCACGACGAGTGAGATCAGCAGGAACACGATTCCCAGGGTGCCGATCGCAAGGAACACGACCACGTCTTGCCTCCGTTCAGCTGACCTCAACTCTACCGAGGGGCCAGTCCTCCGTGGGACGGCGGAGCGAGGTTCTCGGTTCCGCGCAGGTCAGCGCCAGACACCGCCCGATCGGTGGGGGATCGCGCTGAACCGTGAAGAGGGCCCTGGTCCGGGCGAGACCCGGTGCAGTGCGCCTTCGAACATCGTCACCAGCGCCGACAGGTCGCCTTGGCGGGCACGGCGCAGAGCGCTCATCTCCACGTCGCCGGAGATCGAGGCCCAGTCGAGGGTGTGACCCGACTCGGCCGCGAGCGCGGTGACGAACTCGCGCAGCGTGCGGCCGTTCCCGATCCGGAACGGGTGGGCGAGATTGGTCTGGTGATACACGCGGGCCAGTTCGGTGCAGACCGCCAGCACTGCCATGTTGCGGAACAGCCGCAGGGCGATGATGCGGTCGCAGACTCGCTGCATGATCGGCGCGATCTCGTCGGGGGTCGCGAACGGCTCGCACTTGCCGGTGGTGACGGTGCGCAGCTCGCCGGCCCACTCGTAGACATCCTGGAAGAGGTGGCGATGGATGCCACGCAGGCCGTTGAGGTCGTACGTGCCGGGGAGGCCCTGGGTGTGCAGCGTCATCGCCCTGACGGTGACGAACGCATCCTCACGGGCACGCAGCTCCGCCCAGGTCGTCGCGCCGACCATGTTGGCGAGGATCGGACCGCACGTCATCGGGTCGTTGGTGGTCGGGTCGAGGTAGGCGTTCCAGCGGTCGACCTCGGCCTCGGGGGCCCAGTGTGTGCGGATCATGAGTCGATGCCGAACCTGGTGCGAACCCTGCTGAGGAGCTCGTCCTCGGAGATCGCGCCGCGGGCATAGTCGTCCGCATCCAAGGAGAGGTCGGTCGGCAGGTGGCCGCCTTCCATCGCGATGCTGTGGCCGATGCGACGCAAAGCGGCACGCCGCTGGGCGATCTCTTGCGTGGTGAGGGTCACGAATCCTCCTGAGGGTCTGACCGAAGGGTAGTGCCAGTCACCCGTTTCGCCAATGAGGGTGGAGGTTGAGGGCCTGACCACGCGCGGACGAGTGCGGACGCCTACGATTCGGTGGTGCCGTTCACTCGTCCGCTCCGCATCGCCATGGTCTCGATGCACACCTCGCCGCTGGAGTCACCGGGGTCGGGAGACGCCGGTGGGATGAACGTGGTCGAACGTCACACTGCGGAGGCGCTGGCCGGCCTGGGACACAGCGTCGAGCTGATCACCCGCCGCAGTGACCCCGACCAGCCTGACCTCGTCGACCTGGGTGGCGGCGTGACCGTACGGCACCTCGACGCGGGCCCTGCCCGACGGCTGCCGAAGTCGGCGATCGACGCGTACATCGACGAGTTCCGTACGTCGATGGCCGCGCTCGGTCCGTACGACATCGTCCACAGCCACCACTGGATGAGTGGCATGGCCGCGCTCCCGCTGGCCCGGGAGTGGGGCGTGCCACACGTACAGAGCTACCACTCGGTGGCCGCCCTTCCCGGCGACTACCTGAGCGAAGGCGAGCCGCCGGAGTCGTCGGGGCGGGTCGCCGGCGAGGCGCTGCTGGCCAAGGATTCCGACCTCGTGATCGCGATCTCCGCCGCCGAGGCCCGTACGGTCGTGGCCCGGTGCGGGGCCGACCCCAACCGCGTGGTCATCGTGCCTCCGGGGGTGGACGAGCAGCTGTTCCGCCCGCTCGCGCCGGACGAGCCGAAGTGGACCTGGCCGCACGAACGCGGACCCGCGTGCTCGAAGGGCTACATCCTGTTCGCCGCGCGGCTGCAGCCGCTGAAGGGACCCGACCTCGCGATCGCCGCGCTGGCCCTGGTGCCCGAGGAACTCCGGCCTCACCTCGTCGTCGCCGGTGAGGTGAGCCAGGACTTCGCCGCCTACGCCGATGAGCTCACCGCGATGGTCGACCGGCTGGACCTGGGCGACTACGTGACGTTCAAGGGCTCCCAGAGCCGTACGTGCCTCGCCGAGATGCTCCGCGGCGCCCGGTTGTGCCTGGTGCCGTCGCACTCGGAGACGTTCGGGCTGATCGCGCTCGAGTCGGCCGCCTCGGGCACGCCGGTGATCGCGTCGGCGGCCGGTGGGCTGCGGGAGGCCGTCGTGCACGGCGAGACCGGCCAGCTCATGGACAGCCGGCTGGCGATCGACTGGGCGTCGGCCATGATCCGGCTGCTCGCCGACCCCGAGCTGCTCGCCCGGATGGGCACGGTCGCCCGGATCCACGCCCGCCGCTACTCCTGGCTGGCGACGGCCGAGTGCCTGACCGATGCGTACGAGAGGCTGCTCGAGTCCGTACGTGACGAGCCCGGCCATCGCACCAGGCCCCTGGACTCACCGCCCGAGATCGAGGCCATCCATCGCAGCGGCGACCTCCACGAAGACGGGCACGTCTAGGTGAGGACGTACGTGCTGTGCCACGCACATCCCGACGACGAGACGCTGGCGACGGGGGCGATCGCCCTGGCGTTGCGGGCCAGGGGCGACCGGGTCGCGATCCTCACTGCGACGCGTGGTGAGAAGGGTGAGGTCATGCCCGGTCCGTACGCCGGGCTCCAAGGGTCCCGGGAGTTGGCGGCGATCCGCGAGGCCGAGCTCGCCCGGGCCGTCGCCGCGCTCGGCGCCGAGCACGCCTACCTCGGGTCAGGTACGGCGCGCGTGCCCGGCCTGGCGCCGCGCCGCTACACCGACTCCGGGATGCGCTGGGTGACGCCCACGGTGGCCGGCCCCGGCGAGGACGCCGCCCCCGACTCCCTGACGACGGCCGACGAGGGTGAGGTGGCGGCCGACATCGCCGCGTACGCATTGTCCGTGGGAGCGACCGATCTCGTCTCGTACGACGACGACGGCGGGTACGGCCATCCCGACCACATCCGCATGCACCATGCGACCCGCGCCGCCGCGGACAGCCTCGGCCTGCCGTTCCACGTCATCGTGGACCGAGCCGACGAGCCGTACGACGCGTGGCTGGACGCGACCGGGCACGAAGAGTCGCTCAACACTGCGCTCGATGCGTACCGGACGCAGTTCCGTCGCGAGGGGGAGTCGATCATGCACGTGGGGGGTCAGCCCGATACGGTGCTGCGCGCCGCGGGCCTTCGTAGGGCCTGAGGCGCTGGCCAGCTGCTACCAGCTGCCGGAGCCGTTGGGGACGTCGAGGTTCGCGGAGCCGTCCACGTCCTCCTCGAGACCGACGTACGGCTGCTCTTCCAGCAGGGGATCCTCGTCCAGCAGGTCAGGGTCCGTGCCGCGCAGGGGCACGCCGAGATCGCCGTGAGCCTCGGGAGCTCGAGCCTCGTCGTCCGAGCCGTCGAAGGGCAGTGAGGACATGAAAAACCTCTTTCGTCGCGCCAGCGCCGACTGTACCCCTCGCTCCTTTGTCCTCTGCCGGGCGGGGATCCGCCCCTACCAGGTGCTGTGAAGACGAAGAATCGGCGTCTTTCGGTGCGGCAATCGGGCAGTCATGACGACCTGGCCCGGCACACTGGGTAGCATCGGACGGTCAGTACCGATCGCCCACACGAGGCGGCACACGGTGAAGGGAGGCGCTTCGTGGGGTTCATCGGCAAGGTCGAGAAGAAGATCGAGGGCGCCGTCAGCGCGGTGTTCGCGCGTGCCTTCCGCGGTGACGTCCAGCCCGTGGAGATCACGGCCCGGCTGCTCAAGGAGCTCGACAACGAGGCCCAGCTGCTGAGCCGCGACAAGCGACTCGTCCCCAACGACTTCCTCATCGGCCTGTCCGTACAGGACTACGCCCGCCTCTTCCCGTACTCGCGCACCCTCAACGAGGAGATCGTCGGCGAGCTGCGCGACTACGCGACGCAGCGCGGCTATGTGTTCAACGGACCGATCGCGATCCACTACGAGCAGCGCTCCGACCTGCCCACGGGCCGGTTCACCGTCGTCAGCGACGCCGTTGCCCAGGTCAGCGGCCAGGAGCCCTCCAGCACCCAGGTGCGCAAGGCCGCGCTGGTGCTCGAGGTCAACGGCGTACGGCACCCGCTGAACCCGCCGGGCCTGGTCATCGGGCGCGGTACGGAAGCGGACCTGCGCATCAACGACCCCGGCATCTCCCGTCGTCACGCGGAGATCACCGTCACCAACACGACTGAGGGTCAGACCATCCGGATCGTCGACCTGGGCTCCACGAACGGCATCATCGTCGACGGCCACAAGGTCCGCGAGGCCGACGTCGTCGACGGCACCAAGATCGACATCGGCACCACCCACCTGCTGGTCCACGCCCCGGCGGCGGTCTGAGACGCAGATGGCGGACCTCATCGTCACGCTGCTCAAGGTGGCGTTCCTCGCAGTGCTGTGGCTGTTCGTGCTCCTGGTCGCGAACGTCATCCGTACAGACCTCTTCCGCACGGCGAACGCCGGCCCGGGTGACGCGCGGGCCTCGAAGGTGACCGCTGCCAGCCCGGTGAAGCGCGGCCGGCGC
The DNA here is from genome assembly GCA_027492675.1 of Propionibacteriaceae bacterium. GTDB lineage: Bacteria > Actinomycetota > Actinomycetes > Propionibacteriales > Propionibacteriaceae > Fen-668. Next base: position 61,273 of record JAPUEI010000057.1, on the reverse strand, counting down.
GAGCCGAAGGTGCTGGCCATCGACACCGGCAGCCAGGCGGGAACCCGCCTCGCGCTCGTCGACGAGTTCCGCATCGGACGCTCCACGGGCTGCGCACTGATCCTCGACGACGACTTCGTCTCGGGCGATCACGCGTCGCTGGTGCGCACGCCCAAGGGTGAGTGGGTGCTCACCGACCTCGGTTCGACCAACGGAACCTTCGTGAACGAGGTGAGAGTCGTGACGCCGACTGTGGTCACGCCCTCCGACAGCCTTAGGATCGGGCGAACCCAGATGAGGCTGGAGACCTGATGCCGCTCACCTTGCGCACGGTCGCACACTCCGAGATCGGCCTGGTGAGGAAGAACAACCAGGACTCGGGCTATGCGTCCCCGACGATGGTGGTCGTTGCCGACGGCATGGGCGGTGCGGCCGCCGGCGATCTCGCCTCCACGGTGGCCGTCACGGAGCTCCAGAAGGCCGACGGACTCCACCATGGCGCGGAGATGCTCGAGGTCCTCGCGGGGGCTCTCCAGAAGGCGAACGACCGGCTGGCGGAGCTCGTCGCCGACGACCTCGCCCTCGACGGCATGGGTACGACAGTGTGCGGGGCGCTCTTCGACGGAGAGCAGCTCGGTGTCGTACACATCGGCGACTCGCGCGGCTATCTGCGTCGCGACGACACGCTCGTCCGCCTCACGCACGACCACTCGTGGGTGCAGTCGCTGATCGACGAAGGCCGCATCACCGAGGACGAGTCCCACGTCCACCCGCACCGCTCGCTGCTGCTCAAGGTGCTCAACGGCCAGCCGATCTCCGAGCCCGACCTGGAGCTGTTCACGCTGCAGGACGGCGACCGCATCATGTTCTGTTCCGACGGGCTGTGCGGTCTGGTCACCGACGACCTCATCGACGAGGCGCTCGCAGGTGACGACCTCGACCTCGTGCTCAGCGACCTCGTCGAGGCGGCTCACGCCGGTGGCGGCCTCGACAACATCACGATCATCGTCTCCGATGTCGTCGAGGCAGGTTCTGACGGGGAGGCGGCAGCGGACGCCCCTGCCCGTACGGCCCCTCGCGGCCTCGTGCTCGGCGCGGCGACCACCCGTGAGATCCCGGCCATCCGTTCCAAGCCCATCGACCTGGGCGACGGCTCCGTCGTCGCTGAGCTCACCGACGCGAGCGGCAACATCATCCCCGCGGCGCCGGCGCCGGCCGGTGCTGAAGCAGGGGGACCCGAGCGGTACGAACCCGAGTCGGGCCAGCGTCGTCGGCGACTGGGCTTGTGGGGCGCGATCCTCGCGGTGGTGCTCGTCATCGCGTTGGCGGGCTACGGCACCTACGCGTACGCCATGACCCAGTTCCTCATCGCACCGAGCGGTCAACGGGTCGCCATCTACCAGGGCCTCGAAGGTGGATTCCTCGGTTTATCTACAAATCGACTGGTCGAGGACACGGGGATCCAGATCGCCGACCTCCCCCCGGCGTACCAGGAGAAGGTGCGGGCGGGCATCCAGATCCGCAGCGGCGGCGTCGCGGCGGCTCAGGCGGCCGTCGAGGAGCTCCGCAGCCGCTCGGTCAAGTGCGTCGCCCAGCGGCTGGAGCGCGCCCAGGCGACGCAGTCACCGACCCCCTCGCCGACCCCGTCGACCGGCGTGACCATCCCACCCCTCAGCGCCTCCGCGAGCCCGGGTGTCACCCCGGCGTCGACCGCGTCCGGTTCCACCGGGTCCGCGGCCCCGACCTCGCAGGGCCCGAGCGCCCTGCCGACGATCGTCCAGACCCCGAGCGCGCCCGACGAGTGCTGACATGGCCGCTCTGAGCTCGGGCACGAGCGAGCAGGCCGTCTATCGCAGCAGGCGCACCACGGAACTGGTGCTGCTCCTGATCGCGCAAGGCATCGGCTTCTCCGGCTACGTCCTCACCCACCTCGACATCGACGGGCACCTGCCCGGCTCGTGGCCGATCGTCCTCGCCGCCTGGCTCGCCCTGGGCGTCGGGATGCATGTCGTCGTGCGGATCCGGCTGCCGTACGCGGACCCGGTCCTGCTCCCCGCGACCTTCCTCCTGGTCGGCCTCGGCGTCGCGATGATCCACCGGATCGACCTCATCTCCGAGCCGGCCCGCAGCGACGCGCAGACCCAGTTCATCTGGGTGGTGCTGGGCATCGCCGGCGCGATCGCCGCGATCCTGCTCGTGAAGGACTATCGGGTCCTGCGCCGCTTCCCGTACGTGCTGTTCCTCACCGGTCTCGTGCTGCTGATGCTGCCGCTGACGCCCCTCGGCGTGGAGCTCAACGGCTCGCGGATCTGGATCCGGGTCTTCGGCTACAGCTTCCAGCCGGCCGAAGTCGCCAAGATCGTGCTGAGCTTCGCGTTCGCCGGCTATCTCGCCGACACCAAGGATGTGCTCGCGATGGCCGGGCCGAAGGTGCTCGGGCTGACCCTCCCGCGGGCGCGCGACCTCGGGCCGATCCTCGTGATGTGGCTCGCCAGCCTGCTCGTCCTCATCTACCAGAAGGACCTCGGCACCTCGATGCTGTTCTTCGGGTTGTTCGTCGCGATGGTGTACGTCGCGACGGGCCGCTCGAGCTGGGTCCTGCTGGGCGGGGTGCTGTTCGCGGCCGGAGGGTGGTTCGCCTACCAGCGGTTCGCGTACGTGGGCGTCCGGGTCAGCTCCTGGCTGGCACCGTTCAGCGACTACGACAAGAACTATCAGGTCATCCAGGGCCAGTTCGGGTTCGCCTGGGGCGGCCTGCTCGGGCGCGGCTGGGGTCTCGGACGGCCCGGCCTGACCCCGTTGGCCAAGAGCGACTTCATCACCGCCGCGATCGGCGAGGAGCTCGGCGTGGTCGGCCTCATGGCCGTGATCCTCGTGTACGGACTCATCGTCGCGCGTGGTCTGCGGACAGCCCTCGGCTGCTCCGAACCCTTCGGCAAGCTGCTGTCCGCCGGGCTGTCGCTGGTGTTCGCGTTGCAGGTGTTCGCGATCATCGGCGGCGTCACCCGCCTGCTGCCGCTCACCGGCCTGACGACGCCGTTCATGAGTCAGGGCGGCTCGTCGATGGTGGCGAACTGGCTCGTCATGGCGGTGATGCTGTTGGTCAGCCACGACGCGCGCCGGCCTGTACCGGTGGCTGTGGGCGGCCCTGCCGTCGCGTCGCTGGACGCTGATGCCACCCAGGTGATCGCCGTGCCTCGCACGCATCCCGCCCCCCGCCCCGAGCCCCGTACCGCCTCCAGCGCCGTCTCGCCCGACGAGGTTGA
>JAPUEI010000057.1:0-57928 GCA_027492675.1 Propionibacteriaceae bacterium | reverse complement strand
TCAGTGGATACAGTCGAGAGACCGCGCACCGCACCCGAGGAGCCGACACAGGTCTTCCGGCTCGACGAGGAGGACGAGTGAACTCACCGATCCGTCGCACAGCCCTGGTGGCGTCGGTGCTCTTCCTGGCGCTGCTTATCAACGGCAGCGTGGTGCAGCTGTGGCGCGCATCCGCGCTGAACGCCGACAACCGCAACCGCCGCGTGCTCGACGCCGAGTTCGCCCAGAACCGCGGCGCGATCCTGGCCGGCGACATCCAGATCGCCACCACGACGCAGGTGAAGGACCGGTTCGCGTACCAGCGCTCGTACCCGCAAGGAGCGATGTACGCGGCGGTGACCGGCTGGTACGCGTACGACTTCGGTCGGTCGGCGCTCGAGTCCACGTACTCCGCGGAGCTCGCCGGGACGGCGTCCAGCCAGACGCTCGACAGGCTGGTCGACGTGTTCACCGGTGCGACGCCGGTGGGTGCGACCGTGCAGACGACGATCAACCCCAAGCTCCAGCAGGTCGCCGCGCAGGCGATGGGGTCGAAGAAGGGCGCGGTCGTCGTGCTCGACCCGAAGACTGGCGCGATCCTCGCCCTGGTCACGACTCCGACGTACGACCCGAACCTGCTCGCGTCGCACGACCTCAATGCCGCGCGGACGTCGTGGCAGACGCTCAACGCCGACGCGAACAAGCCACTCGCCGACCGGGCGACGCGCGAGATCTACCCGCCGGGCTCGACGTTCAAACTCGTCACGGCGGCAGCCGCGCTCGAGAACGGGATGGCGCCCGACACGATGATCGACACCCCGTCGCAGATCACGCTGCCGAACTCGACGAGCGTGCTGGGCAACCAGTCGAACTGTGGCAACGGCCAGCTCTCGATGGACCGTGCGCTGCAGCTGTCCTGCAACACGGCGTTCGCGAACATCGGCGCGAGCCTGGGCGCGGCGAAGCTGCGGGCGCAGGCGGAGAAGTTCGGCTTCGGGACACCGCCGATGACCGACCTCGGCGCAGCCAAGAGCCAGTTCCCCGCCAAGGCGGACGCCGCCCAGACGATGCTGAGCGCGATCGGCCAGTACGACGTCGCGGCCAGCCCGTTGCAGATGGCGATGATCGTGTCGGCGATCTGCAACGACGGGGTGCTCAAGATGCCGTACCTCGTCAGCGAGGTGCGCAGCGCCGACCTGCGCGTGCTGTACCGGCATGGGCCCGACGACAAGCAGGCCATGTCCAGCGGCTCGGCGCAGGCGCTGCAGCAGATGATGGTGAACGTCGTGCAGCAGGGCACCGGTACGGCGGCCAAGGTGCCGAACGTCGTGGTGGGCGGGAAGACGGGTACGGCGCAGCGGGACCTCTCGCAGAACCCGTACGCGTGGTTCGTCTCCTTCGCGAAAGACCCCGACATCGCGGTCGCGGTGTTCATCGAGGACGCGGACGTCGACCGTACCGACATCGCCGGCGGCAAGCTTGCCGGACCCATCGCCAAGGCAGTGATCGAGGCGTCGAGGTGACACTGACCAGGCGGGGTAACCCAATCTTGAGAGTCCCCGACCAACATCTTCAGCCCACTCTCATGTTGAATGGTCACAATGTGCGAGGACTGATCAGTCGAAAACGTGTAGTAGGAGGGCCGTGGTGACCACCGAGCAGGGGACGCTGCTGGGCGCTCGCTATCAGCTGGGACCCGTTCTGGGTCGCGGCGGGATGGCGGAGGTGAGGCGCGCCCTCGACACCAGGCTGGGTCGGCCCGTCGCGATCAAGATGCTGCGCATCGACCTCGCGGGCGACTCGACCTTCCAGGCGAGGTTCCGTCGCGAGGCCCAGGCCGCCGCCGGGCTGAACCATCCGAACATCGTGAGCGTGTACGACACCGGCGAGCAGGCGGATCCCGCATCGGGCGTCAACGTGCCGTACATCGTCATGGAGCTCGTCGTCGGCCACACGCTGCGCGACATCCTCCGCGAGGGACGCAAGATCCTTCCCGAGCGCGCGCTCGAGATGACGATGGGCGTGCTGGATGCGCTCCAGTACAGCCATCAGGCCGGCATCATCCACCGCGACATCAAGCCCGCGAACGTGATGCTCACCTCGACGGGCCAGGTGAAGGTCATGGACTTCGGCATCGCCCGTGCGGTCGCCGACACCTCCGCCTCGATGACGCAGACGGCCGCCGTGATCGGCACCGCCCAGTACCTGTCGCCCGAGCAGGCGCGCGGCGAGACCGTCGACAACCGCTCCGACGTGTACGCCGCGGGCTGCCTGCTGTACGAGCTGCTGAGCGGCGAGCCGCCATTCAAGGGCGACTCTCCGGTGAGCGTGGCGTACCAGCACGTGCGCGAGCTGCCGGTCAGGCCGTCGTCGCTGGACGCCGTGATCACGCCGGAGATGGACGCGATCACGCTCAAGGCGCTCGAGAAGGACCCCGACAACCGCTACCAGTCGGCCAAGGAGATGCGGGACGACATCGGCAGGCTGCTCGGCGGGCTCGCCCCGACCGCGGCGCTGCCCGTGGTGGTGCCGGTTCCCGAGGCTGCGACCGCGCTGGCGCCCGTGATCGAGCCGGCGTACGCGTCGAGCGCCACGACGGTGATGCCCCAGCGCGCGATGCCGGCCTCGCCCGACTCGCCGGACTGGCAGCCCAAGCGCCGCCGCAACCGTACGGGGATCGTCTTCGGCATCCTGGGAGGCCTCCTCGCCCTCGTGCTCGTCATCGGCTTGGTCTGGTGGCTGTCGCCGAAGGCGCCCGTGGTCAAGCAGGTCGCCGTGCCGGCCGTGCTGAGCATGACCCAGAAGAATGCCGAGGCGACGCTCGCGAGCAAGAACCTCAAGGCTGAGGTCGTGAACGTCGAGGGGCCTGACGACAACACGGTGAACACCGTGGTCAAGCAGTCTCCTGACCAGGACGTCATGGTCAACGAGAACTCGTCGGTGACGATCACGATCAACGTCGGCCCTTCCAAGATGGCGATCCCCACGGGTCTGCTGAACCAGAAGAAGGACGCCGTGATGCAGGCGCTCACGCAGGCCGGTTTCACGAAGGTGACGCTGGTCGCGGCCACGACCGAACCGCCGACCGCGGTCGTCGACACGGTCATCAGCATCAACCCCGCCGAGGGCGCGATGATCGCGAAGAACACGCCGATCACCGTGACGTACGCGACGGGCAAGTCCCCGTTCCCGGACCTGAGCGGCTTCTCGCAGGCCGTGGCGGTCAAGACCGCGAAGGATGCCGGTTTCGCGAACGTCTCCGTCAAGGAGCGGGTGCCGACCGCCGAGGAGAGCGCGCAGGGAACTCCCGCTGTCGGGACGGTGTTCGTGACGGATCCGAAGGCGGGTGCGGTCGTCGACCGGACGACTCCGGTGACCATCACCATCGCCAAGGCCGCACCGCCCTCGACGTCCCCGTCAACGTCGGCCAGCCCGTCGGCGTCGACGTCCAGGTAGCAGCTCGGCCCACGGCAGGTGGGCTCTGAGTCGAGTTGGCCCGTAGCTGGGCCGATTGAGGTCTGCGCGGGACAGAGGGTAGACGTGGGGTTCGACCCCGGAAATGGCGTGTCCACTGATCTGTACCAGGCGGGTACTACCGCCATTTCCAGGGTCGTACCTGCCGGGCAGCCAGGTGCCTGATACGCCGCCTGCTGATGGCATCCTTTGGTCGCTGCCGCTCCCGTGGTTGAGCTTGCGTGGGACGCGATTCGGGTGAGGGCTGGGGCGGGCCAGAATGGTGACCATGGCGCGGATCCTGGTGGTCGACAACTACGACTCGTTCGTCTACAACCTCGTCCAGTACCTCGGGCAGCTCGGCGCCGAGGTCGAGGTGTGGCGGAACGATGACCCGCAGTTCGCCGGCGACGACTGGGTCACGGGGTTCGACGGGATCCTGCTGTCGCCCGGACCGGGCACCCCTGAGCGCGCGGGTGTGTGCATCGACGTGGTCCGCCGGTACGGCGGCAAGGTGCCGATCTTCGGCGTCTGCCTCGGGCTCCAGAGCATGGGCGTCGCGTACGGCGGCGTGGTCGATCGCGCTCCGGAGCTGCGCCACGGCAAGACCAGCCCGGTCTTCCACCGCGGTCAGGGCGTCTTCGCCGGCCTGCCGTCGCCGCTGCGCGCCACGCGCTACCACTCGCTGGCGATCCTCCCCGAGTCCCTGCCCGGCGACCTCGACGTGACCGCGTGGACCGAGGACGGCGTGATCATGGGCGTACGGCACAAGTGGCTCCCGGTCGAGTCCGTACAGTTCCACCCCGAGTCGGTCCTCACCGAGGGCGGCTACCAGATGCTCGCCACCTGGCTCGCCGAGTGCGGCGACGAGGGCGCAGTAGAGCGAGGCAAACACCTCACCCCCCTCATGGCCACGAAGTAGCTCGTCGTCCAGCCCCTTACTTCACCGCCGGCTTCGCGTACCCGAGCGTGATGGCGCCGCCGTACGCCGGGAGGGTGGCTTCGGCGACGCGCTTCTGGGCGTAGCCGAGGGCGTACTTGTCGGCGTACTGCCTGTACGCCTCCAGGTACGTCGACGCCTGCAGCGCCTGCTCGATGGCGCGCTGGTCGCCGATGGCGACGATGACGTACGGAGGCGCGTACGGGATGCCGTGGAGCAGGACGCTGTTGCCGACGCACTTGATGCCTGTACGGGCGGTCACGCGCTGCCCCTGAATGGTCATGGCCTCGGCGCCGCCTTCCCACATGGCGTTGACCACGGCCTGGATGTCCTGCTGGTGCACGATCAGCAGCTCTTCGGCGACGCCCGGCGGCTTGATGTTGGCGGGCGCGTCGGTGAGCGTGACCGACACGGCGGGCCCCTTCACGGCGGTCAGCCCGGTTGCCGCCGCGGCCTCGCTGGTGTCCGCGGTCGAGCCCCCCGGCAGGTTCGACAGGTCGTCGACCTGCTTGCGGAGCGCGCCGACCTGCGTGGTGAGGTCGGCGTTGCGGGCTGCTTGGGCCTGTACGAGCTCGATGAGATCGGTGTTGCGGTTGGGCCGCAGGTCGGCGCCTCGCGCCGCGACCGCGGCCGACGCCATCAGGAACCCGGCGACGGCGAGGACCGTCACCGTTAGCAGCCGACCACCGAGTCGACGCTCCTGATCACGGGCCCAGATCCGGGACCGTACGATCGCTCGCCGCACCGCGTGGGCGGATCGGCGGGCCATCTCGGCTCCTCACTGGTCGACGCGGTGGGGTCCGCGTGGGCGCGGATGCTGCTCCGCGCCGGTGCATTCACTACCCTAGTGCGGACAGGAAGAGAGGTGCCCGGTGCCCGAGTCGAAGACGCGCAAGGCTGCCGACGAGAAGAAGAAGCAGAAGAAGGCTCAGTCTCTCGTCGAGAACCGCGAGGTCAAGCAGCGCCGCACGATCATGCCCGGACAGCGAGCGTGGGTCCCTCCGCTGTTCATCACGGTGGGTCTCGTCGGCGTCGCGTGGCTGGTCGTGTACTACATCGCCGGCAACAAGGTTCCCCTCATGCAGAACTGGGGCAACTGGAACATCCTCATCGCCATGGGCCTGATCGCAGCCGCGTTCAGCCTTGCCACCCTCTGGAAGTAGGACCTCATGCCCATGCCCTGGCGCGCGCGCAGCCTCAACGACGAGGAGCGCTCGCAACTGGTCGCCGACCCGTCCACCGCAGCAGCGCTGGCCGATCTGCCCGGAAAGCAGCACATCGAGCTCAAGACGACCTGGCACGGGCTGAAGTGGCTCCTGGAGGCCGGCGAGGACATCCCTGGTGGTGCCGAGGATGCGATCCTGGGCGGCGCGGAGCTTCCCGGCACACCCGGGCACCCCGTCCGCCTGATCGACGCGTCAGCGGTCGGCAAGATCGCGAGCGCTCTGGAGCCGGTGACGGCCGACGACGTGCGGGACGCGTTCGACATCGACGAGATGCTCGACGCCAGCGTCTACCCGCCCATCTGGGCCGACCCCGACATCCTCGAGAAGAAGGTCGTGCCCGCGTTCGAGAAGCTCCGCAAGTTCTATCTCGGAGCCGCCGCCGAGAAGCGAGCCGTCCTGATCATCGTCGGCTGACGTGCGGAGGGTCTTCCTCAGCCCCAGCCTGCTCGCGGTGGCGCCCATCGCGATGGCCCTGATCGTCTTCTTCGCCATCCTGCTGCCGAAGCAACCCGTGATGTGGATCGCGGCGCTCCTGGTCGCGTACGTGGCGTGGCGGATCCTGCGGAACTCGATCCTCATCGTCTCCCGTGGCCGCATCTGGGCCAACGGGCACTGGCACCCGGTGCTGGACATCGCGCGTGTGAGCATCGCCCCGATGCCGTTGACGCCCGGTGCCTCGGTGGTGCTGCTGGAGACCCGCTCCGGGTCGGTGCTCAACGCCGGCCTGTGGCGGTTGGGGCGCTCGGGCACCGTCCGGCTCGCCCACGAGATCGCCGACGCCGTCGACTCGGCTCGGCTGGTCTGATCAGTTCTCGAGCCGTACCTCGTCGACCGTCGCGGTCGTGAGGCGGAGCTCCACCAGGACCTCGTCGCCGACGGCCGGGATGCCCTTGCTGCCCGGCACGTACACCATCGACGACTGCATGTGCGGCGGCTCGACGAACCAGCGCTTCTTGCCGGCGATGGTGTACGGGCTGCGTGCCCAGCCGAGCGCCTCCACGGAGCCGTTCACGGCCGAGATCAGACGCTGGCGCGGGTTCGCGGCGGCCGTCGGGGCCTCCAGCGCGATGCCGTGGGCCGTGCCGCCGCTCACCACGACGACGTGGCCGTCAGCCGGGAGGGAGCGCTGCCAGTAGCCGACGTGCTCACCACGCGACACAGGATGGACGTCGAGGACGGTGGCCGTGATGCGGCGACGTACGGATCCGCCCAGCCACAGCTCCGTACCGACCCGCAGTCTGGTCTCGCTGTACAAGGTGGCGCGGCAGTGGGCGTAGTCGGCCGCGGTGAGGTGGCTGAACCAGATCGGCACCTGTCGTACGGCGAGGCCGGCCTTCGCCAGCCGCTCCGCCTCGGCGCCGTTGCCGCCTGTCGCAGCGGGCATCGGGAGGTGGATCGTCCAGCCGAGCAGGTCGACGCCGTCGGCCTCCAGCACCTTCCGTACGGCCTGCAGCTCGCTCACCGCCAGCCCATGGCGCTTCATCGAGGTGAGCAGCTCGAGCGCTACGGACGGGCGCCTGCCACTCGCGGTGAGGCGCTCGAGGTCGGCGACGCGCGACACCGTGTGGATCACCCGTGGGTCCTCGAGCAGTTCCTCGGCCCCGGTCTCGCCCGGACGCCACGGCTGCAGCACGACGATCCGGCCCGAGAACGCATCTCGTACGGCCGCGACCTCGGCGCCCGTACCGACGGCCAGCGTGTCGACACCCAGAGCCTCGGCCTCGGCTGCCAGCCGCGCCAGCCCGAAGCCGTACCCGTTGCCCTTCGCGACCGGTACGAGCCCGGGCGAGGCCGCCTGTACACGCCGCTTGTGGGCGCGCCAGTCAGCCGCCGGTACGTGCAGGACGACGCCCATCAGGACTCCTTCTCACCGGTGGTCGTGTCAGCCGGCAGCGGCGTCGTGGTCGTGGTGCCGCGGCCGGCGAGCGAGCGCACCATCCGTACCCCCCTGGTCGGGAGGCGTACGAGCTTCTTCGCGAGGCCGACGTAGCGCGCCCGGTCCAGGTACATCGTGAACGCCGCGTACAGCGCACGATTGATCGGCAGGTCCCACTCGCCGAGGTACTGCACCGCCTCGCCGCCCGTGCCCACCTTGAACTGGATCAGCCCGATCTCGGGGTCGTCCGCGGCGAGGCCCTCGGTGATGCCGCGCAGGTCGTACACCGTCGCCCCCGCCTCCAGCGCGTCACGGATCATGCGCCACTGGATCGCGTTCGAGCCACGGACGTCACGCTTGGCGTTGGAGGAGGCGCCGTACGAGTACCAGGCGTGCGTGCCGACCCGCACCCAGGTCGTGGCCGCGACGAGATCGCCCTCGTGCCGCGCCAGGTACACGCGGATCCGGTCGGGATCCTCGGCCAGCAGGGCGTCCCACATGGTCTGGAAGTACGACAGCGGCCGGCCCGTGAACCCGTCCCGCGCGGCCGTCTCGAGGTACAGCTCGTGGAACGCGGCGAGGTCCTCGCGACCGCCCCGTACGACCTCGACGCCGACCTTCTCGGCCTTCTTGATGTTGCGCCGCCAGAGCTGGTTCATGCCGGCGAGCAGCTGGTCGGGGGTCTTGCCCGCGAGCGGCAGCTGGAAGTTGAACTCGGGCTGGCCTGCCGCGAAGCCCTCGTCGCTGTGCTGCGGCAGCCAGCCGAGATGGCGCAGCTGCCCGCGCAGGCGGGTCGCGGCGGGGTCGATGCTGTCCGGCTTGACCTGCGACAGGCGGGTGACGCGCTCGTCGGAGATGGCCTTCTTGATCGCCTCCGCACCCCAGCGTCGCCACACGATCGTGGGGCCGATGCGTACGGCGAAGGCGCCCTGGGTCCGCACGTACGCCACGAGGGGCTCCAGCAGGCCGGTAGCGCCCGCGGAGGACCAGTCGAGCACGGGTCCCTCGGGCAGGTAGGCGAGCGAGCGGCCGATCCTGGGCACGGAGCGGTAGAGGACCAGACCGGCGCCCACCAGGCTGTCCCCGTCGAACCAGCCGAGGCTCTCCGCGCGCCACTCACGCTTCACCGCCCCCCAGGCCGGCGTCTGCAGGAAGCTCGCGTGACCGCGGGCGGCGATGTACGACAGGTGCTCGCTGGCGCTGATGGCCCGTACCCGGATGCTCACGGGTGCGAATCTACCGGGCCCCGGTGGCCCATCCACGCTAGTGACGGCCATGAGGACGCATGAGAAGTCCCTCATGAACTGCGCTTCAGGTGGCGCCCGGCGAAAGACTCGCCTCCGAGGGGAAAGAGGTGAACATGGTTTCGCATGGCAGTTTTCTGGCGGCATTGAGGGAGGCACTCCCCGGCCCCGCAGCCCGGACCACGCTCGTTCTCGGACTCCTCGCCGCACTGTTCGCCGTTGCGGTCCCGCTGGTGACAGCGATCGACCCGGTGGCTGCAGTTTCGGTCGGGCGGTAGCACACCAGGCGCCCCAACGCCTGACCACCCGAGGGAGTAGGTGCCCCCAAGCGCTGGACTCTCCTACCGAGGAGCGGAAGCCCGTTGGCGCCGGGCCGTGGTGACCCCAAGCACCTACGGCCCGGTGACACGGGCCTTTTTCATGTCTGGGACGCAGCAGGTGCACCGCACCCTCGGGATCCCTGAGGAGGTGGTGCGCCCCTCGAGACGCCGATCGGCTTGGCCGACAGGCTCCACAGGGAACCGAGACTCACCCGCTCTGGGCGGGCCGGGACCATCAGGCCCGGCCACGCCGCCACTACTCCGGCTGTGCGGAGTTGCTGGAGATGCCGGGGATCCCGTCGTGGATGATCTTGCCCGGGTTGAAGTTGTGGCCCGGATCGACGCCGTCGAAGAGCTTGCGCTGGATGAAGACGCCCGCCGGCGAGATGTCCTGGTCGAGCCAGGGGCTGTGCTCCTCGCCGACGCCGTGGTGGTGCGAGACCGTGCCGCCGTTGTCCATGAACGACTGCTGGATCGCCCGCTTCACCTTGTCGTACGTCTCCATGTTCTGCTCGCTCGCGTCGTTGATCGCGAACGTGAAGTACTGGCAGGCGCCCGAGTGGTAGCTGTGCGACAGGTGGCACATGATGAACCCCTGCACGCCGGCCTCGTCCATCGCGGCCTGCGCCGCAGCGACGGTGTTGTCGTGGATCTGCTTCATGAGCGACCACGGGGTCGCCGTCTCCGAGACGTCGGCCGGGATGCCGCGGTCGAGCAGGAAGTCACGGATGTACGGGACGTCGTACTTCTTCTGGTCGTACAGCGCGCCCGGTCCCTTGCCGACGCCCATGCCGCCGTGGCGGGCCACGATCTTGCCGACCAGGCCCTTCTCGTACCGCACGTGCGTGGCCGTGCCCTCGTAGCCCACGAACGACAGTGCGATCTTCTCCAGGTCCCAGCCCTTGCGGGTCATGACCTCCTGGACGGCGCGGTTCATGAGGTGCGAGATGCGGCCGGACTTCTTGCCGTTGGCCATCGAGAACTGGGTCTCGTTGGCGTCCATCACGCGGGTGATCGAGGGCGCCGCGTCAGAGGCTGCGAGCTCGGTCATGGCCTCGAGGCCCGCGTCGTACGTCGGGAAGAAGTACGCCTGGATCTCGCGTACCTCGGGCAGCCGGTGCACGTTCACCCAGGCTTCGGTGATGATGCCCAGGCGGCCTTCGGAGCCGATGACCATCTCGCGCACGGACGGGCCGGAGGACGACGACGGCAGCGGGCGCAGCACGAGCACCTGCCCGTTCATCACCATCCGCAGGCCGCGGGTCACCTCGGCGATGTCGCCGTACTTGTCGGACTGCATGCCGCTCGACCGGGTCGCGATCCAGCCGCCCAGCGTCGACCAGATGAACGAGTCGGGGAAGTGGCCGAGCGTCCAGCCCTTCGCGTTGAGCTGGATCTCCATGTCCGGGCCGAGCACGCCGGCCTGGATCCGGGCCAGGCCCGCGGCGTTGTTGATCTCGAGGACCTTGTTCATCCGGCCCATGTTGATGCTGACGACCTGGCGGGTCTCCTCGGGCAGCGCCTCGAGGGCGCCGACGATGTTGGAGCCGCCGCCGTACGGGATGACGACCGCGTTCTCGGCGCAGGCGGCGTCGACGATCGCGACGACGTCCTCCTCGCTGCCGGGGTAGACCACGACGTCGGGTACGCGACCGAGCTGGCCGCGCCGCACCCGTACCAGGTCACGGACGCCGCGACCGAAGGCGTGGATGACGCGGATCTCGTCGTCGTCGATGACGAACTCGTCGCCCAGGGCGCCGACCAGGGTCGCGCGCAGGGAGTCGCTCAGCTGCGAGGCCGGGACGTCGAGCGAGTCGAACGTACGGACGCGAGGCGCGGGCAACGTGACGTCGACGCCGAGCACCTTGAGGACGAACGGCGCGAACTTGGGCTTGTCGGCGAACGAGAACTCGATCCCTTCGGCGCCCCAGCCCCACCACTTCTGCTGCTTGACGCTCCGGGGGCCTACGCGTCGGGTCGAGTCACTCATCGTGTGTCCTTGCCTGCGGCAGGTGCGCCGCCATCGTCGTCAGGATGGGCCGGTGATGTCGGGCTCACTGCGGACGGCACCGACGCCGCGCGTAGTGAGACTGCCCGAGCGTAGTCGTCCAGGGTGGGGAGTCCATAGGCCCTGGCCGTCGAATCGTGCAGTTGCTGGACGGTCCGACGCATCCGCTCGTTGAACTGCCGGGCGATCTCGCCGGGCGCGGGGGTGAGCGGGTGGCCGATGACGACGTGCACGTCAGGGCGGCCGCGAGGCAGGTGACCCTGCCCGTACGGCCAGGCGGCGAACGCGCCGACGAGCGCGATCGGCAGTGCCGGAGCGTTGTGCGAGATGCAGAGCGCGGCCACGCCCGGGGTGAAGGGGCCCATGGCGCCCGTCCGCGACCTCGTACCCTCAGGGAAGATCAGCAACGGCACCCCGTCGGAGAGCAGCAGCTTGGACAGGCCCTTGCGGGTGCGCAGGCCTCGGCGCTCGATGGGGTACGTGTTCGCGACCAGCGCGGTCGACAGCGACTTGATCTTCGAGGCGTAGAAGTAGTCGGCGGCCGCGCCCGTGGCGAGGAACTTCGACAGGCGGCGCGGCAGGGCGCCGACGATGAGGGGCGCGTCGAGGTGCGAGGAGTGGTTCGCGATGACGACGAACGGCGCGTCGAGGCCCTCGATGTTGGTCTGTCCATGGATGTGGACGTTGAGGATCCGCCAGATGAACGGCTTCAGAAGCAGTTCCTGCGAGACGAACCTGACGCCCGCGAACAGGTCGGACTGGTAGCGCCCGCGGTCGATTTCACCCATCTAGGGATTCTTCCGCGAATTGGACAGTTTGCGCGAGACCCAACGGATGGCGCATCGGGGAACGTGGCGGCCGAGCCAGTACGCGCTGTTCCAGCGCTTGGTCGGCACCGAGATCACCTTGCCCTTGGCGTGGTCGGCCAGCGCCTCCTGGACGAGTTCGTCGGAGTCGATCCAGACGATGCCGGGCAGCTTGGACGCGTTGATGCCGGCGCGAGCGTGGAACTCCGTGCGGACCCAGCCCGGCAGCACGGCGGTGACCGTCACACCGGTGCCTCGGAGCTCGTTGGCGAGACCCTCGGTGTACGTGTTCACCCAGGCCTTCACGGCGGAGTAGTTGCCCGTCGTGATGATGCCGCTCGACGAGCCGATGTTGATGATCGAGCCGTGCCCGCGAGCGACCATGGCGCGGCCGGCAGCACCGGACAGGATGAGCACCGCGAGGCACATGACGTCCAGCGCCTTCTCCTGGATCGAGAAGTCCCGGTCCAGCAGGGAGGCGTGGATGCCGAAGCCGGCGTTGTTGACGAGCATCTCGACCGGCGACTCGGTGCTCTCCAGGCGGTCTGCGACGGCCATGACGTCCTCGCGGTTGGCGAGGTCGGCGGTGAGGGTCTCGACGTCGCGCCCGTACGTCGTCCTGATCGCGGCGGCGACATCGTTGAGGCGCGCACTGTCGCGGGCCACGAGCACCAGATCCCACCCTTGCGAGGCGAGTTGCGTCGCAAAAGAGTGACCGATGCCGGCCGTTCCTCCGGTCACCAGGGCGAGAGCCATAACCGTGAGGCTACGACACCTGCGCGAGCCGTGTCGAAGTGCCCCACACCTCCAGGGAAGGTTTGTTGTTCTCCCGAGAAAGAGGGGCGTTTCGTTTGTGGTAATCCCACAAGGGATGGCAATGGGCTCATCGTTGGCGAGTTGCGCCTGGGGCCCATGAGTAGCCTAGGGCCGTGAGTTGGCTCTACGGATCTGAGCAGGAACGGCCCTGGTTCCACATCAGGTCGTACGGGGTGGGGACGAGCGAGTTCGTCGCAGGCGTCGCCGTCGTCATGATGTTCGTGTACGCACTGGCGCCGGGCTTCGTCAGCGCGCTCATGCTCCAGCCGTACGACGTGCTGAACAGGGGGTTCCTCTGGCAGCTGGTGACCTGGCCGTTGGCCAACGCGCCGAGCTTCTGGACCCTGTGGAACGCCGTGGTGCTGTGGTTCACGGGCCGCGCCCTCGAGCGCGAGCTGGGCAAGGGCCGCTTCGGCTGGCTGCTGCTGGCCGTGACCGTGGGGCAGTCGCTGATCGCGGTGCTGCTGTCGCTCGGGTTCCGCACCGACGAGCCGTACCTGGCGGGCATCGGCACGCTGGCGCTCATCGTGGTGCTGCTGTTCATCGCCGAGAACCCGAGGATGCCGTTCTTCTTCGGCATCCCCGCGTGGGTGTTCGGCGTGGTCATGGTCGTGATCCCGCTGCTGCAGTACATCGGCGCCCGGTACTGGCTGGGCCTTCTGCTCCTCGCGCTGAGCCTCGTGGTGTCGGCGATCTGCGCGAAGTTCGCCGGCCTGCTGAGTCAGTACCCGTTCATCCCCGGCCGCATGATCAGCAGCTCACCTCGCATCCGTACTCCCAAGCCGTCTCGACGGTCGGGCCGCGCGCCGCAGGGGCAGACGGTGGTCCAGGGCCCGTGGGCGTACGAGCCGCCGGCCCGCGAGGACGCCGAGATGGACGCGCTGCTCGACAAGATCATGGCCAGCGGTCTCGACTCGCTGACCCCGAAGGAGCGCAAGCGCCTGGAGGAGCTGCGCCAGCAGCGTCGCGGTCGCTGAGTCGTACGCCCTCCCTGCTTCCCCAGATAGTGCACGACACGCCCGGTCGGTACGGCGTGGCGTGGCACCAACTGCACTTCGTGGCCGTCTTGTCTCGCGCGTCGGCATGTTGCATCGTGGGTGCCCTACCTCGGCGCAGGGAGGACAGATGGCCGGCACCGCGCACGTCTACCAGATCTACATCGCCGCGACGCCCGAGCAGGTGTGGCGGGCGATCACCGAGTCCGAGTGGACCCGCCAGTACTTCCACGGCACCTCGTTCGTCGACCCGCTCGTCTCTGGCGCCGCCTACCGGACCGTGACCGAGGATGGGCGCGACGCCGTCGAGGGGGTCGTCGAGGACCTCACCCCGCCGGTCGACGGGCGCCCGGGCCGGTTCGTACAGACCTGGCATGTGCTGTACGACGCGGCGCTCGCCGCCGAGCCGCCAGGCCGCGTGGAGTGGACGGTCGAGGGCGTGGGCGATGGGTTGACGAGGGTACGGCTGGTGCACGGCGACCTCGCGTACAGCCCCCTCACCTGGGCGCACGTCAAGGACGGCTGGGTGTGGATCGTCGACGGGCTCAAGACGCTGCTCGAGACCGGCCGACCGCTGCCGAGCCCCTCGGCGCCCACCGCGCCGAGCGCCACGCCTGAGGGCGACTGGCACCGACGCCAGGGCGTCGAGGCGAACAACGCGACGTACGAGCTGCTCGCCCGCGACCGCACACCCCATGAGGACGAGGACCTGCTGCGCCACGCGTACGCCTCGGCGTACCACTGGCAGCGCGCCACCGGGTCAGGGCCGGCGAACGAGGCCAGGGCGGCGTACGTGGTGGCTCGGGCGCTGGTCGCGACCGGCCAGGCCGAACGCGCGCTGATCAGCGCCGACCGCTGCGCCGCCATCTGCGAGGAGGACGGGCTGGACGACGTCGACCTCGCCTACGCCCACGAGGCCCGCGCCCGGGCGCTGCTGGCCCTGGGGCGTCAGGAGGAGGCAGTACGAGAGGCGGAGGCGGCCCGTGCCGTACCGATCGCCGATCCCGAGGACCGCGCACTCGTCGTCCGCGACCTCGCTGACCTCCCGATCGGCTGAGCCCGAGCAGCTGAGCCCGACCCGGGTCTCACATCGCCCCCGGGCTCCCCAGATAGTGCGCGACACGCCCGGTCGGTGCGGCGTGGCGCGACATCAACTGCACTTCGTGGTGGGGCCTAAGCCGAGATGACCTTGCTGGTCTCGCGGGCCATGGCGAGCTCCTCGTTCGTCGGGACGACGAGGATCTGGATCGGCGAGTCGGGCTGGCTGATGCGGCGCGGCTCCTTGGAGCGGATCTTGTTCGCCTCGTCGTCGAGCAGGAAGCCCAGCGGCGCGAGCCGGTCGCACACCGACTGTCGTACGGCATGGTCGTTCTCCCCGACCCCGGCGGTGAACGTGATCGCGTCCACGCCGCCGAGCACCGCGAGGTACGCGCCGATGTAGCTGACGAGGCGGTGGATGTACACGTCGTACGCCAGCTTCGCGGCCGCGTCGCCCTTCTCGATCCGGTCAGCGAGGTCGCGGAAGTCGCTCGTGCCGCCGGTCAGCCCGGAGATGCCCGAGCGCGAGTTGAGCAGCCGGTCCACCTCCGCGACGGACATGTTGGCCTCACGGGCGAGGTACGCGTGGAGGCCGGGGTCGACATCGCCCGACCGGGTGCCCATGACCAGGCCCTGCAGCGGGGTCATGCCCATCGAGGTATCGACGGCCACGCCGCCGCGGATCGCGGAGATGGACGCGCCGTTGCCGAGGTGGCAGACGATCTGGTCCACGTCCTCGTACGGCCGACCCAGCAGCTCGGCGACCCGCTCCGACACGTACTTGTGGCTCGTGCCGTGGAAGCCGTACTTGCGGATCGAGTACTCGTGGGCGAGCTTCGCGTCGATCGCGTACGTGTACGCCTCGGCGGGCAGCGTGGCGAAGAACGCGGTGTCGAACACGGCCACGTGCGGCACCTTCGGCATCGCGTGCATGGCGGCCTTGATGCCCGCGATGCCTGGCGGGTTGTGCAGCGGTGCCAGCGGCGACAGCTCGACGAGCGTCTCGATGACGCGGTCGTCGATCCGTACGGGCTCGCGGAACGCCTCACCGCCATGGACGGCGCGGTGCCCGACGGCGACCACGTCGGCCAGCGGCGGCCCGTACTGCCCGAAAGCGCTCACGACAAGGGCCAACGCCTCTTCGTGGTTGGAGACCTGGCGGTCGATCCGGTGCTTCTCGCCACCGGTTTCGTGCTCGAGGCTCGAGTCGGCCAGGCCGATCTTCTGCACCAGGCCGGTCGCCAGGCGCGACTCGTCATCGACGTCGATGACCTGGTACTTGATCGAGCTGGACCCGCAGTTCAGGACGAGGATCGGTGTGGGCACGGTTCTCCTTGGGTGGTTACTGCGCGGCGAAGGGCGACGGCGTGCCGTGCGGTACGGCCTGGGCCTGGATCGCCGTGATCGCCACGGTGTTGACGATGTCGTCGACGGTCGCTCCGCGCGACAGATCGTTGACGGGCTTGTTCAGACCCTGCATGACCGGGCCGATCGCGACGGCGCCGGCGGTGCGCTGCACGGCCTTGTACGTGTTGTTGCCGGTGTTGAGGTCGGGGAACACGAACACCGTCGCCTGGCCGGCCACCAACGAGTCCGGCAGCTTGGTCTTCGCGACGTGCTTGTCCATGGCGGCGTCGAACTGGATCGGGCCCTCCACGAGCAGCTCGGGGGCACGCTCCTTGACGATCCTGGTCGCCTCGCGGACCTTGTCCACATCGGCGCCCGACCCCGACGAGCCGGTGCTGTACGACAGCATCGCCACGCGCGGCTCGATGCCGAACGCCGCGGCCGTCTGCGCCGACGAGATCGCGATGTCGGCCAGCTGCTCGGCGGTCGGGTCAGGGTTCACGGCGCAGTCGCCGAACACCACGACCCGGTCGGGCAGGCACATGAGGAACGAGCTCGAGATGATCGACGTCCCCGGCTTGGTCTTGATGAACTCCAGGGACGGCCGGATCGTGTTGGCGGTCGTCGTGATCGAGCCCGACACCATGCCGTCGGCCATGCCGAAGTGGACCATCATCGTGCCGAAGTACGACAGGTCCTCCATCCGCTCGCGCGCAGCCTCGAGCGTGACGCCCTTCTTGGCCCGCAACCTCGCGTACTCGACCGCGAACTTCTCCCGCAGCTCGGGATCGGCCGGGTCGATGCACTTCGCGCGCGCCAGGTTGATGCCGAGGCTGCCGGAGCGCTGGTTCACGACGTGCTCCGGGGCCAGCAGGATGAGGTCGGCGACGTTGCGCCGCAGCAGCACGACGGCCGATTCGAGGATGCGGTCCTCGCTGCCCTCGGGAAGCACGATCGTGCGCTTGTCGGCGCGCGCCTGCTGCATGAGCTGGTACTCGAACATCAGCGGCGTACGGACCTCGGCGTGCGACACGTGCATCGCGTCGATGAGCGCGCGGGCGTCGATGTTGTCGCCGAACAGGCCGCGCGCGATCTCGATCTTGCGGGCCGAGTCGGTGACCGACCCCTCCAGGCCGAAGAGCTTCTCGGAGGTGGTGTACGTGCCGGTGGTGGTGGTCGCGATCGGCAGGTCCGAGTCAAGGGTGTCGATGAGCTTCTGCACGCTCGCGGGGAGGTCGTACCCACCGACCAGCACGAGCCCGGCCATCGGGGGGAAGGCGCCAGAGGTGTGGGCCAGCAGCAGGCCGGGGATGAGGTCGATGCGGTCGCAGGCGGCGACGACGGTGGCCTCAGGGAACAGCCTGTCGAGCACGTTCGGCAGCGTCATGCCGCAGACGATGACGCCCTGGCTCTCGCGGTCGAGGAGCTCCTCCTTGCCGCGGATCAGCGTGGCGCCGACGGCCTTGAACTGCGTCCGTACGGTCGGGGCGGGGAGCACCTTGTGCTCCGGCACCGCGTTCACCAGAGGGAGGTGGATGCCGTCGAGCGCCGCCCTGTACACCTCGAGGTCCTCGGGGGCGATCCGTGACGCGATGGCGCCGACGACCTCGCAGTGGTGCACACCGAGCTCGTCGATCGAGTTGTCGATGATGTGCCGTACGCCCTCGGGTGTCTTGTTGTTGCCGCGGACGACGAGCAGCACGGGCGCGTTGAGGTTGGCGGCCACGTTCGCGTTGTAGCCGAACTCCGTCGGCCCGAGCACGTCGGTGAAGTCCGAGCCGAGGATGACCATGGCGTCGTAGCGCGGCTGCAGCTCCGAGTAGCGCGCGATGATCTCGCTCATCGCTTCCTCGGGATCCTTGTGCAGCGCCGCGTACGTCACGCCGTACGACTGGTCGTACTGCCCCTGTACGGCCGGCTGGGACACCAGTGTCTCCAGGATGCCGTCACGCCCGTCGGTCCGGATGATCGGGCGGAACACGCCGACCGAACGGACCTCACGCGCCAGGGCCTCGATGACGCCGAGGGCGATCGCAGACTTGCCGACCAGCCCTTCGGGCGACATCACGTAGATGCTCTTCGCCATACGGGCGACAGTATCGGTTACGAGTGGAAGCTCTCGCATCGGGAAAGCACCAGGAAGCGCCTCCTGTAGGAGTGAGGGGACACCGGTCGTACGTACGGTGGCTGATCCCCCAAGCGCTCAGATCGTGGGCTCCTTCGGGACAGCGGTGCCCGGGGTCTCGTGGTGGATGCTCGCGCCGGTCGCCACGCGCGACCGCGACCGCGAGTAGGCGAAGTAGATGACGAACCCGATGACCAGCCACACCAGGAATCGCACCCAGGTCTCGACCGACAGGTTGAGCATGAGGAAGCCGCAGATGAGCGCGGAGATGATCGGGAGCACCGGCGAGAAGGGCACCTTGAACGAGCGCTTCAGGTCGGGCCGCTTCTTGCGCAGCACGACGACGCCGATCGACACCAGCACGAAGGCGGACAGCGTGCCGATGTTGACCATCTCCTCGAGCACGCCGACCGGGGTGACCCCGGCCACGATCGCCACGACGCCGGTGACGATGGCCGTGATCAGCCAGGGGGTGCGGTACTTCGGGTGAACCTTGGCCAGGCCGATGGGCAGCAGCGCGTCGCGGCACATCGCGAAGATCAGGCGGGTCGCGCCGATCATCAGGGTCAGCACGACGGTGGTCAGGCCCGCGACAGCGCCGGCCGAGATCAGCGTGGCCATCCACGACTGGCCGTGATGTACGAAGGCGTTGGCGAGGGCGGCCTTGGGATCGAGCTGGTCGTACGGAACCATCCCGGTCACCACGAGGGCCGTCGCGCAGTACAGGACGGTGCAGATCGCGAGCGAGGCGATGATGCCGATGGGCAGGTCGCGCTGCGGGTTCTTGGTCTCCTCCGCGGTGGTGGCGACGACGTCGAAGCCGATGTACGCGAAGAACACGAGCGCCGCGCCGGCGACGATGCCGCCGATGCCGAACGTCGAGGGGGCCGCGCCGGTGAGCATCTGCAGCAGCGGCTGGGTCCAGCCCGTGGTGGTCTCGGTGGCCTGTGCGGCAGGTACGAACGGCGTGTAGTTCGCGGGGTTGATGAACTGGATGCCCGCGAAGATCACGAACAGCACGATGAACAGCTTCAGCCCGACGAGCACGAGGTTGACCCGCAGCGACTCCTTGATGCCGAACACGACCAGCACGCCGAGCACGATCACCAGGCCCATGGCGAACAGGTCGACGGTGCCGCCGTAGCTGATCGCCGCGGGCAGCGTGATGCCGATCTTGCCGAGGAAGACGCCGAGGTACGCGCTCCAGCCCTGCGCCACGACCGACGCCCCGAGGAACATCTCGAGGATCAGGTCCCAGCCGATGATCCAGGCGAAGATCTCGCCGAGAGAGGCGTACGAGAAGGTGTACGCGCTGCCCGAGACCGGCACCGTGGATGCGAACTCGGCGTAGCACATGGCCGCCAGCGCGCAGCAGATCGCGGCGACCACGAAGCTCACGACGATCGACGGGCCGGCGATGTTGTGGGCCGCGCGCCCCGTGAGCGTGAAGATGCCGGCGCCGATCACCACGCCGACCCCGAAGACGGTGAGGTCGAGCGCGCTGAGGGACTTCTTGAGCCGGTACTCGGGCTCGTCCGTGTCGGCGATCGACTGCTCGATCGACTTCGTACGCAGCAGGCTCATCAGGTGGGCTCCTCGCTCGTGGGGACCGCTTACCCGGCGGCCCGGCAACCGAACGAACCTAATACGGGCCGTCCTGCATTGTGAACGCGGGGTCCCACCCTGTGACATTCGACGCGGAGGCAGGCCCCGTAGGCTTCCGGCATGTGGGAAGTGACCTCGAGCAGGATCGCGTACGAGAACCGGTGGATCTCCGTCGTCGAGGACCAGGTGGTGAGGCCTGACGGCCAGCCGGGCGTGTACGGGGTCGTCGCGGTGCAGCACGAGGCGGTGTTCATCGTGGCGGCGAACGACGTCGACGAGGTGCTCCTGGAGCGGGTCGACCGTCACACCGTGGGGCCGTCGTGGGAGGTGCCGGCCGGCGCCAATGACGGCGAGGACCTGCTGGTCGCCGCGAGACGCGAGCTGTACGAGGAGACGGGGTACGAGGCGTCGCAGTGGCGGCTGGTCGGCTCGATGAACGCGCTCAACGGCATCTGCCGCGCGCCCGAGCACGTGTTCCTCGCGCAGGGGGTCACGCGCGCCGGTGACGCCCCGGACGCTGAGGCCGAGGGCATCAGCGACGTGGCCTGGGTGGCATGGTCGGAGGTCGTGGCGATGATCGCCGACGGTCGCCTCACCGACGGCGAGACGGTGGCGTCGTTGATGTACGCCGCGATCGCGCTGGGCAAGGTCGTCTGACCGGAATCCGCCAAGATCCGGGCCCCACGAGGCGTTTCGGGCCATCGCACGGCGAATCTTGGCGGAAATGAGGCAGGCATTCGTCCGGTCAGACGGATCCGACTTTGGTGGCCCTGGCCGCGTCGCCTACCAATAGGGCGACGATCATCACTTCACGTGGTCGGCGATCCAGCGGACGTCGTCCAGGTGGCCGGTCTTGGCGCCCGGGGTCTCGAGCACGATCGGGGCGTCCGCAGTGGCGATGACCTCGGCGAGGCCCTCGGGGTCGCAGAATCCCGTGCCGAGGTTGGCGTGGCGGTCGGCGCCCGAGTCGAACTCGTCGCGGGAGTCGTTGGCGTGGACCAGGTCGATCCGTCCGGTGATCGCGAGCACCTTGTCGACGAGCCCGGTGAGCTCGATGCCGCCCGCGTGGGCGTGGCAGGTGTCGAGGCAGAAGCCGACGTTCTCCACCCCGGCCGCGGACTGGATCGTCGACCACAGCTGGTCGATGCGCTCGAGCTGCCGGGCCATCGCGCCCGTACCGCCCGCAGTGTTCTCGATGAGCAACGGCACGGTGATGTCGAGGCCGTCGATGCACTTGCGCCAGTTGTCGAAGCCCACCGCAAGGTCGTCCTCGTTGCCGACGTGGCCGCCGTGCACGACGATCCCCTTCGCGCCGATCTGGGTGGCGAGAGTGATCTGCTTCTGGAGCAGCTGCCGGCTGGGGATCCGAACGCGGTTGTTGGTCGAGACGACGTTCAGCACGTACGGCGCATGCACGTACAGATCGATCCCCGCAGCCTCGGCGTCCGCCTTCAGCGCGTCCGGCCCCGCCTCGTACCCCACCGTCGGCGTCTTCCACCCCTGCGGGTCGCCCAGGAAGAACTGCGACAGGCTCGCGCCGCGGGCGATCGCCTCCGCGACGGGGTCGGTCTGGTCGACGTGCGCTCCGAAACTGACGGTCATGGGGGCGACTGTACGACGCGACCCCGACAGAATGGCTCCCGTGGATCGTCACCCCGTCACCGGACTCGCGCACACCTCCCCTGCCCTCCCCGGCACGGGCTGGCCGGGTGACCCCGCGACCGCGACGACGCCCGTCGCACGCACCGAGCCCGACGTCGTACATCTCTGTTCTGCGGTACGCGACGTGGCCGAGCTCAATGCGTACGTCGCCGTCTGTCGCGCCTGCCCCCGCCTCGTGGCGTGGCGGGAGGAGGTCGCGCTCACGAAGCGGGCGGCCTACGCGGACCAGCCGTACTGGGGGCGCCCGGCTCCCAGCTTCGGCGACCCCGAGCCCCGCGTGCTGGTCGTCGGGCTGGCCCCCGCGGCGCACGGCGCGAACCGTACGGGCCGCATGTTCACCGGCGACCGCTCCGGCGACTGGCTGTTCGCGGCGCTGCACCGCGCCGGCTTCGCCTCCCAACCGACCTCGACGGCCGCGGGCGACGGGTTGATGCTGACGGGCGTACGGATCACGGCGGCGGCCCACTGCGCCCCGCCGGCGAACAAGCCCACGCGCGAAGAGCTGGCGACGTGCGCGCACTGGCTGGACCGCGAGGTGCAGCTCTGCCTGCCCACGCTGGAGTCGATCCTCGCGCTGGGAGCCATCGGCTGGAACGCCGTCCTGGCCTGCGCGCGCCGCCTCGGCTGGGGCATGGCGACGCCCGCGCCGACCTTCGGACATGGCGCCGAGGCCGTACTGACGACACCTGAAGGCGACGTACGACTGGTCGGCAGCTACCACGTCTCGCAGCAGAACACGTTCACCGGGCGGCTCACCGAGGCCATGTTGGACGCCGTGATGAGTCGTCTCTCATCAACCGTGTGAGGCGTCTTTCGATACTCACAGGCCGTCCATAGGCGGCCACATTCGCGCGCTGGCTAGGGGCGACGCCCGATTACTGACCGCCCGGTCGGGATCTGAACCTGTATCGAACATGAGGAAGGTTTCACACTCAACAACGTCTCGCAGACCCCGCCATAGGTTCGCCGCACTACCCCTGGCATACAGAACGGACTGCGAGAAATGAGCATCACCATCACTCCTGTTGAAGCACCGGAGGTCGACGCCGTAGCGGAGACCCGTGGTGTCCGCTACCCCTCCTTGCGGCTCGACGTGTGGGTCGCGCTGACCGCCTTGTCCGATCCGAGCCACCAGGCTGCGCACTGGGGCAGGGACGTGCCGGGCGACGACGACTACGACTCCCTGGCCGAGCACCTGTCGTGCCTGTACGACGAGTGCGAGATCCTGCCTCGCCCCGAACGCGCCGTCGGCTCGATCCTTCGCGCCAGCGAGGTCCCGGCCATGCGCATGCTGGGCCGCCACCTTGGAGCCCTCATCCTCGAGCTCGGCGAGGCCGCCGACTCCTTCTACACCAACGACGCCCGCTGGTTCGACGTCGTGCTCGCCGCCGAGGCAGCACTCGCGGCGATGGAGGCCTGACCGCCCCCGCCCTCGTACTCCGCTCTGTCGGTTCACCACGGTCTGTAGCCATACCAGCACTCCCCGCACCAGGTTCGGTGCGGGGAGTGCTGGTTTCGGTACCTGCCGTGGGAAACCGTCACCCCGAGCCGTGATCCTCAAGAGCCTCGTCCGGACGCCTTCAGCCGGGTAGGTTGTGCCTCCTCGCGCACAACTTCGAGGAGACCCATGTTCCGCAAGATCCTGGTGGCGAACCGCGGTGAGATCGCTGTACGTGCCTTCCGGGCCGCCACCGAGCTCGGCATCACCACCGTCGCGGTGTTCCCGTTCGAGGACCGGCTGAGCGAGTACCGGCTGAAGGCCGACGAGTCGTACCAGATCGGTGAGGTGGGCCACCCCGTACGCGCGTACCTCGACGTGGACGGCATCGTCGCCGCCGCCGTGGCCGCCGGCGCCGACGCGGTGTACCCCGGCTACGGCTTCCTCTCCGAGAACCCCGACCTCGCGACGGCCTGCGAGAAGGCCGGGATCACGTTCGTCGGCCCGGACCACACGGTCCTCGAGCTGGCCGGCAACAAGGCGCGCGCCATCGCCGCCGCCCGCGAGGCCGGACTCCCCACGCTGCGCGGCTCCGAGCCGTCCGACGACGTCGCGACCCTGCTCGCCGCCGCCGACGAGGTGGGCTTCCCCGTGTTCGTCAAGGCCGTCTCCGGTGGAGGTGGCCGGGGCATGCGCCGCGTGGAGACCGCCGACGCCCTCGAAGCCGCGCTCCACGAGGCCATGCGCGAGGCCCAGTCGGCGTTCGGCGACCCCCGCATGTACCTCGAGCAGGCCGTCATCCGCCCCCGTCACATCGAGGTCCAGATCCTCGCCGACGCGAGCGGCAACGTCATCCACCTGTACGAGCGGGACTGCTCGCTGCAGCGCCGCCACCAGAAGGTCATCGAGATCGCGCCCGCGCAGAACCTCGACCCGGCCGTGCGTGACGAGATCTGCGCCGCCGCCGTACGGTTCGCGCGCCACATCGGCTACGTCAACGCCGGCACCGTCGAGTTCCTGCTCGGCGAGGACGGCCGGTTCGTCTTCATCGAGATGAACCCGCGCATCCAGGTCGAGCACACGGTCACCGAGGAGATCACCGACGTCGACCTGGTCTCGAGCCAGATCAGGATCGCCGCGGGCGAGACCCTGGCCGACCTCGGGCTGTCGCAGGAGTCCGTACGGGTGCGTGGCGCGGCCATGCAGTGCCGCATCACCACCGAGGACCCGAGCAACGGCTTCCGCCCGGACACCGGCGTGCTCACCACGTACAGAACCCCTGGTGGCGCCGGTATCCGCCTCGATGGCGGCACGGTCTTCACTGGCTCCGAGATCGGGGCTCACTTCGACTCGATGCTCGTCAAGCTCACCTGCCGCGGCCACGACTTCGACACCGCCGTACGTCGCGCGGCCCGCGCCCTGAGCGAGTTCCGCATCCGCGGCGTCTCGACGAACATCGGCTTCCTCGAGGGTGTGCTCACCGACCCCGACTTCCTCGCGGGCAAGATCACCACGAGCTTCATCGACGAGCGGCCCGGCCTGCTCGACCACCGGGTGCCGGCGGACCGCGCGACGAAGCTGCTGACGTACCTGGCGGGCGTGACGGTCAACAAGCCGTACGGCGA
This sequence comes from Propionibacteriaceae bacterium, assembly GCA_027492675.1. Lineage (GTDB taxonomy): Bacteria > Actinomycetota > Actinomycetes > Propionibacteriales > Propionibacteriaceae > Fen-668. The sequence continues at coordinate 33,425 of JAPUEI010000057.1, read as the reverse complement.
GCCCCGCACCCCCATCGTCGCCCACACCAAGCTGCCGGACCTCGGCCGCGCTCTGTCGGCCCCGCCGCCCCCCGGATCGCGCGACGAGCTCCTGCGCCTCGGTCCCGAGGGCTTCGCCAAGGCGCTGCGGGAGCGCAAGGACGTCGCAGTCACCGACACGACGTTCCGCGACGCGCATCAGTCCCTGCTCGCGACCCGCGTCCGTACCCGCGACCTGATCAACGTCGCGCCGCACGTCGCGCGCATGCTGCCCGGCTTGTGGTCGAGCGAGGCGTGGGGCGGGGCGACGTACGACGTGGCGCTGCGCTTCCTCAAGGAGGACCCCTGGACGCGGCTCGCGAACCTCCACGAGCTGATGCCCACCATCCCGCTGCAGATGCTGCTGCGGGGCCGTAACACGGTCGGCTACACCCCGTACCCCTTGAAGGTCACTCAGGCCTTCGTGCACGAGGCGGCGAGCACGGGCGTCGACATCTTCCGCATCTTCGACGCGCTCAACAACGTCGATCAGATCCGGCCGGCCATCGAGGCGGTGCGCGAGACGCCGTACGGGGTCGCGGAGGCGGCACTCTGCTACACGGGCAACATGCTCAGCCCTGGCGAGAAGCTGTACACGCTGGACTACTACCTCCACCTGGCCGAGCAGCTGGTCGAGGCCGGCGCGCACATCCTGGCCATCAAGGACATGGCGGGCGTGCTGCGCGCCCCGGCCGCGAAGGCCCTTGTCAGCGCACTGCGCGAGCGCTTCGACCTGCCCGTGCACCTGCACACGCATGACACCGCGGGCGGCCAGCTCGCCACGCTGATCGCGGCCATCGACGCGGGCGTCGACGCGGTCGACGTCGCGAACGCGGCCTGGGCCGGCACGACGAGCCAGGTCTCGATGTCGGCGCTGATCGCGGCGACGGACGGCACCGAGCGCGAGACGGGGCTGTCGCTGGAGGCGGCGGAGTCGCTGGAGCCGTACTTCGAGGCCGTACGCGCTCTGTACGGGCCGTTCGAGTCCGGCCTGCCCGGCCCGACGGGGCGCGTGTACCACCACGAGATCCCCGGCGGGCAGCTGTCGAACCTGCGCCAGCAGGCGATCTCACTCGGTCTCGGCGGCAGGTTCGAGGCGATCGAGGACATGTACGCGGAGGCCAACCGCATCCTCGGCAACATCGTCAAGGTGACCCCGTCGTCGAAGGTGGTCGGGGATCTCGCGCTGGCGCTCGTGGGCGCCAATGCGGATCCGAAGGACTTCGAGGCCAACCCGGCGAAGTACGACATCCCGGAGTCGGTCATCGGCTTCCTCAACGGCGACCTCGGCGACCCGCCCGGCGGCTGGCCGGAGCCGTTCCGTACGAAGGCGCTGGCAGGCCGCGTCACGAAGCCCGTGGTCACCGAGCTCTCGGCCGAGGACGAGGCGGCGCTGGCCGCCGAGCCCCGCCGCACGCTCAACCGGCTGCTGTTCCCCGGCCCGACCAAGGACTACGAGGAGGCGGTGGAGGACTTCTCCGAGCTCATCGTGCTGACCACGCGGCAGTTCCTGCACGGCATGGTGGTCGGCGTCGAGCACGAGGTGCCCATCGAGCGGGGCAAGACCCTGCTCATGGCGCTCCACTCGATCGGCGAGCCCGACGAGCACGGCATGCGCCAGGTGGTCTGCCTCATGAACGGCCAGATGCGCGTCGTGTCCATCCGCGACAAGGCGGTCACCTCGACCGTCGCCGTGGCGGAGAAGGCCGACGCCAAGAACCCGAGTCACGTCCCGGCGCCGTTCGCGGGCGTCGTCACGCTCACCGTGGCCGAGGGCGACACCGTGACCGCGGGCCAGCAGGTGGCGACCATCGAGGCGATGAAGATGGAGGCGGCGATCACCACGCCTGTCGCCGGCACCGTCCAGCGCCTCGCCATCCACCACGCCCAGGCCGTCGAAGGAGGCGACCTGCTCGTCGTCGTGTCCTGACCGAGCGGGGAACGACTCGGATCAGGCAGCCACCGTAGGTCAGCCGAGAGCGGCCAGCGCGGCGATCTGGGTTGGGCCGATGCGGCAGCAGCCGCCGAGGTGGGCGGCGCCGGCAGCGCGCCAGGTCGGGACCAGCGCGAGGTCGTACGAGCCCGTACCGACCCATTCGTGCGCCTCGGGGTCCCAGGTCTCGCCCGCATTGGGGTACGCGATGGCGGGCTTCCCGGACGCCGCGACCGCCGCCTGTACGGCACCCAGCACCTCGGCGGGCGCGCAGCAGTTCACGCCGGTCGCGATGATCGCGTCGACGCCGCGCGCCACGGCGAACGCCTCGTCGAGCGGCTGACCGGCCCGGGTCCGGCCGTCGGCGATCGTGTAGGAGAGCCAGGCGTTCATCTTGTACTCGTCGAGCAGGCCGGCGAGCACCTCGGCCTCGTCGATGTCGGGGATCGTCTCGACCGCGAGCAGGTCCGGCTGCGCCGAGAGCAGCAGTTCGATCCGCGGCCGGTGGAAGTCGCGCAGCTGAGCGGCTGACAGCCCGTACCGGCCCGTGTACTCGGAACCGTCGCCGAGCACGGCGCCGTACGGGCCGACGGACGCGGCGACCTGCGCGCCCGGGTGTTCGAGAGCGGCCTCGCGGGCGAGTTCCACCGACCGTACGATCAGGCGCTCGGCCTCGTCGGCATCTAGCCCCGCCGCGACGAACCCGCCCACCGACGCCTGGTAGCTCGCAGTCGTGGCGACCTGGGCGCCGGCCTCGAAGTACGCACGGTGCACGGCCACGATCTCCTGCGGCGCGTCGCGCAGCAGCCGGGCTGTCCAGAGGTCGTCCGCGAGCACGTGCCCACGGTCGGCCAGGGCGTTCGAGAGTCCACCGTCGATGATCACGGGCCCATTCTGCCGGGGTCCCGCGCTGGTAGGGCTCCTGACCAAGAGTGGTACAACCGTCACTTACCGAGCACTCAGTGAGAGTTCTCTAGGGATGGTGTACGAGCGGTGGCGCGCTCCGTACCTTCTTCCCCAGGCGGGATCTGGGGGCAGATCCCACGCCGGGGGACCGTGCGAAGGGCGTCTTGGAGCGCACAGTGCATCACGGGGCCGTGACCATAGACGGAATGCGTCGACAGGTCACGGCCCCGGCTGCGTTTCCCCTTCGTCAGCTCCGCAACACATCACAATGCCTAGTGGGAGCACCGTCGGCCCAGTCGGGACCAGTACGCGTCGGTTTCATTGAATCGTCCTCAGTTTCCTCAACTGGCACAAAGATTCTGGATGATGCAGACTACTGCTGCAGTTGCACGGCGACCCGATGGTGCAGGACTCCGATAAGGCTTGGGGGGGTTCCTTCCACCAACGGTTCGGTTCGACAATGCGTGGGGCCGACGACTACCCTGTGTCGTCGGCCTCCCCGCAGATCGGGCGAGGTCGCAGCATCCGCCCTCCTGCCACGACACACGGTCGTGGCCGCGAAGACCAGAGGAGGTTGAGCCCGCGCATGCGTTCATACGAAGTGGCCATCATCGTTGACCCCGATGTCGACGACCGCCAGATCCCCACGCTCATCGAGACCCACCTGAAGGTGATCTCCGACGGAGGCGGCACTGTCGCCAACACCGACCTTGCCGGCCGTCGCCGTCTCGCCTACCGCATCAAGAACGACTCGCAGAACGCGTACAAGACCGAGGGTGTGTACGTCTTCGTGCAGCTCTCGGCCGAGCCCGCGGTCGTCAACGAGCTGAGCCGTCGTCTCACCCTCGACGACAAGATCCTTCGCAACAAGGTCTTCCGGCCCGACGCGAAGTGAGAAGCGCCTAGCCTGAGCGGCGCTCCTCGGGGCGCGGCGGGCTAGGCACCGACGAAACCACACGAGTTCGGAGGACTTCATGGCTGGGGAGACTGTCATCACGCTCATCGGCAACCTCACTGCCGATCCTGAGCTGCGATTCACCCCGTCAGGGCACGCGGTCGCCACGTTCACCGTCGCGTCGACGCCGCGCACGTTGGATCGCCAGACCAACGAGTGGAAGGACGGCGAAGCGCTGTTCGTCCGCTGCGAGGTGTGGCGTCAATACGCGGAAAACGTCACCGAGTCCCTCACCAAGGGCATGCGGGTCGTCGTGACCGGCCGGCTCAGGAACAGGGCGTACGAGACCACCTCCGGGGAGAAGAAGACGTCCCTGGAGCTTGAGATCGACGAGGTCGGTCCGGCTCTCCGGTACGCGACCGCCAAGGTCACCAGGACCCAGTCGCAGGGCGGCGGTCAAGGTGGCGGCGGCGGATGGTCGCAGGGTTCCGGCAACCGCTCCTCGAACGAGGGTGGCGGCGGCTGGGGTGGCGGCGGCGGCAACGCCCAGGCCTCCCGTCCTGCGGACAACGACCCGTGGGCCTCGGCGCAGTCCGACGAGCCTCCGTTCTGATCTAGACACACATCCATCCCGCTCGTACGCGAGCAAGGCACATTCCGGCGCCAGCCGGGCTCATGAAGGAGAGCACCACAATGGCCTCACCACAGCGCAAGCCGGTGAACAAGAAGAAGATCGTCCCGATGAAGTCGGTGCGCATCGGTCACGTCGACTACAAGGACGTGCAGACGCTCCGCAAGTTCATCTCCGAGCGTGGCAAGATCCGCGCCCGTCGGGTGACCGGTCTGTCCGTCCAGGATCAGCGCAAGGTCGCGATCGCCGTCAAGAACGCACGCGAGCTGGCCTTGCTGCCGTACGCGTCGACCGCTCGCTGAGAAGGGAACACGCGACTATGAAGCTCATCCTCACCGCCGCCGTGAACAAGCTCGGCATCGCCGGTGACGTCGTCGACGTCAAGCCCGGCTACGGCCGCAACTTCCTGCTCCCGCAGGGCTACGCCATCGCGTGGTCCAAGGGCGCTGCCAAGCAGATCGACGGCATCCAGCGTGCGCGTGACGCCCGCGAGATCCGTGGCATCGAGCACGCCGGCCAGGTTCGCGGCCAGCTCGAGGCCCTCGCTGTCGAGCTGTCCGCTCGCACGGGCGGCAAGGAAGGCCACCTGTACGGCGCGGTCACCCCGGCCGATGTCGTCGCCGCCGTCAAGAAGGCCGGTGGCCCGGCCCTCGACAAGCGCTCCGTCGTCATCACCAAGCCGATCAAGACGACCGGCACCCACGTCGTCGGCATCAAGCTCCACGACGCTGTCACCGCGCACATCTCGGTGACCATCGTCGCCGCCTGACGCGTACGTACCGCAACGCCCGTCCCGTACCCACGGGGCGGGCGTTGTGGCGTTCTCGGGGCACGGGGTGGGTCAAGGGCCTGTGCGTCGGCGACATCGCATGTCGCGCAATGGCAGAGTGTGCACATGCAGATCCTCGTGGTGGACGACGACCAGGCCGTCAGGGACTCGTTGAGCCGGTCGCTGCACTACAGCGGGTACGAGGTCATCACGGCCGGTGACGGACTCGAGGCGCTCGCCCGGCTGTCGAGCTCGCGCCCGGACGCCGTGATCATGGACGTGATGATGCCCCGCCTCGACGGGCTGGAGACCACCCGGATGCTGCGGCAGTCCGGCAACGACGTGCCGATCCTCGTGCTCACCGCCCGCGATGCCGTCAACGACCGCGTGGACGGGCTCGACGCGGGCGGCGACGACTACATGGCCAAGCCGTTCGCGCTCGACGAACTGCTCGCTCGGCTGCGTGCCCTGACGCGGCGGTCGCGCAACGGCGTCGACGACGACATCTCCGCCGACGCCGAACAGCTGGTCTTCACCGACATGTCTCTCGATCCGCAGACGCGCGAGGTGACCCGCGCCGGGCGCAGGATCTCGCTCACCCGTACGGAGTTCGCCCTGCTCCAGACCTTCATGGAGAACCCGCGCCGCGTACTGGAGCGCAACTGGCTGCTCAACGAGGTGTGGGGCTTCGACTTCCCGACCACGGCGAACTCGCTCGAGGTCTACATCGGCTACCTGCGGCGCAAGACCGAGCAGGACGGTGGTTCCCGCCTCATCCACACGGTGCGCGGAATCGGCTACGTCCTGCGTGAGACGCCGCCGTGACCGTTCCGGAGTCCTCGCCGACCCCAGCGGTCGACGGCTCCGTGGATCCTGAGCAGACCATCACGCTCCGGCTCCGGCCCAAGGCTGTCGCGCGCCCTCTGCCCAGGTTCCTGCCGATCGAGGTGCGCTGGCCCGGCTGGATGTCGTGGCGCCCCCGCGACACGCTGCAGCGGCGGATCGTCTGGCTGACCGCGCTCGCCGTGGCGCTCGCGGTGAGCCTCGCCGGCATGGCCGCGTACGCGACGACGCGCGTCTCCCTGTACGCCCAGCTGGACAGCGAGCTGCTCTCGGTGGCCAATCTCACCGCGTCGTCGCTGTCGCAGGACGTCGAGTCGACCGGCAGCCTCAACGTCGACTCGGTGAAGGTCGCCGACGCGGTGATCATCAAGGCCAACAAGGACGAGGTGCTCATCCCGGGCGACACGATCACGTACGACGTGGGTCCCGAGGAGGTCGCCATCGCCCGTACGGGCAAGGGCGAGTCGGCGCGCAGCGCGGTGACGAGCACGGGGGAGCAGTTCCGGATCGTCGCTGTGCCGATGGTGGCCGGCGACGACTCGTACGCGTTGGTCATCGGTCGTTCCCTCGAGCCCACCTTGGTGACGCTGCGGCAGATGGCGTTCGTGCTCATGGCCGTCGCGGCGCTGGGCGTGATGCTCGCCGGCGCCTCGGGCTGGATCGTGGCGGGGCAGTCGCTGCTGCCCATCCGGCGACTGGCCGGTGCCGTGGCGCGCATCGCCGAGACCGACGAGCTCATCCAGATCGACGCGGAGGGCGACAACGAGCTCGCGGACCTGTCGCGCTCGTTCAACTCGATGGTGCGGTCGCTGGCGTCGAGCCGAGAACGGCAGCGGCGGCTGATCGCCGACGCCGGACACGAGCTGCGCACGCCGCTGACGAGCCTGCGGACGAACATCGAGCTGCTCATCGCCGACGAGAAGTCGGGCATGCTCCCCGAAGGGGCCCGATCGGACATCCTGCGCGACGTCGCCGCTCAGCTCGGCGAGTTCACGCAGCTCGTGGGCGACCTCGTACAGCTCTCCCGCGAGGATCGCGTCGAAGTGGCCCGCGAGCCGATCGACCTGCAGGACGTCATCGCGAACGCGGTCACCCGCGCCAAGCGTCGCGGCCCGGGCATGATCTTCGACGTGCACCTCGCCGAGCACGTACTCGTCGGCAACCCGGACACGCTCGAGCGCGCGTTCACCAACCTGCTCGACAACGCCGTGAAGTTCTCGCCGCCCGGGGGGCTGGTGACCGTGGTGATGGACGACCAGACGATCGTCGTCTCCGATCAGGGCCCCGGCATCGCCGACGAGGACCTGCCGCACGTGTTCGACCGGTTCTACCGCTCGGACCTGTCCCGCAACACCCCTGGTACGGGACTCGGCCTGTCCATCGTGGCCCACACCATCAACTCCCACGGAGGCTGGGTCAAGGCCGGGCACGCACCCGAGGGTGGCGCCGAGTTCACCGTGTGGCTGCCGACGCCGGCCGAGGTCGAGACCGCCTAGTTCGGGAAGTGCGCGGGCACAGAGCGCCGGGGACCGTGGCGGTCGGGCCGGGGGCCGGGCGCGCTCAGCAGGAGGACCTCGACGCGGTAGCGCTGGCCCGCGTACGGCGTGAGCAGCTCCTCGACCGCGGCGTCGTCGAGCGTCTCGCCGACGAGGGCGTACGAGATCAGGCCGCCCACGTGGTAGTCGCCGATGCTCCATGCGTCGGGGTCGCCGAGGGCGCGCTGACGTACGTTGGCGGCCGTCCACGGGCCCACGCCGGGCAGTGATCGGAGCGCGGCGTCCACGTCGCCGTCGAACGCATCGGTCGCCAGCCTCTCCAGCGAGCGGCCCGCGCGGGCGCCGGCGAGCAGGGCGCGGGTGCGTCGCTGCTCCACCCCGGCGCGGAGGAACTCCCAACTCGGCACCGCCAGCCATTGCTGGGCCGACAAGGGGATCCGCATGCCGTGGGCGGGGTGCGAGGGGTCCGACGCCGGACCGGCGGGACGCTCGCCGAAGCGGTGTGCGAGGAGGCGCTGGGCCCCGAACGCCTCCGCACCCGTGACCACCTGTTCGATCGAGGCGGGGGCGAGCGCCTCGAGCACCTGGTCCGTACGACCGAGGCGCAGCCAGGGTCGGCGGCGATGGGCGTCCGCGATGGCGCGGAGCGGGCCCGGGTCGAACGCGTCCGGGTCGTCGGCGGCCCCGAACAGTCGCGGTGCCTGATCGGCGAGCCAGTCGGCGCCCGGCCCCCAGCAGGTCACGACGAGATCGTCGCCGTCGCGTGCGATGTGCTGCAGCCCCGGTCCGTACGGGCTCCTCGTCGCGCGCCACCAGCCACCGTCCGTACGACGCAGGCACGGGTCTCCGGCGCCGCGAAGGAGGGGGCGCATCGAGACGTCGAGCAGCCTGGCTGCGCCCGCCACCGTACGCCGTCGCGGCGTCTGCCAGGCCGGGTCGCTAGATTGGCCCGGTCCGCTCGTCACATGCGCAAGGGTAGGAGAGGCTGATGGTCCATCACCACATCGCCGCGTCAGCGGGCTCTGCGGCCGACGCGCTGCGCTCTCGCCGTACGTTGCGCGTCCTGGTCTGGATCCTCATCCCGCTCGCTGTGTGGACGATCGCCGCGCTGATCTGGCTGTGGCCGTCGAACGTGGCCGGTCACATTCGCGAGGACAACACCACCGTGTCCGTGCCGGGGCTGACGATCCCCAAGGGCACCGTCACGAAGGTTATCGAGTCCAACTGCGAGGGCGTGTCCGGGTCGGCCACGGGCGACCAGTCGAAGTGCGGTGACCTCACCGTGAAGCTCGACGAGGGTCCGGAGAAGGGCCAGGAGGTCACCATCAAGGTGACCGCGGCGGTGTACTCGTCGGGCATCTCGCCGGGTCAGGGCGTGCTGTTGTACAGGACGCCGATCGACGGTGCCGAACCCGGTTACCAGTTCGCCGACTTCCAGCGGACGCTGCCGATGATCATCCTCACAGGCGTCTTCGTACTGGCGGTCGTGGCCGTCGCGAGGTGGCGCGGCGCGATCGCCGTCGCGGGCCTGGCGTTCGCCGGCTTCATCCTCACCCAGTTCATGTTCCCGGCGCTGATCGTCGGGCACGACCCGATCCTCGTGGGGTTGGTGGGGTCGTCGGCGATCATGTTCGTCGTCCTGTACGCGGCGCACGGATTCTCCGCCCGTACGACGACGGCCTTGATCGGGACACTCTTCGGACTGCTCTTCTCGGCGCTCATCGGCTTCGCCGCGACCAAGTGGGCGCACCTCACCGGCGTCGCCAGCGAGGACGACGTGATGCTCTCGGCGGCCGCCCCTGACCTCACGCTCACCTCGGTCGTGATCTGCGGCGTCATCATCGCCGGCCTCGGCGTGCTGAACGACGTGACGATCACGCAGGCGTCGGCGGTCTGGGAGCTCGCCGACGCGGGACCCGCGAAGCCGCGCGAGCTGTTCACCCGGGCCATGCGGATCGGGCGCGACCACATCGCGTCCAGCGTCTACACCACGGCGTTCGCCTCGGCCGGCGCGATCATGAGCGTGCTCCTGCTGCTCACGGTGTACCAGCGGAACATCTTCGGCATGTTGCTGCGCGAGCAGTTCGCGGGCGAGGTCGTACGCACGCTCGTCAGCTCCATCGGGCTCGTGCTGTCCGTGCCGATCACCACCGCCATCGCCGTCGCCGTCGTGGCGCCGCGCGAGAAGCCCATCGACCGGCTCGGCGACCGTCCGGTCGAGTTCGCCGACGACGAGCTCCTCGACGTCGAGGACGACCGCTACTAGCGACTCGAGGGGGTGACTCTCCGGCTGGCTACGATGCGCTCGTGGACCTGGATGACACCCCCCAAGACATCAGCTTCGAGCTTGATGGAGACGGAAGGCCGGTCGGGCTCAGCCTCAGCAGCGGGTGGCGGGATCGCATACCGACGTCGTTGCTCAGCGTGATGTTGACCGCAGAGCTGGCACGCACGGCAGTGGCCGAACCGGTGGTGACGCACCCCGAGCTGTTCCGCGCCGACATGTGGGTGTCGCGCGCCGACCAGGTCCAAGACGACCTCGCCCAGATCCAGCGCCAACTCGTCGAGCAGCTGCACCGGCTCACCCAGACCGAAGATCTCGCGGAGCTCGGGGTCACCGTGCGGTCGGCCAACGGGATGGTCGTGGCCACGATCCTCATGGGACGAGTGGTCAGGATCGCGGTCGACGCCGCGTGGGCGCAACGGGTCGCCAGCAGTGAGGTCATCGACAAGGTGAACGAGTGCCTGGCCGCTGTCAACGCCCAGTTGGACGAGGGGTCCGACGCGATGGGCGGCATCGGAGACGCGATGTCGCGGCTCCGGGAGATCGGACGCGAGTTGAGCGAGACAAGGAGGTCTGCAGATGGCCACGTACGGTGAGATCGTCGCCAATCGCGACTGGTTCGTGAGCGAGATCGCGGTCGTGAATCGGGTGGCGGACCTGTGCACCTCAGCCCAGTTCCAGATCTCGTGCATGCACATCACCGAGTGGCCGGATGAGCTGACCGCCTACAAGACCGCGTACGACAACCTGTTGACGACCATGTCGGAGACGACGGAGATCGGCTACGCGACGGGTGTCTCCAGGCTCAAGGCCCTCGCCGAGGGCCTGCATGCGACGGGCAAGGCCTATCTGACCGTCGAGGCAGCGAATGAGTCGGCGATCGCCACGCAGGTCCAAGACCTGCTGCGGAACTTCTGAGGAGGGACAGCATGAGTAGTTCGAGTCTCGTGCAGCAGATCGACGGCTTCTACCCAGCGCTCGACGAGACTGTCACGTCGATCACGCGCAAGATGGACCAGGCGCTGTCGTTCATCGCGACGCTTCCCGTGCCGGCGAGCGTGGTCGAGCCGTGGGTCGCCCGCTACAACACCAAGGTCGACGACCTGAACGCGCACATCGGACAGGTCGGACCAGGCCTCGGCAGTGCGCAGGCGATGTGCTACCGCCTGATGACGATCCGTGAGGCATCGGTCGAGTGGAAGGACCACATCGCACCGGAGTTCGCGCAGCCGGTGCAGAAGGCACTTCAGCGCTCCGAGATGGAGGGCACGCACACGTTCTCCTGGAAGAGCGCGGCCGTCGAGGACTATTGGCACTACGTCGAGGGCGACCATGACACGGCCAAGAGCCTTGCCGTGCTCGCGGCCCAGATCGGCAGCTCGTTGTCGAAGCTGGCGGATGCCATCGACAAGCAGAACACGGACCTGGGCTGGGCCATCGCGGGCGCCGTCGTCGCCTTCTTGGGGGCGGTGGGTGCTGGCATCGCTCTGTGGGCGGCCATCGGTGCCCTTGCCGGGCTGCCGGCAGCCGGTGTCGGGGCGATCCCCGGCGCGATCATCGGCGGGATCATCGGCGCCGTCATCGGGGTCATCGGCGGGATCGCTGGCCTCATCACCGCCATCAAGGGATGGATCGACGCCTCCCACGTGATCGCCGAGGTGGGCGCGAGCGAGCTCGACACCATGTCAACGAATGCCACCACCGCGTCGTCAGAGCCCTGGCCGGCTCCGTACCAGTTCAGCGACGGCGGAGCCTTCCGGAAGTCGTCGTGAAACGCGCGTTCGCCGTCATGATGGTCTGCGGCGCCGTCGTCGCGGTCAGCGGACTGGCGGTGGTCGTGGCCGCGGTGATGCTCGCGTCCGGCCCCATGATGCTGGCCGGCGCGGCGTCGGCGGTGGGCGGAGCGGTGATGGCGGTGTTCGGTGGCATCGGTCGCAAGCAGGTCAGCTCGGTCGAGTGATCGGCACTGCTCGGCGAGGTCTCCCGCCGGTTCTGCACAGAGTCGTCCACAGCCTGGGGAGAACTACACAGGTGTAACTAGACCTGGCGCTGTACGAACTCGGCGACCTCGTCCAGCATCTCGACCAGGTGCTCGGGCTGGCCGGTCCAGATCATGCGGGAGGTCGGCAAACCGGCGGTGATCATCGAGGCGGCCAGGTCGTCGATCGCCATGCCGCGAGGCGCCGGCCGCTCGGCGATCTCGGTGGCACGTGCGCGCTGCTCAGACGTCAGCCCCTCCCACCACGCCTGCAGGGATCTCTCGTCGCTCATGGTCAGACCGTCCTCTCCACCACGTCCTCGCGGCCTGGCCGGCGTCGGGCCAACCAGGCGAACAGCGCGATCCCGGTGGCACAGATCAGCCCCGCTACGGCCTCGTTGAACCGGATCGGCCCGAACGTGTCGTACGAGTAGTCGAGGCGGATGCTCTCGGTGAAGACGCGGCCGAGTCCGTACAGAGCCAGGTACAGCGCGAACACCTTCCCTCGGCCGAGCCGGAACCGGCGGTCGACGAGGAGCAGGGTCCCGGCGACGGCGAGGTTCCACAACGACTCGTACGCGAATGTCGGCTGAAACGTCGCGTACTGCTCGAAGCCGGGCACGCGGTGGGCCAGGTCGATCTCGAGCCCCCAGGGCAGGGTGGTCGGCGATCCGTACAGCTCCTGGTTGAACCAGTTGCCGAACCGGCCGAGGGCCTGCCCGATCGCGATGCCGGGCGCGACGGTGTCGGCGAGGGCGGCGAAGGCCAGCCCGCGGCGCCTCGCGACGATCCAGGCGGCGATCGCTCCACCCGCGACCCCGCCGAAGATCGCCAGCCCGCCCTCCCAGATCGCCCACCAGTGCAGGGTGGCGGTCGGACCGACGTAGTCGGCGAGGTGGGTGAGGACGTGGTAGATCCGGGCACCGACGATGCCGGCGGGGATCGCCCACATCATCACGGTCTCGAAGCTCTCGCGGGTGCCGCCACGGGCGACCCAGCGGCGGACGGCGAGCCACCAGCCGGCCGCGATGCCCGTCATCAGGCACAGCGCGTACACGTGGATCGTCAGCGGGCCGAGGTGGAACTCGCTGATCGTGGGGCTCGGGATGGACAGGGGCACGAGGACATCCTGGGCGATCGATGACGGGCCGTCGAACCCGGGGCCCTTCGAGACGCCATCCCACGTCGTCGTGTGGCTCCTCGGGGACCCGGATGGCCCCCAGATCTCGGGCCTCGTTCGAGAGTGCAGTTCGTGTCGCGACACGCCGCGTCGACCGCGCGTGTCGTGCACCATCTGGCGCAGGAGACACCGCGTGCCCTCCCATGACGGGGCGGATCGTGGTGAGGTGGAGTCATGTACGGAGCTGTGATTCACGCGCCAGGGGACGTTCGCTACGAGGAGCGCGACGATCCCACCATCGTCGAGCCGACGGACGCAGTGGTCCGTACGGTCGCGGCCTGCGTGTGCGGGTCGGACCTGTGGCGCTACCGGGGGGTCGCGCCGGTGGTGAAGCCGACGCCGATCGGGCACGAGTACTGCGGGATCGTCGAGTCGATCGGCACCGCCGTGACCTCGGTGAAGGTCGGCGACTTCGTCGTCGGCGGTTTCCTGCACTCCGACGGCACGTGCGCGGCGTGCCGCAAGGGCGCCCACGCGAACTGCCTCCACGGGGGCGGGTACGCGGGGTGCCAGGCCGAGAAGATCCGCGTCCCGAACGCTGACGGCACGCTCGTCGCCACCCCCGAGATGCCCGCGGACGACCTCATTCCGAGCATCCTCACGCTGTCCGATGTGATGTGTACGGGCTGGCACGCGGCCGTGTCCGCGGGCGTCGGCCCCGACACGACGGTCGCGGTCGTGGGCGACGGCGCGGTCGGCCTGTGCGCCGTGCTCGCGGCTGTCCAGCTGGGCGCTCCGGTGGTCATCGCGATGAGCCGCCACGAGGCCCGGCAGAAGCTGGCCGCCACGTTCGGCGCGACCCACATCGTGGCGGAGCGCGACGAGGCCGGCATCGCCGCCGTCCAGGCGCTGACCGACGGCATCGGCGCCGACTGCGTGCTCGAGTGCGTCGGCACCGAGGAGGCGCGGTGGCAGGCGCTCGGGTGCGTACGGGTGGGCGGCACCGTCGGCCTCGTCGGCCTGCCGCACGGCGACTTCCCGACCGACCAGCTCTTCTGGCGGAACGTGGGCATCAAGGGCGGGCCGGCGCACGTGCGGGCGTACCTGCCGGAGCTGCTCGAGCTCGTGCTCTCCCGCACAATCAACCCCGGTCTGGTCTTCGACCTGGAGTTGCCGCTGTCGGAGATCGGCGAGGCGTACGCGGCCATGGATGAGCGGCGGGCGATCAAGACCCTCGTGAGGCCGTGATCGAAGGTCCGGTTCCGACCACCGCCAAGGGCGCTGGCACGCGGCTCTGCCGGAGCAGTTCATGACCCGCCTCGCGATCAGCGCCGACCCCGCGGCCGGCAGCGCCGGTACGTCGTGGGCCGACCACGTGACCGACGAGGAGTACGCGTCGGCCGTCGCCCGGATCCGTACCACCTAGGTCGGTCTTCGCCGGGTCCATTCGTGAGGTCGACCGCCCCAAAGGCCCCGTCATTCCCCCGATGCCGTCGAAATGGGGCCTGCGGCCGATCGGCGGTTTCGCCGATCCCCCGCTGACGTCGTATTGGAGACCGAATGGGCAACTATTTCGACCGTAGCGGGGGAATGGTCGCGCGGCGGGCCGGGGAGCCCGGCCATTGCGACGACAACGGGGGATCGCCAGATGCGCGTGCCGGAATCCGTCAGCGCGGCATCCGGGACGAAGCCGCACCTCAGGTGCGTACGGCACGCCGCGACCCGGCTGTCCTCGAACTCGTTGACGATCTCGCAGGCGTGCGTGTCGGCCCTCACTCGGTCGCACACCAGGCGCAGGAACTGAAGACTCAGCCCTGACCCCCGGCGCTCGGGGATCACGTTGATCCCGACATGGGCCGCCAACGCGTCATCGACGCGATAGTGCGCGTGACCGAGAAACCCGCCGCCGACCTCTTCGACATAGAAGTACCCCTGGCGCGAGGCCGGAAGGGCCAGACGCGCCTCGAACGTGTCCCATTCCGAGGGCAGCCACGCGATGCAGCCTGTCGCCGGGTCGTACCCCGGATGGTCGATCGCCATGCCCGCGTTGTACGACATCATCTCCGGGTCAGCCAGCCACCGTTGTCGGATGCCGAACTCAGCGCGGGTCGGTACATGCAGCCTCAGTGCCACGATGCCGACCGTAGGCGCCTGCGCCCGCGACGGCCACCGATATCCGGATCACCCCGGATGGGGCGGGTCAGCCGGCCAGAGGGCTGCTCGCGCTCTCGCCCTCGACGGGGTAGCCGCAGCTCTCCCAAGCCTCGAAGCCGCCGCCGAGCTCGCGGACGTTCGAGTAGCCGAGGCGGACCAGGGCGAGGGCGGCACGGGCGGCCTCGACGGAGCCCAGGCCCCAGGAGTACACCACCACCTCGGCGTCCTCGTCCGAGAGCTCGACCCCCGCACGTACAGGCAGCTCGCGCACGGGGATGTGGATCGCTCCGGGGACCCGGCTGTGCGACCAGGCGGCCTCCGAGCGGGTGTCGACGACCAGCGGCCCGACGCCCTCGGACTGGGCCATGTCGAGGTCCTCGGGCGACATCACGTACGCAAGCTGCGCGCTGAAGAAGTCCAGAGCACTCAGTGAGTTCGTCATGAGGACAACAGAACCCTTGCGAGTGATGTACGGGCAGTCGCTGCGCTGTGCAGCGGCTGAACATCGTGTGAACGCCAGGGATCGACGGCCCTAGAGGTACGCCGCCAGCCGTTTCTTCGTACGGTTCTCGCGAACCAGCCATGCCACGTCCGGATCGGCCACGGGCAGGGCCAGGAATAACGGCAGGCCGTCCTCCGGAGCGGCCGCGACGGCCACCGACCAGCAGTACGCGAGGGCCTGGCGCAGAGTGCGTACGGACGGTGCTCGGCGCCGGTCGGCGGGCGTCGCGAGCAGGTGCTCCGTCGCCAGTGAGCAGGCCGCCAGCGCGCACGTCCGCATCTCCGTCGACACCAACAGCCGCGGCTCGCAGATGGCGGCAATGGCGGCGCGCACCACGAGCGGGTCGTCGGACGCGACCCAGGAATGGACGATTCCCCTAGCCAGAGCAGGGTCGGCGTCGCCGATTCGCTGGACGGCGATCGCGCAGCCCTCGCGCACCCGCCAGCGCTCGTCCGAGCAGCGCGCCGTGATCAGCCCGAGCACGTCGTGCCCTTCGAGGCTCAGCCGACCGAGCGCCACCACCCCGCAGCACGCCAGGTACTCGTCGTCGGAACGCGCCAACTCCAGCGCCAGCTCGTACGCCATGACATCGCCCGCCGCGTCCAGCAGCGTGAGGTTCGCGCGCGGTCCGGGCAGCCCGCTGTGGAACGTGAGGTACGCGCTCCACTCGCTCGGGGGCAGCGCCACCAACTCGTCGCGGAACTGGGCTCTGGTCATCGTCACCCTGGCATCGTAGGAAAGCCCCTCTTGTGGGCCCCCTGCCGCCCCCCTAGCGTGAGTGATGACGCTTCGCGCCCACTCACCGTTGAGACAGGAGCTCTCCCATGGATCCGGCAACCACAGCCATCGTGCTCGTCGAGTACCAGAACGACTTCACCACCGAGGGAGGTGTGCTGCACGGCGCCGTGAAGACCGTCATGGAGTCGACGGACATGCTGCGCCACACCACCGACCTGCTCGCCGCCGCGCGCGCGGCCGGCATCACCATCATCCACTCGCCGATCCAGTTCGCGGCGGGCTACTACGAGATCACGAAGCACCCGTACGGGATCCTCAAGGGCGTCGTCGACACGAACGCGTTCGTCAAGGGCTCCTGGGGCGCCGAGATCGTCGGCGACGTCGCCCCGGCCGACGGCGACATCATTCTCGAGGGCAAGCGCGGCCTGGACGCGTTCGCCAGCACGAACCTCGACTTCATCCTGCGCAGCAAGGGCATCGAGACCGTCGCCCTCGGCGGCTTCCTCACCAACTGCTGCGTCGAGTCGACGATGAGGTCGGCGTACGAGAAGGGGTACGACGTCATCACGCTCACCGACTGCGTCGCGGGCACGAGCGTCGAGGAGCACGCGAACGCCATCACGTACGACTACCCGATGTTCTCCCACCCCATGACCTCGACGGACTTCGTCGCCGCGCTCTCGGGCGCTGCGGCAGCGGCCGACGGGTCGCGCGGGTACTGACGACCCGAGGTCATCCGTCCTCCGACGTGGTCGCCACTCCGGGCCACCTGGGGCCACGGCACCTGAGCCTGGCCCGTCCTATGGTGTCGCCATGACAGGTGAGACGTGGGCAGCGGACGCCACACGGCTGGTCGCTTCCTCGCAGCAGGTCGTGGCCGCGGCGACGCCCCCGCACGGGCTGATGCAGGAGCCGGAGGGTGCGGGCGTGGTGCGGGTCAGCCAGGGACGGAGCGGCCAACCCGAGATCGCCATCGACACGGCCTGGGAGCGTTCCCTCCCGCCCGCAGAGCTCGGGTCGGCGGTGACCGCGGCGCTCGCGGCTCACCTCCGCGCCGACCGCACGGAGCCCGCGCCCGTGGAGCCATGGACGCCCCGAATCCCCGAGCATGACCTCACCTCGGCCCTCACCCGGCTCAACGCCGCACTGGCCGCGTCGTCGGCGCAGCTCGCGTCCGTCCAGCGCCGGCTCGCCGGTGAGGAGCCCGCGACGGTGGTCGCGAACCAACGAGGTTCTGTACGGGTCCAGGTGCAGAACGGACGACTCGCCGCGGTGGACATCGACCCCGCCTGGGCGACGGGCAAGACCGGCGCCACCATCGCGATGGAGATCGGCGACGTCCTGGCGGAGGCTCTCGCCGCCGAACAGCCGCCCGCGCTCGACCCGATCGTCACCGACCCGTACGCCGCCCTCGCGTTCCTCAAGGAGACACTGTGAGTCAACCGTCGTTCGACAACATCCAGGTCAGCCTCCACGCGCTGCGCGAAGAGTCGGCCCAGTGGGCCAACGTGAGCCAGCAGCTCGGGCCACTCGCCCAGTTCGTCACCGAGACCCAGGACCGCAGCGCCTTGCAGATGGGGATCTTTGCGCCGGCGTACGGGGCGTACCACGAGACCTGCACGGTCGTCGCCCGCGTGGCGGACACCGGGGCGGCCGAAACCGCGCGCATCTCCGAGATGCTCAGCACTATCGCGAAGGTGTACGAGGCGGAGGAGCAGAAGAACGCCGCCGATGCTCAGTCCATCCACGAGAAGCTCGGGAAGTGGTGACCATGTCGTTCGACGTCGGTACGTACCAGGACACAGCCTCGACGATCTCGAGCGGGGCCGGCACGATCCAGTCCGGGATCCCCACCATCCGCAACGGCGCCGCGGCGCTCTCGGGCGTCTCTCCCTTCCTCGTCCCCCCGATGGTCATCAACTGGGTGATCAACGCGATCAACGCGTTCCTCGACTGGATCGTCGACGTGTTGACGTTCCTGCTCGAGCTCATCGAGGGCATCCTCGCGCCACTGATGTTCTTCGGCTGGGCCGACAACTGGCGCGGCTTCCTCAAGAAGGCGGCGACCGACTCCCAGGGCATCATGAACGGTCTGCCCATCGCGAAGTCGGGCGACCCGTTGTGGAAGGGGCCCGGCGCGGACGCGTACAAGGCGAAGGTCCCGGCTCAGATCGCCGCCGCGGGTGCGCTGGCGGACGTCTGCGAGACGGCGGGCACGGTGTGCTTCGACCTCGCGGCCGCTGGCCTGACCCTGTACATCGCGGTCGGCACCCTCGTGCTCACGCTCACCGGCGGGCTCGTGGCGATCGGCGCGGAGATCTGTTCAATCCTGGGCATCCCGGCCGCCCCTCCGACTGCCGTGGCGACGGCCGGCGTGGGGGCTGCCGTTCTCGCGGGCATCGTTGGGATCGTGAACTACATCTCGGCCCTGGGACGCAAGATGTCCGACCTGTCGAGCAAGGCGGAGAACAACGCGTCTTTCCCCGGCCCGCCGCTCGGGTCCTGGCCGATCGCCGTGACCGAGGGCTCGAAGGGGACGATGGACGACGGCACCGTGACCGACGGAGACGCCGACTGGTCCGTACCCAAGCGATGACCGGCTGGCAGAAGTTCGAGAGGTTCCTCGCCGTCGCGGCAGGCGCCGCGGGCATCGTCTCCACGGTCGCTTGGGGCGTCGCGCTGGTCCAGGGAGACGGCCTGTGGGCGGTGGTCGGCCTGGTGCTCGGGCTCGTCGAGGTCGCGTTCGCGGTCGTCTGGTTCAGGAGCCCTCGCCGGATGCCGTACTGGGCCGGACTCGTGTTCGCCGCCGTGCTGGCGGTGCCGTTGGCGTACGCGAACGTCATGCTCCAGGGCTCGGCCGCACAGGCCGGGTCGGTGGCGGGCCTGGCGGTCCTCGTGCTGGCCGCCATGATGTACGGCCGTCGCTTCGACCAGCCCACGGCCGCGCACTAGAAGCAGTCACTGGACACGCGAACGCCGGGTGGCCCGAGAGGGGCCACCCGGCGTGTGTCGTGCGTCAGAGCAGAACGAGCACCAAGGAGGGGCCGCTCGTCGACGGCTTGTGGGCGTTGTCCCCCACGTACGTCGCCGTCAGGTAGTGCAGGCCCCACGACAGCTTCGGCAAGGCGATGGTCGCCTTGCCCGCGGTCACGGTGCCGGTCGCGATCGGCTTGCCCTTGTCGTACACGGTGATCGGGCCGTTGGCGAGGCTGCCATCGGCCGAGGTCACCGTCGCGGTGTAGACCACGCCCTTGCCGAACAGGCTCAGCCACGGAGACGCCGACCCGGAGATCGTGGTCGCCACCGGCGCCGGCTGCATCACCAGCGGAACGGCGATCGACGTGCCACCGGGACCGGTGAGCGTCGCGGTCTGCGGCCCGTACAGGCCCTTCGGTACGACGAACGAGAGCGTCGTCTGACCCTGCTCGTCGGAGGCGTCGGTGATCGTGAACGACAGCGGCGCGGTCGCGACGGCCTTGCCGCCGATCGACAACGTCGCATCGCCGGTCTTGGCGCCCGCGTTGCTGAACAGCATCGACGAGACCTTGACGGTCACGGTCTCGCCGGTGACGTACGAGCTGGCGTTGGCCGGGGGCGCCACCGTGACGCCGACCGAGCGCTGGGCGAAGTCCGGGGACACCGGGGACTTGGCCGCCATGTACGCGACGAACGACTGCAGGTCGATCTGGCCCGAGTCCTTGATGTTCGCGCCCTTGGCCAGCGTGAAGAACTGGTCACCGCCTGCGGACAGGAAGTTGTTCGTCCCCACCTTGATGACCTGGGTGTCGGTGACCTTGGTCCCGTTGAGGTACATCGCGGTGATGTGCGAACCAGCCGCGGCCGAGGGGTCGTACGTGTACTGGAAGCCCTTCGAGACACCGAGCTTCAGGTACGGACGGGACAGGCCGGCCGGCTGCCACTGCTCCTCGAGCACCTGCTTGAGCTGCGCGCCGGTCAGGTCGAGCGTGACCAGGGTGTTCGCGAACGGCTGTACGGTCGCGGCCTCCTTGTACGTCACGTTGCCGTCGGGGTCGTTGGCGCCGGTCGACGCGTACTGCATGTCCGCACGGACACCGCCCGGGTTCTGGAGCCCGATCTGCGCACCGGCCGAGGACGTCGCCCACAGCGCCACATCGGCGATGAGGTTGCTCAGCGTGGACTCGCCACCGCGGTTCTCGGTCTTGCCGTCGGACTGCAGCGCCCGCTTGAGGTCACCCGTGATCGAGCCCAGCGACTTCGCGCCGAGCGTGGCCGCGTTGGCGACCGCCGCGTCGACGATCGACTGCACCGCCGGGTCGGCCGGGGCCGCGCCGACGAGCGTCTTCACCTCGGAGCCGATCGAGACAAGCTTGTGGGTCGCGCTGTCAGCGGTGATCGTGAGGTGCCCGTACATCTCGCCGTACTTCGCGGACTGGATGACCGGCACGACCTTGCCGTCTGCCGTCGTGTACGTCTTGTTGTACGACTGGTGGCTGTGGCCCGACACGATCGCGTCGACGTGACCGGCCGTGCCCTTGACGATCGAGCCGAACTTCGAGTCGCCGAGCACGGCGGCGTCGGACGCGTCGCCCGCGCCCTCGTGCACCAGCAGCACCACGACGTCGGCCTCGCCGTTGGCGGCGTTGCCGTCGCGCAGCTGGTCGGCGACCTTGTCCACGCTGGTGGTGATGTCGGTGAACTGCAGCGTCGAGATGCCGGCCGGCGAGACCAGGCCCGGCATGTCCTCGGTGATCGCGCCCACGAACGCCACGCGTACGCCGGCGACCGTCTTGATCACGTACGGGTCGTACGCATAGGTGCCGGTCGCCTTGTCGATGATGTTGGCGCTGATCAGCGGGAAGTTGAACTTCGGCTTGAGGCGGGTGTCGACGTCCGAGCGGCCCTGGTCGAACTCGTGGTTGCCGAGCGTGGAGACGTCGACCCCCATCGCGTTCAGGGCGTCGATGGTCGGCTGGTCGTTGGCGATGAACGAGGTAAACGTCGTCGCGCCGACGTTGTCACCGGCGCTCGCGACGAGCGTGTTCGGGTTTGCGGAGCGCATCTGCTTCGCGAGTCCGGACAGCACGGCGACGCCCGCCGACGGCGATGCCGCCTCGAGTCGGCCGTGGAAGTCGTTGAAGGTCAGCAGATCGATGACGGTCGGGTCGGCGGCTGACGCTGGGACGGCCGTCAGGGGGCCGAGCAGCAGGCCTGCGCCGAGCGAGAGCAGGGAGACCGCGCTGAGGCGGCGTCGGATAGGGCGGTTCACGAGGCAACTCCTGGTTTTCGGGGGGAGCGGCCGCATGCCGGAGCCAGAAGCCGGGGGTAACGTCCGCACGGGCGACGCTACGGCTCACACCGGCCCCTCCACAAGGGGCCTCTGATGACGAGTCGGTATCGCCTCGGCGACCCTCACGTACGACGCTCATGTTCGTTGTGTACGAGGAATGTTCGCCGGGCCGACCAGGCATTTCAGGTCCGCCGACCAGCCTCTACCGTCGACGTGTGCGAAGGATGCGTCGGGTGGTCGTGGTGGTGCTCGTGGCCGTCGTTGCGGTGGCCGCGCTGCTGGTGGTCGGGAGGATCTGGCGCGACAACAGGGGCCGCGTCGCCGCACCGCCGGTGTCGTCGACCACCCGGACAGCCGCGTCGACGCCCCGCACGATCTCGTACGGCTCGAGCAAGGACCAGGTGTACGACGTGTGGGCCGCGCAGGGAGTCGAAGGCCCGGCGCCGCTGGTGATGTTCGTGCACGGCGGCGGCTGGACCCAGGGCAGCAAGGACACGGCCAGTGGACCGTACAAGGCGGTGCACTACCCGCAGCGGGGGTACGTGTACGCGTCGATCAACTACCGCCTCGTACCTGACGTCACCGTGGAGGACGAGGCCCACGACGTGGCCGCGGCGCTGGCGTCGCTGCTCGCCCATGCCGGTGAGCTCGGGATCGACCCGACGCGCGTCGTCATCATGGGCCACAGTGCCGGGGCGCACCTGGTCGCGCTCGTGGGTACGGACGAGTCGTACCTCACCGGCGTCGGCCTGTCCGAGTCGTCGCTGCGGGGGGTGATCGCGATCGACGGCGCGGCGTACGACGTACCGGCCCAGGTCGCCGTCGGTGGCCTGATGCACGACCGCTACCTCGAGGCGTTCGGCACGGACCCGGCGCGCCAGACCGCGCTCTCACCGACGGCTCACACGGCATCGCCGAACGCACCCGCGTTCCTGCTTCCGCACGTGCAGCGGGTCGATGGTGTGGCTCAGTCGAAGGAGCTGGTCGCCGCGCTGAAGGCCGCCGGGACGTCGGCCGAGGAGGTCGGCTTCCCCGGGACGGGCCTCACCGGCCACGCTGAGATCAACCGCCGGATGGGCGATGAGACGTACGAGGCGACGCCGGTCGTCGACGCCTGGCTGGCGAAAGTGTTCGCCTGAGATCGGGCACTTCGGAGCAGACGGCTGAATGGCCGTCGTCGCGGTCGCTCCCTGGTCAGGGTGCGGCGCGTGGCTGACGTCTCGCTACTGTCGAGGTCATGGCGTTGTCGGTTCCCTCGGTGACACAGTTCGCCTCCCCTGAGCTCGCCGAGGACATCCTGTACGGCGGACGCGCGTGGACCGATGACCCGCGATGGTCGGAGACCGGCGCCCCGGACCTCGCCTCCTACGGAGGTTGGGCGGTGCGGTGGTGCGGAATGGCCTGTCTCCGCATGGCGCTTCTGGCCCGCAACGGTGTCTCCCCGTCGCTGTACGAGCTGGCTGTCGGGGCCAAGAAGTACGGCGCCTACTCCGACGAGCCCGGCGCCCCGCGAGGCCTCATCTACCGGCCCTTCGTCGACTACCTGCGAGCCGAGCACAACCTCCACGCAGACGTGGCCGCCGACCTCACCGTCCCCACGATGTGTCAGGCCGTACGTGCGGGGGACCTTGTCATCGCTTCGGTCCACCCCGAGATCCGGCGTCCGCATCGCCGCTCACCAGGGCAAGGCGGTCACCTCGTCCTGGTCACTGCCGCTCACGAGGACACGATCTCCTTCAACGACCCGTCGGGCCATCAGCCCGAGAGCCGGGTGGCCACCCTCCCGGCGTCCACCTTCGAGACGTACTTCGCCAAGAGGGGCGTCATCCTCCACGCGTGAGGCGCCGACGGTCAGCCCAGCAGCAGATCGGCCAGCGCGCCGACGTTCGGCAGCCGGGCGTGGTCGAAGTCGGAGTGCAGGTCGTACGGATCGAGTTGGACCACCTGCATGCCCGCAGCCTGAGCGCCTCGTACGTCGGCGTGCACGGTGTCACCCACGTACAGCGTGCGAGCGGGGTCGACGCCCAGCGCCTCGAGCGCCGGAGTGAAGATCTCGGGGTCCGGCTTGGAGTGGCCGACGATCGTCGAGTCGACGATGATCGCCACGCTCGGCAACGGGCCGGGTCCGGCCTGGGCGATGCCGAAATGGGCCAGCTGCTGCTCGGCGGTGCCGTTGTTGTTGCTGACGATCGCGACCGGCAGGCCCGACGCGACGATCCGTCGGAAACCGGCGATGTTCTCGTCGAGGAGCTGGCACCAGATCGTGTGGATCTCGCGCGACTGCATCGCCTCGACCACCGTCCGTACGGCCTCCTCGACCTGCTCGTCGGGCACGCCGAGGCTCCGGATGTAGCCGCGCTCCCAGTAGAGCCAGAGCTCCGGCTCGTACTCGTTGACCGACTCCTGCGCCTTGAGCAGGTCGGACATCGCACGCACGGCGTCGTGGTGCGCGCGGTGGTAGGCGGCCGGTCCTTCGGGCACGTCGTAGCCGGCGGGGCGGAGAGCGCCGCCGACCACCTCGTGGTGGCGGACGGTGAACACGCCGCCGATGTCGAAGACGACGGCGTCGATCTGGGCAGGGTCGATGGTGGGAGCGACAGAGGGCACGAACCCCACCGTAACGGACCGGGGCGAGCAGTCCAGGTGCGGACGCACGAACAGTTCGCGACGGGTCCGCGGTTGCTGAAACACAAGGCCTCTTGACTGGCGTAGAGGCCTTGATCGTGACAACATGGAGCATCTGCTTGGTTGCGGCGCGGGCCCCCCATCCCCCCGGCGGGCCCGCGCCACAAGCGAGCAGATCACTGTGTGAAGGCCGTCGGCGATGCCGCGGCCTTTCGTCGTTCTTCAGGCTTCACAGAGACTCCACAGCCACCTGCGAACGCCGTCACATCCCCGGGGCGTGGACTCCTCGTCAGAGGAGGTCGACATGGACATCGCGAGTGCAGTGGCCCTGGTCCCTGCAGCGGGCGTGTACGTGATCGTGGTCGGCCTCGGGCTCACGGAAGGCGCGTTCGGCGGACTCGTGCTTCCCGGAGCAGTCACCCTGGTGACCGCGGGTGCCCTCGCGGCGACCGGCGCGATCTCGTTGCCCCTGATCCTCTCCTTGGCCGTGGTTGCCACCCTGGTCGGGGACTCGGTGGGATACGCGATCGGCCGCCGTCTGGGCGCCGGCATGACGACGACCCGCGTGGGGCGCCTGATCGGCGCGAAGGGCTGGGATCGGGCCCGCGCGATCCTGGACAAGGGGACGGCGGCGCTGGTCGCGAGCCGTTGGATCGGGGTCGTCCGGTCACTCGTGCCGGCGCTCGTCGGGGCCAGCGGCCTCTCGTACACCCGCTTCCTGCGGGCGAACGCGCTCGGCGTGGTCACGTACGTGCCGGCGATGCTGTTGCTCGGGTACGTGTCGGTCGAGGGTGGAGAGCGCCTGGGCGAGTGGGCCGTGACGTACGGACCGGCCGTCTTCGCGGTTGCCCTGTCCGCGCTGCTGGTCTGGTTCGCAGCCCGGTCGCGGCCGGTCGTCTCAGGACGCGTCGCGTAGAGGCCCGATCCTCGTCGCCACGGCCACGCCGACCACAGCGGTGATCGCCATGGCGGCCATGAGCAGCCCGTACGTCGTCGTCAGCTGACCGGTCGGGTGCCAGGCGGCGTAGATCGTGCCGGCCACCGCGACCAGCACGCTGCCGCCCAGGCTGTCGCTCACTTGGAGCGCGGCGTTGTTGCGCCCCTGGGCCAGCGGCGCTGACAGGCTGAGGATCGCGATGCTCGTGGACGTGACGCCGAGGCCCATGGAGAGCCCTGCCACGACCCAGCCCGCCACGACGAGACCCCACCACTCGGGCATCAGGGCACCCATCGCGACGAGCGCGAGGGCGAGCGACTGCAGCACGGTGCCGAGGAGGATGAGCCGTCCGCGGGGGAGCCATGGCATGCGGCGTGCCTGGACCCAGGAGCCGGTCGTCCAGCCGACGGCGCCCACGGTGAGCAGGCCGCCGGCGAAGAACAGGCTCCAGCGGTGCTGCTCCACCATCATCAGCGCGAGGAACGACTGCGCACCGAAGAACGGTCCAGCAAGGAGGAAGCGAGCGCCCAGCACCCACAGCAGCGAGCTGCGAGGGGCGAGCCCAGGGGTCGATCCGCTGTCCTCGCGGGCCGGTAGCAGCGGGGGTACGCCGGCGACGAGCAGCGCGGCGCCGACCGCCAGCGCGATCCAGATCGTGAACGGCAACGCCCCGGTCGCCTCGGCGAACTGCTGTCCGCCGAACTGCAGGGCCGCGACGCCCAGTCCGGTGGCGATGGCCGCCCAGTACGGCACGGGCTTGGGCTGCTCACCCTCGGCGTCCAGCCGGTGCTGGGCGTGGAGCGCTGCCAGCGGCTTGGCGCAGACTGCCGCGGCGAGGACCAGGAGCGGCACCACGGAGAAGAACACCCAGTGCCAGCTGAAGGTGTCGGTCAGCCACGCGGCGATCGGCGGCCCGATGAAGCTCGGCACCACCCAGCACGTCGAGAAGATGCCCATCATCTTGGGGCGCTCGTCCGGGTCGAAGGCGTGCGCCAGGACGACGGCCCAGCCGATGCCGACCGCACCGGAGCCGATGCCTTGCAGTGAGCGGCCCAGCAGCAGCACGGGCATCGCGGTGGCGAAGCCCGAGACCAGGAGGCCGACCCCGAACACGGCGAACCCGACGTACAGGGGCACCACCGGTCCGTACCGATCGCTGACCCGCCCGCCGATCACGGTGGTCGCCATCATGCCGATGACGAACAGCGAGAACACCCAGGCGTACAGCTCCTGCTGGCCGAGGTCGCGGGCCGCGGCCGGCATCGCCGTGCCGACGCTCATCGACTCGAACGCGATGGCGAGCACCCCCGCGCACAACCCGACGACCAACGCTCTCTTCGACACAATCAGCCATTCCAGCACACGCCACCGACAGTCGGCCCTGGGGTGTCCGCGAGCCCCGCCCATTCGCCCGGTTCATCATGTTCAGCGGGCGAATCGGAGGTTCGCACGGTGGATCCGCCATGAGAACGTACGAGTCACCGACGTCACATGATGAACCGGCAGCCGGGCGGGGCGCCCGTTGACGGCGCGAGCCCTCGGCTACTTCGCGTCGGGGTCGGGCTGGTGGATCCCGAAGACGTTTTTCTCGGTGTCGTGGTAGTAGCCCTGCCACGCCATGCCCTCCATCGCGGTCTTGGGCATCGCGACGGTGCCACCAGCGGCGAGGATCTTGGCTGCGGTGGCGTCGAAGTCCTCCACCTGGACGGTCAGCACCGCTCCTGCCACCGGTCCGCCGACGATCGGATTGGGGCCCTGGCGGCCCATGATCGCGCCGTTGATGCCTGGCGTGTCGTCGGAGCCTGTGACCAGACCCCAGTACGGCACGCCGGCGAAGCCGCTCCAGTCCTCACTGGTCCAGCCGAAGACGCTGGTGTAGAAGTCGAGGGCCCGTTGCGGGTGCTCGGCATGGATCTCGAAGTGCACGACTCGGGACATGCGGATCTCCTCTCGTGGGTACGTGGTGATCCTTACCCACCGAGGCGTCGGTGCCTACGGCCTGAGCTCAGAAGACCGGTGTGTGGCCCGCCATGAGCAGGGCGCCCACGGCGAGCGCCACCAGCGTGACGCCGGCGAGCACGTAGCCGATCGGCGACCACCGCCTGGCCCGGTACAGCTGTACGGCGAGCACGCCCGTCGTCACCGTCGAGATCCCGATGAGCACGGCCCCGACCACGTACGGCACGTGGACGTACACGCGCTTCGTCGTGGTGCCGCCCTTGGGCGTCGGCAGGTAGTACGTGATCGTGGCGGCGTTGACCGCCGCTGCCGTGCTCACGGCGAGGATCACGGCGACGACGACGAGAGCAGTCGTCCCGATCCAGACCGCAGGTCGCCGCTTCGCCATGGATCAGGCCTTGTCACTGAGGTACGAGACCAGCCCGGGCATTGCGGCCTCGATCGCAGCAAGCGTCTCGTCGAAGTCGGAGTCCGGGCCGTACCAGGGATCGGGCAGCCCCGTGCCCGCGGGCAGGTCGGGATCGAAGTCGCTGAGCAGTCGTACATCGGCATCGGGCGCCAGCCGGAGCAGCGCGCGACGGTGGTGCTCCTCGGCGGCGATGGCCAGGTCGGCATCGGCGAGGTCCTTCGCGGTCACCTTGTGAGCGCGGTGGTGGCCCGCGTCGTAGCCGGCCCGCTCCAGCACGCGCCGCGCCCGGTGGTCGATGGGGTTCCCGGACTCCTCGCTGGACGTGCCGCCGGACACCACCTCGACGTCGAGCCCGGCCTCTGCCGCCTTCGCCGCCGCGATCCGCTCCATCATCGGGGAGCGACAGATGTTGCCCGTACAGACCATCAGCACTCTCATGCGCCCGCCAGGGTGGCGACGAGGATCGCCTTGATCGTGTGGAGCCGGTTCTCGGCCTGGTCGAAGACGATGCTGGCGCTCGACTCGAACACCTCGTCGCTGACCTCGAGGCCGTCGTCGATGCCCGACAGGCGCTGCACCTCGGCGCCGAGCGACGTGTTGAGGTCGTGGAACGCCGGCAGACAGTGCATGAACGTCACATCGGGGTTGCCGGTGCGCTCGAGAAGCGAACGGTCGACGCGGTAGGGGAGGAGCATGGGGATCCGCTCCAGCCAGACCTCCTTGGGCTCACCCATCGACACCCAGACGTCGGTGTAGATGGTGTCCACGCCCTTGACGCCCTCGTCGACGTCGTCGGTGATGGTGATCCGGGCGCCCGAGACGGACGCGAGCGCGTACGCCTGCCGCACGATGTGGGGCCAGTTCTGCAGCTGGGTCGGCGCCACGATCCGTACGTCCATGCCCATCAGCGCCGCCGTCACCAACAGCGAGTTGCCGGTGTTGTAGCGCGAGTCGCCGATGTAGGCGAAGGAGATGTCGCGGAAGTCCTTGCCCGTGTGCTCGCGCATCGTGAGGAGGTCGCAGAGGCTCTGCGTGGGGTGCCACTCGTTGGTGAGGCCGTTCCAGACCGGCACGCCGGCGTACTTGGCGAGCTCTTCCACCACTGCCTGGCCGGCGCCGCGGTACTGGATGCCGTCGTACATGCGGCCCAGCACCCGCGCGGTGTCCGCGGGCGACTCCTTGTGGCCGATCTGCGAGCCGCTGGGGTCGAGGTACGTGACGTGGGCGCCCTGGTCGAACGCAGCCACCTCGAACGCGGCGCGCGTACGCGTCGAGGTCTTCTCGAAGATCAGCGCGAGGTTGCGGCCGGTCAGGCGAGAAGTCTCGGTGCGCGCCTTCTTCGCTGCTTTGAGCTCCGCGGCGAGGTCCACGAGGTACGTGAACTCCTCCGCCGTGAAGTCGACTTCCTTGAGGAAGCTCCGACCGACCAGATTGACCATCTGCACTCCTTGAAACGAGAAAGCGCAAGCGTATCGAGCACGTCCAGTCGCCGGGCGCGGGAGTCCGAGCCAGGTTCTGGTCGTTCTCGCTGGTGCTCAGGACGGGCCGAGGTCAGCTGCGGGAGACCAGCGTCCGTACGGACTCGGGCAGGGGACGGTCGAGGGAGTCCGGGGTGGGGATCGGGGTGCCGTACGTGGTCGACACCGGCACCACGCCGCGCCAGGCGCTGGTCGGCTCGTCGTGATGCGAGGGCCCGCCGGAGCGAACCTTCATCGTCCACTGCCCGTCGACGATCGGAAGCGTCAGCACCACCGTGGCGGCCACCTCCTTCGCGCTGTTCGGGACCACTTCGGCTGTCCTGCCCGGGATGACTCGGTTGGTGAAGGCGTCGAGGGCTGCGCGGACCTGGTCGGCCGGGACGCGTGCGAACGTGCCGGTGACCACCGCGGAGCGGTAGTTCGCCGACGAGTTAAAGGCGTTGTCGGCCACGACGATGCCGTCCACCGAGGTGACGCTGAACGCGACCGGGTTGCCCTCAGCCGCGTGCCGCAGCGCGCCCGCGCCGGTGGAGCCGTGGATGGTGATGGCGTCGCCGAGCCGCGCGTACAGAACGGGCACGACCCACGGCTGCCCTCCCGCGACGGTGCACAAGGTGCCCCACCAGACCTCGTCGAGCAGCCCGTACAGCTCCTCGCGATCTGTACGTGCCCGCTCGCTCAATCGCTTGATCGCAGTCGGTGGTGTCGTCGCCATGCGCCCATTGCATCTCATCGGGTGCACGAGTTGACGGTGCTTCTCACCGATCGATGCTCGCCCACGTGCCCGCGCGCCGCACGAGCGAATCCCGGAGGGCTAGGCTCGGACGTCGTGGACGCGCCCTGGACGAAGCACTACCAGCCGGGGGTCCCGGCCGAGATCGAACCGCCGACCGAGTCGCTGGTGGCCCTGTTCGAGAGGTCTGTCAGCGAGGCGGCCGACTGCGTCGCGACGGAGTTCTTCGGGAGGGAGACGACCTACCGCGAGCTCGGCGACCAGGTGGATCGCGCGGCTGAGGGGCTTCGCAGCCTCGGCGTACAGGCCGGTGATCGCGTGGCGATCGTGCTGCCGAACTCGCCGCAGCACGTGGTCGCGTTCTACGCGGTCCTGCGACTCGGCGCCGTCGTCGTGGAGCACAACCCCCTGTACACCGAACGCGAGCTGCGGCACATCATCGAGGACCACGGTGCCCGGGTCGCGATCTGCTGGGACGTCGCCGTTTCCAAGCTGCAGGCGCTGCCCGCCGACATCGGGCTGACCCACATCGTGAGCGTCAACCTGCTCGACGCCTTCCCGACCGTGAAGCGTCTGGCCTTGTCGCTGCCGGTGAAGAAGCTCCGCGAGACCCGTGCCAAGCTCACGGCCCCCGTCACGGGGACGACGTCGTGGAAGGTGCTCCTGGGCCACGGGCCGATCGTCGCCCGGCACCCCAAGCCGGCCGTGGGGGACCTCGCGGTCATCCAGTACACCTCCGGCACCACCGGCGTGCCCAAGGGCGCGATGCTCACCCACTCCAACCTCTACAGCAACGCCCGTCAGGGCGAGGCCTGGATGCACGGCGCGCAGTACCGCAAGGAGAACTTCTACGCGATCCTGCCGATGTTCCACGCGTTCGGCATGACGCTGTTCCTCACGTACGGGGTCCTCAAGCAGGCCCGTCTCGTGATCTTCCCCTCCTTCGACGTCGACATGGTGCTCGACGCCGCCCGCAAGACGCCGCCCACCGTGTACTGCGCCGTACCGCCGATCTATGAGCGGACCGCGATGCGCGCCATCGAGCGCGGGATCTCCCTGCGTACGGCGAAGTACTGCATCTCCGGCGCGATGAACCTGCCGCAGTCCGTGGTCGACCTGTGGGAGTCGGTCTCGGGCGGTCTGCTCGTCGAGGGGTACGGCATGACGGAGGCCTCGCCGGTCTGCCTCGGCAACCCGTTCGCGCCGAGCCGGCGGTCCGGCACCATCGGCATCCCGTTCCCCAGCACGTACATGAAGGTCGTCAACCCCGACGACCCGACGACCGAGGTGGCGCAGGGCGAGCGCGGCGAGCTGTTGATCGCAGGTCCGCAGGTGTTCGGCGGCTACTGGAACAACCCCGAGGAGACGGAACGTACGTTGCTGCCCGGGGGCTGGTTGCGCACCGGCGATCTGGTCACGCAGGACGCTGACGGCTTCACGACGATCGTGGACCGCGTCAAGGAACTCATCATCACCGGCGGCTTCAACGTCATGCCGAGCGAGGTGGAGGGCGTGCTGCGCTCGCACCCCGACCTGGCCGACGTGGCCGTGATTGGCGTCCCGGCCTCGCACGGTGGCGAGAAGGTCGTCGCGGTCGTCGTGCTGCGCCCCGGTGTCACGCTCGACGAGGCCGCGGTGCGCGAGTGGTGCCGCGAGCGGCTCGCCGCCTACAAGGTGCCCAGGGCGTACGGGATCGTCGCCGATCTGCCGAAGTCCATGCTCGGCAAGGTGCTGCGCAAGCAGGTGCGCGAGGAGTACCTGGCCCGCGCCTGATCAGTGGCCGGCGACGAACCCCCGTACGGCCGCCAGCACGTCCTCGTACGCCTCCCGGTGCACGTTGTGGCCCACCGGGAATCGCCGTACCTCGGTGTCGGAGTGTGCGCTGACAAGGGCGTTCGCTGTGTCCTCATCGACCGCGCCGCCACGCGTGGGGTCGCCGACGACCAGCAGGACGGGTGCGCTCACCGAGGCCATCGGCGTACGCCAATCGCGGTCGATCGCGCCGCGGCCGGTGAGCACGGACTCGTCGAACTCGAGCTTGGACTCCACCCACCCGGGCAGGTCGGCGGCGTCCCATGCGGGGTTCATCGCCTGCGCGACGGCCAGCCGCTCGGCCTCGGGCGCCTCGCGCACCATCGCCAGCATCTGCCCGATCCCCGTCACCAGCTGGGCGATCTGATGGGTGTCGTCGACCGGCGACGTGGTGTACGGGGGGTCCTCGAGCACCACCGCGGCGACCAGCTCCGGGTGCCGCGCGGCGAGCAGCGTGGCGGTCGCCGCTCCCATCGAGTGACCCCAGACGACGACGGGTTCGTCGACGAGCTCACGGATCACCGCGGCGGCATCGTCGGCCATCTGCGCCGGGGTCATCTCCGGGCTCCAGCGCGCGGAGCGGCCGTGTCCACGCGCATCCAACGCGACCACGTCGAACTCGCCCTCGAGCTCGCCCATGATCCGCGACCAGCACGCCGCGCTGTCGGTGATGCCGTGCAACAGCACCAGTGGCCGGCCGGTGCCCGTACGGCGCCAGGTGAGCTCGTTCCCGTCGATCGTCGTCATGGATCCGAGCGTACGAGGTCGGCCCGGGCTCAGCGCACCGGGTGGGCGGTCAGCCGAGCGGCGAGCGCCGCGTTGCGGGCCAGGAAGTCGTGCCAGTCGGCGGGCGCAGTGGGTGGGGCCTCGCCGCGACTCTGTTCCCAGGTACGAAGCCGGCCGGCGCGGAACGACAGCGAGACCCGCACGCCGTCGGCGGCGGCCGCCACGTCGAGGTCCTCGGTGCCGACGATCCGGCACGGTGCGACGAGCCACTCGAACCCGCCGAGCTCTGCCTGGATGCGCGACGCCACCTCGTACAGCTCGCTGCTCGAGGCCTGCCCCCTGGCGGCGATGAGCGCTTCTCTGGTCGCGATCACCGCCTCGGGGTCCCGCCGCAGCACCAGGTCGACGGCCGCGACAAGGGCGGATGCGTCGGTGGCGCCGACCCCGTGGATCCGGGCGAGGTCGCGTTCGGTCCCGGTGAGCCGCCTGCGTGCGTACGTCATCGGGTACACGCGCTCCAGCGCCGCGACCCCGAACCGGGTCGCCGTGCCGCCGAGGTACGGGCCGTACTGGCGCACCTCGGACGAGGCGCTCACTTCGTGGGCGGTTGCGATGCGGGGGACTGCCGGCTCGACCGTGACGTACAGCGGGTTCTCCAGGCCGCCCACGATCCGGTTCCAGCGAGCCTTCCGGTGTTCCAGCAGCATCCGCTCGGCCCACGCGGCCTCGTGCTCGGACGCGAAGATCAGCGCCTCGATGCCGACGATCTGCGGCACCATCCGCCGCAGGTGGCGCCGGTCGCGGAGGTCGCCCCAGTATGAGCCGACGCGGCTGCGCAAGTCGCTCGCCCTGCCCACGTAGAGGACGCGGCCCTGGCCGTCGCGGAACCGGTAGACGCCGGGCTCGTGCGGCAGCATCGCCACGGCATCCGGACGAGGTCCCACGTGCTCACCGTACCGAGCATGTCCGGTGATCGGCGCGGTCGCGAACGATCGGGGGCTACTCACGATGATCCAGGTAGTGAGCACCCCGAGCAGATAGTGGAAACGCTTTCCGATGTATCGACGAGCCATCGCGAGCGAGGGGTGCTGTCCACCGAGTCTTTCGGGAGGGCCTCGCTGGCCACCATCGCGGACCAATGGGGCCGCTCGTCGGATCCCGGAAGGCGTCGAGAAGCCCATCCTGAAGAATCGTCGATGCCGACGCGATA
>JAPUEI010000056.1:567-2008 GCA_027492675.1 Propionibacteriaceae bacterium | reverse complement strand
AACCCCCCAGATAGTGCACGACACGCCCGGCCGCTCCCGCGTGTCGCGACACCAACTGCACCATCTACGCCGAGCCCGTACCGCCACCCCTCCCAACCCCCAGATAGTGCACGACACGCCCGGCCCCTCCGGCGCGTCGCGAC
Organism: Propionibacteriaceae bacterium; assembly: GCA_027492675.1. GTDB lineage: Bacteria > Actinomycetota > Actinomycetes > Propionibacteriales > Propionibacteriaceae > Fen-668. The sequence continues at coordinate 1,865 of JAPUEI010000056.1, read as the reverse complement.
ACGAACTGCACTACCTGCGCCGAGCCCGTACGGGTCAACCCGGATTTCGACGACAGCTCAGCTATCCACAGGAAGGTTCGGGCCGACGAACTGTGTGGACAACTGACGCAGAGCGGCATCTACTGCCCACTGTCACGGTCGTGAACAACACTCTGATCTTGCCTCCGCGCCTCGTCGATCGCCCGTTCTCCCGCCCCGAAGGCCTCGCGGCCGGGATGACGGCGCGTCAGCTGCGGAGCCCGTACCTGCACATCCCGACCCGCGGCGCCCGCACCCTGGATCCGCCGCTCGAGCTCCTCGAACGGGCACAGGCGTTCGCCACCGTGCTGCCGCAGGACAGTGCCTTCTCCCACCTGACGGCGTGCGGATTGTGGAATCTGCCGCTTCCGTCGCGGGCCCCCACCGCCGCGCTGCACGTGATGCGCCCCACGGATCGCGCTCACATCAGGCGGCGGATGTGCGTGGGGCATCGAGGTCTGGAGACGCGCACGGTCGAGGAGTTCGAGGGCGTACGCGTGGTGGCTCCGCTCGATACCTGGTGTGATCTTGCCGAGCTGTCGGCGGATGTCTCACTGGAGGACCTGGTGGTCGTCGGGGACGCCATCGTGAACCGGCTCGAGGACCGCAGCCTCGACCACCCGTCGTTCGTCGAGGTGGTGACCGGGCGGACCAAGCCGATCGGACGGCCGAAGCTCGATGCCGCCCTTCGCCTGCTTCGATTCGGGAGCCGCTCGCCGATGGAGACGCGCACCAGGCTCGTGTTCGTACAGGCTGGCTTTCCCGAGCCTCGGCTGAACGTCAGCGTGGACGACTCGGACGGAGGCTGGCTCCTCACCGGTGACCTGGTCTGGGACGAGGAGCAGGTGGTCGTCGAGTATCAGGGATCCACGCATGCGTCCCGCGCCGAGGCCAGCAAGGACTTCGATCGGGCGGGTGTCGCGCACGACCACGGCAACCAGCTGTTCATGGTCTTCGCCGAGGACATCTTCGACAGCCGCCGTCGTCGACGCATGCTCATCCGCGTCGGTCGAGCGCTGGGTCTCGATCCAGGCACCTTGCGGATTGCGTGAGAGCGCCGACTCGGTGTGCAGTACGCGACGCGACACGCCCCATGGACCGGGCGTGTCGTGCACTATCTGGGCGAGGCGACCCACCGGCACCCTGAGACAGCGCGCAGATAGTGCAGTACGTGACGCGACACACCGCATGGACCGGGCGTGTCGTGCACTATGTGGCCGAGGCCACCCACCGGCACCCTGAGACAGCGCGCAGATAGTGCAGTACGTGACGCGACACAC
>JAPUEI010000056.1:0-467 GCA_027492675.1 Propionibacteriaceae bacterium | reverse complement strand
CGCATGGACCGCGCGTGTCGTGCACTATCTGGGCGAGTCGACCCACCGGCACCCTGAGACAGCGCGCAGATAGTGCAGTACGTGGCGCGACACACCGTATGTACCGCGCGTGTCGTGCACTATCTGGGCGAGTCGACCCACCGGCACCCTGAAACAGCGCGCAGATAGTGCAGTACGTGACGCGACACACCGCCTGGACCGCGCGTGTCGTGCACTATGTGGCCGAGGCGACCCACCGGCACCCTAGACAGCGCGCAGATAGTGCAGTACGTGACGCGACACGCCCTACGGACCGGGCGTGTCGTGCACTATCTGGCGGAGGGGGCCGACCAGCCCCCGACCACAGAGCGGCGTAGATCAGCCCGACCGTACGTCAGCCCGTACCTCACCCCCGTACGTCAAGCAACGCATAGCCCGCCCGTACGTCAAGCACGCACAGCCCGCCCGTACGTCAAGCACGCACAGCC
>JAPUEI010000055.1 GCA_027492675.1 Propionibacteriaceae bacterium | reverse complement strand
TGCCGCTGGTTCATGTCAGCCGCCGCACCGCGAGCGTGCCCGAGATGCGCCCGAACAGGATCACCTCGTGTGTGCCGTCGGGTAGGTCGTCGAGGTCGATGAGCGTCCGGGCTTCGCCGGTCCCGGTAGCGTCGGTGTGGGAGACGATCGTCGCGACAGCGACATCCTCGCCAGGCACGAACCCGCCCGCGGTGACCTCAGCCAAGCGCGGCACCCGTCGGGCGTGGCGACTTCGACGAGTTTCCGGCGCAGGGGTCTCGGACGGTGCGACTGCGCGTCGGGGTTTGCGGGTGCGGAGGATGTCGGTGAAGACGCTGCCGTCGTTCTCGCGCACCTCGACTCGGACTGCGATGGTGCGGTCGTTGGTGATGGCATCCATGAGCGGCCCGAACGTCGCGCGCGTCCAGTCGCCCGCGTCCGGCGACGCGAACGGTGTTCCATCGACCGTGGCGGTGAGGGTGCCGTCTGCAGCGACGGTGACGAGGACGTGCGGCAGCTCGACGGGAGCCGTGGCATCGTCTTCGTTCGGGGTGGATCGGCGCGGGCCGGTGAGGTTCATCGGTGTCCTCCTGCGGCGCGGCTGCTGGTGTCGAACAGGGCGAGTTCGTCGGGGTGGAGTTGGTGCTGGCAGACGAAGCTCCTGGCCTTGATCCGCCACAGCCCTTGGCCGACGCCAAGGTTCGGCAAGAGCTGCTGCTCCGTGCCGGTCAGACCGAGGGCGGTCGCGGTCGGGCCGAGCTGGTCGGACTCCTGCCGGTACACGATCCGCGTCTCGGCGTTCGCGAGCAGTGAGTTGGCCAGGGAGCGCATGGCGGAGCCTTGGTCGCCCACGTTGTCGAGGTCGGTGAGCTTGTGGAAGATCAGCATGTTCGCGATCCCGTAGTGCCGCGCGAGTCGCCAGTGCGCATCCATCCGCCGCAGCAGCGCTGGATGGGACATGAGCCGCCAGGCCTCGTCGTAGATCACCCACCGCTGTCCACCGTTCGGGTCGAGCAGCGCGGACTCCATCCACGCCGACGAGCACGTCATCAACACCGAAATGAGCGTCGAGTTCTCGGTGACGCGCGAGAGGTCGAGCGAGATCATCGGCAGCGACGGGTCGAACGCGACCGTCGAAGGCCCGTCGAACAGTCCGGCCAGGTCGCCGGCCACGAGACGGCGCAGCGCGTGGCCGACGAGCCTGCCGTCCTCGGCCAACCGGCCGTCGGCATCCGCGCTCGGGGCGAGGATGCGGTCAACGACCATCGGCAGGATCGGCACATCGTTCTCCCGCACGGTCTGGGTCAGGGCGATGTCGATCGCGGTGTGCTCCAACGGCGACAATCCCCGCGCGAGCACGGTCTCCGCGAGTGCGCCGATCAGGTCACGCCGTCGGGCTGCGACAGTGGACGCCCATTGCTCATCCGAGAGACCGCTGGGCCGGTGGCCTTCATCGAGCGGATTCAGGCGAGTGTTGAGTCCGTGACCGAGGACGATGGCACGTCCACCGACGGCGTTGGCGACGGCGGTGTGTTCGCCCTTCGGGTCGCCGGGCACGTATACGCGCCGTCCGAACGGTAGCGAGCGCGTGTAGAGGGACTTGGCCAGCGATGACTTGCCGGAGCCGACGATCCCGGCCAGCACCACGTTGGGTGCGGTGATGATCCCGCGCGCGTAGAGCACCCACGGGTCGTAGACGAAACTCCCGCCCGAGTAGAGGTCTTGGCCGACGAACACGCCATCGGCGCCGAGACCGCCCTCGGCGACGAACGGGTACGCGCCCGCCAGCGTCGCCGACGTGTCCTGATGCCGCGTCAGATGGAACCGGCCCGGAGTGCGCAGCCGCGCAGCGCCGGACTCGCCTGCCTTCGGCAGGTAGACCGTCGCGCGGCGCTCGGCACGCTCCTCCTCGGCCTTTGCCTTCGCGGCGGCGAGCGCGGTCCTTCGCTGCTCGGCGTGGAGTCGGGCCTCGGCCTTGCGGCGCTGCTTGCGGAGCTTCCGCCGCTCCTTCGACGGTGCCACCAGGACAGCGGT
>JAPUEI010000054.1:63366-78085 GCA_027492675.1 Propionibacteriaceae bacterium | reverse complement strand
CACCGCGGGCACGGCCTGGGCAAGCGCATCGTCGCCGAGATGATCGACAACGGTCCGGGAGCGCGCTTCCGCTGGACCCTGTTCACGCGCGATGCGCATGGCCTGTACGAGCAGTTCGGGTTCCACGAACCCTCGGCCACCGCGATGGTGCGCTCGGAGATCGTCAGCGGCTGAGCCGCGTCAGCGGGGAACGACGAAGTCCACGAGGCGACCCTTGCCGGCGGCGAGCGCCTCGAGGGACTCCGCCTCGACGAACGACATGGCGGCCGTGGGGAACTTCAGGTCGTACGCCGCCCAAGGCTTCGTCGACTCCCGCGCCGCCGCGAGCTCCACGGCCTCCGCGATCGTGGGGTAGTGGCCGACAACCAGGATCGTCGAGGCGCCGGAGGCGGCGACCATCCGTACGATCTCGTCGGCGTCCCCCTCGTACAGCGTGACCTCCTCGCGCTCCTCGCCCGCGGTGACGCCGGCGTCGCGCATGGTGGTCCACGTCGACCTGGCCCGCTCGGCGGGAGAGTGGATCACGAGGTCAGGGCTGATCCCGCGGTCGACGAGCACCGTGCCGGCGACCTTGGCGTTGCGCACCCCCCGCGCGGAGAGCTCGCGCCGCTCGTCGGTCACGGGCTGGTCCCACGACGACTTGGCGTGTCTCATCCAGACGACGGTCACGGTCATAGGTCTGCCTTCTCTCTGCGGGATCTATCTGCACTGTAGCGACCGAAAATGAACGCGCCTACGCCCGGGTCAGCGTGCGCGTGCGACCCGCCCCTCGTCCCAGATCGGCTCAGTCGAGTCGAGCACGGTCCCGTCGGCGCGGAACACGAGGAACCGGTCGAAACCCCTGGCGAACCAGCGGTCGTGGGTCACGGCGATGACCGTGCCCTCGAACGCCTCCAGCGCGCTCTCCAGCGCCTCGGCCGAGTGGATGTCGAGGTTGTCGGTCGGCTCGTCGAGCAGGAGCAGGGTCGCGCCCGACAGCTCGAGCAGCAGGATCTGCAGGCGCGCCTGCTGGCCGCCCGACAAGGTGTCGAACGTCTGCTCGGAGGCGCGCGCCAGCTCGTACCGGTCGAGGGCTCTGGCTGCCTGCTCCCGACCCATGCCGGGCCGATGGTCGGTGCCGCGGTGGAGGATTTCCAGGAGGGTACGGCCGCGCAGCTCGGGATGGTCGTGCGTCTGCGCGAACCAGCCCGGCCGGATGCGCGCGCCGAGCTTGGCCCGTCCCGTGTGGGCGACGGGCGGCACGACGACCTCGTCGACAGGCAGGTGCTCGACGTCGGGGTGGCTGCCGCCGGCCGCGAGCAGCCTCAGGAAGTGCGACTTGCCGGACCCGTTGGAGCCGAGCACCGCGATGCGCTCGCCGAACCACAGCTCGGCCGAGAACGGCTTCATGAGGTGGGTGAGCTCGAGGCGCTCGCAGACCACGGCGCGCTTGCCCGTACGTCCCCCCACTAGTCGCATGGACACCTTCTGCTCGACGGGTACGACCTGTGGCGGGCCGGCCTCCTCGAACTTGGCCAGCCGCGTCTTGGCCGCCTGGTAGCGGCTCGACATGCCGTCGTTGTACTCCGCTTTCACCCGCAGCGTCGTCACCAGCGTCTTGAGCTTCTCGTGCTCCTCGTCCCAGCGCCGACCCAGCTCTTCGAGCCGGGAGTTGCGCTCGGCGCGGGCGGCAGCGTACGTCGCGAAGGACCCGCCGTGAACCCACGCGCCGGCCCCTACCGCGGTGGGCTCGAGGGTGACGATGTGCGTCGCGGCGGTGCTCAGCAGCTCGCGGTCGTGGGACACCAGCAGCACGGTCTTGGGGGTCTCGACGAGCCGCTGCTCGAGCCAGCGCTTGGCCGGTACGTCGAGGAAGTTGTCCGGCTCGTCGAGCAGCAGCACCTCGTCGGGGCCGCGCAGCAGCGCCTCCAGCGCGAGTCGCTTCTGCTCGCCACCGCTGAGCGTGTCGAGGGTGCGGTGCTTGGCGCGGGTGTACTCGATGCCGAGGGCCGCCACCGTGCAGACGTCCCACATCGTCTCGATCTCGTACCCGCCCGCGTCGGCCCAGTCGGCCAGCGCCTGCGCGTACCGCAGCTGTGTCGGCTCGTCGTCAGCCTCCATCATCTCCAGCTCGGAGGACTCCAGGGCGTCTGCCGCGGCGCGGATGCGGGGTGGCGCGACCGACAGCAGGAGCCCCGCCACGTCGTCGTAGCCACGTTCCCCGTGCTTCGCCTTGCGCCTGCCGTGGCCGATGAACTGGCGCATGACGCCGATGCCCCCGCTGGACGTGACGACGCCGGAATGGGCGTCGAGGTCGCCGGCGATGATGCGCAGCAGCGTGGTCTTGCCGGTCCCGTTGGGGCCCACGAGCGCTGCCGTGGCCCCGCCACCCACCCGGAACGTGACCTCGTCGAGGAGGGGACGGCCGTCGGGGAGTGAGTACGAGACCGCGTTGATGTCGACGTGGCCCATAGGGTCAGTCTGCCGCAGCGAGGTGGTGGGATGCTCGCGAGTTCCGCCCGCATACCCCCGCCCTTGGCGGGTAACGAGGCGCACGACAGGATGGAACCCCCAACCCAGGAGACTCTTGTGACCGCGATCGCCGAGGCGTTGCCGACCGCCACCGACACCCGAGCCGTGCAGATCGGCCGTGACGTGCTGCCCGATGTCGGGACGCTGTTCGTGGGGGTGTTCGGTGCCGTACCGGCGCTCGTCGTCGCCGACGGCCACACCTGGGAGGCGGCCGGGACGCGCGTCGTGGCGTCCCTCGTCGCCGCGGGGGTCGAGGTCCTCGACCCGTTCGTGTTCCCCGCGACCCCGACGCTGTACGCCGACTACGCCGAGGTCGTACGCCTTCGTGAGCACGCGGCCACCACCGACGCGGTGATCGTCGTCGTCGGCTCCGGCACGCTCAACGACATCGCCAAACTCGCCTCGGGGGAGCTCGGTCGCCCGTACGCCGTGGTCGGCACCGCCGCCTCCATGGACGGCTACGCCGCGTTCGGCGCCTCGATCACGCGCGACGGGTTCAAGATCACGCGGACGTGCCCGGCGCCGGCCCTGATCGTCGCGCCGCTGAACGTGATGGCGACGGCTCCGGCCCGTCTTGCCGCCACCGGCTACGGCGACCTGATCGAGAAGGTGCCGGCCGGTGCGGACTGGGTCGTCGCCGACGAGCTGGGCATCGAGCCGATCGACCCCGGCGTCTGGAATCTCGTACAGCCTCCCCTGCGGCACGCGCTGGCGGACCCTCGTGGGTGCGCGGCCGGTGACGTCGACGCGATCCGGGCGCTGGCCGAGGGGCTGCTGTCCAGCGGGCTGGCGATGCAGGCCCACCAGTCGTCGCGGCCCGCATCGGGAGCCGGCCACAACTTCAGCCACCAGTGGGAGATGGAGGGCCACGGTCTCGACTGGGAGCCGCCGCTGACCCACGGCATCAAGGTGGGCCTGGGCACGATCGCGAGCTGCGCGCTGTACGAGGTGGCGCTGGGCCTCGACGTGTCGACCGTCGACCCGGAGGCGCGCGCGGCCGCGTGGCTGACCCCGGAGGCCGACGAGGCGCGGGTGCGTGCGCTCCAGCCCGTCCCCCTCATCCAGGAGCCGGCGGTCGAGCAGTCGAGGCTGAAGTACGTGTCGGTGGCGCAGGCCGCCGATCGGGTGCGCGCGATCCAGGAGGCCTGGCCGCGGATCGTGGCGCGCGTGCGGCCCCTGCTACTGACGGCCGACGAGGTCGCCGACCGGCTCCATGCCGTCGGGGCCGCATACCACCCGTCACAGGTCGGCATCACCGCTGCGCGGCTGCGACGTACGTATCTGCAGGCTCAGACGATCCGCAGCCGCTACACGATGTTCGACGCGCTGTACGAGCTGGGGCTGTTCGAGGGATGCGTCGACGCCCTGTTCGCCCCCGGCGGCTACTGGTCGGACTGGCCCACCGCCTAGAGCGGGTGGCGCCCCGCGAAGGCGTGCTGGGCGGCGAAGGTGGCCCGCAGCCCCTCGTACAGACCGCCCTGGATCTCGGCGAGCTCTCCGTACAGCTCATGGTTCGCCGCATCCGGCTCCGTCACGGCACCGAGCGTCGCCAGTCGGCGCGCGGTCTCGGCGAGGTCGGCGCCGGTGACGTACGCGATGGCCATCGCCGCCGCGCCCATCGCCGACACCTCGTCGACGTCGCACGCGGTCAGGGGCAGTCCCAGGGTGTCGGCCACCAGCTGGCGCCAGAGGTCGCTGCGCTGCCCGCCGCCCATGATCCGCACGCTGGTCAGCGGCACCCCGGTGTCGGCCTGCAGACCCGCGAGGTTGCGGGCGGTCTCCATGCTGATGCCCTCGAGCAGGGCGCGGTAGAGGTGGGGTCGGCCGTGGATGCCGGCCAGCCCGACGAACGCGCCGCGGGCGAACGGGTCCCAGTACGGGCTCTGCACGGCGTTCCAGTACGGCAGCGCCATCAGCCCGCCGCATCCCGCGGGCACCGCCGCGGCGGCCGCCTCCAGCGCCGGGTCGGGGCGTCTGTCGAGCGCCGGGTCGCCGAGCTCGGCGCGGAACCAGCCGGCGAGGTAGGCGCCGGAGTTCTGGACCACCTCCAGCACGTACTGACCGGGCAGCCCGGCGGCGTCGGTGCGGTAGACCGACCCGTAGGAGTAGTTCGCGCTGTGCACGCCGGCGACCACCGCGGTGCCGAGGTTGAGGTACGCCTCGTCAGGCCTGGTCGCGCCGCAGCCGAGGCCCGCGGCCTGGCCGTCGCCGCAGCCGGCCACCACGACCACCGGCCCGGGGAGCCCCCACTCCGTGAGGATCGACGACGACACGTCGCCGATCGCCGACCCCGGCGGTACGAGTTCGGGCAGCTGCTCTGACCGGAGCCCGGCGAGCGCCACCAGGCGGGGTGAGAACGACAGCGACGCCATCTCGTACAGCCCCAGGCTGTCGGCGGTCGCCTGCGAGTCGACCCAGCGCCCGGTCAGCGCGTGGACAACGTAGCCGTGGACGCCGGTGACCCGCGCCGCCCGCGCGACCGCCTCGGGCTCGTGCCGCGACAACCAGGCCAGCTTGTACAGCGAGGGGGTGACGTCGGGCTGGAAACCCGACTCGGCGTGTACGGACTCGTCGCCGAGCTCCTCCACCTCGGCCGAGGCCCGGCTGTCGAGCCAGAGGATGCCCGGCCGCACCGCCGTACCGTCGGCGTCCACCAGCGCGAACGACTGCCGCTGCGGCGTGAGGCAGAACGCGGCGACCCGTGCGCGGTCGGACAGCGACAGACCCGCGACCGCCTCCCGTACGGCCTCGTCGGTGCTGCGCCACCAGTCCGCGGGGTCGTGCTCGTAGCGGTCGATGCCCGGTGTGAGCAGCGCGATCTCGGCGCGGCCTGTCGCGAGCACGCGTCCGTCACTGTCGACAATGAGCGCTTTCGTGGCCGTCGTCGAGCAGTCGACGGCGATGACGAGCGGTTCCATGCCTGTCCCCTCCGCGCCAACTCATGGCACCCCCGCAGTCTGGCAGTCCGCGCGCCGACAAGGGGTGCGATGATCGTCGAGGCCATCTATTTCCCGAGGAGACAGTCACCATGACGTCAGACCGGATCCGTACGGCGCTCGCCGGTGCCGACCAGACCAAGGCTGTGGTGATGGGCGTCGGCGTCCTCGGCGAGACCGGCCGCACCTTCACCGAGTTCCTTCCCGGCACGCGCGCCGTGATCGTCGCCGACGAGAACACCTGGGCCGCTGCGGGGCCCGGCGTCGCGGAGTCCCTGCGTGAGGCCGGCGTCGATCAGGACGCGCCGATCATCTTCCCCGGATCGCCCGTGTTCTTCGCGGACGACGCCATGGTGCTGCGGGTGCGCGACATGCTGGCGGCCACCGACGCCCACGCCGTCTCGGTGGGATCCGGGTCGATGAACGACGTCGTGAAGAACGCCAGCGACCTCCTGGGCCGGCTGTACGTCTCGGTGTGCACCGCCGCCTCCGTCGACGGCTACACCGCCGAGGGCGCCGCGATCACCGTGAAGGGCATCAAGAGCACCGTCACCTGCCGCGCCCCGATCGCCGTCATCGCCCCGATCGACGTCATGGCCGCCGCGCCGAGCCGCCTCACCGCCACCGGCTTGGGTGACCTGTTCGAGAAGGTGCCGGCGGGCGCCGACTGGATGGTCGCCGACGCGCTCGGTGTCGAGCCCGTCGACTGGGACGTCTGGGACCTCGTCCAGGGCCCGCTGCAGGCCGCGATCGCCGACCCCGACGGCCTGCGCCGCGGCGACGTCCAGGCTGTCGAGGCGCTCAGCGAGGGTCTGCAGATGTCCGGCCTCGCGATCCAGGTGCACGGCACGTCGCGCCCCGCGTCCGGTGCCGGCCACTACTTCAGCCACCAGTGGGAGATGGAGGGGTACGGGCGCGAGTGGCCCATCCCGCTGTCCCACGGCTTCAAGGTGGGTCTGGGCACACTCGCGATGTGTGCGCTGTACGAGCTGATCCTGGGCGTCGACATGGCGACGGTCGACATCGAGGAGCGGCTCGCCTCGTGGCCGACGTTCGAGAAGGACCAGGCCCGCGTGGCGGCGCTGCAGCCGATCGAGGTGGTCCGCGCCTCGTCGCTGGCGCAGTCCGGGGCCAAGTACCTCACTCCCGACGCCGCCCGCGAGCGGCTCGAGCGGATCCGTACGGTCTGGCCGGAGCTCCGCGCCCGGATCGCCGGGCAGGTGATGCCCGCCGCGGACGTGGAGGACATCCTGCGTCGCGTGGGAGCGATCCACCACCCCAGCCAGATCGGTGTCACGCTCGACCAGCTGCGCACGAAGTACGTCCAGGCGCAGGTGATCCGCACCCGCTACACGGTGCTCGACACGCTCCAGGAGGTCGGCATCCTCACGACCCTGGTCGACCGGCTGTTCGCTCCGGGCGGCTACTGGTACGAGCGCGCCGCCGAGCCTCGCTGGACCGATCTCGTCTGACTCATCCCACCGGCTCCCCGAGAACCTCGCGCGCCAGCATCGTCGCCCCGGCGACGGCCGCTGGCATGAGCAGGACGGACGCTCCGGGGACGAGGAACAGCAGGTACGTACAGAGCCCGAACCCGAGCACTCGCCAGCGGTTCTTGCGCAGCAGGAGTCGCCGTTCGCCGAGCGTCATCCCGCGGGCGTCGCAGGGTGTCGCCGTGAGCTCGGTCGTGATGATCCTGCTGCCGCCCACTGCTGCCAGGACGGCGCCCGCGACGGTGCCGAGGATCGGCACCAGGCCCACGACGGCGACTCCGATGCCTAGCCCGGCCGAGGTCAGCAGCATGCGGAGGCCGTCCACGATGCCGGCGCCGATCTGACGGACCGTCGAGCGTGTCACCTCCCCGGGGATGCCTCCGTTGGCCTGCTCCACGGCGCTCGAGATCCGCTCGTAGATCGGAGAGCCGATCATCAGCGTGAGGGCGGTGAAGAGGACGACCGAGAGTGCGAGGCACCCCGCGATCATCGCGAAGGCGATCGCGGCGCGGACCACCTCCACCACCTCGGGGCTCCACAACCGCCCGAACGGGGTCATCCAGACCGCCACCCTCGGGGCGACGCCCGCCACGGCGGCGACTGCGGTGACGAGCAGGACGAAGGACACGAGCGCGGGGAGAAGGCCCCACACCATGAGGGCGGGCCGACGGCCCCAGAACGTACATCCCCTCCACAGGTCAAGGACGCCTTGGCCGAACTCCCGTAACACGGGTCTCAGGAGTCCTGATCGCCGGACCCGGGCCCTTCGGGGTGGGCCTCCCAGATCTCCTTGCACTCCGGGCAGACCGGGTACTTCTCCGGGTTCCTGCTCGGCACCCACACCTTCCCGCAGAGCGCTACCACCGGCGTGCCCATCACCATCGCTTCGGTGAGGGTGCGCTTGGCGACGAAGTGGGCGAACCTCTCGTGATCGCCGTCATCGAGCTGAGGGCGGGTGCGCTCGTCGACGATGGTCTGCGAGCCGGCCGCCGGGCGGAGCTCGGGCTGGGTGGTCATTCCCCGGAGTCTAGCCGCGCGAACGGGTCAACCCGTGATCATCAACGTGATCATCAGGGCGAGGAAGAACAACGCGACGCCCGACAGAATGACCCAGACCCAGAACAACGGCGAGTGCTTCTCGGCGACCGCGGCCGGCTTGTACTCGGCCTCCGGGATGTAGCTCGCCAGCACGCTCGTGGGCGTCTCGTACCCCGTCGACGTCGGGGCCGCGGTGTAGTACGAGTTCGGAGGCAGCGAGACCAACGAGCCGGCGTTGCCGGGCGAGGACAGCCCCGAGATGAAGCTGGACGGCGTCGTGAACGGTGTGGGCACGGACGGGCGCATCACCGAGCCCTCGGCCGCCGGCAGCGGACGCGGCGCGTACGTGTTGCCGCCGGGCAGGAGCTCGGCGAGCTGGTCCAGCGCGATCGACATGATCTCTGCGGTCTGCGGCCGGCGGTTCGGGTCTGGCGACAACGCCGCCGCGAGAAGGGCGTCGAGGGCCGCAGGGGCGCCGATGCGGTCGGCGATGGGCGCCGGCCCGATGGCGGGGTTGCGGCTCAGCAGGTCGGCCAGCGTCTTCACCGGGAACGGCGGCTTGCCGCTCAGCAGGGCGTACGTCACCGCACCCATCGAGTAGATGTCCGCGCGGGCGTCGAACGGAGAGCCGGTGGCCTGCTCGAGCGCCATGTACGCGGGGGTGCCGGCCGTCATCGTCGCGCCCGCCCGGTCGACCATCTTCTTCGCGACGCCGAGGTCTGCCAGCAGCACCCGAAGGCCCTGGGTCTCCGAGTGGTCAAGAAGGATGTTCCCCGGGGTCACGTCGCGGTGGATGATCCGGTGGCGGTGCAGCACCTCAAGGGCGCGTGAGGCCTCGGCGCACAGGCGGAGCACGCGGCCGGGCTCGACAGGAGACTTGCGCAGATGCTCCAGCGTGCCGCCGTTGGCGTAGTCCATGACGAAGTAGGGACGGCCGTCGGGGAGCGTGCCGATGTCGTACACCCGCACCACGCGCTCGTCCTGGATGCGGCGAAGGAGCTTGGCCTCGGCGAGGAAACGGCTGCGTACGTCCTCGTTGTCGGCCCAGTTGTCCGCGAGGATCTTGACGGCGACGTCGGCCTCGAGCTCGTCGTCGCGTCCCTTCCAGACGGTCGCGAACGACCCGGCGCCGATGCGCTGGGTGAGCCGATAGCGGCCGATCTTGTCCACGTACTGGTCCTCGGGGTGCACTGTCGAAACTCGAACTGGGCAGGGAATCATTCGCCGGAACGACCCACGTCGGCCCCGAGGCGATCCCCCTCCCGCGAAGCGTACTCTGTGGCGGGAGTGGCCTGAGGTGAACTAAGAGACCTCTCGGAATGCGGCAGACTGGCCCGGTGACCACACCGCCCGCGATCCCAGGCGCCGTACCGCCGGCGGGCTGGTACCCCGATCCCTCCCACCCCTCACGCGAGCGATTGTGGGACGGCATCGGCTGGACCGACCAGGTGCGCGGTCTGCGAGGTCTCACCCAGCCGCCACCCACCGGGGAGACCAGCCGGGCGTCCGCCTATCGTCCCCGGATGGTGCGCCGGGAGGTCGTGGCTCCAGCGGCCACGCCGGTCCCCTCACTCACCGGGCACGACACTGCGGACGGTGTGCCGCTCGCGTCGTTCGGACGGCGAGTGGCTGCCACGATCATCGACACCGTGATCGTGAGCTTCGCGGTGGGCGTCTTCCTGCCGTTCTTCATCACTGATGCCGGCGCCCGCCTCGAGAAGGGGCTGCGAGAGCTCTACGGCATCCTGGCTGCCGGTGGCACGGGCACGATGAGCACTGACCTCGCCCACCTGCAGGTGATCCTCACGTACGCGGTCATCGGAGCGACGATCGTGTACGGATTGGTGTCGCTCGGCCTGTTCTCCCGGACGCTGGGCCAGCGCCTGGTCGGCATCGCCGTCTGCCCGGCCGACGTGGGCCGCGAGAAGGTCGGCTGGCAGCACGCGCTGCTGCGCAGCCTCGTCTGGACCCTGCTCTCACAGGGCGGCGGCTTCCTCTACATCATCCACTTCATGAGCATCTCGCTGGCGCTGTGGCACCCCCGACGCCAGACCCTGCCCGACCTCCTGGCCCGCACGCAGGTCGTACGCCGCTGACGGTCACGGCGATTCGCCCTGATTCCCTGCGGAGTCAACGAAATCTCAGCACAACGTGCGCGTGCTGTCCCGCAGATCCGCCCTCTTGTCCGTAGCCGGTGCCGCCGTCGTACTCGCCGGACAGGGGTGCACCGAGACCGTGCCGATGGCGATGACCACGCCGGGCGAGCCGGTCCCGGCCCCACCCTCGACGAGCACGCCCGTGTCGCCGGCGACGTCCGCATCGCCCACTCCCGCCTGGCCGACACCGCTGCTCAGCCGGGACCAGGTCATCGCCCGGTTCTCCGGTCGTACGCCCACGGAGTGGGACCTCCACGTGACCGGGACGGTCAACCGGGGAACGGCACAGGCCACGGCGCAAGGTCTCGTGGCGTTGACCTTCGACGCCTGCGGCGGCAAGGGCGGGAACGGCTACGACGCGGCACTGATCGAGACGTTGCGACGGCTCAAGGTCCCGGCGACGCTCATGCTCAACGCTCACTGGGTGACCGAGAACCTGAGCATCGCCCGGGAGCTCGGAGCCGACCCGCTCTTCGAGATCCAGAGCCACGGCCTGCGGCATCTGCCACTGTCCGTGAGCGGCCGGAAGGCGTACGGCTCGACGGGGACCCTCACCGTGGGCGAGGTGTACGACGAGCTGGTCGGCGGCACGGCCACGATCGAGAGCATCAGCCACACCCCGGTGAGGTTCTTCCGGCCGGGCACGGCGTACTGCGATGACGTCGCGGCGGCCATCGCGGCCGCCATCGGCACGCCGGTCGTCGACTTCAGCGTCAACGGGGATGCCGGGACCACGTTCACGGCGGCGCAGATCGACCAGGAGGTCGGGAAGGTGAAGCCCGGAGACATCGTGATCTCGCACATGAACCATCCCGAGCACGCCACGGCCGCGGGTTATGCGCGCGTGCTGCCGCGGCTCATCGGTCGCGGTGTGCGGTTCGCCCACCTCGCGCAGGTGGCCTGAGGCCGGGCGCTTAGCGCTAGATGGCGAGCAGGATGCCGCCGACGACGCAGCCGACGACGACGAGGCCCGCGCTGACCCACCACGCCCAGTCGGGAGGGGTGAACTTGCCGCCCACCTCGCGGTCGGAGATCGACCCGGTGGGTTCGGCGACGGCTCCGGCGATGAACGCGAACACCACGGCGGCCAGGAAGGCCACGCCGATGACGATGAAGCCGGCCTGCTTCTGCATCACTCCGACGACGATCCCGGCGATGCCGGCGACCAGGCCGAAGATGTAGCCGACGACCGTGAGGATGGTCTTGATCGTCGGGTTGCTGGTGATGGAACTCATCGAAGTACTCATGCCGGTTCAGAGGGGTCTGCTCGCGTCCTGATACCCGGTCTTGAGCACAGATCGAGATCTGTCGGCCATGGAGACGTCCGCGCTTGCGGGCGCGGGAAGGCGCTGGAAGGCTGAGGACTGCCGAAAGACGACCCCGGGGAGAGAACCCGCATGCCACTCAACGATCCAGCCCTGCGGGAGCTGGCAGACCTGTACCAGATCAGCACCGAGTTCTGGGACTGGAAGGGTCGTCACACCGAGGTCGACGACGCCTCGGTGATCGCAGTGCTCAAGGCCTTCGAAGTCGACGCATCGACGCCCGAGAAGGCGCTGGAGGCCGTCGCGGCCCACCACAAGCGGCTCTGGCAGCGCGCCTTGCCGCCGTGCGTCGTCGTCGAGCAGGGGGATGCGACGTCGTTCCCGGTCCACGTACGAGCCGGGGCCGAGGCCCGCGTGTTCATCCGGCTGGAGGACGGCGGCACCCTGGATGCCGCGCAGGTCGACAACTTCACGCCAGACCGCGAGGTCGATGGGGAGTGGCTGGGCGAGGCGAGCTTCGCCGTGCCGGCCGAGATCCCGCTCGGCTACCACCGGCTCGTGCTGCGCTCGGACGACCGCGAGGTCGAGTCCGCGCTGATCGTGACGCCGTCCTGGCTGGGGTTCCCGCGGCAGATGGGCGACAAGAGGATCTGGGGGTACGCCACCCAGCTGTACTCCGTCTGCTCGCGTGACTCGTGGGGCGTGGGCGATCTGGCTGACCTCGCCGATCTCGCCGTCTGGAGCTCGACGCAGCAGTTCGCCTCGTACATCCTCATCAACCCGCTGCACGCGGCCCAGCCGGTGCCGCCGATCGAGCCGTCGCCGTACCTGCCGTCGAGCCGCCGCTACGTCAGCCCGCTGTACATCCGGCCGGAGGCGATCGAGGAGTACGCGTCGTTGTCGCCCGGCGAGCGCAGCTCCATCCGGTCGATGCGGCGCGACCTGAACGACGACCTGGCCAGGTCGAAGGCCGTGGAACGCGATGCGTCCTGGGACGCCAAGCGGGAGGCGCTCGAACTGGTGTTCCGCGCCGGTCGCAAGGCGACCCGCGAGATGGCGTTCGCCGACTTCCAGCGCCGCGAGGGTCGGCAGCTACGCGACTTCGCGACGTGGTGCGCGCTGTCCGAGCGGTACGGCCGGAGCTGGCGCGCGTGGCCGGAGGCGCTGCGCCGTCCGTCGTCGCCGGAGGTCGCCGAGTTCGCCGCGGAGAACACCGAACTGGTCGCGTTCTACATGTGGCTGCAGTGGATCGCGGACACCCAGCTGTCGAGCGCGCAGCAAGCCGCGAAGGACACGGGCATGGCGCTCGGGATCATCTCCGACCTGGCGGTCGGTGTGAACGCGGACGGCGCCGAGACCTGGGCCCTCAACACGGTGTTCGCGAACGGCGTCACCGTCGGCGCACCGCCGGATCCGTACAACCAGTCAGGCCAGGACTGGGGCCAGCCGCCGTGGCGGCCCGATCGGCTCGCCGACCTCGCGTACGCGCCGTTCCGGTCGATGGTGAACGGCATCCTGCGGCACTCGGGCGGCGTGCGCGTCGACCACATCATCGGGCTGTTCCGGCTGTGGTGGATCCCGCAGGGACACGGGCCGCAGCAGGGTGCGTACGTGCGGTACGACCATGAGGCGCTCGTCGGCATCCTGGCGCTGGAGGCGCATCGCGCGGGCGCGCTGGTGATCGGCGAGGATCTCGGCACGGTCGAGCCGTGGGTGCGCGACTACCTGCGGCGCCGCGGCATCCTCGGCACGTCGATCCTGTGGTTCGAGTACGACCACGACGGCAAGCCGCTGGCGCCGGAGTGGTGGCGTGAGTACTGCATGGCGTCGGTGACGACCCACGACCTGCCGCCGACGGCCGGCTACCTGGCGCACGACCACGTGCGGCTGAGGTACCAGTTGGGGCTGCTCACGGAGAGCCTGGACTCCGAGATCGAGGCGGACGCGCGCGAGCAGTCGGCGGTCATCGGGATGCTCGAGGAGCGTGGCGCGCTGCCGCCCGACGACCGCGACACCGAGGACGTGACGCTGGCGCTGCACCGCTTCCTCACGTGGACCCCCTCGCGAGTGCTGTGCGTGGCGCTGACCGACGCGGTGGGGGAGCGACGTACGCAGAACCAGCCCGGCACCATCGACGAGTACCCCAACTGGCGGGTCCCGCTGGGCGACCCCGACGGCACGCGTCTGTACCTGGAGGATCTGTACGAGTTGGCGCGCGCGCAGAGACTGTCGGCGGTCATGAACGGCTTCCAGTCGGTCCCCGAGATCCGTACGAGATCGTCGGAGTCCTGAGCTCGGAGGCCAGCCGTACCCGCTCGGTTCATCATGTTCAGTGGGTGAGTCGGAGGTTCCCGTGCCCGGTTGGCCGTGGGGACCAGCGGCTCGCCATGGTCACGTGGTCAGCGGCGGGGTACGAGGGCGTGGTCTGGGCTGACCGGGGAGGGTTGCCGTACTCGAGTGGTTCGCCATGCTCAGTGGGTGAGTTGGAGGTTCCCGTGCCCGGTTCGCCGTGGGAACCAGCGGCTCGCCATGGTCACATGGTCAGCGCGGCGAGCAGGCGGGTCAGATCCCGCGGGTGCCGCAGGCGTACGACCGGAGGGCCTTCGGTCGCCGACTCCATGGCGAGGATGGTCACGTGCTTGCGCTGGAAGCTGCGAAAGTGCCAGGCGATGATGCCGTTCCTGCTCAACAGGTTCGTGAGCGACTCCTGGTTGCCGTTGCAGATCGGGTCGCGCAGCACGAGCCGCGCCACGGTCCGGTGGACAAGGCGCGACAGGCTCAACCAGCGCGGGTAGTCCAGGGCGACAACCGCCTCGGCGCGGGGTACGACGAGGTCGCGCCACTTCCCGTACGCACTGTCGATGACCCAGCGCTCACCGCCGGCCAGTTCGGTGGCGAGCCGCCGCTGGTCCTCGTCGGGACGTTCCGTCCAGTGCGGGAGCCACCCGATCTCGTCGTCGACGTGGTGGGAGGGCAGCCCGAGCGCTGCCGCGATCAGGTCCGCGGCCGTGGTCTTGCCCGAGCCCGTCACCCCGTACAGCAGGATTCGCTGGGCGCGTCGAAGGTCCTCGACGGCGGCGGTGGGCATGTCCTGATCGTACGGCCCCAGTCGGACCTCGCCGATGTCGCCGCGACCCGACAGTCGGGGGCACACCGAGCACCGCGCCATCACCCTCCACGCCGGACAGGCAATTGGGGCGGGAGTGACGCGACACGCCGTCGGGTGCGGATGCGAGGAGGGCATTTGCCTGTCCACGGGCGTCATCGGACAGGCAAAGGGTGGGTGTGCGGGCCCGACACGCCGTGCGTACTGCCCCACG
>JAPUEI010000054.1:22661-63266 GCA_027492675.1 Propionibacteriaceae bacterium | reverse complement strand
CGGACAGGCAAAGGGTGGGTGTGCGGGCCCGACACGCCGTGCGTACTGCCCCACGCGCACCAATTGCCTGTCCGGTGGAGATGTGGCCGGGCGGGAGGGTGCAGGCGGGCCGGGCGGGTGCGGGCGGGAAAAGAAGAGTCGTCCGTACCGGCGTCGGGTCAGACCTCGCGGCTGGTCGCCACGGCGACGCCCGCGTCGGCGAGCGACTCCCAGGCGGCCGGGAGGCGGTCCGGGGCGACGGCGGCGACCAGGTCGGTGAGCACGGTCGTCACGTACCCCAACAGCGCGGCGTCCTCGGCGGTCGCCTTGACGCAGTAGTCGGTGGCGATCCCGCAGACGTCGACGTCGGTCACGCCCGACTCGGCGAGGAACTCGTCCAGGCTCACCCCATCGGCGGTGTCGCCCTCGAAGCCGGAGTACGCGGCCTCGTAGTTGCCCTTGTCGAAGACCCCGGCGAAGTCGCGGAACGTCAGGTTCGGGTGCAGATCGGCGCCCGGGGTCCCGACGACGCAGTGACGCGGCCACGAGTCGACGAAGTCCGGGGTGTCGGAGAAGTGAGCGCCGGGGTCGATGTGGGCGTCGCGGGTGGCCACGACCAGGTCGTACCCCGGGTTGCCCGCGAGGTACGCCGAGATGTCCGTCGCGACCTGCGCGCCCCCGGCGACGGCCAGCGAGCCGCCCTCGCAGAAGTCGTTCTGCACGTCGACGACGATCAGCGCGCGCTTGCCGGCCGGCGTGCCGAAATCGGGATCGCTCATGTCAGCTCCTGTCGTAGGGGTTGGGGGCCATCTGACCGTTCTCATCGAGGAAGTACGTGGGGATGCAGGGCTCACCGCGCGACATCTTGAACGCGTCGCGGGGGAGCTCGTGGACCGCGGCCTCGTGACGTTCGCGGGCGGCGCTCAAGGGCTCGCGCCCCACGACCTCGCCACCGGTCACCAGCTCGCGGAGCAGCGGCCGATCGTCGCCGTCGCCCTGGGGTGCTGCGCCGATGCCGACCAGCTCCGCCTCGGCGAAGCCCTTCGGGTCGCGGCGGCGGAGGGCGTACTTGCGGCCGCCCACGGTCGACTTCATGGCGGACTTCTTGGCGACCGAGATCAGCGGTGCGCCCGGGTCGTCGCTGCCTGCCCTGGCCACCAGCTTGTACACGAACGAGCACGTCGGGTGCCCCGAGCCGGTCACGACCGAGGTGCCCACGCCGTAGCCGTTGACCGGCGCCCCCGACAGCGCGGCGATCTGCCACTCGTCGAGGTCGCTGGTGACGATGATCCGGGTGTGCGTGGCGCCGAGATCGTCGAGCAGCGCCCGTACCTCCTTGGCCGTCGCGACGAGGTCGCCGGAGTCGATCCGTACAGCGCCCAGGCGACCCTCGGTGATGCGCACGCCCGTACGGACAGCCTCTTCGATGTCGTACGTGTCGACGAGCAGCGTGGTGTCCTCGCCGAGCGCCGCGATCTGGGCGGCGAACGCCTGCTCCTCGGTGTCATGGAGGAGCGTGAACGAGTGCGCCGCGGTGCCCGTCGTGGGCACCCCGTACGTACGTCCCGCCTCGAGGTTGCTGCTGGCCGCGAAGCCCGCGATGTACGCCGCCCTGGCCGCCGCCACGGCCGCGTGCTCGTGCGCACGCCGCGAGCCCATCTCGATGCACGGCCGACCGTCGGCCATCAGCGTCATCCGGCTGGCCGCCGACGCCACCGCGGAGTCGTAGTTGTAGATGCTGAGCAGCAGCGTCTCCAGCACCACCGCCTCCGCGAACGTGCCCTCGACGGTGAGCAGCGGCGAGCCCGGGTAGTAGAGGTCGCCCTCGCCGTAGCCGTGGATGTCGCCGGAGAAGCGGTACGTGCTCAGCCACTGCGCCGTGGGAGCGTCGACCACGTGATGGTCCAGCAGGAACTGGACCTCCTCGTCGCCGAACCGGAACTGCTCCACGGCGTCGAGCGCGCGACCGACACCGGCCACGACCCCGTACCGCCGGCCGCTCGGGAGGCGGCGCGCGAACAGCTCGAACACGCTGCGACGGGAGGCCATGCCGGACCCGAGCGCGGCTCGGACCATCGTGAGCTCGTAGTGGTCGGTCAGCAGCGCGGTGCTGGACGGCGTCATGGGCCACAGGGTAGTGCTCTGGTGGTCCTGGCCCTGTCAGAATGCAGCACATGACCGAACAACCCGCGGGCGGCACGGCCGTCGTCGAGCGGACCGACGAGCAGGCCCTGGGGCAGGAGCCCTGGGTCTGTCTGGTGTGGAACGACCCGGTCAACACGATGGACTACGTGACGTACGTGTTCATGACGTACTTCAGGTTCCCCAAGGCGAAGGCCGAGCGCCTCATGCTCGAGGTCCACAACGACGGTCGCTCGGCGGTCTCGATGGGCACCAAGGACGAGATGGAGCGCGACGTCACCGCGATGCAGGGGTACGGGCTGTGGGCGACGCTGGAGCCGGCCGCGTGAAGAACGGTTTCGACGGCGCCGCGGACGGCGACCTCACCTGGTACCCGCTCCCGTTCGAGGTCGGACTCCTGGAGTCCCTGGTGACTCAGCTCGTGGAGCTGGTCGACGCCCCGGCCTGGTCCGACGATCCGCTGCAGCGCTGGGCCAACGAGCACCGCGCCGCGCCGCTGGACCGCGAGGACCCTGCGCTGGCCCGGCTGTTCCCCGAGGCATCCTCCGACGAGGAGGTGGCCGGTGAATACCGCCGCCTGATGGAAGCCGAGCTGCGCACCCAGAAGGCCGCCGAGGCGGAGCTGGTGCTGGCGGCGCTGCGTCCGGCGGTGGGGGAGGCCGACCCGGAGGTACGGATCGCGGCCGCGGAGGTCGACCCGTGGCTGCGGACCCTGAACGCGCTCCGGCTCGTGCTCGGCGCCCGGCTGGAGATCGCCGACGACGAGGACGCCGAGGAGATCGACGAGCTCGACGAGGACGACGTACGGGCTCCGGCCGCCGACGTCTACCACTGGCTCGGCCACATACAGGGATCGCTGCTCGAGGCGATCACCGGCTGAGATGCGCGTGGCTCAGCGCAGGTCGCTCGGGGGGTCGGCCGTCGGGGTCGAGGGTGTGCCGCCGACCAGTGAGATCAGCAGGCCGATCACGGGCATGCCGGTGCCGAGCATGGGCCATACCGGCCAGTAGTAACTGCCAGGGCCGCCGGTCAGCACCCAGATGAGGTTGAACAGGAGCGCGAGCGCGATCCAGGTCGCCACGGCCCGAGGCAGGGCGAACCGGACGCCCCGTCGGAGGTCGGCGGGCTGCGGGCGGGCGACGTACGACGGGGCAGCGGTGACGGGCAACCGGCTCGAGTCGGGGCCAGCGACAGTGGGCATGGACACGTCACCGATCAGCGCCTGGAGCTCTCCCAGGGACACCGCGACGTTCGTACGGTCCAGGCGCTCGGCCAGCTCGACGTCGGTGATCCGGCCCTCGGCGCGTGCCGTGCGGAGCGTGGAGTCGACGTACGCACGGTCCGCGTCGGACGGCCGCAGTTGCGGCGCGCTGCGCGGGTCGACGCTGAACCCCGAGGTGCGGGGCGGGTTCTGCCACTCGGTCATCGGCCACCTCCTCGGCGCCAGGGTACGTCAGGGCTGTGCACGCGCTGTGGAGGCTCGGCACGCGGGATACGACCGGCGCGAGCGCGTACGATCGCCCGTGTGACCTCGCCTCCCCGTGACGCGCCGATCGGCATCTTCGACTCCGGCTTCGGGGGACTCACCGTGGCGCGGTCGATCTTCGACCAGCTGCCCGGCGAGGACATCGTCTACCTGGGCGACACCGCCCGCGCGCCGTACGGATCCAGACCCATCGCCGAGGTGCGCGCGTACGCGTTGCAGTGCCTCGACCACCTCGTTGAGCAGGGCGTGAAGTCCCTGGTGATCGCGTGCAACAGCGCGTCGGCGGCGGTGCTGCGGGATGCCCGCGAGAGGTACGACATTCCCGTCACCGAGGTGATCCTGCCGGCCGCGAGACGCGCTGTCGCCGCGACGAAGAGCGGGCGGGTGGGTGTGATCTGTACGGAGGCGACCGCCACCTCCCGCTCGTACGACGACGCCTTCGCGGCGGCCCCCCAGATCACGCTGACGACGTCGGCGTGCCCGAAGTTCGTGGACTTCGTGGAGGCCGGCATCACGGGCGGCTCGGAGCTGCTGGCGGTGGCCGAGGAGTACCTCGCGCCGATCCAGGAGGCGAACGTCGACACGCTGATCCTGGGCTGCACGCACTACCCGCTGCTGACCGGCGTGATCTCGTACGTGCTGGGCGATGACGTCTCCCTAGTCTCGAGCGCGGAGGAGTGCGGGAAGTCGACGTTCTCGACCCTCACCCGTCGCGACCTGCTGCAGCCGCTGCCACGTGACGGCTACCGGCGGTTCCTGACCACCGGAAACCCGGACAAGTTCGCCGGCATCGGGCGGCGTCTGATGGGTGACTTCGTGGCCGATGTCGAGCCCCTTCCGGAGCTGCTCGCGGACGATCTCGGACTTGTCGGCCGTCCCGGATAGGGTCTGCCGTATGGCGAGAATCGACGGCCGTGAGGCCGACCAGCTCCGTGACATCCGGATCACCCGCAACTGGCTCGACCACGCGGAGGGGTCCGTGCTCATCGAGTACGGCAAGACCCGCGTGCTGATCGCGGCCAGCGTGAGCGAGGGCGTGCCCAGGTGGCGCAAGGGCAGTGGACTGGGCTGGGTGACGGCGGAGTACTCGATGCTCCCGCGCGCCACGCACACCCGCTCCGACCGCGAGTCGGTGAAGGGCCGGATCGGCGGCCGTACGCACGAGATCTCGCGCCTGGTGGGCCGCTCGCTGCGCGGCATCATCGACTACACCGCGCTCGGCGAGAACACCATCCAGCTCGACTGCGACGTGCTGCAGGCCGACGGCGGCACGCGGACGGCGTCGATCACCGGCGCGTACGTCGCCCTGGCCGACTCCGTGGCCTGGCTGCGCGAGCGCAACCTGCTCGCCGGTGAGCCGCTGAAGGGCTCCGTGGCGGCGGTCAGCGTGGGCATCGTGGGCGGGGCGCCGATGCTGGACCTGGCGTACGAGGAGGACTCGCGCGCCGACGTCGACCTCAACATCGTGGCCACCGGTGACGGCCGACTCATCGAGGTGCAGGGCACCGCCGAGGCCGACCCGTTCAGCAGGCAGCAGCTCGACGTGATGCTCAACCTCGGACTGGCCGGGTGCGCGGCGCTCACTCGGGTGCAGCAGGAGGCACTGCGCGGATGAGGCTGCTGATCGCGTCGGGCAACGCCAAGAAGGTCGTCGAGCTGCGGCGGCTGGTGGAGCAGGCGGGGCTCTCGCTTGAGGTCGTGGGACTGGGCGACGTCCCGGCCTATCCCGAGCCGGTCGAGGACGGCGACTCCTTCGAGGCGAACGCGCTGCTCAAGGCGCGCGCGGGTGCGCTGGCGACAGGGCTGCCGACGATCGCCGACGACTCGGGCATCGAGGTCGACGTGCTCAACAACATGCCGGGCGTACGGTCGGCGCGCTGGGCGGGACCTGGTGCCAGTGACGCGGACAACCTCGAGCTGCTGCTGCGCCAGATCAGCGATGTGACGCCCGAGCGGCGTCGTGGGCGGTTCGTCTGCGCGATGGCGCTGGTGCGAGCGGACGGCACCGAGGAGGTGCTGCGGCGGACCATGGAGGGCGTCGTCATCGACGCGCCGCGGGGTTCGAACGGGTTCGGCTACGACCCGATCTTCGTCACCGATGGCCACGACGTGACCAACGCCGAACTGTCGCCGGACGAGAAGGACGCGGTCAGCCACCGCGGCCAGGCCGTACGGGCTGTGATGCCGCTGCTGGCCGCGCTGGAGGAGGGGCGATGAAGGTCTACCTCGACCTGCTGCAGCGGGTCCTCGACGAGGGCGTCCAGCGCGAGGACCGTACGGGCACGGGCACGCTGTCGGTCTTTGGCCACCAGATGCGCTTCGACCTGAGCAAGGGGTTCCCGATGCTCACGACGAAGAAGATCCACGTACGGAGCGTGTTCGGCGAGCTGTTGTGGTTCCTGCGCGGCGACACGAACGTGCGCTGGCTCCACGACAACGGCATCTCGATCTGGGACGAGTGGGCCGACGCCGAGGGGAACCTCGGGCCGGTGTACGGGGCGCAGTGGCGCTCGTGGCCGACGCCCGACGGCCGCCACGTCGACCAGATCACGCAGGTGGTCGAGGCGATCCGCACCAACCCGTCGTCGCGCCGCCACATCGTCAGCGCCTGGAACGTCGGCGAGCTCGACAAGATGGCGCTGCCGCCGTGCCACGCGTTCTTCCAGTTCTACGTGGCGGACGGCAAGCTGAGCTGCCAGCTGTACCAGCGGTCGGCCGACGTCTTCCTGGGCGTGCCGTTCAACATCGCGTCGTACGCGCTGCTGACCCACCTCGTCGCCCACGTGACGGGCCTGGAAGTCGGTGACTTCGTGCACACGCTCGGCGACACGCACCTCTATCTCAACCATCTCGACCAGGCGAAGCGGCAGCTCGCGCGCGAGCCGCGCCCGCTGCCGACACTGTGGTTGAACCCCAAGGTGACGGCGATCGACGCGTTCACCCTCGACGACATCCGGGTGGACGACTACGATCCGCTGCCTGGCATCAAGGCCCCGATCGCCGTCTGACGAGGAGCACCCGCGTGACCGAGCGCACCCTGACCGCCATCGCCGCGTACGCGCGCAACCACGTGATCGGCCGCGACAACGGCATGGCCTGGAACCTGCCCGAGGACTCGAAGCGGTTCCGGAAGGTGACGATGGGTGGCGTGCTGATCACGGGCCGCCGCACCCACGAGAGCATCGGCTTCCCGCTCCCGGGGCGCGTGACACTGCTGGTGACCCGCGACCGCTCGTACGTCGATGACCGCGTACGGATCGTCTATTCGGTCGACGAGGCCCTGGCCGCGCTGCACGACTACCCCGAGCGTCGCTGGTGGGTGGCCGGCGGTGGCGAGATCTACCGGCTCTTCTGGGACTACCTCACCCACCTGGACGTCACCGAGGTGCACGACGAGCCGGAGGGCGACGCCAAGTTCCCCGAGATCGACCCGACCCAGTGGCGCGAGACCTCGCGCACGCCGCGTCCGGAGTTCGACTTCGTGGAGTACGTACGTACGGGCCCGTCGCTGCCCCTGGCATGAGCATCACGGTTGGGCATCGATGCGACCAAGCGCTGATGGCGGCTCGGTGCCTGGCCTTTTTTTCTCTGCGTGACAGGAGCGGCGGCGCGATGGAGGTGGCTGGCCCACCCCTGGTTCCTCGTCTGCTGTGTGCTCCTGGTGACCAACGACCACCTGCTGAAGGGCGTGGCGCCTTCGTGGATCACGGGGAAGCTGAGCGACCTTGCAGGGCTCGTGGTGGTTGCTGTCCCAATGAGCGTTCTCATCGGGCTGAGGCGTGGTCTGGTGATGTCGGGTGCCGCGTTCGTCTGCCTCAAGGTGGTGCCGGGCGTCGCTGAGATGTCAGCGCTCGTCCTCGGCGGCGTCACAAGGCGTGATGCGACCGACCTGGTTGCACTGCTGACCCTTCCGGTCACCTATGCCCTCCTGGCCCGATCCCCAGCCGATGAGCCACACCGAGCACGACGCCGGGTGGCCGTAGCGCTCAGCGCCACCGTCCCCTGGCTCGGACTCGCGATGGCAGTTGTCGGCACGTCAGCGACCCAGTGTGCGCCGCGTGCGTACGTCAGCTACGCCGCGGTCGACGGGTCCACGATCTACGTAGAGAACCAGGTGAGCGAGTGGGCGAGGTCGGACGACGGTGGGACAACCTGGCGTGCGGTCACTCAGCAGGACGTCCCGCCGAACAAGCTGCCACCCACCCCGTACCCGATCGACCCTGCGAGCGTTTCCGCGACCCCGGGTGGGGCCCTGGAACTCCCCACGACCTGCGATGCATCGGTGTGCGTTCGTTACGACGCCGAGACCTACAAGGTCGAGCGCAAGGCCGGCAGTACGTGGGTCGTGGAGTACGCAGGTCAGGACGATTCCTGGCCAAGTCCCACGTGCTTGGGCGGAGGCTGGGCGCCGCAGGCACCTGTCCTCGGCTCGCAGACGGGCCCCGTGACGGCCGTGATCAATGCCGACAACCACGGCGTTCTCGTGCGTAACGCGCAAGGCTCGTGGACCCTGAGGTCGGTCGACGTCCTTGGCGTGCCTGCGACCGGTCCGGAGCCATCGCCGATCCCGCCGGCTTTCCTGATAGCCGGCTCCATCCTGCTGCTGCTCCTGGTTGTCGCGGCGGTGGCCGTCCTCATAGCGGTCGGGATCAGCGTCGCGCTCAACAGACGGGATCGTCGCTCCGCCCTTCGGTGAGCCCAGGCGTGCACGAGGGATCTGTTGGGTACGGCTCGCGAGCCGCACGCCGCTTCGTCGACGCTGTCCGAGGCCAGGCCTAGGCTGTGCCCGATGTCCAGGATTCCGCGGTGAGGCAGACGGCCTCGATCCTCCACCTCGACCTCGACGCGTTCTTCGCGGCGGTCGAGCAGCGCGACAAGCCGTCGCTGCGGGGCAAGCCCGTGGTCGTGGGTGGCCTGGGTGGTCGAGGTGTCGTCTCCACTGCCTCGTACGAGGCCCGGGCCTTCGGCGTCCACTCGGCGATGCCGATGCACGAGGCGCGACGCCTCTGCCCGAGGGCGGCGTTCCTGTCCGGTCGGTTCGGCGCCTACCGCACCGCCTCGAGGATCGTCATGGGCATCCTGGCCGAGCTGTCGCCGCTGGTCGAGCCTCTGAGCCTGGACGAGGCGTACGTCGACCTCGCCGCCGGAACCGTCGACGTCACCGACACGGAGGCGCTGTACGAGGTGGCGAAGGCTGTACGGGCGAGGGTGGTCGAACAGACCGGCGGCCTCACGGCGTCCGTCGGCCTCGGCACCTCCAAGTTCATGGCGAAGCTGGCCTCGGAGCTGGCGAAGCCGGACGGGATCCACCTCGTCGAGCCGGGAACCGAGCTCGATCTGATCGCCCCACTGGCCGTACGGGCGATCCCGGGAGTCGGACCAGTGACGGCGGAGAAGCTCGACCGGCTGGGCATCCAGACGGTCGCCGACCTTCGCGGCGCGTCGACGAACGAGCTGCGCCGGGAGATCGGACAGGCCTGGGCCAGCGAGCTCGTACGGCTGGCGGTGGCCGATGACGACCGACCCGTGAGCGCCGAACGGGAGGTGAAGTCGATCTCGGTCGAGGACACCTTCGACGCGGACGTCGCCGATCTGGCGGTGCTCGAGGCGAAGGTCACCCAGGACGCCACCACCGTCGCGGAGCGACTGGCGAAGGCGGGCCTGTTCGCCCGTACGGTCACGGTGAAGATCAAGCTCGGCGACTTCACGGGCCACACCCGGTCCCGTACCCTCCTCGGCGCGGTCGACTCATCGGAGGTCATCGCCGAGTCGGCGCGACAGCTGCTGCGCGGTGCATCAGCCCAGGTTGCCCAGGGCGTACGGCTCGTGGGCGTGGGCGTGTCGGGGTTCACCGAGGCGGCGCAGGAGGCACTGTTCGAGGTCGCTTCCTCGGCCCCGGACGAGACTCAGGTGGAGACGGTCGCGCCGACCGTACGAGACAGCGGCCACGGCTACCGGACCGGCGAGGACGTCACCCACGAGACGTACGGGCCGGGCTGGGTGTGGGGGAGCGGGCATGGCTGGGTGACGGTGCGCTTCGAGACCGCTGCCTCTGTTCGGCCCGGTCGCGTCAAGGCGTTCAGGGTGGAAGATCCGGCCCTCCACCAGACCGCTGACGTGAGCGAGATCGACGACTGACGACGACCTTGCGCTGCGAAATCCTCCGGGAAGCGCTTCCAGATCGGGTAGTCCAACCCGGGGCCTCAGCGAGAAGGCGAAACCCGCTAGGCTTCAGCGTCCGGAGTACCGGAGGCTCAGTGCTGACATGGAGTTGAGCATGGAGATGGAAACTTTCCTCGCCGAGGCGGAAGCCCTCGTGACGAGCAGAGTGATCGGCTACGACCAGAAAGTCCGACGCCTGGCTGCCCTGGCCGCCAACGCCTTGCCCTACCCGACCCTCTCGGCCGAGTGCGCTGAGGCGCTGGATGCCCGCGTGATCTGCGACATGTACGAGGGGAACCGTCCGATCACCCCGCGGTACGTGCTGCCGGACTACGCCATGGCCCTGCGCAACGGCGTCGCGTACCTCGAGCTCGACCCGCCGACCACGCTCGACGACGCGCTGTCCTTCCTCACCATCCTGTACAGCCAGGTTCCGTCCGTGACCACCTACCCGGTCTACTTCGGCGACCTCGACGCGCTCCTCGAGCCGTTCGTACCGGCTGATCTGTCCGATGACGAGCTGGACGCGAAGCTGCGCCGGTTCTGGATCGAGATGGACCGCATCTGTCCCGACGCCTTCGCGCACGCCGACGTCGGCCCCGCTGACGGCCGCGTGATCCGCTCGATCTGGCGGGTGGAACGCTCGCTGCGCCAGGTCGTGCCAAACCTCACCTTCAAGATCGACCCGGAGATCACCCCCGACGATCTGATCGAAGAAGCCGTGCGCACGGTGTACGAGACGGGCAAGCCTCACTTCGTCAACCACCCGATGATGGTGGCCGACCACGGTGAGGGCTACGCCGCGGTGAGCTGCTACAACTCGCTCAAGGTTCGCGGCGGCGCGCACAGCCTCGTGCGGGTCAACCTCCGCAGGGCCGTGGACCGCCACGAGGGTGGTCTGGACTCGTTCTGCGCCGAGGCGCTCCCGCACTGGGTCGAGCTGACGTGTGAGCTGGGCGAGGCACGCATCCGTTCGCTGGTCGAGGACCAGGGCTTCTTCGAGAGCCACTTCCTGGCCACCGAGGGGCTCATCGACGTCGACCGGTTCTCGCTGATGTTCGGCATCTTCGGGCTCGCCGAATGCGTCAACACGCTGATGGCTCGCGAGGGACTCGAGGCGCGGTACGGACACGACGCTCGCGCCAACGAGGCCGCCTGGAGGATCACCGAGCGGATCGCGGAGCTCGTCGGTGAACGGCCACTGCCGTACTGCGTCGGTGGGGCGGGGTACGCCTATCTCCACAGCCAGAGCGGCATCGACCTCGATCTCGACGCCACCGCAGGCACCCGCATCCCGATCGGCGACGAGCCGGGGATGCTGGAGCACATCACCGCGGTCGCGCCCATGCACCGCCTCTTCCCGGCGGGGATCTCGGACATCTTCCACGTCGAGGAGACCGTGACGCGCAACCCCCGCGCGATGGTCGACATCATCCGCGGCGCACTGGCCACGGGCATGCGCGACTTCACGTTCAACCTCGACTCCAACGAGTTCATCCGCATCACGGGCTACCTGGTCCGGAAGTCGGACATCGTCGGCATCGAGGAGCACGGCGCCCGACATTCGAGCGACTATCTGGCGGCGACGGCCGAAGTGAACCACACGGTCCGTACGCGTGCCGTCAAGCGTGTCCTCGCGAGCGAGCTGAGTCCACGGGCATGACCGACGAGTTTTCCGGGACCGCCGTCCCAGACCTGGCCGACACGAACAGGCTCGTCGTCGAGCTGAAGGGAATCACCAAGCGGTTCCCGGGCGTCGTCGCCAACAAGGACATCCAGCTGCAGGTCCGCGGAGGCACGATCCACGCGATCGTGGGCGAGAACGGCGCCGGCAAGTCGACGCTGATGAAGATCCTGTACGGCGTGCAGCAGCCCGACGAGGGCACGATCTCGATCAACGGGGTCCACGTCGTGCTGAAGAGCCCGACCGAGGCCATCAAGGCGGGCATCGGGATGGTCTTCCAGCACTTCATGCTCGCCGACAACCTCACGGTGCTCGAGAACGTCGTCCTCGGCGCGGAGAAGCTGCACGGCATCGGCGACGACGCCCGGGCGCGGATCCGTACGTTGGCGACCGACTACGGCATGCCGCTGGATCCCGACGCGCTAGTCGCCGATCTCGGCGTCGGTGACCGCCAGCGGCTCGAGATCATCAAGGTGCTCTACCGCGGCGCGAAGATCCTGATCCTCGACGAGCCCACCGCGGTGCTGGTGCCGCAAGAGGTCACCGAACTCTTCAACAACCTCCGCGACCTCAAGGCCGAGGGCCTCACGGTCATCTTCATCTCGCACAAGCTCGACGAGGTGCTGTCGGTCGCCGACGACATCACGGTCATCCGGCGGGGCACCACGGTGGCTGCGGTCGACCCGATGGACGTAACGGCGCGCAAGCTCGCCGAGCTGATGGTCGGCTCCGAGCTGCCGTCGCCGCAGACCGAGGAGTCCACGGTCACCGACGAGGTGCGCCTCGTCCTGGAAGGCATCGAGCTGGCGGGGAGCGGCGCCCGCAAGGTGCTCGACGGCATCGACCTCGTCATCCACGCCGGTGAGATTCTGGGCATCGCCGGTGTCGAGGGCAACGGCCAGGCGGAACTGGTCGAGGTCGTCATGGGCATGCGACGCCCCAGCGCCGGCCGGGTGCTGCTCGGCGGCGAGGACATCACCGAAGCCCCCGTTCGGAAGATCCGGGACGCCGGGGTCGGCTACATCCCCGAGGATCGCCACCGCCACGGCCTGCTGCTGGATGCCCCGCTGTGGGAGAACATGATCCTCGGCCATCAGTCGCAGCCGCCGAACATCAAGGGTCCGCTCATCGACGCCAAGGCCGCGAAGGCGGAGACCGAGCGCATCGTGCAGGAGTACGACGTGCGTACGCCGTCGATTCTGGTCAGCTCAGGATCTCTGTCGGGCGGTAACCAGCAGAAGCTGATCATCGGCCGGGAGATGAGCCACAGCCCTCGCGTGCTCGTCGCGGCTCACCCCACGCGCGGCGTGGACGTCGGCGCCCAGGCAGCGATCTGGGACCTCATCAAGGTGGCTCGGAGCAACGGCATGGCGGTGCTGCTGATCTCCGCGGACCTCGAAGAGCTCGTCGGTCTGTCCGACACGATCCGGGTGATCCTGCGCGGCAAGCTGTCGGGTCCGTTCGACCCCGAGGTGGTCACCAGGGAAGAGCTGGGCGCCGCAATGACCGGCGCCGATGCTCGCAAGGAGGAGCAGTGAAGTTCGACGTGCGCAAGGCAGGATTCGCGGTCGCGGCTCCCGTGCTGGCGATTGCGGTGGCACTCGTCCTCACCTCGCTGATCCTGCTCGTGGCCCATGACCCCGTCGTCGCCGTGTGGCAGGTCTTGTTCAAGATGCCGCTGCCCCGGCAGATGGTGGCCATCCTGAACGAGGCGACCGTGCTGTACCTCTCGGCGGTGGCCGTGGCGATCGGGTTCAAGATGAACCTGTTCAACATCGGCGTCGACGGTCAGTACCGCGTGGCCTCCTTCGCCGCCGCAGTCTTCGCCGGTGCGCACTTCCTGCCCGGTTGGCTGAACATCCTCGTCTCGATCGTGATCGCCATGGTGACGGGAGCCATCTGGGCAGGGCTCGCCGGCCTGCTGAAGCTGGGACGCGGGGTGAGCGAGGTGATCAGCACGATCATGCTGAACTACATCGCCACGTACCTCGTCGCGTACCTCCTCAAGGGCGCCGCCGTGAAGGTCGAGGGGTCGAACGCGACCGGGACCCGCATCCTTGCCGCCGACTCCCGCGTTCCGGGCATCAACCTCCAGAATCTGCTCGGCACGTCGCGCGAGGTGTACGGCCTCATCTTCTTGTCGATCATCGTCGGCTTCCTGTACTGGTTCGTGCTCAGCAAGACCCGCTTCGGTTTCGACCTGCGTGCAACGGGCCAGTCTCAGGCCGCGGCCATCGCGAGTGGCGTGAACGTGAAGCGCATGGTGCTCACCTCGATGATCCTGTCGGGCGCCATCGCCGGGCTGGTCGGCATGCCGCTGCTCTTCGGACAGGACTACACGTACGGCGACACCGTGCAGGCGGGTCTCGGCTTCGCCGGCATGTCCGTGGCGCTGCTCGGTCGGAATCACCCCGTGGGCATGGCCTTCTCCGCCTTGCTGTGGGGGTACCTCAACCAGTTGAGCAACGGGCTCCAGATCAGCGCGGGCGTCTCCGACAAGCTCGTCCTCATCATCCAGGGCATCATCGTGCTCTCCGTCGTCATCGCCTACGAAGCCATGCGCCGGATCAGTCAGCGGATGGAGCAACGGAAGGTGGCTCGCGAGCTCGCTGCGGCGGCCACCGTGGCTCCCGAGGCGGTGGCGGCATGAGCACGCAGGTGGCTCCGCGCGCCCAGGCACTCAAGGCGCTCATGTCGGGCAAGAAGCCGGTCTGGTACTGGCCGGCGATCATCGTCGGTTCCTTGATCGTCATCGCGACGGTCCGCGTGCTGACCGGCGCGAACGACATCGACTCATCCGGCGCGCTGACGGCCGCGATCGGGCTTGCCATGCCCCTGGCCCTCGCCGGGCTGGGCGGCCTGTGGTCCGAACGGGCGGGCATCGTCAACATCGGCCTCGAGGGAATGATGGTGCTCGGCACCTGGGGCGCGGCGTTCTTCGGCTACCACTATGGCCCGTGGGTGGGCATCCTGGGCGCCGTGGCGATGGGCGTCCTCGGCGGTGCGATCCATGCCCTGGCGACCGTGACGTTCGGCGTCGACCACATCGTCTCCGGCGTGGCCGTCAACCTGCTCGGGGCCGGAGCCGGCGCGTACCTCGCCGTGCGTACGTTCAGCAACCTGCCCGGCGGCGGTCCGACCCAGTCGCCGCCACTGGAGAAGCTGCCCTCGTTCACGGTGCCGGGCCTGAGCGACTGGCTCTCCTCGGTCGAGAAGACGCACACCTGGTTGGTCGCAGACCTGGCGAGCCTCCTGCGGACGGTCACGGCCGACGTGAACGTGCTCACCCTCTTTGCCGTGGTCCTGATGGTGGGCTCGTGGTGGCTGCTGTGGCGCACCCCGTTCGGACTCCGTCTCCGCTCCTGTGGTGAGGCGCCGCAGGCGGCGGAGACCCTCGGTGTCAGGGTGCTGCGCTACAAGTTCCTGGCGGTGCTGGTGTCGGGCGGCCTCGCCGGCCTGGCCGGTGGCTTCCTGGTGCTGGTCGCCTCCAACCTCTACCGTGACGGCCAGACTGGGGGCCGCGGCTATATCGGCCTGGCCGCCATGATCTTCGGCAACTGGCGACCCGGTGGTCTCGCTGCGGGGGCACTCCTGTTCGGCTATGCCGACGCGGTGCAGCTGCGCGGCCGCGGTGACGTGGTCCACGCCTACTTGCTGCCGATGGGTCTCATCCTCCTCGCATGGGGCGTGTGGCAGTTGATCCGCAAGGCTCAGGGCAAGCGCATGGCCGGTGTCTGGCGTGTGGCGACTGCCGTCGTCGTGCTGGTCTGGTTCGCGCTGACGACGGCGGTGCCCGCCGAGTTCACCAGCATGACCCCGTACGTGGCCACGCTTCTCGTTCTGGCATTCTCTGCGCAACGCCTCAGAATGCCGGCTGCCGACGGGCAGGTCTATCGGAAGGGCGAGGCGAAGTAGGAAACACCAAGTGGTTGTGCCGCAGGTCTCCGGACCGCGCCGACCTCAACGGGCAGGCCTGAGTTCTGTCCATGACAGCAAGACTTCGTTGGCGGCAGTTGGCCTCCAATGGAACAACAGAAAAGGAGACACCGTGCGACAGGTGATGAAGGTCGTGATCGCGGTAACCGCCGCGGCTCTTGCGCTTTCGGCGTGTGGCGGGTCCACCGCTGCGAGCGGCGGTTCGACGTCCGCAAGCGCGCCGGCCGCGAAGATCAAGGTAGGCATGGCCTACGACGTGGGCGGCCGTGGCGACCAGTCGTTCAACGACTCCGCTGCCGCCGGCCTCGACAAGGCCGCCAAGGAGTTCGGGGTGGACACCAAGGAGGCTGCGGCCACCAACGGTGAGGCGGAGTCCGCCCGCGCCGAGCGTCTGCAGCAGCTCATCGATGCCGGCTACACCAACATCGTGGCTGTCGGCTTCGCCTACGCGAACTCCGTGGGCAAGGTTGCCAAGGAGAACCCGAACGTGAAGTTCGCGATCGTCGACGATGCGTCTGACGCCTCGACGGCTTCGAACATCATGAACATCACGTTCGCTGAGAACGAGGGTTCGTACCTCGTGGGTGCGGCTGCCGCACTCAAGACCAAGACCGGCCACATCGGCTTCATCGGTGGCGTCGAGACCGACCTCATCAAGAAGTTCGAGGCGGGCTTCGTCGCGGGCGCCAAGGCTGCCAAGCCTGACATCAAGATCGACTCCAAGTACCTCACCCAGCCGCCGGACTTCAGCGGTTTCTCGTCCGTTGACAAGGGCAAGGCTGCTGCTGAGGGCATGTACCAGGCTGGCGCCGACATCGTCTACCACGCAGCTGGTGGCTCCGGCGGCGGCGTCTTCACCGCTGCCAAGGCCGCGGGCAAGCTCGCCATCGGCGTTGACTCCGATCAGGCCCTGACCGCTCCCGCCGACGTGCGTGGCGTCATCATGACCTCGATGATCAAGCGCGTCGACGTGGGTGTCTACACCTTCATCAAGTCGATCAAGGACGGCAGCTTCAAGTCCGGCAACACCGTCTTCAACCTCAAGGTCGACGGTGTGGGCTACGCCACCACCGGCGGCATGGTCGACGACATCAAGGACAAGCTGGAGGGCTACAAGGCCGACATCATCTCCGGCAAGATCGTCGTTCCCGCGAAGTGAGCCTCGGCACACTTCTCTGAACCACACGGCTTGGGCCCGGGCTCTCGACACGAGAGCGCGGGCCCAACCCCGTCTCAGGCCACGATCCGACAGCCCAGAAGGAGGGTGTACGTGACGTCCTCACGCTCCGTCACAGGGCTCGTCACCGACGTCATCACGTTCTCGGCAGTCGATGGTCCGGGGAACCGGTTCGTCATCTTCCTGCAGGGCTGCTCCTTCGACTGCGTTGCCTGTCACAACCCCTACACGATCACCGAGTGCATCGACTGCGGTGAGTGCATCGCCTCCTGCCCGAGTGGCGCCCTCGGTCAAGACCTCACCGGCGCCATGGTCTGGGACGCCGAGATCTGCGCCGGGGGCGATGAGTGCATCGCCGCCTGTCCGTACGACTCGACGCCCAAAGCGCGCCCCCTCGCCGTGGCACACGTGATGGAGCGTCTCCGTCCCGCCGCACCCTTCCTGTCCGGGATCACCGTCTCGGGTGGCGAGGCCACCCTTCAGCCAGACTTCCTGCGCGCGCTGTTCACGACCGTACGCGCCGAGTTCCCGCGCTTGACCTGCTTCGTCGACAGCAACGGCGACGCCGATCGGGCGACCTGGGAGCGGCTCGGTCCGGTGATGGACTCGGCCATGATCGACCTCAAGTGCCTCGACGACCGGATCCACCGGCGCATGACCGGCGTCACCAATGCCCGCGTGCTCGAGTCGATCGCCTTCCTGGCGGCTCGTGACCAGCTGTTCGAGGTGCGGCTGCTGCTCGTGCCGGGAGTCAACGACTCCGACGAGCTGCTCGACGCGACGGGTCGCTGGCTTGCTCAGATCGATCCGCGGATGCGGGTCAAGGTGATCGGCTTCCGAGGCCACGGTGTACGGCCCTCGACGCTTCTGCTGCGAGAACCGAACGCCGAGCAGCGGGCCCACTACGCGGACGTGCTGCGTGCGGTCGCGGACTTCGACCTGGTCGTGATCTAGCGATTCGGGGCGCGGTCGCCTCTCAGGCCTTCGGCGGAGCCGTACTCGCTCTCATGACCATCTGGGTCGGCAGGCTGAGGTGCTCTTCGGTGGCGGTGCCGGCGAGGAGTTCGAGCAGCAGCCGTACGGCCTCAGCCCCCATCTTCTGCAACGGCTGGGCCGACGTCGTGAGCGGTGGCACGGCGTTGCCCGCCTCGGGGATGTTGTCGAAGCCCACCACCGACAGGTCGTCGGGGACGCTCAGCCCCAGCTCAGCCGCCACCTCCATCACCCGGATCGCCGACAGGTCGTTGGCGGCGAACACCGCGGTCGGCCTGTTGGGCATCGTGAGCAGCTCGCGAGCGGCCTCAGTGGTCTCCGAGGCGCGGTAGCCGCCGACGCGTACGAGGTCGGGGTCGAACGGGATCCCGGCCGCCTCCAGCGCGTCGCGGTAGCCCTCTTCGCGGAGCCGGGCCGACGTCAGGTCCTCGCGGCCTCGCACGTGGGCGATCCGTCGGTGACCGAGGTCGATGAGGTGCTGGGTGGCGTTGCGGGCGCCGCCCACGTTGTCGGACTCGACGGTGCTCGCCCCGGTGCTTCCGGTGTGCGGGTCGATGGCCACCACCGGGATCGTCGTCGTGGCCACCGTCGCGGTCGGAGCCACGATCACGGCGCCGTCGATGAGGGTGCCGGCCAAACGCGACAGCGACCGTCGCTCCCAGCCGTCGTGGTTGTGCTCGAGGTTGCCGGAGTACGCCAGCAGCTCGTAGCCCGTGCCCTCGGCAGCGGCCGAGATGCCCTTGAGGAGCTCGGTGGAGAAGGGCTCGAACTCCGGCACCAGGATGCCGAGCACGTTCGTGCTGTGACGACGCAGACTGCTCGCGACCAGGGACGACTCGTACCCGAGCTCCGACACGACGTCCATCACCTTGTCGTACGTCTCGGCGGACACCCCGTAGCGGTCGTTGACCACCTTGGACACGGTCGACACGGACACATCGGCTGCCTGGGCCACGTCGACGATGGTGACCCGGGCTGCGACTGCTCTCGGCGCGGAACGCCGGGGCCGCCGGGCACTCATGGTCACGCCGCAACGTTAGCCCATGAGACCGCCGTGACACTCGCGTAGAAAACGTTTTCGATAACGTTTGACGAGTGTCATTTGTTGTGCGAGGATGCAAATCGGCAGGGATCACTGCCGGCGGTCAATGAAGACTGAGAGGTCTGTCGAATGCAGCGAAAAGTCAAAGGCTCGGCACTAGTCGCACTCGGCGCGAGCGTCGCGCTGGTGCTCACCGGATGTTCCGGAGCCACATCCGCACCGGCCACATCGAGTGGACCGGTGACCATGTCCTTCTGGCACAACTCGACCACCGGTGATGGCCTGAAGTACTGGCAGGACACCGTTGCGGCGTTCCAGAAGGAGAACCCCAACGTCACCATCAAGATCCAGGCCATCCAGAACGAGGACATGGACGGCAAGCTCCAGACCGCGCTCAACTCGAACGACGGCCCCACGATCTTCATGGCCCGCGGCGGTGGCAAGCTCGCCGACGTGGTCGCCGCCGACAAGGTGATGGACATCACGAGCCAGATCAGCGGCGACGTGAAGTCCGCGTACGGCACGGCGATCTTCAGCGCCTTCACCATCGACGGCAAGGTCTACGGCATGCCCACCTCGGTGCTGCCCGGTGGCATCTACTACAGCAAGGACCTGTTCAAGCAGGCCGGCATCACGACGCCTCCCTCGACGTTCGCCGAGCTCAGCGACGCCGTCACCAAGCTGAAGGCAGCGGGCATCGCGCCGATCGCCCTCGGTGGCAAGGACGCATGGCCGGCGGCTCACTGGTACTACTTCATGGCCCTGCGGGACTGCTCGAAGGACACCATGAACGCGGCCGCGGCGAAGAAGGACTTCTCGGATCCGTGCTGGGTCAAGGCCGGTGAGGACCTCAAGGCCTTCAGCGACACCACGCCGTTCAACACGGGCTTCCTGACCACCTCCGCGCAGCAGGGCGCAGGCAGCTCCGCCGGCATGCTGGCCAACCACAAGGCGGCCATGGAGCTCATGGGCGCGTGGGATCCCGGTGTCATCGCCGACCTCACGCCTGACAAGAAGGCTCTGGCCGACCTCGGCTGGTTCCCGTTCCCGGCCACGTCCGGCGGCGCGGGCGACCCGACGGCGATGATGGGCGGCTCGGACGGCTTCGCGTGCGCGAAGAACGCTCCGGCCGACTGCGTGAAGTTCCTCAACTTCATCGCGAGCAAGACCAACCAGGAGGGCTACGCCACCGCGTTCAAGACCCTCCCGGCGAGCCAGCAGGCTCAGGGCGTCGTCAGTGATCCCGCACTGAAGGACGTACTGACCGCCTACAACAAGGCGTCCTACGTGATGCTGTGGCTCGACACGATGTACGGGCAGAACGTCGGCAACGCGCTCAACGGCGGTGTCGTCAACATGCTGGCCGGCAAGGGCAGCCCTGCCGACATCGTCTCCGCGGTGAAGACTGCTGCGGCCAAGGGCTGAGGCTCAGGGACCCACATGAGCGAATCAGCACCAGCACTGGTCACGCGCTCGTCGGGTTCTCAGGCGGCAAGGGACGGCGCCCTCGTGGCGCCGTCCCGGGCCGACCGTCCCCGTCGTCGCAAGGCCGATTGGCGCCAGCGCCTCGAGATCGCGCTCCTGTCGGGGCCCGCCATCATCGTCTTCCTCACGTTCGTGATCTTCCCCGTCTTCATGGCGGCCTACTACGGCTTCTACAAGTGGAAGGGGTTCGGCGTCCCGACCAACTTCGTCGGGCTGCAGAACTACCTCACGATCTTCACGGACAAGAACTTCCTGGACGCCTTGTCGCACAACGGCTTCATCGTCGTGGCGTCCCTGGTCATGCAGGGGCCGGCGGCGATCGCCTTCGCGCTGCTGCTCAACCAGAACATCCGCGGTCGCTCGCTGATCCGGGTGCTCATCTTCATCCCGTACGTCATCAGCGAGGTCATCGTCGGTACGGGCTGGGGCCTGATGCTCCAGTACCAGGGCGCGGTCAACTCGATGCTCACCAGCATGGGGTTGGGGGCGTTCAAGGTCGACTGGATCGCCGACCCCAAGATCGCCATCTGGACGTTGATGGTGATCATCTCGTGGAAGTACATCGGCTTCGCGGTGATCCTCATGCTCGCGGGCATGCAGAGCATCCCGGACGAGCTGTACGAGGCCGCGGCGATCGACGGCGCCTCGTACTGGAAGATCCAGCGCTGGATCACCCTGCCGCTGCTCGGGCCCACGATCCGGGTCTGGGCGTTCCTGTCGATCATCGGGTCGATGCAGCTGTTCGACCTCGTCTACATCATCTGGGGTCAGTACGTGGCCTCGACGGCGGGCACCTCGACCATGGCGACGTACATGGTGCGCGAGGGTCGGCTCGCCGGCAACTACGGCTACGGCAACGCGGTCGGTGTGGCGATCTTCGTGATCTCGTTGGTGATCGCGTTGACGTACCAGCGGTTCGTGCTCCGGCGCGACACCGAGGGTGCGCTCACCGGTGAGCCTGGAAGGAAGCGCAGGTAGATGTCCCAGGTAGCGCTCACCACCCGTGTCGGCAGTGGCCGACGCCGCCGCCATGCCAGCGCCTCAGGTGCGACCTGGGGCAGCCCCGCCACGTACCTCGTGGCCACCGTCCTCATCGCGATCTGTATCGCGCCCGTGCTGTACATCATCATCGGCGGGTTCCGCACGAACTCGCAGATCACCGTCGACCCGTCGGGCTGGCCCTCGCCGTGGGTCGTCACCAACTACCTGTCGGTGCTCGCCAGCCCCGTCTTCTGGCAGGAGTTCGCGAACTCGGCGATCTCTGCCGTCTCCACGACGATCGGTGCGGTGGCGTTGGCCATGATGGTGTCGTACGTCATCGCCCGTTACCGGTTCGCCGGGCGGAACGCGATGTACGCGCTGTTCGCAGCCGGCTTGATGTTCCCTCTCACGGTGGCGATCACGCCGTTGTACCTGCTCATCAAGAACATGGGGCTCACGAACAACCTGCTCGGGATCATCCTTCCGCAGATCGCGTTCGCGCTGCCGACGACGGTGATCATCCTCGTGCCGTTCCTCGCGGCGATCCCGAAGGAGCTGGAGGAGGCCGCGGCCATCGACGGCGCCGGCCGGATCAGCTTCTTCTTCCGGATGGTGATGCCGCTCTCGTTGCCGGGGGTTATCACGACCGGGATCCTCGCCTTCATCGGCGCTTGGAACGGCTACATGCTGCCCCTGTTCATCCTCAACAACGCCGCCCAGTACACGCTGCCTCTCGGCGTCCAGGCGTTCTCGTCGGAACACTCCGTGGACACCGCCGCCGTGCTGGCGTTCACGTCCTTGTCGATGATCCCCGCGCTGCTGTTTTTCAGTATCTTCGAGCGCCGGATCGTCGGCGGTCTGTCCGGCGCGGTCAAGGGCTGACCGGCGTTCCCTTCCCCACCCACCAACGAAGCGAAGGAGCTGGACCGCGTGTCCACTGCCACCCTTGACATCCCTGCACTGCCCCGGGTCTCCCAGCGGGTCAGCGACCTGCTCGACCGCATGACGCTGGAGGAGAAGCTGGCCCAGATCGTCGGGTACTGGCTCGACCAGGGCGGGAACGTCGTCGCGCCCATGCAGGGGGAGATGGCCGCATCCACCGGCGGCCCCGAGGCTCTCGCCGCAGCCACCCGGGACGGCATCGGCCACTACACCCGTGTGTACGGGACGCGGCCGGTCGACGCGGCCGAGCGGGCGGCGTGGTTGTGGGCCGAGCAGCGTCGTCTGCAGCGCGAGACGCGCCTGGGCATCCCCGCTCTCGTCCACGAGGAGGTCCTCACGGGGCTCGCCGCGTGGAAGGCGGCGACCTTCCCGACGCCGCTCGCATGGGGAGCGTCCTTCGACCCGGCCCTCGTCCGCGAGGTCGGCGCAGCCATCGGGTCCTCCATGCGCCTGCTCGGCGTCCACCAGGGGCTCGCGCCCGTGCTGGACGTCGTCCGCGACCCGCGATGGGGTCGGGTCGACGAGTGCATCAGCGAGGATCCGTACCTTGTCGGCACGGTGGGTACGGCGTTCGTCCAGGGGGTACAGAGCGAGGGCGTTCACGCCACGCTCAAGCACTTCCTCGGCTACTCCGGCTCGACCGCGGGCCGCAACCATGCGCCCGTCCACGTCGGGCCGCGCGAGATCGCCGACATCTTCCTGCCGCCGTTCGAGATGGCGATCATCGAGGGCGGCGCCTGGTCGGTCATGAACTCGTACGTCGACCTGGACGGCGTACCGGTCGCGTCCGATGCGGACCTGCTGACCGGCGTGCTCCGCGAACGGCTCGGGTTCACCGGCGTGGTGGTCGCCGACTACTTCGCCGTCGCGTTCCTCGAGGTGATGCACGCCGTGGCCGCCGACCGTGGTGAGGCCGCCGCCCTGGCCCTGACCGCGGGTATCGACATCGAGCTGCCCGCCGGCGATGCCTACCTCGCCCCGCTGGCTGCGAAGGTGCGCTCCGGTGAGCTGTCGGAGGCGTACGTCGACCGCGCTGTGCTCCGCGCGCTCGCCCAGAAGGAGGCTCTCGGCCTGCTCGACCCCGACGCGTTCGCCGGGGAGCCGCCCGCGACCGTCGACCTCGATCCGCCGGAGCACCAGGCGCTGGCCCGTCGACTCGCCGAGCGTTCCGTCGTGCTGCTGTCCAACGACGGGGTGCTTCCGCTGGCGCGAAGCCTCACCACCGTGGCGGTCATCGGCCCGAACGCTGACCGTCCCGAGGCGTTGCAGGGCTGCTATTCGTTCGCCAACCACGTGCTGGCCGGCTTCCCCGACCATGAGATCGGCATCGCCATCCCGACCGTACGAGAGGCACTCGGGACCGTTCTGGGAACCCGCGGCGTCGACGTGGTGACAGCCCAGGGCTGCCAGGTCGAGGGCGACGACACCTCAGGTTTCGCCGCGGCGGTGGAGGCGGCCATCGCCGCGGACGTCGCCGTGGTGGTCGTCGGCGACCAGGCGGGTCTCTTCGGGCGCGGCACGATGGGCGAGGGCAACGACTGCTCCTCGCTCGAGCTCCCCGGCGTACAACGTCAGCTCGTCGACGCCGTGGTCGCGACCGGCACGCCTGTCGTCCTGGTGCTGCTGACCGGACGTCCGTACGCGATCGGCTGGGCGCTGGACGGCTCCCCCGCGCGTCCTGCCGCCGTGGTCCAGAGTTTCTTCCCGGGCGAGGGCGGCGGCCTGGCCATCGCCGACATCCTCACCGGTCTCGTCAACCCCTCAGGCCGGCTCCCGGTGTCGCTGCCGCGGTCGGCCGGGGCCCAGCCGTACTCGTACCTGCAGCCCATCCTCGGCGGCCCGTCGGAGGTCACCTCGACCGACCCCACGCCCGTACGTCCCTTCGGTTTCGGTCTGTCGTACACCTCGTTCGCGTACTCCGACCTGACCGTCGACGCCACCGTCGTGGCCGGAGGTCGCTTCTGCGCCTCGGTGACGGTGACCAACACC
Organism: Propionibacteriaceae bacterium; assembly: GCA_027492675.1. GTDB lineage: Bacteria > Actinomycetota > Actinomycetes > Propionibacteriales > Propionibacteriaceae > Fen-668. The sequence continues at coordinate 39,268 of JAPUEI010000054.1, read as the reverse complement.
GGAGCGGTGGACGGCGCCGACGTGGTGCAGCTGTACGGGCGCGACATCCGGGCCTCCGTCGTACGCCCGACGGCCGTGCTTCTCGGCTACGCGAGGGTCGAACTCGGCGCGGGGGAGTCACGTCGGGTGGAGCTCGATGTGCCGACCACGCGGTTCGCGTTCACCGACCGCCGCCAGCAGAAGATCGTCGAGCCTGGTGACGTCGAGGTGTGGGTCGCGTCGCACGTCGCCGCGTCGGGGCGCGCCCTGCCGAGCGTCGGCGGCACCAACGGCGCCATCTCCAACACGGGGCTCGCGGTGGCGGAGCCAGTGCCCGGAGAGGCCACGCGGCGCGCACAGCTCGCCATCACCGGCGAGGCGTACGAGGTCGGCGTCACCGATCCGCGGATCGTCGAGGTCACGATCTCGTGAGTCTCGTCGAGAACCCGATCCTTCCCGGCTGCCATCCGGACCCGTCGATCTGCCGGGTCGGCGACGCGTACTACCTCGTCACGTCGACGTTCGAGCTGTTCCCGGGGCTGCCCGTGTTCCGCAGCACCGACCTGGCTCACTGGGACGTCATCGGCCACGTGATCGACCGTCCAGGACTGCTCGACTACGAGGGCATCCCGTCTTCCGGCGGTCTGTACGCGCCCACCCTGCGGCACCACGACGGCCTCTTCTGGCTCGTCTGCACACTCGTCGACCCGACCGACGACGAGCGCGGCGGCCACTTCATCATGAGGGCGAGCGATGCGGCCGGGCCATGGTCCGAGCCGGTCTGGCTGGACGCCGACGGCATCGACCCGTCGATCTTCTTCGACGACGATGGCACCGTCTGGATCCACGGCACCCGGCTGGCCCGCGAACCGCGCTGGCACCACCAGACCGAGGTCTGGCTACGCCAGTACGACGTGGAGCGGCAGGCGCTCGTCGGGCCTGAGCACATCCTCTGGTACGGGGCGCTGCTGGGCGGGGTCTGGGCCGAGGGCCCGCATCTGTACACGGTGGACGGCACCTACTACCTGCTCGCCGCCGAGGGCGGTACGGACTTCGAGCATGCCGTGATGGTCGCCCGGTCCACGGAGGTGACCGGACCGTACGAGGGGTGCAAGAACAACCCCGTACTGACTCATCGGCACCTCGGCCGCGGCAGCCACATCACCGGCACGGGCCACGCCGACCTCGTCCAGGCCGCGGACGGCAGCTGGTGGGCCGTACTGCTGGGCATGCGTCCGTACGGCGGCTACCACTACCCACTGGGCCGCGAGACGTTCCTCGTGCCCGTGGTCTGGGAGGACGGCTGGCCCGTCTTCGCCCCGGGGGTCGGACGGGTCACCGACGCGGTGGAGGTGCCGTTCGCCACAGCGAGCACCGCCGCCGGCGAGCGCCTGGTGCGCCCGTCCGACCCGCGATGGACGTCGCTGCGCGGCCCGGCCGATCAGTACGCCACGCCTCACGGTGACGGCTGGAGTCTTCGGCTGAGCGCCACGACGCTCGCCGAGGCGTCGACGCCGGCCTTCCTCGGCGTGCGCCAGGCGCACCGCGCGCTCGACCTCGCGGTGACTGTGCAGGCAGCTCTCGCGGCCGGCGAGGAGGCAGGCCTTACCATCCGGCAGTCAGAGAACGATCACGTACGGCTCGCTGTCCTCACCTCGGACATCGACGAGGTGGTCGTCCGCGTGATTCATCGGCGTGCGGGTGCCGACCGCGTGGTCGGTGAGGTGAGGCCGGGCACCGTCGCGGGGGAGCCGCTGCGGCTGGGAGTCACGGTGCGGGACAGCGAGTACGTCCTCTGGGCAGCGCCTGTCGACCAGGATCCCCGGACCATCGCCACCGTCGACGGCCGTCAGCTCGACAGCGTCGCCGCGGGCGGGTTCATCGGCCTCCTGCTGGGCATCTATGGCACCAGCAACGGAGTGCCGTCTGACACCGTCGTGGAGTTCGGCCCCCTCGAGTACGCACCGCTCTGACGCGAGGCCGCGGGTCTCGTACACTGCTGGCTGCCAGCCGGAGTGGTGGAACTGGCAGACACGCAGGATTTAGGTTCCTGTGCCGAAAGGCGTGAGGGTTCGAGTCCCTTCTCCGGTACGCGTTCAGACTCCGAGGTCGCGCTTCAGCTTGTCGACATGGCCGGTGGCGCGCACGTTGTACTGGGCCAGTGCGACCGTGCCCGTGCCGGACTCGTCGACGTCCACCAGGAACGTGGACCGCAGCACGCCGAGGACCGTCTTGCCGTACAGCGTCTTCTCTCCGAACGCCCCGTACTCCTTGAGCACGGTCTTGTCGGCGTCGCTCAGCAACGGGAACGTGACGTGCTCGGTCGCGCGGAACTGGGCCAGCTTGTCGACGGAGTCTGGCGAGATGCCCACCACCGTCAGTCCGGCCGCCTCGAAGTCCCCGAGGTTGGCGGTGAAGTCGACAGCCTGGGTCGTGCAGCCGGGCGTGAGCGCGGCGGGGTAGAAGTAGACGACCACCCGTCCCGGGGCGAAGTCGGACAGCGACACCTCGTCGCCGTCGGCATTGGGAAGGGTGAACGCGGGCGCCACGTCGCCGATCTGCAGTGTCATGACGCGACACTATCGGCTCCCACCGACAGCGAGACGAGCCTTTCGCGAGGGCCGCCACCGTACGTGCCCGTGGCATAGTCTGGAACACGCCCGATGACGGCGAACCGACCTGGGAGGGACCTGTGACGACGGAGAAGCAGACGACCGAGCGCTCGCTGACCGAGATCCAGGCCGACATCGACCGCTCGATGCGCCAGATCGAGGACAGCCTCGCCGGCATCATCAACCAGGTGCATCCGAAGGCCGTCGCACAGCGGACCGTGGAGGACGCCAAGGCCTTCGCGGCCGACCAGCTGACCTCGGCGAAGGCCCAAGTGAAGGACCAGTACGGGTGGCGCGTGGACCGCTTGGCGCTCGTCGCGGGCGCTGTCGTGGGTGTCGTGACGTTCGTCGTGGCCGTCCGGGCGCTGGGCAAGAGGTCAGCCAAGGCCTGACCGGCTCTGAACGAGCAAATTCTGGGCCTCCAGGGGTCGATGCGGAGCGTCGTGACCACTTTGTGACCTTGAGTAATCCCTGTGCTGGTTCATGTCTTCGCGACCGAGGTCACAACTTCACCGCGATTGGCCCCCCGCGGTAGCGCGACCGTAGCGGATGGACTAATGTCCGTGTCGCACCCAAATTGGTTCGTTCAAAGTTCCTCGGGACCACCGTTGGTCACGAAATGAACGCGATCGCCTCTTTGGACCGATTCAACCCACGGGCGGGTGGTTAGTGTGGCAAGAGCTCGCCCGAGCACCTACAACGAAGTGAGGTCAACTGCATGGCTAGCAAGCACTCGCTTGGCCGGCTCGCTCTCTCCGTCCTGGCTACGTCCGCGGTTCTCGCGTCCGCGGCTTGTGGCAGTTCGTCGAGCGCCGCTGGTTCGAGCTCCGCACCCGCGGACGACTCGTGGAACACCAAGGGCCCGATCAACTACGTTCAGGGCAAGGACACGTCCGGCAACGTCAAGTCGATCATCGACAAGTGGAACGCTGCCAACCCGAACGAGAAGGTCTCGCTCATCGAGCTCTCGGAGTCTGCCGACGAGCAGCGCGCTGCGATGATCAAGAACGCTGAGTCCAAGGGTGCGTCGAACTACGACGTCCTCTCTGTCGACGTCGTGTGGACGGCCGAGTTCGCGGCCAACGGCTACCTCGCTGAGATGCCGAACGTGGACACCTCCGGCTACCTCAAGGCTGCTGTCGACTCCGGCACGTACTTCAACAAGCTGTACGCCTTCCCGTCGACCTCTGACGGCGCGATGCTCTACTACCGCAAGGATCTCCTCACCGCTGCCGGCATCAACGCCGCGCCGAAGACGTGGGACGAGATGAAGGCCGACTGCGCCGCGGTCAAGGCCAAGGGCGTCACCATCGACTGCTACGGCGGCCAGTTCCAGAAGTACGAAGGCCTCACCTGCAACTTCGCTGAGATGGTCAACTCCGCCGGTGGCGAGTTCCTCTCGGCCGATGGCAAGCCGACCGTCAACAGCGACAAGGCTGTGGCCGGCGTCAAGTGGGCCGTCGACGCGTTCAACGACGGCACCATCCCGAAGGCCGCGCTGACGTGGAAGGAAGAGGAGTCCCGCAAGGCGTTCCAGGACGGCAAGCTCCTGTTCCTGCGCAACTGGCCGTACGTGTACTCCCTGGCCAACAAGACCGACGGCTCGTCGTCCGTCGCCGGCAAGTTCGGCGTCGCTCCGATCCCCGGCCTGACCGGCCCCGGCGTCTCCACCCTTGGTGGTCACAACATGGGCATCTCGAAGTTCACCAAGAACAAGGGCACCGCGCTCGCGTTCGTCAAGTGGTGGAACTCCGCGGAGAACCAGAAGGCCAACACCATCGCGACGTCCAACGCCCCCACCTGGGTCGCGCTGTACACCGATCCCGAGCTGACCAGCAAGTTCGAGTACCTGCCGGTTCTGAAGTCGTCGATCGACAACGCGAAGGCTCGCCCGAAGGCCGTCAAGTACGGTGACGTCACCCTGGCTATCCAGGACGCGGCGTACTCCGCTCTCAACGGTCAGGCTGCCCCGAAGGCCGCCATGGACTCGCTCCAGACGAAGCTTGAGGGTCTCGTCAAGTAAGCGTTCCAAGAACTAGTCTCACTGGCGTGGCGTCGCTGACTTCCGGTCAGCGGCCCACGCCAGTAGGGCAATGAGGCCCGGGAGGTGCCATGGCAGTAACTACAGCGGAGCGCGCAGCGACGCCAACGAAGCGCAGAAAGAACGCATTCTCTGATGGGCAGGGCACCCTGGCGGCGATCCTGCTCTCACCCACCCTGCTGGTGATGTTCATCGTCACCGGCATCCCGATCGTCATGAGCGTCACAGAGTCGTTCTTCCGTAAGAACGACGGCATCGACCCCGTTACTGGCGCGGTGAAGTCGGGAACCGACTTCGTGGGGATCCAGAACTTCACCGACATCTTCGCCCACCCGGCGACTGTCGCAGGCGTGTTCGGTTCCATGGACCGGCTCATCAACGCGTTCCTCAACACCACGGTCTTCACGATCGTCTGCGTGATCCTCGAGACCATCCTCGGCGTCATCATGGCGCTGATCATGGCGAAGGCGTTCCGCGGACGAGGCATCGTGCGCGCCTCCATCCTCGTGCCATGGGCCATCCCGACCATCGTCTCGGCGATGATGTGGAAGCTCATCTTCAACACCTCCGGCGTGGCCAACAAGGTGCTCGGCCTGGCCGACAACCCGATCCTGTGGCTCGCGGACAACAAGTACTCCCAGTGGGCGATCATCACCGCTGATGTCTGGAAGACCGCGCCGTTCATCGGGCTGTTGACCCTCGCGGGTCTGCAGACGATCCCGGCCGAGGTCTACGAAGCGGCGAAGGTGGACGGTGCCAACGCCTGGCAGACATTCACCAAGATCACGCTCCCCATGGTGAAGCCGGCGCTCGTCGTCGCGGTCCTGTTCCGCACGCTCGACACGCTGCGCATGTTCGACCTCCCCTACGGCATGATCGGCCCGAACAAGTACTCGGTCGAGACGCTGTCGATGTTCGCCTACCAGGAGGCTCAGCAGACGAGGTACGGGCAGGCCGCCGCGTACTCGATCTTTCTGTTCTTCTACATCGTTCTCGTGGCCTTCTTGTTCGTGAAGCTGTTGGGCGCCGACGTCATCGGAGACGAGGAGCTCAGGGCCGTGAACGCGCAGCGCAAGAGGATGAAGGAGCTGCACAAGAAGCAGGCCAAGGCCACCAAGGCCGTCCGGACCACGATCACGAGCGGAGGGTCGGCATCATGACCCCGGACGAACTTGCAGCACTGAACAAGTCCTCCCACGACGCGAAGTGGTGGCTGGGCAAGGTCGGGACCATCGTCGGCATGGCGTTCATCGTCATCTACTGCCTGCTCCCGTTCTACTGGATGCTGATCTCGAGCTTCCGGCTCCCGACGATGGGCCAGAGCACGGACTACTGGCCGAGCCCTGCGTCGATCGAGAACTACACGGGCGTCTTCAGCGAGCAGAACAACTTCCTCCGGGCGATCCTGAACTCGGTCGTCATCTCGGTCACCACGACCGTGCTGACGCTGATCTTCGGCATCGTCGGCGCGTACGCGCTGGCCCGCCTGCGCTTCGCCGCCAAGGGCCTCGTGCTGAGCCTCATCATCGGCGCGTCGATGTTCCCGGGCGTCACCCTGCTGGTGCCGCTGTTCAAGATGTTCACCGGCACGTACGACTGGTTCCCGAACTGGCTGAACACCTACCAGGCGGCCATCATCCCGTCGCTGTCGTTCGGTCTCCCTCTGGCCGTATGGAACCTCACGGCGTTCTTCCGGCAGCTGCCGGTTGAGCTGGAGCAGGCGGCCATGGTCGACGGCTGCACGCCGGGCGAGGCGTTCAGAAAGGTCATCCTGCCGCTCGCGGCCCCGGGTGTCTTCACCACCGCGATCCTCACCTTCATCGCGGTGTGGAACGAGTACATGATCGCCCTGTCGTTCCTGCAGTCCCGCGACATGAAGACCGCCACCGTCGCCCTGAGCCAGTTCACGGGCAACCTGGGCTACAACATCCCGTACGGATCGATCATGGCCGCGGGCGTCATCACGACGATCCCGCTGCTGATCCTGGTGCTGTTTTTCCAGCGCCGGATCGTCGCCGGCCTGACGGCTGGTGGCGTGAAGTAGTCGCACGCGTTCTCAGAAGGGCCCGGGTCAGGTGACCCGGGCCCTTCTGCGTGCCTCGTCAGCCGGCCAGCGCCGCGTCGATCTCGGCGGCCGTGGGCGCGGTGGCCGGGCCGAGCCGGGTGACCTTGATGGCAGCACCGAGGTTCGCCCGTACGGCCGCCTGCGTCCACGTCATCCCGGCCAGGACGCCCGCGATGAGGATGCCGGTGTGAGCGTCGCCGGCGCCGTTGGTGTCGACCGGGTCGCGCGGAAAGCCGGGGACCATCGTCGTCACGCCGTCCTCGTGCACCGCGCACCCCGCCGGGCCGTCGCGCACGATCACCACCGCGTGGGGGAGCAGGGTGGCGACGGCGTCGGTCGCCTCGAGCAACGTGTCCGGCGCGGTGCCGCCCGAGACGGTGACGTACGCCTGCGCCTCGCTGAGGTTGGAGGTCCACACGCTGGTGGCGTCCGTGGCAGCACGACGGATCTCGTACGGCTGGTCGGCGAAGCCGCCTCCCGGGTCGAGCACCGTACGGACCCCAGCGGGTAACGACGCCAACCACTCGAGCATCGGTGCAGCGGTCTGCGGCAGCACGAGCGTGTAGCCGTCGACACCGACGATGTCCCCGGCGACCGGACGGCTCGCCTGCAGGGCGGGGACGGTGATCCGCCGCTCGGCGCCCAGCGTCGTCACGAAGGTGCGTTCGTCGCGCTCGAGCAGGCAGACGCAGATGCCCGTGTCGATGTCGGTCTCCGGCGGGTTGACCACGGTGACGCCCTCGCGCGCCAGGGTGTCGCGGATCAGCTCCCCGTTGAGGCCGGTGCCGTGGGCGCCCGCGAACACGGCCTCGACACCGTTGCGGGTGGCCGCGACGAGGATGTTGACCGAGCCTCCGGCCAGGCGACGATCCGTACCGGCGTAGACGTTGCCGCCACGGGGCGGGAGGTGAGGTACGTCGAGGACGTAGTCGACCAGTGCCTGGCCGGTGTGGATCATGCGCGCCATGGCCCGGACTGTACCGTCCGACACGGCAAAGGCCCCGTCAGATGACGGGGCCTGAACTGGTACACCACCAGGGACTTGAACCCTGAACCCGCTGATTAAGAGTCAGCTGCTCTGCCAGTTGAGCTAGTGGTGCTTGCCGAGGGACAAGACTAGCAAACGGGGTTGACTCGTCGCGAATCGGATCCTTGATAGCCGAAGGCATCCTGGGTACCAGCGCTCAGAAGGTGGTGGGGTGACATGGACGACGACGTTCCCGAGGTCGAGTACCTCGACGAGTGGGACGGTGACGACGAGGTCGGCGGGCGATCACGAGGCGTGGGCGGGTGGCTGGTGGCGCTGGTCACCCTCGTCGTCACGGGGGCCGTCATCACCGCGATCACCCTCAGCGGTGGCACCAACGGGCTGGCCCTCGACTCCGAGGTCTCGGTCGCACCCGGCCCTGTCGCGTCGGTCACCCCGACCGTCTACCCGTCGGCAGACGTGAGCTTCACGCCCGTGCCCTACCCCGACGACGTCGAGGCTGAGCCCTTGACCTTCATCGTCGCCGACATCCAGCCGCCGGTCTCGGCTCAGGGCATCATGACGTACGACGTCAGCGTGTGCGTGAGCTCGACCTCGGGCAGCATCACAGGCGGGCGGGTGCCGATCCTGCGGGAGTTCTGGACCATGCTGTCGCCGACGACGAACGAGCTGCTCGCCCCGATGAGCGCGGACGCGCCGGAACCGAACTTCCCGACGCAGTGGTACTTCGCGCAGGGGGAGTGCGCCACCGGGAAGCTGTCGTTCAAGCTCACCAAGGGCTTCGTCCCCCAGTTCCTCACGTACGCCGACCAGCGGTCGCAATGGTCCTGGCGCATCAGCTGATCCGATCCCGTAGCGTGACAACCACAGAGGTGGGCCGCGCGTAGAGGGGGTGTGACCACGATCCCCCTGGAGCGGTCGATGGCCAAGCCGTCGACGGACGACATGTGGTTGCGAGACCTGTACGACGCCCACTGGGCCTCGATGGTCCGTCTCGCGACGCTGCTGCTCGGGAGTTCTGACCACGCCGACGAGGTCGTCCAGGACGCGCTGGTCGGCATGTACAGGCATCGGGCTCGCCTGCAGGGGAGCCCGCTGGGCCCGTACCTGCGGCGGGCCGTCGTCAACGGCTGCCGGTCGGTGATGCGTCACCGGGTCGTCGTCCTCATGCATCAGCAGGCCGACGAGCAGCACACCGCCGGCGCGGACTCCGGGGTCCTGTCCGCCGAGCTCAATGCCTCCGTGGTCGCGGCCCTGCGCAGGCTTCCGCGCAGGCAGCAGGAGGTGCTGGTCCTGCGCTACTACAGCGACCTGAGCGAGAAGGAGATCTCCGAGGCCCTGGGGATCTCGCAAGGCGCCGTGAAGTCTCATGCGAGCCGTGGGATCCAGGGCCTGCGAGCCATCATCACGAAGGAGTCGATCCGATGAACGACCAGTTCTCCGACGGCGAGATCGAGAAGGCACTCCGAGAGAGTCTGCGTCACGAGGCCGCGCTCGCCGAGGTGCCTGACAGCTATGACAGGGTGCGACATGCTGCGGCCCAGCGCCGTCCTCGTCCCTGGTTCACAGCGGTGGCCGTCGCCGCCTCCCTCGCCATCGGGTTCGGTGGAGCCACATGGGGTCAGTCGCTGCTGAACACGGGCACGGGATCCCCGATCCCCGGTGCGGTCGTAGCCTCCGACCTCTCCGTGAGCACACAGCCGTCGCGTTCGTCGTCGCCGGCGCCACGGGCCGGCGCGACGGTCACGGTGACCGTCACCGTCACCCCCGGTGTGGCGCAGTCCGGCTTCGACGAGTTCCCCGTCGGCTACGACCACGCGAACCTCAGCCAGCTCGAGCAGGTCAACGGACACTGGGCGGTGGTCCTCGACCCGCTCACGGTGTGCCGATCGTCGACCGACAAGCCCGAGTGCGCGGGCTTGAAGGACCCGATCCCCAACGACTCGACGACGGTCAACGTGAGCCTCAAGACGTACCGCGTGCCGTTGGCGTCGTCGGTCGTCGTCCAGGTGCTCGACGCCGGGGCGCCGCCCAGCCAGAAGCCGTACCTGCCGGTGCCTCTCGCTACCAAGAAGTGGGAGACACCGATCGAGGTCGTCATCGCGATCTCTGGGGACAATGAAGTCACATCGATCCGCCAGTACTGGAGGCCGTGAGACCCTTGACCCATGAGTGACGACCCGCCCCCGGGCATCGTCGAGGTCCTCGACGAGTGGGATGACGACGAACGCCCCGCTCGGCCGACTCGTCGCGCCTGGTGGATCGGCCCGCTCGCGATCGTGGCGATCGTCGCCGTCGTCGTCGCGGTGGTGATCGGGGGTACGAAGCGGCCGGAGGTGGACCCCGTACCGTCGCTCTCCGTCACTCCGTCCGCCACGGTCACCTCGGCTGATCCGCGGCCCACATCCTGGGCCACGGTCGAGGCCACCATCGCCATCGAGGTCCCGGACACGAACGCGTACACCCCTGAGCCCCTTCCCGATGACGCCGAAGCGGAACCACTCCTCATCACGCTCCTGGACCCCACACCGCGCGTGGCGACCGGTTCCGTGGCCTACAACGTCCGTGTCTGCGTGAGCAAGACATCGGCCAGCAAGACCGGGGGAAAGGTCCGTGTCAGCCGGATGGGCTGGTGGCTCGGGGGCACGCGCGACTCCGTCCAGCCCCAGCCCGGAGGCGGGGCTCAGGACTTCCCGGAGGTCGCGATGCTGGGCGCTGGACAGTGCGCGTCTGGTGCCGTGACCTTTCTCGTCGGTGCTGGTCAGACGTACAGTGCCATCTTCTACGGTGACGAACGATTCGGATGGAGCTGGCGCTTCGAGTGATGCCGTCTCCGTCGTGGAGGGGGAGCATGGCCGACGATCGTGAGGAGCTTGAGCCCCTCGACGCATGGGATGAGGCGCCGACGCCACCTCGTTCTGTCGGGTGGGTCGGTCCGCTCGCGATCGTGGCCGTCGTCGTGATCGTGGTCGCAGCGGTGCTGGGAGGTACGCAACGGGGCGCGACGGACCCGGTGACGACACCAACGCCGTCGCCCTCCGCGGTCTCCGTGCCCCCGTCGCCGCTCGTGCCGTCAGCTGCCCCCGCCACCCGTACGCCGCCGGCCGTGCTGCCCTCGATCGCCGGCGACGATCCGGCCGAGCCGTTGCGGATCACACTCCTCGACCCTCGCCCGGCGGCACCCGGCCCGGGCCTGGTTGCGTACAAGGTGCAGGTCTGTGCGCAGTCCGGCGGCGTGACGTCGGAGACCGTCCGCATCGCCGCGGCGAACTGGCGGCTGGCCACCTCGGCGGATCTGGTGTCGACCCAGGCGGGAGTGCCGGACGTCGAGCCGCAGTTCCCCGTGGAAGTGCGGCTTCGCAAGGGCGAATGTGCCGACGGCTACGTCACGTTCGCATGGAACATCGTTGAGTCGCCGGCGGTGATCCTCTACTCCGACGGCCGATTCAGCTGGTACTGGCGGCTGACCTGACGTCAGGAGGCGCGGACCGCGGCGATCCTCTGATGACGCAGTTCGTCGATCGCCGGGCGGGGAAGCGGGTCGAGCTCATGGCCGAGGGCGAGCTGCAGCACGTGGTCCGCGAGGTCCGGATTCCTGGCGAGCACGGGCCCGTGCGGATACGTACCGACGATCTTCCCCTGCTGCGCGCCCTCCGTACGGTCGTAGCCGTTGCCGATGCCCTTCTCGACGACACCCATCGGGCGCGCGTCGGCACCAAGCCGTGTGAAGCCGCCGTGGTTCTCGAAGCCGGTCACCAGCGACTCGGTGCCGTCCGGTGTCGTCCAGCGGTACAGCAGCTCGCCGACCGCTCGGACGTCCCCTCGCCGGGTCTCGACGTCAAGGATGCCGAGGCCGGGCACGACGTCGTCGTTCTCACCGATCGTGAACGTCGTGCCGCAGATCTGGTAGCCGGCGCACACCGCGAACACAGCGGCGCCCGCGTCGATGGCGCGGAACAGGTTGCCGTCCTTGGTGAGCTCCCGCACGGCGGTCGTCTGAGCGAGGTCCTCGCCACCGCCCAGCAGGTAGACCTGACCGTCCGCGGGCAGTGTCTGGCCGGGCTCGACGACGACGACCCGGGAGTCGATGCCGCGCCACTCGAGGCGCTTGGTGAGCACGGCGGCGTTGCCTCGGTCTCCGTAGATGCCCAGCAGTGACTGGTACACCAGCACGATCGTGACCGTCATGCGAGGCCTCCCAGTTTCCGCAGGCGCTGGAACGGTGTGTAGGTGGCCACCACGTCGACGGGGTCCGGATGCCCTGCCATCGCAGTGGCGAGGTCGGGCACCACGCTGTGCTCGACCTCGGCATAGAGGAGTCGGACCGACAGGTCCTGGGCTCGCGGGCCGGTGGCGACGACGTGCCGTCCGGCCAACTGTTCGTACTCGACGTCCCACAGCCAGCTCACGTCGCGACCGTCGGCGGCGGCGGAGTCGATGGCGAGGACGACGGTGTCGGTGGTGGTCAGGGGCAGCGCCTCGGCCCAGCCCGCGGGGTTCTTGGCGAGCAGCAACCGGGCCGTGGTGTCACCGAAGTGTGCGGTGGCGTACCGGCCGGCTGGGGACGTGATCGTACGCATCCCACGGATGGCCGTCTCGGGATCGACGCCCAACTCGGCGGCGGCCGCGAGGGCGCACGCGCCGTTGGAGACGTTGAACGAGCCCGGCACCTTGAGCTCCAGCGGCCACCGGGTGCCGTCGGGGTCGACCACGGCGTCGCCGTCGACGCGCCACGTGGCAGTGGGCTGTACGAGATCGCCGGTGGGGCAGGCCCAGCGGCCGTCCGCCCTTGTCAGCACGGTGCCGCAGGCCGGGCAGAGCGTGGCGTCCTGGGTCCACTTCGTCGCGGTGTCGACCCACACGACCTTGTGCGCTGTCTGGGCGGCCCACGTCACGAGCGGGTCGTCGGCGTTGGCGACCACGACGGGTCCGTCGGCGCCGGCCTTCTCGAGGGCCGTACGCCAGCCGCGGCCGAGCGCCTTGATCTCGTGGTGGCGGTCCATCTGGTCGCGCGAGAAGTTGAGGAGTACGAGCACGGCGGGATGCCCGAGCCGTACGACATCCGGCACCACTCGTTCGTCGGTCTCCAGGATGGCCACGTCGCAGCGGGGCGCGATCGCGAGTGCCGACGCGATGCCGTAGTGGAGGTTGGCCCCGTCGGCGTTCGTCACGACACGCTCAGGAGCAACCGCCTCCCGTACTGCCGCCGTGAGCAGGTGGGTGGTCGTGGTCTTGCCGTTGGTGCCGGAGACGCTGGCGATCGTGCGGCCCGGCAGCAGGTTGGCGAGCGCGTCGGGGGCGAGCCGCATCAGCAGCTTGCCGCGGATCGAGGCACCCGAGCCCTTGCCCGTCGCGCGCGAGGCGAGCCCCGCGAGGCTGCCGGCGGCCAATGCGGCCTGCAGTCGCAGCCGTACGCCAGGTGACAGCCGATGCGGCTGGCAGGGGGTCGTCAGGTCTGTCGGCATGCAGCCATTCTGTCTGATCGGCGCGGCGGGGGACACAGCGGTCCGGTCAGCGAAGGATCCGGGAGGGGGACGACAAAGGCGAGGTTCGCACCCGGGCCAGAGTGACTCCTCTGGCGAGAGGCGTGAACCTCGCCATATCAGGGTGAGTAACGGGGCTCGAACCCGCGACCTTCTGGACCACAACCAGAAGCTCTACCAACTGAGCTATACCCACCATGCACCGCGTCGGCCCACAAAAGGCCGTGGCACACTCTAGCCGAGCGGAGTCGGGGATGGCCAACCGGTTCGGGGCCCTCGAGGGACCGAGGTCAGGTCAGCGAGCCCTGGTGGCGCGCAGCGATCTCGGCGAGGACGTCGCGCTCGGGTCCGGGCTGCGGCACGAGCATCGCCTCGCGGTAGTAGCGCAGCTCCTCGATGGACTCGCGGATGTCGGCGAGCGCGCGGTGGTTGCCCGACTTGGAGGGGGAGGTGAAGTAGATCCGGGGGTACCAGCGCTTCGCGAGCTCCTTGAGGCTGGAGACGTCGACGTTGCGGTAGTGCACATGGCCTTCGAGCGTCGGCATGTCGCGGGCGAGGAAGGCGCGGTCGGTGCCGATCGTGTTGCCGGCGAGAGGAGCCTTGCGGGCCTCGGGGACGTGAGAACGTACGTACGCGAGGACCTGCGCCTCGGCCTCCTCGAGGGTGACGCCCTGAGCGAGCTCGTCGAGCAGCCCGGACTTCTGGTGCATCTCAGTGACGAACTCGCCCATCTGCGCGAGCGCCTCGTCGGTCGGCTTGATGATCACGTCGACCCCGTCGCCCAGCACGTTGAGCTCCCCGTCGGTGACCAGCACGGCCACCTCGATGAGGGCATCAGCGGCCAGGTCCAGGCCAGTCATTTCGCAATCGATCCACACCAGGTTGTCCACGGCGGCAGCCTAGTGGGTGCGGTCACCGGGGTGCCTGGCAGCGCCTCGTACGGGCCTCGGATCGGGGTAGCTCCCTCGGCTCCCGGGTACGGTCGACGCCGGGTGGTTGCTCACCGAGGCGGGCTTGGCAAGCCAAGACGTGCTTGGCAGGGGGTCAGCGCCTTGCCAAGCACGCGATGCCTTGCCAAGCCGGGTTCTGTCCGTGGGTGGGGTCGGAGGCGCTCAGGCTGGGGCTTGGGGTCGGAGGCGCTCAGGTTGGGCCTGGGGTCGGAGGCGCTCAGGCGGGCACCCGGCGGGGGATCCAGCGCAGTAGCCAGACGGCGCCCACCCATGAGACGGCGCCGAGCACCACGGCCGCTGATCCCAGTGTCGCGACCGTCGTGACGGCTGCGATGGCCAGAGGGCCGAGGGCGTTGCCGGAGTCGGCGAGCAGCCGCCAGCCGGCGAGGAACTTCGTACGACCGCTGGCCGGCGACGCATCGGATCCGAGCGTCATCACGACGCCGGACGAGATGCCGTTGCCCAGGCCGAGCAGGCAGGCGACGGCGATGATGCTGCCGGCGTCATGTGTCAGCGGGAGGAGGGCCAGCCCGATCCCCATGACGACCATCGCGGGAGCGGCAACCCAGACGCGGCCGAACCGATCCATCAGTGAGCCGCCGAAGAAGAACAGGGCGACATCGAAGGCCATCGACAGCGAGTAGACCAAGCTCGTCGCCGCGGGCGCTATGCCGTGCGCGTCGCACCACAGCGGGATGATCGCCTGGCGTGCCGACCGGGTGAGCATGATGACGAGCGCGCCGACGCCCTGGGTGAGCAGGATCCCGAGGTTCGCCCGAAGCACGCCGAACATGCCGGGCCCCTCGGCGGGGAGTGCGTCGTTCGCCGCACCGGGGAGGTCGGGCAAGGAGATCGTGACGATGGCGGCGAGCAGGCTCATACTCGCGGCGAAGAGGTACGCCTTGGCCAGACCCGCGCTCGCGACCACCGCGGCGCCGATGAGTGGGCCGATGAGGCCGCCGATCCGGAAGACGCCCCCGAGCGACGACAGGGCTCTCGCCCGATAGCGGAGGGGGACGGCGACGGTGAGGTACGTCTGGCGGGCCAGCCCGAAGACCGCCCCCGTGACGCCGGTGACGAACGTGGCGATGGCGAGATGTACGAGACTGTGGGTGAACGAGACGGACCCCATCATCACCACGTCCACGAGGCACGCGACGACGATGGACCACTTCTCGCCGAGTCGCTCCGCGACCCACCCCGCAGGCAGATCGGCGACGAGTTGGCCGATGCCCAGAAGCCCGGTGATGAGGGCTGCGGTGCCCGCATTCGCGCCGCGGTCGATGGCGCTCAGGGCGACCAGCGGCATGACGGCTCCGAAGCCGACTGACGCCAGCGCCGTGGGCCCGTACGCGGCGACGGCGATCTTTCTCCAGGAGAACCCGTCAGCAGCAGTCACTCACGCGAACCTACCCGCTGTTCCCCCTAGACTTGCTCGTTGTCTCGCCCCCGTAGCTCAGCTGGATAGAGCGGCGGCCTTCTAATCCGCGGGTCGGAGGTTCGAGTCCTCCCGGGGGCGCTGCCGGCCCGCCGGCAGTCTGCCGAGCGGGTCGCTTCCCATCACTCATCCGTCCACGCGCGAGCGGTCAGGCGGCGGGCCTGACCTCGCGGAGCGTGCCGAAGGGACCGGTGGCGTAGCGGTAGCCGGCCGGTGAGGTCCATTCGAGCCAGCCGCCGTCGTACTGGGTCACTCTCCATGCCCTCGCTGTCTTGGCTCGATGGGCCTTGCGGGCCAGCGGCGCGAGGTTGTCGATCCTTGTCTGGCCCGGCGGACCGGCGGGGCCATGGAGGTACGGCTCCGTGTGGTCGAGGTCGAGGTGGCGGGTGGGCTGTGTGGCGTAGGGGAACGTGTCGACGGGGGAGCGCACGGTCACGGCGGTGCGGATCCGGTCGGGAATCTCGTACGAGTCCACCGGCGGGATCGCGTTGAGATCGACGACCGGTCGTACGGTCACGCGGGCGTTCCGCAGCAGCTCGACCCAGGTGTCGCGCGACAAGGCTTCCTGACTGTGCAGGCGAGCGATCGCCAAATCGCTGTCGAGGGTGCTCGGGTCGATGTGGACGACCACGGTCGCCTTCTGTTGGGACGGTGCCTCGATGCCGTTGAGGAGTTGGAAGGCTCGAGCGGGGTCGGCGAGGATGCCCAGCGCAGTCGCTCGCCGGTGATCGAGGGGGTCGTCATCGCCGGCTGAGGCCAGTACGGCGGCGAGCTGGGTGAGGGTCGCGTCGAGCGCCAGGGCGTCGGTGAGGTCGAGTCGACCGGACAGGTCTCGGCATGCGCCGGAGCCGACGGTCGGCCCGTACACCGTCACGTGTCGCCGGTTCCGGGCCTGAAGCTCGCGTTCTCGCGCCAACTCGGGATCGGCGAGGGCGATGTAGCCGCGGACGAGCCTCAGGGTGCGCCCTCGGGTGAGGGTGGCCAGGACCGGCGCGATCTGCCGGTCGACCCATTGGGCGGCGTCTTCGCAGAGGCCGGCCCCGTTGACCTC
>JAPUEI010000054.1:1556-22561 GCA_027492675.1 Propionibacteriaceae bacterium | reverse complement strand
TTGGCGATCTCGGCCGTGATCATCGCCTGGTGAGAGGCGTCGAGGGCGGAGAAGAGCTCGGCTGATGTGCGCACCACAGCACCAGGCGGGACGTCAGGCCCGGATGGGATGAGGTTGCGCGATGTGGACATGTGTACGATTATAGGGATATGAAGAGTTGTCGTGCAAGGCATGAACGAACTATCTGAGGAGGCTGGATGTACGGTCGGGAGTCAGGCAGAGCGCCGCCACGGCGCGCCGAAACAGGTGAACGAGGCGGCCAGGAGAGGACCGTCCGCGGTCGCCTCGGCCAGGGCGGTCGCGGCGTCGAGGCCGGCGGCCAGGCCTTCGTGGTACGCCGTCATCGTGCCCACCGCGAGGTCGTCGCCGACCACGCTCACCGGGGCGACCACGGTGGAGACTCCGAACGCCAACAGGCATGCGGTCAGGCCCAGCGGCTCGTCGCCCGGTCGTACGTTCACCCTTCCTGCGCGGCAGGCCGACAGCACCACGTGGCGCGCCTGCAGCTTCAGGCCCTCAACCTCGTGGACGAACGTCGGGCCGTCGCTGAGCAGCAGCGACGAGAAGAGGGGGTTGTCGGGTTCGTGTCGGCCGTGCGCAGCGACGTGGACGAGGTCGGTGGAGGAGAGGGCGGTACGGAAGTCCTGGCCGGTCGATGAGGTGTCCGACGGCTGGTTCCAGACCGTGGCCACCGCCGCCTGCTCGTCGGCCGCGGAGCGGAGTTCCGGCCCGGCCACGGCACGCACGAGGGGCTGCGCGACGGTCGTCTCGCGCCGCAGCCAGTGGGTCGCCGACAGCGACACGGTGAGGCTGCGGCCACGCAGCGCGGGGAGCATCGCCCAGGGAAGAGCGGCGAGTTGGACGGGAGGTACGAGGACGAGTGGGCCGGTGCCCGCGGGAAGTGCGGGAGCCAGCGCACGGTTGAGGGCATCCAGCGTGGCGCTGAGCGACCGCGCGATGCCGGCCCGCAGCGACGAGCCCAGCATCGACGAGCTGACGCGCGCGAGCGCCTCGAGGTCGGCGCTGGCTTGACGGGCCAGCTCGAGCACGGCGCCGGCGCCCGCCACGGTCACGAGCTTCAGCCGACGACCTGGCAGGCCGACGACCGAGACGATCGAGTCACCCGTCACCGCCATGCTGGCCAGCGCCGTCTGCCGGTCGCCGAAGGCTGTGCGGAGCTCGCCCGTGGTCGCCGGTACGTCGTCCGCCACACGACCCAGGTCCCGCGCCCACGAGGTGTGCCGCAGCGCCTTGACGGTGTGGTCGATGCCCCGGCGGATCCCGGACAGGTCGGCGCCCGGCTCCGCGTCGCGCAGGTCGGCCCGCAGCTTGCGCAGCGTCGTCCACAGCGCTTGCTCGGGCGCGTCGTCGCTCGGGCGTACCTGGGGCATGGAACCCGTCGCTGTACGCCATCGCTCCGTCGCCGCCAGCACCGCCGAC
This sequence comes from Propionibacteriaceae bacterium, assembly GCA_027492675.1. Lineage (GTDB taxonomy): Bacteria > Actinomycetota > Actinomycetes > Propionibacteriales > Propionibacteriaceae > Fen-668. The sequence goes on along the minus strand of JAPUEI010000054.1, from coordinate 21,121 downwards.
GGCGACCCGGAGCGCGCCGCCAGCGCCACGTCGACGACTGACAACGGCGACGCGTGCAGCGCCATGCCGGTCTTGAGGTCGAGGCTGGACACACCGCGCCGGGCTGTCCGCAGGTCGCCGACCACGGCCCGCAGCGTGCGCCGGGCCCCGGCCTCGTCACCGGTCGCGAGGGCCAGATCGACCGCCACGCGCCGCGCCAGGCAACGGCGCGCGAGCTGAGTCGACCGCGCCAGGGCCCGTACGGCCTCCACGGGGGCGTCCCCAGCCCTGCCTGTACGGACCAGGCTCTCCGCGTACAAGGCGCCTGCGACCTCGGCCAGCCTCGGGTCGATCTCTCCGGCGTCGCGGGCCAGCGACTCGGCCTCAGCGGTGAGGTCCTCGGCACTCGAGAACGTGAACGCCTCCAGCCTCAGCACCCGTGCCTCGATCTCCCGGAACCGGGCGGCCCTCGCGGCGTAGCGCTCGATCAGTGGCGCCACTCGTACAGCTGCCTGCTCGCCTCGACCCAGAAGCACTTCGCAGCGGGCCAGGTCGAGCTCCACCTCGTCGGCCTCGGCCTCAAGACCCGCCTCGGCGAGACTCGACCGTGCCGTCTGCAGCGCCTCCCACGCGTCGGTGACCAGCCCGGCCTCGATCAGCACGCGCCCGCGGTCCAGGTGGGCGATCCCCTTGTCGACCGGTGCCTCGAGACGGTCCGCCTCGTCCATCAGCCGCAGGGCGGCAGGCAGGTCACCGCGCAGGAACTCGACGTAGCCGCGGTTGTGTAGCGCCATGTACGCGAACCGGTCCAGCCCGGCCTCCCGGGCCAGCGCGGCGGCCTCCCCGAGATCGGACGTGGCCGACTCCGTCTGCAGCAGCAGCGACGCCGTCGTACCCCTGTTGATGAGCAGCCGCACGCGGTCGTCGACGCTCAGCAGCCCCTCGTACGGCGTGAGCCGCTGCAGCGCCTCCAGCGACTTCCCCAGCTCTCCGAGTCGGGTCCACAAGGTGCCTTGCTGAAGGATCGCCAGCGGTACGACGTGCGCCAGACCCAGCCGTTCCGCCTCGGTCGCGATCCGGTCGAGCTCGCGCTGCGTCGCGTCCGGGGTGGTCGCGAACGTGGCCCAGGTGCGGGAGATCGCGATCCGCAGCCGAACCTCCGCGGCCGCCAGCGAGTCGTCCTCGCCCAGCGCTTCCTGGGCTTCGTCGAGCCGCAGCATGGCGTCGTCGATGGCGTAGGCGGAGATCGCGCCCCGCGCCTGCTCGTACAGCTCGATCGCGCGCGCCAGCGCCGGGGTAGTCCCGGTCGCAGTGGTGGGCGGACTCGTCAAGGGCTACAACTCGATCGCTGGTGTGATCACCGGTCGGCCTCCAGCCGTGAGGGGCTGGATGAGGAAGCGTACGAGTCCGGGCGCGACCGGGAACCAGCTCACGCGCCCGTTGACGTCGCTGACGGCGGCGCTGCGCTCCGAGCCATGGATCATCTCGACCGTGATGCCACCCCCGGACACCCAGGCGTCGAGGCGGATGGCACTGTCGTCGCGGCCGATCACCACCATGAGCGTCATCGTGCTGCTCGTGAACGTCACCGACTCGGCGTTCTCGGGGCTGGCGGCGCGTACGGCTGCGGCCTCGGTCGTGAGGGCTGCCAGCTCGGCGTTCATCGCGGCCAGCGACAACGTGAAGTCGATGTCGCCGACGAGACTCGGCGGTACGGGGTCGGCCAGCGCCACCGTGCGCCTCAGGGCGTCGAGGATGGCGACGTCGATGTCGTCGAAGGGGACGTCATAGTTCTCGGTCATGTCAGGCTCCAGTCGGGGTCGGAGAGGAGGGCGGTGCGGAGGGCGGCGAGGCAGCGACCCCGGGTCGGTCCGATCGACCCGACCGGCACCCCCATCGCGGTCGCGAGGCTTGCGTAGTCCGGCGCGCCGCCCATGCTGATGACGCGCAGGATCTGCTGGCACTTGGGCGACAGCGTCACGAAGTGCTCCCACAGCCGTCGAGCCTCGTCGCGCATCGCCGCGACCTGCGCGGGATCGTGCGGCGTCGGCAGGTCGGGCTCGAGGTCCGCGACCGGGTCGACGGTCCGGGTCGCCCGCTGGACGCGCCACGCCTCCCGCTTCGCCGTCGTACACAGCCAGCCGAGTACGGCCTGTGGCGACGTGATCGCGTCGGCGTGCTCGACCAGGCGCAGCCAGGTGGTCTGCACGGTGTCTTCCGCTGCCTGCGTCGACAGCCCGCACGAGCGCACGACGTGCCACAGCACGGGCGTCACGACGGCGACGAGCGTGTGCAGCGCCTGGGCGTCGCCGGCGCGGTAGTCGACGAAAGCCGCCGCCGCGCGCGTGCCGAGCGAGGACTCCGTATCGGGGGTGGTCATGGCGTCGCCGCCAGTACGGTCGTCACGGCGCGGGTCGTACGTTCCAGGCAGGCCGCCTGGTTCAGCGTCGCCGGATCGGGGTCGGCGAGGATGGCCGCCGCGATCTGCCCGGCCAGCACGGGGCCGGCGAACGACGTGCCTGACCAGGTGGCGAAACCGGAGGAGTACGCGTCGGGGTCGGGCGTCGACCGGCTCACACCCTGGTAGACCAGCTCGGCTGCCGGCTGGGCGTCGCCGGCGAGCGTGTGCGGCACCGTGCTGACGAGCGAGGCGCCCACCCGGTGCGTGGTCACCCACGGCCCGGCGTTCGAGAAGTACGCCACGGTCGAACGGTCGGCGTTGAGCGCGCCCACGGTCACTTGCGGCACGCGCGACGGGTCGGTGGGGGCTGCCGCGAACGCCGCGGGGTACATCGGTCGCGTGGTGCCCGAGTTGCCTGCCGACGCGACCACCGCGACGCCCCAGTGTCCGAAGTCGGCGAGCAGCGCCCCGAGCGGCCCGTCGAACGCGATGTCGTCGGGGTCCTCGTGGTAGTAGCCGAGTGAGAGGTTGAGCACGTCGATGACCAGGTCCGGGTTGCCGTTCACCACGCCGTCGATGTGCCTGTACAGCAGGGCGGCCAGCGTCACCATCAGCCCGGACTCCGCGACCACGCCGTCGTCGGCCATCACCGGGATGGCCAGCAGCCGCGCCGACGGGCAGAGCTGGCGCACGATGCCGCAGATGAAAGTGCCGTGACCCGCGTCCGAGCCCACCGACCCGTCGAGCGGGTTGACCGGCGCCTGGTGCCACTGCGCGCCGGGCACGTTCCCGTACATCCCGAGCAGGTACGGCCCGTACGTCACGTGGTCGGTCGCGAGCGCGGGGTCGCTGAACCACTCGTGGGCGCCGAGCCCGGTGTCGAGCACGGCCACAACGGGGCGCCGCTTCGGGACCGGGGCTGTACAGGCGGGGTTGGCCACGAGCACCGCGACCGGCATCCGGCCGCCGAAGCCCGGCATGCCGTACTGCTGCATGGCCGAGACGCCCGCCAGGTACGGCACGCCGGCGAGGTACGGGACGCCCGCGAGGTACGGCACACCGGCCAGATAGGGCACGCCCGCCAGGTACGGGACGCCCGCGAGGTACGGCGCCGTGGTCACGACGTGGTCGAGCCCGACGACGTGCGGGCCGAGCACCGCCTGCAGCTGGCCCACCAGCCGGACCAGGTCGACGCTGGGGACCTGCGCGGACCCGTACGAGATCGTCACCTGGTGGAGGCCGAAGACGCTCGACTCGGCGAACGGTTTGAGGTCGGCGCGCAGCAGCGGCGCGATGCTCGCGAGGGCGCCCTCGGGAAGCAGCCGCGCAATCGCCTGCTGGACCGCGGCGGCGTCGCGCGCACGCACGATCAGGCTGTCGGCGACGTACGCGGTGGGTTGAAGCTTGCTGCCCCGTGGCGCAGACGAAGGATCCAGCGCCCGGATGTCGAGGCTGGGCAACCCTTCTTTGGAGTACACGGGCTTGATCATCGGCGTCCTCTCTAGGGCACTCACGAACATCAAGAGACCGCAATCGCCTCTGTGATACGTCACTTAACAGGGCAAATGGGGAGTCCGCTAGAGGATCGCGACGTCGAACGCGCGACGAGACGGCCACGGCCAGTACGTTGCGGGTGTCGGACAGCAATGAGGAGAAGCATGAACCAGCCATCGGTGCCGCGCTACACGGTCGTCGTCGAGAGGGAATCGGCCGGCTCGTACGTCGCCCGTAACGGTCGCGGAGGCGAGATCCGGTTCGGCACCGGCGAGGACGGGTCGTTCACACCGACCGAGCTCCTGCTGGCAGCGATCGCGGGCTGTTCCTCGGTCGACGTGGACACCTTGACCTCGCGTCGGGCCGAGCCCGAGACGTTCGCCGCCACGATCACCGGCAACCGCGACAAGGACGAGACCGGCAAGTCGTACGTCACCGACATCACGCTCGGCTTCGCGCTGACGTTCCCCGAAGGGGAGGCCGGTGACAAGGCACGCGAGGTGTTCCCCGAGGCTGTACGGATGTCGCACGAGCGCCTGTGCACCGTGGCCAACACCGTGCGCAGGGGGACGGACGTGGAGATGACCGGGCGGGTCGTATGACGGGTTCCGGCAACGCCGCGAGGTGCGGGCCTGGGGCCTGCCCAGCGCCAACGACTTAGCGCGACGGGCCACAGGCCCGACCCGCCGCTACGCTGGGCGGCATGGCTGACGCGCTCCGTACCGACCTTCCGGGGATCGGCCGGTACCGGAGGCTGGCGGCCGTCGACGTCGCCGACCCGAAGCTCACCGGTGTGGAGCGGTTCACCCGCAGCCGATGGCTGTGGACCTCGATCGTCGTGATGCTCATGGGGGTCGGCGGGCTCGTCCGGATGTACGCGATCCTGTCGCCCGACACCAAGGTCGAGAACGGGACGATCCCGGGCCTCAACTCCGACGCGCTGTGGACTGCCGAGGGCTACGCCTTCCCGACGCTGGCCGTGTGGACGGTCGTCTTCCTGCTCATCGACCGCTGGCGGCCGCAGCGCTGGCTGATGTGGGCCCTGGCGCTGTTCTGGGGCGGCTCGATCGCCGCGTACCTCTCGCTGGTGGTGAACTCCTGGGCCGCCACCCGCCTGTCGATCGACGCCAACGGCAACCAGCTCGCCGGGGCACGGGCGGCCATCTACGTCGCGCCGTTCGTCGAGGAGTTCTTCAAGGCGACGGTGCTGTTCCTCGTGGCCTTCCTGTACCGGCGCCGCCTCACCAGCAAGCTCAGCCTGATCAGCCTCGCCGGGCTGTCGGCGGTGGGCTTCGCCTTCACCGAGAACATCGTCTACTACGCGCGGGCGCTGGTGTACGGGTCGATGACGGCCAGCACTGGCGACGTCACCGCCGCCGTTGCCTCCCTCGTACAGATGCGTGGCCTGTGGACCAGCTTCGGCCATCCGCTCTTCACCTCGATGACGGCGATCGGGCTGGCCATCGGCCTGCGCAGCCGAGCCAAGGTCACCCGTGTGCTCGCGCCGGTGGCCGGCTACCTGGTCGCGGCGCTGATGCACATGTCGTTCAACACGGTGGCCAGCCTCTTCCCGGACGGCAACCAGAAGCTGATCTACTTCAGCGTCGCGCTGCCGATCCTCGCGGGCGTGGTGTTCTACGCGATCATGCAGGTCTTCCGCGAGGGGCGGCTCATCCGCAACCGGCTGGCCGACTACGTGATGGCGGGCTGGCTGCCCGACTCGTACCCCTACCTGTTCTCGAAGACCTACCGGCGAGTCTGGATGCTCGTGATGTCGCCCTGGTGGGGCAACGTGATCGCGACGTACACGCTGCAGCGGTCGGTGACCGAGCTCGCGTACCTGCGCGATCAGATCACGCGTGGCACGGTGGACGCCTCGGGGTTGTGGCGGGAACGTGAGCTGCTGTTCGCGATCCGCGACCTCAAGGCCGCGGGCGGCATCGACGACGGGCGCGGCCTGAGGCCGTACCTGCCGAGGCGCAAGCGGTACGCGACGAACTGGGCCCCGCCCTCGTACCCGGGTCCTGCAGGCCTGGTGGGCCAGCTGCCCGCGCCGGCCCCCGCCGGGGTTCCCGCCCCGTTAGGATCGGCCCCGACCTATTCGGTGGTCGACCCGACCTGGGGACCGCCGAGAAGCTGAGGAGCACTATGGCGAGCCCCCTGGCCGGCGCACTCACCGAGCTACGCGACTCGCTGACGTCCGTACGGCTCCCGCTACCTCTTCCGCGCGCTGCTGAGCTGACCGGCGCCTCGCGGAACCTGTCCAAGCAGCTCGACGACTATGTGCTGCCGCGGCTGCACCGCATCGAAGCGCCGCTGCTGGCCGTGGTGGGCGGCTCGACCGGAGCCGGTAAGTCGACGCTGGTGAACTCGCTGATCGGCCGCGTGGTGACCAAACCGGGCGTGATCCGACCCACCACCAAGTCGCCGGTGCTGGTGTTCCATCCCGACGACGCGCGCTGGTTCACCGACGATCGGATCCTGCCGGGGCTCATCCGGTCGAGCGTGGCGAGCGCCGACACGCGGTCACTGCACCTGGTGCCGGAGTCGACGCTGCCGCGCGGGCTCGCGATCCTGGACGCCCCCGACATCGACTCCGTGGTCGAGGAGAACCGCCGGCTGGCGGCCCAGCTGCTGTCGGCCGCCGACCTGTGGCTGTTCGTGACGAGTGCGGCGAGGTATGCGGACGCCGTGCCGTGGGAGTACCTGGCGAGTGCCGTCGAGCGCAGTGCCGCGGTGGCCGTGGTGGTCGACCGGGTGCCGCCCGCGGCGATGGCCGAGGTGCCGCCCCACCTGGGCCAGATGATGACCGAGCGCGGGCTCGCGAGCTCGCCGTTGTTCGCGGTGCCGGAGACGACCACCGACGCCGACGGGATGCTGCCAGACACCGCGGTGGCGCCGATCCGGGGCTGGCTGGCGGCACTGGCGGCCGATCAGAACACGCGGGCGCGGGTCGTCATGCAGACCCTCGACGGGGCCATCGGGTCGCTCACCCGGCAGGCTCCGGAGATCGCCCAGGCCGTCGACGACCAGGTCGTCGCGATGCAGCAGCTGCGCTCGGACGCGGAGGCGTCGTACGCGGAAGCGATCCGTACGGTCAACGTCCAGAGCGCCGACGGCACGTTGCTGCGCGGCGAGGTGCTGGCGCGGTGGCACGACTTCGTCGGTACGGGCGAGTTCTTCCGGGTGCTGGAGCAGAAGATCGGCTGGCTCCGCGACCGCATCTGGGCCGCGATCAAGGGGCAGCCGAAGGGTGCGGCCGAGGTGCAGGTGGCCGTGGAGTCCGGGCTCGAGGCGTTGCTGCGCGAGGAGGGCGAGAAGGCCGCCGAACGCGCCGAGGCGGCATGGCGTGCGAACCCCGCGGGTCGCGTGATGCTCGACAAGGCGGGCGCCGACCTGCGCCGTGTCTCCGAGGACTACCCGTCGCGCGCCGCTCGGGCCATCCGAGCCTGGCAGGGCGACGTGATGGACATCGTGAGTACGGAAGGTGCCGGGCGACGGACGAAGGCGCGGATCGCGGCGTTCGGCGTCAACGGCGTCGGCGTCGCGCTGATGCTCGTGGCGTTCGCCCACACCGGAGGTCTCGTGGGTGCCGAGGTGGGCGTCGCGGGCGGCACCGCCGTGCTGGCCCAGCGGGTGCTGGAGGCGGTGTTCGGCGACGATGCCGTACGGCGACTCGCCAAGCAGGCCAAGGAGGATCTCGATGCCCGCGTGGAGGGGCTCCTCGCCGGTGAGCTGTCGAGGTTCCATGCCGCTCTCGAGGGCGTAGGCCTGGATCCGAGCCAGGCCGAGCGGATCCGTACCGCCGTGAAGGCAGCCGACGAGAGCCGCATCGCCGAGATGCACACGCTGGGACTGTCGGCGGTCGCCGCGGCCGAGGAGAAGGCGATCGAGCCGCCCGTACAGGCGGAGGCTGTCGACCTGCGCCAGGTGGACGCCCCCACGGCCGAGGTCGTGGACGGCGAGGTGGTCTGAGTGGCGGTGGGACGCAAGCGCTCGGCGCTGCCCGACCGGCTGGCCGCGCTCCGGGAGGCGATGGACGCTGCCCGCGGGCGCATCGACCCGGACGTCGAGGACCGGATCTCCGCCATCCTCGCGAGGGTGGACGGGCGCCTCGCGTTCTCCGGCGACGTCACGGTGGTGGCGCTCGCCGGGGCGACCGGATCGGGGAAGTCGTCGCTGTTCAACGCCTTGTCGGGGACGAAGCTGGCCGAGCCGGGCATGCGGCGTCCGACGACGGCCGCCGCGATGGCGGCGGTCTTCGGCGAGGAGCAGAGCGACCTGCTCGACTGGCTCGACGTGCCTCGGCGGCACCTGGTCACCGGCGATCCCGAGCTGTCGGGGCTGATCCTGCTCGACCTGCCGGACCACGACTCCACCGCGCAAGCGCACCGCGAGATCGTCGACCGGCTCGTCGAGCTCGTCGACCAGTTCGTGTGGGTGGTGGACCCGCAGAAGTACGCGGACGCGGCCCTGCACGACCGGTACCTGAGGCCACTCGCCGCGCATGCCGACGTCATGGTCATCGCCCTCAACCAGATCGACCGGGTGGGGGAGGCCGACAGGCCGCAGATGGTCGCGGATCTCCGGCGACTGCTCGACTCCGAGGGGCTCGGGGCGGCTCCGGTGGTGGCGGTCTCCGCGGTCACCGGGGACGGGATCGGCGACCTGAGGGCCACGCTGGTCACGCTCATCAAGGGCAAGCAGACGGCGGCTCGCCGCTTGGCGGGCGACGTCACGGACGCCGCGGAGGCGTTGGCGCCGGAGATCGGCGCGGCGGACGTCGATGACATCCCGAAGAAGCGCACGGCCCACCTGAACCGGACGCTGGCTGTCGCCGCCGGCGTGCCCGTGGTGGTCGAGGCCGTGAAGAAGTCGTGGCGCCATCGTGGCGGCCTGGCCACGGGGTGGCCGGTGGTCGCGTGGCTGGCGAAGTTCCGGCCGGACCCGCTGCGGGCCCTGCACCTCGACCTGGTGTCGACGGCGAAGCAGAAGGTGCTCGCGCCGGGCCGGGTCAACAGGACGTCCGTGCCGGTGGCGCAGGGTGTGGCGAAAGCGCGCGTGGACAGCGCCGTACGGGCTCTTGCGAGCGAGACGTCCGACGGCCTGCCGCGCGGGTGGCAGGACGCTGTACTGGCAGCGGCTCGCTCGGAGGAGGCGTTGCTGCCCGACCATCTGGATCGGGCCATCGCGACCACCGACCTCGCCACCGACCGCGGCAACGGCTGGTGGTCGGTGGTCAGGGTGCTGCAGTGGCTCGTGCTGCTGACCACGCTGGTCGGTGCCGGGTGGCTGCTCATCAACTTCCTGCTGGTCTCCTACCTCGCGCTGCCCGCGCTTCCGGTGCCGAAGGTCGGGAATCTCGGGCTGCCCACCGTGCTGGCGCTCGGCGGGGTGCTCGCGGGCATCCTCGTCGCCCTGCTGAGTCGCGTGGGCGTTGAGGTCGGGGCGCAGAGCCATGCCGCGCGGGCGGACCGCGAGCTGATGCGCTCGATCGCGCAGGTGACGAGCACGTACGTGACCGGGCCGATCGAGGCCGAGCTGGCGAAGCGGGTGCAGGCGCAGGAGGCGCTCAAGCGCTTGCGCTGAGTTGTCCACAGGCTCCACGACTGTCCACAGCGTGGAGATTCGGTGACGAATTCGGGGTGCCACGGCACATGGTCATGGGTGAATCGACTGAGAGGAAGGATTCCCCATGGACATGACAGTGACGGTCACCGGCAACGTCGGCAGCGACGTCGAGCACCGGGTGACGCGCAGCGGTCTGTCGACCGCGCAGTTCCGGATGGCCTGCACGCCGAGGGTGTACAGGGACGGTGAGTGGCACGACCAGCCGACGACCTGGCTGGCCGTCGAGTGCTTCCGGGCGCTCGCGGACAACGTGAAGTCCAGCGTCGAGAAGGGCGACCCACTGGTGGTCCAGGGGCGGCTCCGGACTCGCTCCTGGACTGACACCAACGGCGTCATCCACGAGCGGCTCGTGATCGAGGCGTCCACGCTCGGCCACGACCTGAACCGGGGCACGTCGGCGTTCCGGAAGGTGAACCGCGTGATCGCGGCGCCGGTCGAGCAGGACGTCGCGGAGTCGTCGGAGCCGGAGGCTGACGCCACGGCGGCATGATCCGCGGCCCTTCTGCTGTTGGGACTGATCACAGGGGTATGTACTGGTGTGGTTACCCGACCAGTGATCATCCGAGCCGCAAGGGGTTGCCGTGGAGACGAGCGCTGGGACGCGTCGCCCGTCCTGGGTGAGTACTCGGTGGGGTGTCGCCGTCACCGCGACGGTCGCGGCCGTCATGCTGGCCGTCGGCCTGGCTACCTGGGTGGGGCCGCAGCCGATGCACTTGGGGTTCCAGACGATGGGGGACGAGTCCCTGGCGCAGTCTGTACGCAAGGCGCTGGGCCACGACGGATCCGACGCCTCGACGGCCGGCTATCGCGGGATCGCGGTCGCCGAGCTCGATGACGGCGACATGCGCTGGGCGGGGCTGGGCAACCGGGGTGACGGGTTCGCGCCCACGGACACCACGCCGTTCGAGATCGGCTCGATCACCAAGCTCTTCACCGGACTGATGCTGGCCGACGCCGTCGACCGGGGCGAGGTGCGGCTCGGCGCCGAACTGAGCACGTACCTGCCGCAGCTCGCCGGCACTCCGACCGGCACGGTGACGCTCGAGGAGCTGGCGACCCACAGATCGGGCCTCCCCGCGTATGCCGATGACGTGACCGGGGCGACGTACGAGGGGCAGGGGGACAGCGACGTCGCGAGTCTCAGCGCTGACGACGTCATCGCCCAGAGCGCGACGTTGACGTTGTCGGGCCGGGGGACGTACCAGTACTCGAACCTGGGGGTGTCGCTGCTCGGCTACGCGTTGACGAAGGCGTCGGGTGCGCCGTCCTGGGTGGCGATGGTCACTGAGCGGGTCCTGAGGCCGGCCCACATGGGACACACCACGTTCGCCGCGTCGGAGTCGCAGGTGCCCTCGAACGCGGCGGAGGGCAGGCAGATGTCGGGCCGCCAGGTGCCGTATTCGGTGGGGTCGAGCTACTTCCCCGCCGGAACGGCGACGTTCTCCACGCTGGACGACCTCACCTCATTCGCACGCTGGGTCATCGAGGGCAAGGCGATCGGGCTGTGGGCGCTCGAGCCGCGGTACGACGCGTCGAGCGTCGACAAGATCGGTCTGCTCTGGATGGCAACCAGGTCGCCTGCGGGCATGATCGAGTGGCACAACGGCTCGGTGCCAGGGTTCAGTGCGATCCTGCGCCTCGACATCGCCCACAAGCGTGCCGTCGCGGTGCTGGGCAACACGAACGCCTCGGTGGACGGCGTCGGCATCGCGCTGCTCGGCGCCAGCTCCCGCATGTACAACCCGGAGCCCGGGACAGCCCGAGGCCTCGTGCTGCTCGTGGGGTTGGCCCTGGTCGGGTGCATGTACCTCGCGTCGCGGTCGGGGAGGAAGGTCGTGTACGTCGCGGTAGCCGTCGCGGCGCAGGCGGGGCTGGTGATCGCCGTGAGGTACACGCCGTGGCAGCTGCTTCCCGGCTGGATCTGGGCGGTCGGAGCCGGTCTGGTGGCCTGGGCGTCGGTCCTCGGCGTCGAACGCGGGCGGCGCTCGCTGGGTCGAGCCCTGGTGGGCATCACGCTGGGGATCGTCGTGGCCGTCGTCCAGTACGCGATGACGGTCTGGCTGGCGGGTGGCCCGTGAGCCGAAGGGTGGGCGGCGTGCTGATAGTGCTGGCCCTGCTCGCCGGTTGTGTCCAGGCACCGCGGCCGAACCCCCGGGTGGCCTGGAGCGACGTGACGCCGGCCGGTGTGGTGCCGACGAGCCTCGCCGTGACGAGATCAGGGCTGGTGATCGCCGGGTCCGATGCCTCCGGCGAACGTCCGGCAGTCGTGATGGCCGACGGCACAGCGGTCCCACTGGTGCCCACGGAGCCGTACGCCGCGAGCGCCGACATCGTGGCGGCCAGCCCCGCGGGAGGTCGCCTGTACCTGCTGGGCGGGCGCTCGGGCGGGGCCCACGGCAACGTGCGCTGGACCGTGTGGGACGGCGCCCTCTCGGGTCCCGTCACGAGCCACGAGCAGGAGTTCTTCACGTTCGGGGGCCACGACGCGGGACCCCTGCTGGGCGTGGTCGTCGTCGGCGCCACGCCGATCATCGTCGGTAGTCGCGGCGCGGATACCGGCCCGCTGGCGGCTCTGTACGGCGCGACCGGAGTCGTGTGGAAGCAGCTCGACACCCCGGCCGCGCTTCAGTCGGGCAAGGACGGCATCCTCGGGTTCACGGCCGTCGCCGCGAGCGGGGACCGGGTGGTGATCGTGGGCGACGTCGTACGACCAGGGCCGTCCGGCGCCGTACAGACCCCGGCTCTCTTCTACGGCACCGTCGGCGGAGCCTGGCACCGGGTGGACCTGCCTGCGCCGGAGCTCCGGACGCCCGGGCTGCGGCACGCCACGGGCGTGGCCTGTGACGACGATGCCTGCTGGGTGGTGGGCTGGTCCGGCCGCCCGGTCGCGTGGCGGGTCTCGCTCGACGACGCCTCCGTACAGACCACGCCCGATCTCGACGGCACCGCTCCTGCGGACACCGATCCGGTCGCCGTGGTGGCGCTGGTGGGCGGCAGGCCCGTGGTGATGGCGAACGCCTCGGCGCCCACGGCGTCGGTGCTCTGCGGCGCGAGCTGGGTCACGTTCCCCGCTCCGGCGTCGGTCACGGCGGCTGCGGCGATCGGCGCCGAGGCGTATCTCGTGGCCGGTGGCACGCCACGCGTCTGGCGGGCGCAGATCCCGTCCTGTTGACCCTCTACGGGCCAGTAGGATGGTCCGCGGTCCAGGACCGCCACTCGAGCGGGCCGCAGCAACAGCAATCGACAGGGAGCCTGACCACAGCCATGGCCGAATTCGTGTTCTCCATGCACAACGTGCGCAAGACGCTCGGGGAGAAGCTCATCCTCGACAACGTGACGATGTCGTTCTTCCCTGACGCGAAGATCGGCGTGGTGGGACCGAACGGTGCCGGCAAGTCGACCCTCCTCAAGATCATGGCCGGCCTCGAGAAGGCCAACAACGGCGATGTGATGCTCGCCAAGGGCGCCACGGTCGGCATGCTCATGCAGGAGCCGCCGCTCACCGAGGACAAGACGGTCCTGGAGAACGTGCAGGAGGCCGTCGCCGACACGCAGGCGCTGCTCGACCGCTACAACCAGATCAGCGTCGAGCTCGGCGAGCCCGACGCGGACTACGACGCGCTGCTGGCCGAGATGGGCGACCTGTCCACCGAGCTCGACCACCGCGAGGCCTGGGAGCTCGACTCGAAGCTCGAGCAGGCCATGGACGCGCTGCGCTGCCCGGACCCCGACCAGCCCGTCAACATCCTCTCCGGTGGAGAGCGCCGCCGCGTCGCGCTGTGCAAGCTGCTCCTCCAGCAGCCCGACCTGCTGCTTCTCGACGAGCCGACCAACCACCTCGACGCGGAGAGCGTGAACTGGCTCGAGGGCCACCTCAAGACGTACCCCGGTGCCGTCCTCGCCGTCACCCACGACCGCTACTTCCTCGACAACGTCGCCGGCTGGATCTGCGAGGTCGACCGCGGCCAGCTGCACCCGTACGAGGGCAACTACTCCACGTACCTCGAGACCAAGCGCTCCCGCCTCGCCATCGAGGGCAAGAAGGACGCCAAGCGCGCCAAGATCCTCGAGCGCGAGCTCGAGTGGGTGCGGCAGAACCCCAAGGCCCGTCAGGCGAAGAGCAAGTCGCGTCTGGCGCGCTACGAGGAGCTGGCGGCCGAGGCCGAGCGCGGGCGTCCCATGGACCTCGCCGAGATCAACATCCCGGCCGGTCCGCGCCTGGGTGCCGAGGTGCTCGAGGCCAAGAAGCTCACCAAGGGCTTCGGCGACCGGGTGCTCATCGACAACCTGTCCTTCACGCTCCCGCGCGCCGGCATCGTCGGCATCATCGGCCCGAACGGCGTCGGCAAGACCACGCTGTTCAAGATGGTCGTCGGCGAGGAGCAGCCCGACAACGGCGAGATGAAGGTCGGTCAGACCGTCAAGTTCTCGTACGTCGACCAGGGCCGCTCCGGTCTCGAGGAGAAGAAGAACGTCTGGGAGGTCGTCTCGGACGGCCTCGACCACATCAAGGTCGGCAGCTTCGAGATGCCCTCGAGGGCGTACGTGGCGTCGTTCGGCTTCAAGGGCCCCGACCAGCAGAAGCTGTCGGGCGTGCTCTCCGGCGGTGAGCGGAACCGCCTGAACCTCGCGCTCACGCTCAAGCAGGGCGGCAACGTGGTGCTGCTCGACGAGCCGACCAACGACCTCGACGTCGAGACGCTCCAGTCGCTCGAGGACGCGCTCCTCGAGTTCCCGGGCTGCGCCGTCGTGATCTCCCACGACCGGTGGTTCCTCGACCGTGTCGCCACCCACATCCTCGCCTGGGAAGGTGACCACGACGAGGCGGCGAACTGGTTCTGGTACGAGGGCAACTTCGGCGACTACGAGGAGAACAAGGTCGCGCGCATGGGCGCCGAGGCTGCTCGTCCGCATCGCGCCACGCACCGCAAGCTCACCCGCTGACGGTTCGAGAGACAACCTGTGCGGTTCGCGAGGCAGGTTGTGCCGGGCGGGAGCGCCTCGTCGCTAGTGTGAGCGGTACGAGGAGGCGGCCATGAGCTGGTTCGGTGATCTGCTGGCGCGGTTCCGCGGCGGTGAGGTGGACGACGACACCCCGGTGCCCGAGCGCCCGCTGAACATGGAGATCCGCGGGCCCCAGATCGGGGAGCTCCGTGAGGCACTCGAGGCGATGGCTGCGGCCATGGAAGCCGACGAGGGCCGCATGGACAACCCGGGCTGGCGAGGACGGGCCCGCGACTACTCGTACGCCCTCGGTGGGGTTCGCGAACTGCTGCGCAACCCGACGCGAGATGGTCTGTACGAGGTGCTCGGCTCGGTGCGCCCGCTGTACAGGGGGCCGGTGCCGGAGGGGTACGAGGCGTTGGCCACGCTCAACGAGCGCCTGGTCGCCGCGCTGAAGCCGCTCCAGCAGCCCATCGCCGGCGAGTGAGGTTCACCGGCACGGTCTGGGTCGCCCCGGGAGACGCGTCCTGGCACTTCATCACCGTGCCCGAGGACCCGTCGGAGGAGATCCGCCTCGCGTCCGGCCCGCGCGTCGGCTTCGGCTCGGTGAAGGTCGTGGCGACCGTTGGCGAGTCCACCTGGTCCACCTCGGTGTTCCCCGAGTCCAAGGGGACGTACGTGCTGCCGCTGAAGCGATCCGTACGTGACGCCGAAGGCATCCTCGCCGGCGATGTGATCGAGGTGCTACTCGTCCTCGTGTGATCAGGCCTTCTTCCATCCGGATCCCTGAGGAGCCTGCGAGCGCCAGCGAGTCGGCGTCTCGAAGGGTCCGTCAGCCCTTCGGCCGCAACAGCTCCGCGAGGCTGATGGCGTTCATCTCCGTGAGGTCTGAGACCTGCTTCCGGCACGAGAAGCCGTCGGCGAGTACGACCGCATCCGGGCCCGCCTCGCGCAGCGCGGGCAGCAGCTCGTTCTCGGCTACCGCCAGCGACATGTCGTAGTGGCCCTGCTCGACCCCGAAGTTGCCCGCGAGGCCGCAGCAGCCGCCCAGCGTGACGACGTCGGCGCCGGTCTTGGCGAGTACGGACGCGTCCGACGCCCAGCCGAGCACCGACGCGTGGTGACAGTGCGGCTGGGCGACGATCGAGATCCCCGACAAGTCCGGCGGCGCCCACTCGGGGTCGGACAGCAGCAGCTCGGCCAGCGTCCGTACACCCTTCGCCACCTCGGCGACCCGGGGGTCGTCGGGCAGCAGCTCGGCGGCGTCGGAGCGCCACACCGCCGTACAGCTGGGCTCGATGCCGACCACAGGGACGCCTGCGGCGACGACCGGGTGCAGCACGTCGAGCGCGTGTCGTAGCTGGTGGCGCGCCCCGTCGAGCTGGCCGGTGGTGATCCAGGTCAGTCCGCAGCACGCGTGCTGGTTGAGGAACTGCGGGTCGTACCCCGCCGCCCGCAGCACGTCGACCAGTGCATCGGTGGTCGAGGTCTCGAACCCGTCGGTGAACGAGTCGACCCAGATCACGACGGGCTTGCCTGTGGGGATCGGCGTCGCGTCGACGCGGTCCTGGGAAGCCACCCGGTTCGACCCGGACGCGAACTTCGGCAACGGCCGACGCTGGTCGACGCCCGCGGCCCAGCGCGCGATGTGCACGATGCCCGGAATGCCCAGCGCGGCGTTGGCCAGCCGTCCGAGGCCGGGCGCGCGGCCGACGAGCCGGATCCAGCGCGGCAGCCAGCCGAGTGAGTAGTGACTGCGGGGGCGTACGCGGCCGCGGTAGGCGTTGTCGAGGACGTGTGACTTGTACGCCGCCATGTCCGTACCGGTGGGGCAGTCTCGCGAACAGCCCTTACACGCCAGGCACAGGTCGAGCACCTCGTGCACCTCGTCGGCCCGCCAGCCGCCGGTCACCAACGAGCCGTTGACCATCTCCTGCAGCACGCGGGCCCGGCCACGCGTCGAGGCCGACTCGTCGTGCGTCGCCTGGTACGTCGGGCACATCACGCCGCCCGCCGAGTCCGCGGCCACGCACTTGCCCACGCCTGTACAGCGGTGCACGTCGGCGGCGAACTGCGGGTCCTCGACGGAGATCGCCGAGTCGCGACGCAGCCACTCGCGGATGTCCGCGTCCACGGGGGCCGGGTCGGCGAGCACGCCGGGGTTCATCAGCCCCTCCGGGTCGAACAGCGCCTTCACCTCGCCGAACAGCGCGACGGCCTCCGGCGAGTACATCTCGCGCAGCAGCTCGGAGCGCGCTCGCCCGTCGCCGTGCTCGCCGGACAGTGACCCGCCGTACGAGGCGACGAGCTTCGCCGCGTCGGTGACGAACGCGCGGTAGCGGGCCGGTCCATCGTCGTCGACCAGGCCGAAGTCGATCCGGCAGTGCACGCAGCCGTCGCCGAAGTGTCCGTACGGGAGCCCGGTGAGCCCGTACGTCGTGAGCAACGCGTCGAAGTCCCGCAGGTACGCCCCGAGCTTCAAGGGGGGCACCGCCGCGTCCTCCCAGCCGGCATAGGCGGGCTTGGCCAGCGAGACGCCGGCCAGTCCGGCGCCGTCGGCACGGATCTTCCACAGCGCAGCGGCCGCAGGTCCTTCCGGCAGCCAGCCCTCGAGCGCGCCCGACGCGGCGATCAGCGCCTCGGCTCGCGACCGCGCCTCCGCCAGGTCGTCGCCGGCGATCTCCACGAACACCCAGCCGTCGCCACGAGGAAGGGGAGGTACGGCGTTGTCGCCGAGCCGCCGCCGTACGACGTCCACGATCCGGCGGTCCAGCCCTTCGACGGCCGTCGGCGAGAACGGCAGCACCACGGCCATCGCATCGGCCGCCTCGGCCATCGACGCGTAGCCGAGCGCCACGGTCACGCGGTGTGCCGGATCGCGCACCAGCCGTACGGTCAGCTCCGTCGCCAAGCCCAGCGTGCCCTCGCTGCCCGCGAAGAAGCGCGCGATGTCGCCGTTCAGCAGGTGCTCCAGCGAGTAGCCCGACACCTGCCGCCCGAACTGTCCGAACTCGCGCCCGATGAGCTCGCGGTGCGACTCGGCCAGCGTGAGCAGGGAGCGCCCGAGGTCGGTGGCGCCGGCGGTCGACAGCCGCAGCAGCTCGCCCGTGCCCGTGACCACCGAGGCGTCGAGGAGGTTGCTCGCGCTGGTCCCGTACCCCAGCGCTCTCGGTCCGCACGCGTTGTTGCCGACCATGCCGCCGATCGTGCAGCGGGTCGCCGTGGAGGGATCGGGGCCGAACCGGAGCCCGTACGGCTTGGCCGCGCGCTGCAGGGACTCCTGTACGAGGCCGGGCTCGACCACCGCCGTGCGCGCGTCGGGGTCGATCGACAGCACCTTCGTCAGGTGGGCGCCCATGTCGACGACAAGCCCGGAGCCGAGCGCGTTCCCGGCGCAGGACGTCCCGGCGCCACGACCGGTGACGGGCAGCTCGACGGCCCGCGCCGCGGCCAGCACGGCCTGCAGCTCAGCGGCGTCGCGGGGCTTGGCGACAGCCAGGGGAGCGATGCGGTAGATAGAGGCGTCCGACGAGTACAACGCCCGCGCGACGGTCGTGGAGTCCACACACGTCGCGGCAGCGCCCAGATGGGCGCGGAGGTCACGGAGCTGGTCGCCGGCGAGCGCGGTCACAGGGCAACCCTAGTGTCGGCATCGCGGGCGGTCCGATCGAGGCGTCGCTGCTGGACGCCTCCGCCGGATGAGAAGCATCTCCCTGCATCGTCACGACGAACAACGGAACGGCCATAGTGATTGCGGTGCTGCGAAGGAGGATGCGTGACTCATCAGATCGCGTCGGTTCCTCGGCGAACGGTCCTTGTCGCGATCCTGACCACCCCTGCCTGACTCTGGAGTTCTCGGCTGTACGAACCACATTGTGGTCGGAATGGGAGAGGGCTCAGGGCGCTCCACGGTTTCGAGCGCAGTTCTGGTCGTTCTCAGCACCGAATGGGGCCGTATTCCGACCACAACTACGCTCCGAGGTCAGGAGCCGACGAACAGGGCCGTCATAGCGACCACAACTGCGGTCGAGACCTGACGGTGACCGCAGAGCGAGCTACCCGAGGGTCAGGACTCTTCGGTGTCGAGCTCCACGGCGAGCACGGCGTCCATGGCGCGGCCGATGGCTTCGAAGTCTTTTGGGGACACGGCGTCGACGAAGATCTTGCGCACGGACTCGACGTGACGTGGGGCGGCCTCTACGAGCTTCGCCATGCCCTCGTCGGTCAGCGTCGCGAACACGCCGCGGCCGTCGGTGCACGTGCGCTGCCGGGCGACGAGGCCCTGCGATTCGAGGCGGCTCACGGTGTGGGTGAGGCGCGACCGTGACTGGTGAACGCCCAGGGCGAGGTCGCTCATGCGCATCTGGCGACCTTCGGATTCGGACAGGGACACGAGGATCTCGTACTCGGCCAGGTCGAGGTTGTGCGGCCGCAGCCAGTCGACGAGAACCGCATCGATCCGGGCCACTCCCAGCAGCCAGGCTCGCCAGATCCGCTGTTGGTCGGTGTCGAGCCAGCGGGTCATGAGACAACTGTATCGATGAGTGAATCCTCAACGGAGGCGACCCCCATGTCGACTGACCCCTGCTGTCAGCGCGGGTTTGTGGCTACGATCGGGCGGAACTACAACGACGTACGGGGGAGCCGACGTGACGGTGCGGGAGACGATCGAGGCCCAGTGTCCGAAATCCGTGGGAGCGATGCTGCGGCGACGCGTGCAGCTCACACCTACTCGGCCCGCCTATCTGCACCCTGATGTGCGAGACGCGTGGGTGACGCTGACGTGGGGCGAGATCGGTGAGATCGCCGACCAGGTCGCCGGTGGGCTGCTGAGCGCGGGCGTTGAGTACGAGCAGCGCGTGGCCATCGCGTCGAACACCCGCGTCGAGTGGGTGCTGGCCTGCTACGGCGCGAATCTCATGGGCGCCGCGACCACCTCGATCTACCCCAACACGGCGGCTGACGACGTCTCGTACATCCTCGCGGACTCCGGCTCGGTCGTGGCCTTCGTCGAGGATGCGGAGCAGGTCGGCAAGATCACCGACCACGCCGAGCTGGACGCTCAGGTGCGGCTCATCGTGGTGTTCAGCGGCACCGGCGACGGTGACCGGGTGAT
>JAPUEI010000054.1:0-1456 GCA_027492675.1 Propionibacteriaceae bacterium | reverse complement strand
GAGGTGAAGCCGACGTTCATGTGCGGTGCGCCGCGCATCTTCGAGAAGGTCCGCTCGGCGGTCCTCACCGGCGACAACTCAGTCGGCCTCAAGGGCGCCATCGCCCGCTGGGCGTTCGCGAAGGGGCGCGAGGCGATCGCGTACCGTATCGATGGCAAGCCCCTGCCGCCCGTGCTGGCGGCGCAGATCAAGGTCGCCGACAAGCTCGTCTTCAGCAAGCTGCGCGAGCGCCTCGGCGGTCGGATGAAGTTCATGGTCTCCGGCTCGGCGAAGCTGTCGCGCCAGGTGCAGTCGTGGTTCTACTCGGCCGGGCTGCTGATCGTCGAGGGGTACGGGCTCACGGAGACCAGCGCCGTCGCGTTCGTCAACCACTGGAGCGTGCCGCGGCTCGGCACGGTCGGCCCGTCGACGCCAGGGATCGACCGGATGATCGCCGAGGACGGCGAGGTGCTCGTGCGCGGGCCGATCGTGATGCGCGGCTACCACAACAACCCCGAGGCCACTGCCGAGGCGATCGACGCCGACGGCTGGTTCCACACCGGCGACATCGGGATCCTCGACGACGACGGCTATCTCAAGATCACCGACCGCAAGAAGGACCTGATGAAGACCTCGGGCGGCAAGTACGTCGCGCCGCAGAAGGTCGAGAGCACGATCGTCGCGAACGTGCCGCTGGTCTCGCAGGCGATCGCGGTCGGCGACGGCCAGAAGTACATCGCCGCCCTGCTCGTGCTCGACCCCGCGACCTTGCACCGCTGGGCCGAGCGCGCCGGCAAGCATGGGCTCGGCTACGCCGAGGAGACCCGGCTGCCGGAGCTCCGCGCCTGGATCGACTCCCACCTCGTCCGGGCCAACAGCAAGCTGGAGCGCTGGGAGACGGTGAAGAAGTACGAGATCCTCGACCACGAGCTGTCCGTCGACTCCGGTGAGGTGACGCCGAACATGAAGGTCCGGCGCGCGGCGGTCGTCAAGGACAACCAGGCCATCGTCGACAGCCTGTTCGAGGCCGAGGAAGAAGTCTGAGTGACGTTCTCGGTGGAGGTCCCCCTGCGCTGGGGGGACATGGACGCGCAGGCACACGTCAACAATGCGGGGTTCGTCGACTACCTGCAGGAGGCACGCGTCGACTTCCTGCTGGCCAGCCCGCACCCGTACCTGCTGGGTGGCGGCATCATCGTCGTCAATCACCAGGTCGAGTACCGCGCGCCGATCTCGTACTCCACCCAGCCGGTCCTCGTTGACGTCGAGGTGTCAGCGGCGAGGGCGGCGTCGTTCGAGCTGGCGTACACCCTCAGCCACGACGGCGTGGTGGCGGCGATCGCGAGGACCAGGCTGTGCCCGTACGACTTCGAGGCGGGTGCCGTACGGAGACTGACCGGTCCCGAGCGCGAGTTCTTCTCCTCGCAGGTGGTGGCGGTCGAGCCGCTGCGCGACCTACGGCGCCTGCCGGTCGACG
>JAPUEI010000053.1 GCA_027492675.1 Propionibacteriaceae bacterium | reverse complement strand
TCGTATGGGCCACACGCAACTCGGCGGTCGTGGCGAGCCAGCCCACCACCACCCGTACCAACAGCGTGCGGCCCGTCGATCCCGTCGGGGAGACCATCCCCACCGTCTCAGGGCTGAAGGTCGTGGGCGGGACCGAAACCGTCACGGCGACGTGGACGAACCCGGCGCCGAAGGATGGCGACTATTTCTTGTACAGGGTGATCGACCCGGCCAGCCCGGCGACGAAACCACTCACCACCAAGGAGACGACGGTCAGCGTCTCCCCGATCCCAGGCCGAACCTGCGTGGAGGTCCAACTGGTGCGCGCCAACGGCAAGTCCTCCGAGCCGGTGAGGGCGTGCTACCCGTGACGCAGGCAACGGTGGACAAGATGCGACTCACCATTGACTTTGCTGGCGAGATCTTCCAGGTGCAGCCGGAGCAGACGTTCACGATCGGCCGTACGGGCGATCTAGCGCTCGACGACAATCCGTACCTGCACCGCCAGTTCGTGGCGATCTCGTTCAAGGACGGGCTGTGGTGGGTAGCCAACACCGGGACGCGGCTCCCCGTGATCATCACTGACTCGCACGGTCTCATGCGATCGATGCTCGCTCCCGGGGCCACGCTGCCTGTCGTGTTTCCCGAGGTGCTGCTGACGTTCACCGCCGGCCCGACGGCGTACGAGCTGCGGCTGGAGTGCTTGGTGGATGGCTTCTTCACGCCCGGTCACCGGGTTGATGACGTGGGGGGCGAGACCACCGTCGGGCCGGACCGCTTCACGCCCTCGCAGCGATTGCTCATGCTTGCCCTCGCGGAGACCGTTCTCAGGCGCGCGGGTACCGGTGCGTCCGAGATCCCGGCCTCCGCGGATGCAGCCCGACGACTCGGGTGGAACCTCACCCGCTTCAACCGCAAGCTCGACAACGTGTGCGAGAAGCTCACCAACGCCGGCGTGAAGGGGCTGCGAGGAGATTCCGAGGACCAGGCGACGAACCGACGTGCGGCACTGGTGGAGTACGCCGTCTCGACCCTGCTCGTGCGCATCGACGATCTTGCGTTGCTCGACATGGAGCGAGCGGCCAACCTGCGGCGCGCCACTGAGCGCTCCGAGTCATCATCGGAGGGAAACGCATGAAGCTCAAGGTCACGCTCCTCGAGGGCTCATCCCGCCAGGCCCACGACATCCAGATCACCGCCGACGCCACCGCTACGGTCGGGGATGTCGCGAGCACGATGGCCAAGGCATCGGGCCTTCCCGAGACGGCTGCCGGGCACACCATGCGCGTGACCGAGGTGAACGGGCGGGAGGCAACCGTCCTGGGCCGTCGGATGTCACTGCTCGATTCGGGACTGAGGTCGGGGTCCACGATCGAGCTCGTCCCGGCCACTGAGGAGGTCGCGGCGCGTGGTCCCGGTGTGGCGGTGCTGCGCATTGTGGACGGTCCCGACAAGGGCACGGAGGTGTCGCTGCCCTTCGGCACGAGCAAGATCGGCCGGTCGCCCGAGTGCGATGTACAGCTCAACGACCAGCTCGTGTCCAAGATCCACGCGCGGATCAACGTCGGCGACCGCATAGAGATCATTGACGAGAACTCGTCCAACGGCGTCATTGTGGGAAGCACGAGGGTCAGCCGCGTCCAGTTGGCGGCCGGTGACACGGCCACGCTCGGCGGGTCCACGATCTCGGTGACCCTTCTGCGTGCAGATCGCGTCGTGCCGTCGCTGAGCACGGACATCGCCTTCGTACGTCCTCCACGCGTCATTCCCCGTGTGCCCGAGAGCACGATCGCGATGCCCGAGGTGCCGAGCCCGAAGGAGCCCTCACCCTTCCCCTGGCTCGCAATGATCGCGCCGCTCGTGATGGGTGGCGTCATGTTCACCACTACCAAGTCGATGATGAGCCTGCTCTTCGTGGGATTGAGTCCGATCCTCATGGCCGGCACGTACATCGACAATCGCTTCCGCTCGCGCCGCAAGCTAAAGGCCGAGATCGCCAACTTCGGGCGGAGCTTGTCCCTGACGCGGGAGGCTCTCGTCGACGCCCAGGCCGTGGAGAGCGACGCGCTGCGCGCTGCGTTCCCCTCGGTGGCGACGTGTATGGCGGCCGTGCCGGCCCTCGATGGTCTGATGTGGTCACGGCGGGCCGAACACCCCGAGTTCCTCAAGCTCCGACTCGGTCTCGGGGACATCCCGAGCACCGTACAGATCGACACCGGACGGGGAGGCGGCGTTCCGGAGTTGTACAAGAAGTCGCAGCAGTTGGCTGCAGAGTTCGTGCTCCTCAAGGATGCGCCGGTCGTCGTCGACTTCCGTTCCTGTGGCGCGTTGGGTCTGGCCGGTGAGCGGCGCATTCTCGATGGTGTCGCCCGCGCGATCGTGGCGCAGGCCGCAGTGCTCCACTCTCCGGCTGAGCTCGTCATCTCGTGCATGACGTCGAAGGCTGGAATGTCTCGGTGGGACTGGCTCCAGTGGCTACCCCACACCTCGTCGGCGCACTCGCCTCTCGGCAGCCTCCACCTCTCGGCGGATTCCGGTTCCGCCTCCGTCCTTCTCAACGCGCTCGAAGCGGTCGTCCAGGCCCGGGCCGGTGACGCTACCGCGAAACTGCGAGGTCCGTTGACCGCCGACGAGAACCCGACCACCCCCGTGGTGCCGAGCGTTCTCGTTGTCGTCGACAACCCGTCGGCGGATCGCGGACGACTGACGAGGCTGGCCGAACTCGGGGCGGACGTCGGTGTCCACGTCGTATGGTGCGCGACTTCGAGAAGTGACCTCCCTGGCGCCTGCCGGACATATCTGGAGGTGGGGGACGACGGCAACGAGGTCGGCTACGTCCGCTTCGGCCACACAGTGTCCGGAGTCCAGTGCGAGTCACTCGAACCCCAGGCAGCCATCAGCCTCGCGCGCCGTCTAGCGCCCGTCGTCGACACCGGCGCACCGATCGCCGACTCGTCCGACCTCCCGCGTTCGATGCCCGTCGTCACCCTCCTCGGCCCGGACAGCGTCGACGACCCCGAACAGGTCGTCTCGCGGTGGCGGCAGAACGGCTCGCTCGTGATCAGGGACGGACGACCGCCGGTCAAGCGGGACCGGGCCGGAGATCTGTCGGCCCTCGTCGGCCACGCAGGCACCGAACCGTTCGCCATCGACCTGCGCTCCCAAGGGCCGCACGCACTCGTGGGTGGTACGACCGGAGCGGGGAAGAGTGAATTTCTCCAGGCCTGGGTGCTGGGACTGGCTCACCAGTACAGCCCTGATCGAGTGACGTTCCTGTTCGTCGACTACAAGGGTGGCTCCGCGTTCTCGCACTGTGTGAAGTTGCCGCACTGCGTGGGTCTGGTGACCGACCTCAGCCCTCACCTCGTACGACGTGCGCTGCGAAGCCTTCGAGCCGAGCTGCGTCACCGCGAGGAACTCCTTCACGCCAAGGGGGCCAAGGATCTGATCGAGCTGGAACTCACCGGTGATCCTGACTGCCCGCCCAGCCTGATCATCGTCGTGGACGAGTTCGCGGCATTGGTCGGCGAGGTGCCCGAGTTCGTCGACGGCGTCGTGGACGTCGCTCAGCGCGGCCGGTCTCTCGGACTCCACCTCATCCTGGCCACGCAGAGACCCGCGGGCGTCATCAAGGACAACCTGCGTGCGAACACGAACCTCCGCGTCGCTCTGCGCATGGCCGACGAACACGACTCGGCCGACGTGCTCGGCGACAAGATGGCCGCTCACTTCGACCCGTCTGTACCTGGCCGAGGCGCCGCGAAGACCGGGCCCGGACGGATCACCCCGTTCCAGTCCGCGTTCCCGGGATCTCGGACCCCGGCCGAACCGCCGGCACCGCCCATCGACGTGGTCGAGTTGGGGTTCGGTGTGACGTCCAGTTGGCGGATGCCCGAACGCACCGCAGTCGGTGCGGACATCGCCAAGGACATCGAGCGCGTGGTGTCCACCGTGAGTTCGGCCGCAGCGCTGGCCCACGTACAGGACCCCCGCAGGCCGTGGCTAGACAACCTCGCCGACACGTACAACCTGGAGATGCTGCCCCAGCGCTCCGATGACGCTCTGGTCCTGGGAGTCATCGACGATCCGGACCGGCAGGCGCAATATCCGGAGTTCTTCTACCCCGACACGGACGGGAACATCCTGTTCTACGGCGCCGGTGGATCGGGCAAGTCGACGGCACTGTGCTCCTTGGCCATCGCCGCGTCGATCACACCACGGTCTGCGGGGACGCAGGTGTACGCCATGGACTTCGCCAGCGGTGCACTCAGCATGCTGGAGCCGATGCCCCACGTGGGCGCAGTGATCTCCGGCGACGACGACGAGCGCGTCGGCCGACTCGTACGACGCCTCAACGAGATCGTCGACAACCGGCGAGAACGCTTCAAGACGCTCCGAGACTCCAACCTGCAGGAGTTCCGTAGTCACCCAGGCAACGAGAACGAACAGCGACTACTCGTACTGGTCGACGGCTTCGCAACGTTCCGCACCGAGTACGAGACGTCAGCGGATCGACTGGCGATCTACAACACGTTCCAGCAGGTGCTCAGCGAGGGTCGGTCGGTCGGTGTCCACGTGGCCATGACCGCTGATCGTGCAGCCGCCGTCCCCACCGCCATAGCGTCCACGTTCCTGCGCAAGGTCGTGCTCAGGCAGGTCGACGAGGACGCGTACACCTACCTCGGCGTACCTCGTGACGTCCTGACTCCGACGAGTCCGCCGGGGCGCGCGATGCAGGCCGACAAGCCGCAGGAACTGCAACTCGCCATTCTCGGCGGCAACGTCAGCATGGCTGCACAGTCCCGAGCGGTCGAGGAACTGGCGAGCGAGAACGCGACCCGCATTCGTGTCCGACCGGAGCCGATCCGCTCCTTGCCGACGGAGATCTTCGAGGGCGACGTGCCACCGGCAGTTGCCGGCCAGCCGACCCTCGGCGTCGCCGACGACACGTTGGCGGCGATGGGTTTCGACCCCACGGGGACGATCCTCATTTCCGGTCCCGCACAATCCGGTCGTACGAATTCGGTGCATTGGCTGGCCAGGTCCATTCGCCGATCGCTGAGCGAAGTACCGATGATCCATCTGTCCGGACGGCGGTCTCCGTTGTCGGGATTGTCCTTGTGGGAATTCACGGGCACCGGGGTCGACGAATGCGCCGGGGTGGCCGCCAAGATCCGCCCGTTGGCGGAGAAGGCGGCGGTCGACGGGTCGCCGTCGCTGGTCATCGTCATCGAGAACTTCCCCGACTTCGTGTCCACGGCGGCGGAGACCCCCCTGCTCGAACTGGTGAAGCTGGCCAGGCGGAACGGCCATCTCGTGATCGCCGAGGGCGAGACGTCGGCGTGGTCGAGCCCGTGGCCGCTCATCCAGGAGGTCAGGAACGGTCGCGTGGGACTTCTGCTCCAGCCGGACCAGGCCGACGGCGACACGATCCTGCGGACGTCGCTGCCGAGGGTCCGGCGCACTGATCTGCCGCCCGGACGCGGGTTCTGGGTGCGTAATGGGCGGTCCCGCAAGGTCCAGATCCCGCTGGTGGATTG
This sequence comes from Propionibacteriaceae bacterium, assembly GCA_027492675.1. Lineage (GTDB taxonomy): Bacteria > Actinomycetota > Actinomycetes > Propionibacteriales > Propionibacteriaceae > Fen-668. The sequence continues at coordinate 10,637 of JAPUEI010000053.1, read as the reverse complement.
AGGTGGATAGTGCTCCCCATCGACAGATTTCACAGGGCTCCATACCGTCCTCGTGTAGGAGAAATCGCAATGGAAAGGGTCACGCACAATGACTGAGAAGCTCGTCATCAAAGGCGAGGACCTCCAGGAGGCGTACTCCCGCATCGTCACGCTGCACGGCGAATTCGACTCGGCGACGTCACGGTCCGATGACGCGGCCTCGGCGGTGGGACACGACGGACTGAAGTCTGAACTCGAGAACGTCGCGAGTTCGTGGCGGATCCACCGCGGCAAGCTCCTGGAGTCCCTCACTGACATCGAGTCGCAGATCAAGGGCGTCCTCGACACCTTCGGTGACGTGGATGATCGCATGGCCCAGAACCTTCGGGGAGTCGGTTCGTCCGACTCCAATCCGCAGCCGGCTCCGTCGACCTCGACGCCCCCACCCGGTGCGACGCCACCGGCGCCGTCGGCCCCCGCTCCGGCAGCGCCCCAAGCTCCGGCAGCGCCCGTGGCTCCGGCGCCGCCGCAGGAGCGGCAGGCCACTGACGTGCCTGAGACGACGCCGACACAGACCTCGGACCCGTCAGGGACATCGACCGATGAGCCGGGTCTGGGTGACCCGAACCACGTCGACATCACAGACTTCCCGCCCGAGATGCAGAACCTGCTGCTCAAGATGAAGGACCTCATGTCTTCCCCGGACTTCATCGCCCGGTATCCGCAGTTCGCGGCCGGCGCGAGTCTCGGGGCACTTCTCCCGCTGGTGATGGCGGGGAAGTTCGCCGACAGCGGGCTGAACGGTGGAGGGCTGGAGTCCGCCCGCGAGCAGGTACGGAAACTGTTGCGGGACGTCCACGCGGATGCCGTCGACGGACACATGAACGTGATGACCGCCAGCGATGCGCGGGCCGAGTTGGAGCGCCTGCTCGCCGGGACCGATGACCATGTCGACGCCCCGGCCGGCGACGTTCCCTTGCCGACTGATCAAGAAGGCAGCACAGACGTCGCCTCGGATCCGGGGACCCCGGCTCCGGTGACCGACTCCCCGGCTGAAGCTCCCGCCTCCGAGGAGCCTCGCCCAGAGCCCGCCACCTCGGGTGGCTCGGCAGCCGGTGGCGGGTTTGGTTCGGGCAATGCCGACTGGCGGAAGGAGAGTCCGATGCAGAACGAGGATCCGGCGAGCCTGGCTCAACCGTCCGCAGGTCAGCCCTCCGGAGGTTCCCCATCGGTCGGGGATGCGTCAGGTGTCGCGGCCGTGGCCGGCGCCGGCACGGCCGCCGCTGTGGCCGGTTCAGTAGGCAACGCTGCCACTGGATCGGTCGGGGCAGCGTCCTTCGTGGGCGAGCCCGCCGCTGCGCCGTCGAGCCCGGCAGCGGCCAGCCACATTCCCACGCCGATGATGTCGACCGGGTCGATGACGGGCGGAGGGATGGGGCAGTCCGTCGGTACGGGGTCGGTGACTCAGCCGATGTCGTCGTCGGCGTCGAACTCCGGCGGCCAGACGAGCACCTCGTCGTCACGCAGTAGCGAAGACAAGGCGACCACCGATCGCCGGTCCAGTACCACTGAGGATCAGCGCGCCGAGAAGGACGCGAAATGACCGCGAGAGCATGTCACGACTGGAGTCTGCTGGGCTACGGCTCGGACCCCATCCCCGGTGATCCTGACGCCGTGGAGGCGGCGGCGAAGTCGTACGCCTCGACATCGGACACGATCCTGCAGGTCTCCGACTACCTGGCCAATCTCGACGGGTCGGGCCAGCAGTCCAAGACCATCACGGCCTTGAAGGCGCGCAGCCGGGAGCTCTCGGGCCAACTGCAGAACGTCAGCACCCGCTACTCGGAGACGGCCGCAGCTCTGCGTTACTACGCACCTGAGTTGCGGGCAGCCCAGGAGATCGCGGACGCGGCCTTCGCTCAAGGCGAGCCGGCAGAGAGGGAACGCAAGGAGGCTGCGCAGAACGCCTGGAATCTCTGGAGCGGATGGAAGGTCACTCTCGAACCGAGCCAGGCCAAGCAGTTCGAGGACAGCTACTACCTTGCCAAGCACCAGGCAGAGAACGCCAAGCACAACGTCGACGCAGCCAAGACCAAGATCCAAGAAGCGATTCGCCGTCGCGACGACGCCGCCAACGCAGCGAAGTCGATGATCTCCACCGCGATCAACAACAGCCCGGTCACGGACTCGCTCCTCGACAAGTTCAAGGAAGTGTTCGACAAGGGCGTGGAGATCCTGACCAACGTCGGCAAGTGGATCTACGACAACATCGACACGATCTCGCTGGTCCTCACGATCGCGGCAACCGTCGTGGCCTTCATTCCGGGCCTCAACGTCATCGCCCCCGCGTTGTTCTTCCTGTCGAAGGTCGCCACCGTGATCAGCAAGGTCAAATCGGTGATCACGGTCGTCAAGTCGATCGTGACAGCGGTCAAGACGGGGGACTTCTCCGGGCTGGTCGCATCCGGTGCTGCTGCCCTGGCAGGAATGGCCGTCGGGAAACTGGGAGGTGCCATCGCCGGGAAGCTGGCTTCGGGAGCCAAGTCGCTCGCCGGCCACGCTGTATACGCCTTCAACAGCAAGACAGCGACCGGCGCGGCCGGAGCCTTCTCACGCCTGATCAAGGGTGGGGCGAAGGCAGGGCTTGCAGCCACCGAGGAGGCGTCGAAGGTCATCGGAACCAAGGCCACGAAGAAGGTCAGTCACGTTCTCACGGAGATCGCGAAGGGTGAGATATCGCGAGAGACCAAGGGGCACATCACCGATTACGTGGGGGACAAGGTCGAGGACTACTTCAAGGAGAAGATCACCGATCCCGTGAAGCACGTGGTCAAGGAGGCCGTGTACGAGCGGGTCGACCACACCATGGACTCCCTCCGAACGAAGACCGTCACCTGTGGAGGTGCGCTGTGAAGCAATTTCAGATCCTGGTTCCGCCGGGCTGGTTCATGGTCGATCTGAGAGACGACCTTGATGCCCAGGTCGAACACTTCGTGAGCCTCCGGCTCGCGGGTGTCCCTCGGGACCGGGCGCGCAGCGTGGGCCCGACGTTGACGAAGTCACTCACCGAGGTCGTACGCACTCTCAGCGATGGTGGAGCAGTGGGTCTCACTCTCCCTGTCGAGGTTCATGATGCGCTGGCGGCCACGCCCACAGCCGTCTACATGCCGCTCACGGTGCCCGATGGGCAGGACCCCATCGATGTCCTCCTGGCCGTCGCCGCATCGGACATGTCCGCGAAGACGGTCGATGTAGGCGATCTCGTGAGCATTCGACTGTCCGAGGACGTCGATGCCACCGCGCCCGTACAGGACGGCCTCAGTCAGGCAGCGAACATCCTGAACGCGCCCATCGGCCAAGAGGCCGTAGGCATGACGGCGACTCGCCACCACGTGCGCTACCTCATGGGGGATCCCGGCGATCCGGAGCGGTGGGTGGACGTCGCGTTCTCGGTGACCAGCACGTCGCTTGCCGGCAGTGCCGACCTCGCCGACGTGTTGATCGAGCTCTTCGACGAGACCGTCCAGTCGTTCAGGTGGCTGTCATGAGCGCCGCGGTGGAGGAACTCGTGTCGTCACCCTGGCTGCTCCTGCCTCCGGCGAACACCGTGGATCAGAGTGAGTGGGTCGACGGCGTCATCCCTGTCTTCCGGCTCGAGGACCCGCAAGCGGCGGAGGCCAGGAATGTGCTGCTTCACTACCAGGCACTCGAGACCCTGGACGGGTTCGCAGCGCGCGTACTGTTCGCTCCTCAACTGCCCGGGGCGGTTCTCGTCAGCATCGCCGTGGTCGATGCGGAGTCAGACTCCGTGACGGCGCAACGTGCACTTCTCGGGCTGGATGGCCTGGGGGACTTCAACGGACAGTTCGACGATCTTCGGCCCCATGGGATCGAAGGGTTCCAACTCTTGCGTCTGGATTCAGTGGCCGACGGCTCGGTGAACGAATCCGCCTTCGTCGCGACCCAGTTGACCTCCGTCAGGCGGAACCTGCGACGCGGTCCGGTCGACGTGGTCGCGATGGCGTGGACCACCGATCTCCTGCTCGTGGGCGCCATGACCGAACCAGTGATCGAACTGCTGGTCGGTGAGGACCTCGCCGAGATCCTAGGAGGCTGACCAGACAGACGTGACATCCACCATCAGCAAGAACTTTCGAACCAAGAAAACTCAACCCACCAAGTAAAAGGAAGAAATCATGGCCAACATCAACGTCTCGTACCAGGACATCACCGCTCAGGCTCAGGCCCTGACCCGCGGCAAGGAAGAGATCACGAGCCAGCTCAATGCCCTTCGCAACCAGATCAACAACCTCGTTTCCGGTGGCTTCGTCACCGATTCGGCATCGGGTGCCTTCCAGCAGAGCTACGAGCAGTTCAACACCGGCGCGACGCAGACCATCGGCGCGCTCGATCAGCTGTCGTCCAACCTGAACATGGTCGCGAACACGCTGCAGCAGACCGACCAGCAGCTCGCTTCGCAGCTCGGCTCCTGATCCGTCCGCTCGCGGTGACGCGGGCCACCCCCCCGGCACCCCGACACAGCATGCCGCTGTGAACCACAGCCCCCACGCCGTACCGCCCCACACCCTACCCGGAGCTAGAGCCCGCCCCTCAGCCGTCCGAGCCTCCACCGGCGGTGAGGGCTCAGGCGTCTTAGGAGACCCAAACCTCAACAGCGACCGCGGGCCCCGCCGATGAGCGGAACGATGGGTAATCGGTCGGCACTCGATGTGTGTGAACTAAGTGGCGGACGCCTGCATGCTGGCGCGCATGGCGATCAGTGCGATGCATCTGCCAGTGGATGCAGATGACGCTGAGGGCCTCCTCGTCGACACATTGCTGACCATCGCCACCCACCCGCCCACAGAGCCACTGAGGCCCCCCGACGCGTAGGGGACCTCGGGATGACCGGGGGAAACCCGTCGAAACGGCCCTCTAGCGGCCCTCAGGGCCGGTCTGGAGGCGCCTCGACCCCAGGAAATCGGCCAGCGGCGGGTGTTTCGAGTCGTGGTGAGCCCTCTGCGGCCGGTAGACTGTGCACGTTCACAGATCGCCGGTGACCGCTTCGGGTGTACGGCGTGTCGCCAGGCGTGTCTCTCGCGCCGGTTGTGCAGCCGGAAAGGACAAGATGTCAGTGGCCAAGCAGGGTGCGCCCAACGACGAGGAACTGTCTGCCGAGGATCTTCAGGGCGTCCCCCAGGGCGACCTGGCCGAGGACGACGACGTACTGCTCACCGAGAACGTCTCCATGGCGTCGAAGGTGGACGCCGGCGAGTACGACTCGAGCTCCATCACGGTTCTCGAAGGCCTCGAGGCCGTACGGAAGCGGCCCGGCATGTACATCGGGTCCACCGGTGAGCGTGGCCTCCACCACCTCGTGTACGAGGTCGTCGACAACTCCGTGGACGAGGCGCTCGCGGGCTACTGCGACACCATCGACGTGCGGCTCCTGCCCAACGGCGGCGTCCGCGTCGTCGACAACGGCCGCGGCATCCCGGTCAAGCTCCACCCGACCGAGGGCATCCCGGCCGTCACCCTCGCGCTGACCGTGCTCCACGCCGGCGGCAAGTTCGGTGATGGCGGCTACAAGGTCTCCGGCGGCCTGCACGGCGTCGGCGTCTCCGTGGTCAACGCCCTGTCGAGCGACCTCACCGTCGACATCTACCGCGACGACTACCACTGGAGGCAGTCCTTCGCGCTCGGCGACCCCACCGGCCCGCTCATCCAGCTCGAGGAGTCCCAGCGCACCGGCACGACCGTCGAGTTCTACGCCTCGAAGGAGATCTTCGAGACCACCACGTACTCGTACGAGACCCTGGCCACCCGGTTCCGCGAGATGGCCTTCCTCAACAAGGGCCTCACGATCACCATCACCGACGAGCGCCCTGAGCACGTCGACGAGGACGGCGAGCAGCTGACCGACACGTTCATGTACGAGCGCGGGCTGATCGACTACGTGACGTTCCTCATGGGCAGCAAGGACGCGATCCACCCCTCGGTCATCGCCGTCGAGGCGCACGCGCCGGCGCAGCACATGGGCCTCGAGGTCGCGATGCAGTGGAACACCTCGTTCAACGAGAGCGTCCACACCTTCGCCAACACGATCAACACCCACGAGGGTGGCACCCATGAAGAGGGCTTCCGCGCTGCGCTGACCAACACGGTCAACCGCTGGGGCGAGACCTGGGGCCTGATCAAGAAGCGTGAGGACCGCGTCTCCGGTGACGACATCCGCGAGGGCCTCACGGCGATCATCTCGGTGAAGCTGTCCGAGCCGCAGTTCGAGGGCCAGACGAAGACCAAGCTCGGGAACACCGAGGCGAAGTCGTTCGTGCAGAAGGTCGTCAACGACAAGCTCGGCGACTGGTTCGAGATGAACCCGAACGAGGGTCGCGACATCGTACGGAAGGCGCAGGCGGCCGCGACCGCCCGCATCGCCGCTCGCAAGGCACGCGACATGGCTCGCTCCCGCAAGGGACTCCTCTTCGGCGGAGGCCTGCCGGGCAAGCTCGCCGACTGCCAGTCGAACGACCCCAGCGAGTGCGAGGTCTTCATCGTCGAGGGCGACTCCGCCGGCGGTTCCGCCAAGGGCGGCCGCGATCCCCGTACTCAGGCGATCCTTCCCCTGCGCGGCAAGATCCTCAACGTCGAGAAGGCCCGGCTCGACCGGATCCTCGCGAACAAGGAGGTCGAGGCGATCATCAACGCCCTCGGCACCGGCGTCCACGACGAGTTCGACATCGACAAGCTGCGCTACCACAAGATCGTGCTGATGGCCGACGCTGACGTCGACGGCTCCCACATCCGGGTGCTGCTGCTGACGCTGCTGTTCCGGTTCATGAAGCCGATCATCGACGCGGGCCACGTCTACCTCGCGCAGCCGCCGCTGTTCCGCCTGCGCTGGACCAACGCGCCGCACGAGCTGGCGTACAACGACGCCGAGCGCGACACGCTGCGTGACGACGGCCTGGCGCACGGCAAGAAGCTGCCGAACGTGAACCCGATCCAGCGGTACAAGGGTCTGGGCGAGATGGACGCCTCCGACCTGTGGGACACCACGATGGATCCTTCAGGTCGCATCCTGCTCCAGGTCACCCTGGAGGACGCCGCGCGCGCCGACCAGATGTTCTCGATCCTGATGGGCGAGGACGTCGAGCAGCGCCGCCACTTCATCCAGCGCAACGCGAAGGACGTCCGCTTCCTCGACATCTGAGGACGGACGGATAGAGGAGACAAGCGATGAGCGACGGTCCAGTCGACCCGATGGGCGACGCCGAAACCCCAGCCCCGGTCGAGGGCGCCGACAACCAGGAGCTGGCGACGTCGGTCGCGGCGCGTACGGAGCCGATCGACCTGCAGGTCGAGATCCAGCGCAGCTACCTCGACTACGCGATGAGCGTGATCGTGGGACGAGCGCTGCCGGACGTACGAGACGGGCTCAAGCCTGTACATCGCCGCGTGCTGTACGCGATGTACGACGGTGGCTACCGGCCCGACCGCGGCTGGAACAAGTGCTCCCGCGTGGTTGGCGAGGTCATGGGCCTCTACCACCCGCACGGCGACTCGGCGATCTATGACACCCTCGTGCGTCTCGCGCAGCCCTGGGTGATGCGGGCGCCGCTGGTCTCCGGCCAGGGGAACTTCGGCTCGCCGGGCAACGACTCGGCCGCGGCCATGCGGTACACCGAGTGCCGGATGGCGCCGTTGGCCATGGAGATGGTCCGCGACATCGACGAGGACACCGTCGACTTCAAGCCGAACTACGACAACCGGGAGACCGAGCCCGTCGTCCTGCCGGCTCGCTTCCCGAACCTCCTGGTCAACGGCTCGACCGGCATCGCGGTCGGCATGGCGACGAACATCCCCACGCACAACCTGCGCGAGGTCGCGTCGGCCGTGCAGTGGGCGCTGGAGCACCCGGACGCCACGCCGGCCGAGCTGCTCGAGGAGTCCATGGCCCGCGTGAAGGGTCCCGACTTCCCCGGCGGTGGCCTCATCGTCGGCCGCAAGGGCATCGAGGACGCGTACCGCACGGGCCGCGGCTCGGTCATCATGCGCGCCGTCATCAACATCGAGGAGGACAACCGCGGCCGTACGCTGCTGGTGGTCACCGAGCTGCCGTACATGTGCAACCCCGACAACCTCGCGATGAAGATCGCCGAGCTCGTGAACTCGGGCAAGCTCACCGGCATCGCCGACATCCGCGACGACACCTCCGCCCGTACAGGCCAGCGCCTGGTGTTCGTGCTCAAGCGCGACGCGCAGCCACGCGTGGTGATGAACAACCTGTACAAGCACACCGGGCTGCAGGACTCGTTCGGCTGCAACATGCTCGCGCTCGTCGACGACGTGCCGCGGACGCTGCGTCTGGACCAGTTCATCTCGTACTGGGTCAAGCACCAGGTCGAGGTCATCGTCCGGCGCACGCAGTTCCGTCTGCAGCGCGCCCAGGAGCAGGCTCACATCCTGCGCGGCCTGGTCAAGGCCCTCGACATGCTCGACGAGGTGATCGCGCTCATTCGGTCCTCGCGTGACGCCGAGCAGGCGAGGTCCGGCCTGATGTCGCTGCTGGACATCGACGAGGTGCAGGCGACGTACATCCTGGACACCCAGCTTCGGCGCCTCGCCGCGATGGAGCGACAGAAGACGATCGACCGGCTCGCCGAGCTGGAGCGTCAGATCGCCGACCTGCAAGACGTACTGGCCAAGCCCGAGCGGCAGCGCGAGATCATCTCGACCGAGCTCGGCGAGATCGTCGACAAGTACGGCGACGAGCGGCGTACGAAGATCATCTCCGCCGACGGCGACCTGAGCGACGAGGACCTCATCCCCGACGAGGACCTGGTCGTGACGATCACTCACGGCGGGTACGCGAAGCGCACGAAGGCCGACCAGTACCGCATCCAGCGCCGCGGCGGCCGCGGTGTACGAGGGGCGTCGCTGCGCGCGGACGACGAGGTCGAGCACCTGTTCGCGACCACGTCGCACCACTGGATCCTGTTCTTCACGACGAAGGGCCGTGTCTACCGTACGAAGGCGTGGCTGCTGCCCGAGGGCAACCGCGACGCCAAGGGCGGACACGTCGCAGGTCTGCTGAGCTTCCAGCCGGACGAGCGGATCGCGCAGGTGCTGGCGATCCGGTCGTACGAGGACGCGGCGTACCTGCTCCTCGCCACGCGGAACGGACTGGTCAAGAAGACCCAGCTGACCGCGTTCGACACCCCGCGCCAGGCCGGCGTCATCGCCGTGAACTTCCGCGAGGAGGACGATGAGCTGATCGGTGCGTCGCTCTGCAACGCCGAGGACCACGTGCTGCTGGTGTCCCGCAAGGGGCAGGCCATCCGGTTCGCGGCGAGCGACGACCAGTTGCGCCCGATGGGCCGTGCGACGTCGGGCGTCACGGGCATGAAGTTCCGCAGCGACGACGCCCTGCTGAGCATGACCGTCATCGACGCGAACATGCCCGAGGACGACCGGTTCGTGTTCACGGTCACCGACGGCGGCTTCGCGAAGCGCACCCCCGTGTCGGACTACCGCGAGCAGAACCGCGGCGGTCTCGGCATCAAGGCCATGAAGCTCAACGAGGACCGCGGGTCCCTGGTGGGTGGCCTGGTCGTGGCGGAGAACGACGAAGTCATCGCGATGAAGACGTCCGGCCAGATCACGCGGTCGAAGGTCTCCGAGGTGCCGGTCAAGGGTCGCGACACGATGGGCGTGAAGTTCGTCCTCGTGAAGGGTGACGACTCCGTCGCCGCCATCGCGCGCTACCCGGAGAGCGGCGACGAGGAAGCGACAGAGGAGGCGACCGAGGAGTCGTCTGAGCAGTCGCCGACCGAGGTCGAGTCGCCCGAGTCCGCCGTCGAGCCCGACGCCACGCCGGCGTCGGCAGCGACTCCGTCCGACACCCAGGAGTAGTCCAGCCGTCCGGATGCCCGTCCGGCCGCGAGCACATCGCGGTCGGGCGGGCATCTCTGTGTGTCGGAGGTACGAGTCCTCTCCGTGAGGGACGGACCCCCATTCCTCAGGGAGAGGTTTAGAAGTCCTCTCGGAGAGGGGCACGAAACCTCTCCCCGACGCCCATCAGACCTCTCCTCGACGGGACGGACCCCCCATTTGCTCAGGGAGAGGTTTAGGAGTCCTCTCGGAGAGGGGTGGGAGACCTCTCCTCGAGGGGTAGGAGACCTCTCCTCGAGGGGTACGACACCTCTCCTCGAGGGGTAGGAGACGCTGACCCGATCAACCCCGCTGGCGGTGGCGGTGCTGCCTACTGGCGGTACTCGGCGAAGCAGGCGCTCGACCGGTGGATGACCATCAATGGCTGCCGCTCGGCGTACTCCGTCACGACAGGCGTCGTGACCCGTACCGTCGGAACCCGCTGCCACGAGCCCGTCGTCTCCTACCTGATCGATGGCATGGGACACAGCTGGCCGGGGGGCAACTCTGCGATGCTGACCGCTGCGGCATCGTTCCTCGGCCCGTACAGCGACGCGGTGAGTGCCAACGATGTGATGTGGCGCTTCTTCCGGTCCGTCGCCTGACCCGAGAACACCAGGGTGGGGGGGCCCAGTGGGCGACCCCCCCCCCGCCGGTGCGCCGGCGGCCCCGGCAGGTGTCGGGGGCGACCGGGGCGCAGGAGCGGGGGGTGAAGTCGGGGGTGG
>JAPUEI010000052.1 GCA_027492675.1 Propionibacteriaceae bacterium | reverse complement strand
TGCTGCACATCCTCCTGGACTCAAACAGGAGCGGCATCAAACCTGGGGCGCTTCAAGAGACCGCCACGCGAAGTCGCGGTTACGCGACCTGGAGGACGACCCACAACCACGACTTCACGTGAAGCAGAAGAGTTGGCCCCGGACCGCAAGCCCCTAAAGTCTCACTTCACGTGAGCTGGCTGCCACACCGGCTCCCTGAGGAGCAACTAGGCGGAGCCGGTTGCGTCTCGAAGGGCCGGCGCTCAGTGCAGCGAAGCGTCCGCCTCGGTCTCGCGCCAGGCGAGGAAGTCGATGCTGAACCCGGCCCGCGTGGGCGCGCACAGGAACGGCCCGGCGAGAGCATCAGCCCCGGGAGGGGTGGGGGCGACGCGGACGAGGTGGTACGGACCGTGATCAACCGCAGCCCGTACGGTCACGGACTCCTCGGCGCGCGAGATCCGTACGGTGACGACGCGCCCGGCCCAGTCGGGCACCGGCCCGGTGGACCAGTCGGAGCGACCCATGGTGACGACTGCGCCGAGCATCTCGACGCCATCGGACCGTTCCACGCCGGACTTGATCCAGTGCTCGTCGTCGAACCGAACGAAGGCGCCGGCCTGGTCGAACTGCCCGACCAGCTCGCAGCGGAAGTCGACCTCGACGGCCCGCCCGATGGCCAGCGGCCGCAACAGGGCGTGCTCGGTGTCGTGGACGAACCCGTACGAGGTGTGCCGCCAGGCGTCCGACCCTTCGGCGGCCGTCACACGGAGGGCGTCGCCGAGAGGCTCGAGATGTATGGGAGGGGTGGTCCACGTGCCGTCCGACCAGGGGATCTGCATGGCGCTCATCCTGCACCCGCGGGGAGCCCGGGACGCAAAGGGGCCCTCCGCGCACCCGGAAGAGCTCTCCTACCCTTGCTGCGTCTCCGCCCTGGGGGGGTTCGGTGAGGTACCGCCGCGCGGAGGACCTGGTGCCAGAGTCTAGCGAGTCCGAGCCGGTTGGCCGAAGTCGGACGCTGGCCTGTACGATCCTCCACGGAGGATTCGCCTAGGGGCCTATGGCGCTCGCTTGGAAAGCGGGTTGGGTGCAAACCCTCACGAGTTCGAATCTCGTATCCTCCGCCACTGATCCCCGTGTGTGCGTCCAGGAGTTGGTGCGGATCATCGATCGATCTCCCGCCAGCCTATGAGCGTGTGTAGCGCGCCTCCTAGTGGAAAAGTCACACCCATGAAAGTTTCCACAACCCGTAGTAGTGTTCGGTTGTGCACGTAGAACTGTTCCAGAAGGCGCCGTTCGGCGAACTCGTACCCATCAGTGGATCACTTCCCGGGGGCGGCACGTGGAACCACTGGGCCTTCCTGCCCAGCCCGCTGGGCGACGAGAGTCCTGAACTGAGCAGCGTCGCCTACCGCCGGGTCGCGGACGCGCGAGCGGCTCTCGCTGCGCTGGACTCCACCGCCCAACGTCTGCCGAACCCTCGGCTCTTCCGTAGCTCGACCCTCCGCCTGGAGGCGCAGTCGACCGCGGCGCTCGAGGGGACGTACGAGCCGCTGGCGAGAGTCCTGGCTGCTGACACCGACGATGTGCAGGACCCCTCGATGCGAGAGGTGCTGAACTACCTCTTTGTGGCCGAGACGGCCTTCGGGTGGGCTGAGGAGGGGCGCGGCTGGAGCGTCTCAGGTCTGTCGAGTCTGCAGGCCGTGCTCGTCCACGGCACGCCATCCGAGCGTGAGCACTCGGGGCAGGTGCGGCCCGTCCAGGTGGTCATCGGCCGTCGCGAGGGCGTCCCCGCGACCGAGATCCCCATCAAGGCCGCTCGGTACGTACCACCACCTCCGGGGGACGACCTCGAGGCCAGGCTGCGCGAACTGGTGACGTGGATGCAGGCAGACCATCGAGGTCGCATCGATCCAGTGGTTGCCACCGCCATGTCCCACTACGAGTTCGAGGCGCTGCATCCATTTCACGATGGGAACGGTCGTTTGGGCCGCCTTCTGGTGGTCCTGCAGCTCTACTCGTCAGGTGTGCTGACCGAGCCCAGCCTGTCGGTGTCGCCGTGGTTCGAGGCAAGGCGCTCGACCTACTACGACGCCCTCCTTGGTGTGTCGACTTACGGCGACTGGTCGACGTGGGTCGAGTTCTTCGCTCTGGGGTTGTCCGAGTCGGCAGAGGCGGCTCGATCGAGGATGCTCGCGCTGGCGGCCGTGCAGGGCGAACTGAAGGAGCATCTTCGTGCGACGCCCCTTCGGACGGCCAACGCGCGGGTCCTCATCGACTTCGCAGTGGCACAGCCCACGTTCACGGTCGCTCAGGCGGCGGCTGCCATGAAGATGGGGAGCCCTGGCGCCAAGAAGCTCATCGACTCCCTGGTGACCCACGGCATCCTTGCACCGTACGACGAGCGCGTGTACAACAGGCGCTTCTTCGCGCCGCGAGTCATGGACGTGCTGCTGCACCAGTGACGTCGGTAGGGCGGGCGAGAACTCACCATGCAGTGGCTCGGCGTGGTCAGCTCGTCCGATTTCGGGGCCGACGCCATCCCGGGCACCTCGGTCTCGTTGCCGGCGACGCTCCTGAAAGTCTCCGTCCAGGTGGGAGGCCTCGCGGTCCGGGTGGACGCCCACATGTACAAGGAACGCGGGACGTGGAAGTGGGCTATGACCGAGCAGAACCGTCGCGCGACGCAACGAGAAGCTCGCCAAGCTCCTCGACGCCGTCGGCGACCTGCCCCTCGGCAACTTCGGCGACAACGCGATCGACCTGTTCGGGGACGCGCACGAGAACCTCATCGCCATGTACGCGTCGGCGGCCGGCAAGTCCGGTGGCGAGTACTACACGCCGCGGGAGGTCTCCGAGTTGCTCGCCCGCATCACCGTCGTCGGCAAGACGAGCGTTAACAAGGTGTACGGCCCGCGTGCGGCTCCGGCTCCCTGCTGCTCAAGTTCGCGAAGGTGCTCGGCAAGGAGAATGTACGGCAGGGGGTTCTACGGGCAGGAGATCAACCTGATCACGTACAACCTCGTCCGCATCAACATGTTCCTCCACGACATCAACTTCGATCAGTTCGCCCTCGCCCACGAGTGGCACCGCCATCGCCGCCGTGCTGCCACCTACGTCCCGGTTCTCGGCTGATGGCTGGTGCGGGGAGAAGAGGCAGCGTGTACTAGTGCGGCTTGGGGAGTCTTCGAGCGGTTCGTCGGATTGGTCGGCAGCGGTCTCTAGGGCTCAAGGTCGCGGAGTCTAGCGATAGCGTGAGGCCATGAATGGCGGCGGCGCATCGGAACCCAGGGCTTGGCTTGTTCGTGGTTCGAGGAACTGGTCCTGGGATCAATGGATGTTGGAGAACGGCTACACGGCCGTGGATTTCAGCGAGATCAGCAACTTGAGCGCCGTCAAAGACCTGCCGGCCATGCGCTCGCTACTAGCGCACGAACTGCCGGACAAGAGCCCAGGGGCCATCGGCAACTACGCAGCACAGCTGAATGCCTTCGCGAACCGTATGGCGGTTGGCGACATCGTTGTACTTCCCGTGAAGCAGCCCGGACTTCTCGCGTTCGGCCGAGTGACCGGCGACTACCAGTACATGGTCGGGGCCGGCGTCCTCAACCATGTTCGCAAGGTCGACTGGGTGCGCCCGGACGTCCCTCGTACGGCGATCAACCAGGATCTGCTCTTCTCGCTCGGAGCCTTCAGCACTGTTGTCCAGATCCAGCGCAATGACGCCGCCTACCGGTTCGCCAAGGTGATGGCGGGCTTGGACACTGATCCGGGAGCGCGCCCCAACGTCTCGCTGTCACTTCCGAAGGTCGCCGACGATGTGGTCGACAGTGAAGAAGCGATCGACAGAGATGGACAAGACATCCTGCGCTACTCGCGGGACCGGATCCTTGCACGGATCAAGGAGCGGTTCGCCGGGTATGACCTACAGGACCTTGTCGCGGCAATCCTGGAAGCGGAGGGCATGAAGTGCACCGTCCCTCCGAAGGGGGCCGACGGCGGCATCGACATCATTGCTGGCTCCGGGGTGCTGGGCATCTCCGCGCCGACGATCATCGTCCAGGTCAAGTCGCAGACGAGCCGCGTCGGTTCGGAGATACTTGATCAGCTAGGGGGAGTCGTCAGCCAGCACAACGCTGATCACGGCCTCCTTGTCGCCATGGGTGGCTTGACGCCGCCGGCCCAGGCGAAAGTCAATGCCCAGCGATTGAAGGTTGCCGTCTGGGATGCCGAGGAACTGGTCGATCGCCTGCTCAAGCACTACCCCGCGCTCCCTGAGGCGGTCAAGGCAACGATCCCCCTGCGGCACGCATGGGTGATCGATGAGAGCCAAGGCACGTAGCCATGGAGTTCCGGCTCAAGGGTGATGTCTTCGAGCTGACGCCTGCCCTCGTCCGGGAGCGATTGTTGGGACAGATCCCGCAGGAGGTACGGACTCACTGGGTAGAGGTGAACGGTGTTCGGTGGCCGGTCAAACAGGTGATCCACCTAGTGACCGGCGCCACGAAAGACAGGTTCCAGTCTCAGAGCGCAAGTGGCTGGTTGCGGCGGCTAGGCTTCTCAGTGGGTCTCGATTCGGGCACCGGGGACCGCGTCCGATCGCGAGAATCGGCAGGCCTCGACAAGGCGGCCCTCGAGGCGTCGGAGCTGCCGGAGATCGAGACCGTCGAGGTACACGTTCAGTTCTGCTGGCGGCTAGCTGGTTCCGTGACCCTGGACAGTGAAGGGGTGCCACAGTTCCCAACCCTTCCTCAAGTGCCTGGCCTCTACCGTTTCGACTTCGGGTTGGCTCCCGATGGTGTCCGGACGGTCTATATCGGCGAATCGAAGAACTTGGCAAGGAGGGCCAGTAACTATCGAAATGCGAGAACCGACCGATCTCGGCAACGAACCAGTCGCCGTGTTCACAAGGAAGTCGTAGCGCATCTTGCATCGAAGGGGTCGATCGAGTTTGTCATCGCCACTTCGGTTGTCTGGGGCGGTGGTGATGAACTCGATCTGCGGCGTACATCCGGCCGGCGCCTTGCTGAGAACGCCGCAGTGGCGCTTGCGCAGGTGAAGCCTGCGACTCGGGTGCTGAACATCGACATCGATCTCGCGGGCCTGTAGGAGTCTGGGGCCTTCTCGAACCGGTATCGAGGTTGCCGCCACCATGGCCGAGATGTCATGGGCGTCTGTCAGAATCGGATCGTGACCGAGTCCAAAGCCATTGCCGTCTTCGAGGACAGAGATGGGATCCTCCTCTTCGGGTCCGAAGATGCCCTCGAGACCCTCGACCAACAGACCCAAAATGACGGCATCGTCTCGCTCAGGCTTCCGGCGCATTCCCTGAGCAGAGCAGGACAAGTGCTGACGACTGCTGCGCAGGTCCAGGCGGAGAGCGGGCGGTGGCTGAAGCTCACGTCCGAGTCGGCAGGCCTAGTGCGCGCAATGGGACCATCGCTTGCCAAGGCGGATGGCCTGATGACGGGCGTGGTTCGATCCAGCAACGGACAGATCCTGAAGCACCTCAAGTTCGAGAACGCCGCTCTGCTCACTCCGGCCGCTCCAGCCGCGCTTGGTGTCCTGGCCACGCAGATGGCTCTCGACGCTGCTCTTGAAGAGATCACGGCCTACCTGGTCACCATTGACGCGAAGCTCGACAGGTTGTTGAGGGAGCGCAAGACCGAAGCGCTGGCGGCACTTGGCGGAGTCACTATGGCCATCGATGAGGCGCATGCGATCTACAAAGCGACTGGAACGGTCTCGACCACGACGTGGTCCAAGGTTCAGGGTACGGCCACAGCCTTAGCCACGATGCAGGCAAGCGGCATTTCCCACCTCAGCGCGCTGGCTGACGGCATCAAAGAAGCTGTGGCGGATGCACAGCAACTGGCCCTGGCGACGTCGAACGCCAAGGAGGACGCACCCTTCTGGCTGGGTGTCATGGCGCGCACGGTGGTTCTTGAGGACAAGCTGTACGTCCTCGAATTGGCCCGCGTTGCCGACGACGATCCTGATGAAGTGGAGGCCCACCGGCAGGGCATCGCTATCGCTCGAACGGAGCGGATGGGTCGCATTGGCGCCAGTCTGGGGGCCATCGGGGATGAGTTGCACAACCTGGAGGCCCTGCCAGCGCACAGGAAGGTCACCAACCCATTCAAGATGGGGCGGGTCGTGGAGAACGTGAACCACGTCAACCGAGACGTTACCTCGTTCGCCGCCGCAGTGGGGCTCGATGGTGTCGATCCCAAGGCCCTTGCTGACACGCCGTGGAGCGTCGCTGTCCGGACCATGGTCGGCGACGGCGCCAAGCTGGCAGTCGGGACCGGCGCGGAAGCCGTCAACGTCGTGAAGGGTCTGGGTCAGCGTGTAGAAGATGCCCGCGACGATGCGACCTTGAGAAGAGCCGCCCGAATCCAGGACGAGCGCAGGGTCAGACAGCTTGAAGATGGCTCCTCTAGGGAGGTGTGACCGTTCCAACGGCCGCTAGCCGAGCCACGGCGAATCGCTCCACGGGCTCAGGTGGATCGATGGCTACTGAGTTGTTGGGTCGGTCGACCGACCACGCCCTCGGAACTTCTTGACCCGAGACCCCACAGGGGGCAGGCTCGACAGTCGGTTGTACATCACCTACGACGTTCCCCCTTGTCACTGTGGACGGGTACGGCTGGAGCGCGTGGGGTCGCACAGCAGAGTTGCTGATGCGGGAGGGGAGAGATGCCGGAGTCGACGACGGATGTCGCGCCAACCGTCGCACCAACTGCCGAGCAGCTGATCGTCTGCGAGAGCGTGGTGCGGATCTTCCAGCATGGGTCGATCGAGGTGCAGGCGCTGCAGGGGCTCGAGCTGCACGTCGCCGCGGGCGAGATGATCGCGGTGGTCGGGCCGTCGGGCGCCGGCAAGTCGACGCTTCTGTCGATCCTCGCGGGGGCGGATGCGCCGACCGCCGGGACCGTACGGGTGGCCGGCCGGGACCTCACGTCCATGTCGCGCCGCGACCGCGTGACCTATCGGCGCGACGTCATCGGGCTCGTACAGCAGCAGGCGTCGCGGAACCTGGTTCCGTACCTCACCGCGGCCGACAACGTCGCCGTACCCCTGGGTCTTTCCGGCTACCCGCGGGCTCGTCGCGCCGCGCGGGTGGGGGAGCTCCTCGACCGGTTTGGCGTGGGAGCCTGCGCGGAACGCCTGCCGCGCGAGCTGTCCGGGGGTGAGCAGCAGCGCGTCGCCATCGCGGTCGCGCTCGCCAACGATCCGCCCCTGCTGCTCGCCGACGAGCCCACCGGCGAGCTCGACACCGCCACCTCGCACGAGATCTTCGAGACCCTGCGCGATGCGAGCGCACAGGACGGCGTGACCGTCGTGGTCGTCACCCATGACCCGACCGTGAGCGGGCAGGTGGGTCGTACGGTGGCGATCCGCGACGGGCGTACGAGTTCGGAGGTGCTCCGGCACACCGAGCACACCGCCGACGGGGAGTCGCGGGTGGTCGCCCAGGAGTACGCGGTCATGGATCGCGCCGGTCGCGTACAGGTGCCTCGTGAGTTCCGGCAGGCGCTCGAGCTGACGCGGCGCGTACGGCTGGCGCTGGAGGCCGACCACCTCGAGCTCTGGCCGGACGGACGCCGATGACCGCCCGCCCGATGGTCGAGCTGCGCTCGGTGCGCCGCACGTACAGCACCGGGCATGCTGCCGTGACCGCCCTCCACGAGGTCTCGTTCACGGCCGCCCCCGGCGAGTTCGTGGCGCTCGCCGGACGATCCGGATCGGGCAAGACGACCCTGCTGAACATCGTCGGCGGCCTCGACCGGCCTGACGCCGGCGAGGTGGTCATCGACGGTACGGACCTGGCCACCCTCGACGAACCCGAGCTCGACGCCGTCCGCCGCGACGCCGTCGCGTTCGTCTTCCAGGGCTTCGGGCTCGTACCGGAGCTGTCCGCCGCCGAGAACGTCGGTCTCCCGCTCCGCCTGCGCAAGGTCGCCCCCTCCGTACGTGACCAGCGCGTCTCGACGCTCCTCGAGCTGGTGGGCCTGGGGGAGCACGGCGCGCACCTCCCCGACGAGCTGTCCGGCGGCCAGATGCAGCGCGTGGCGATCGCCCGCGCCCTGGCCGGATCGCCGCGCCTGCTCATCGCCGACGAGCCCACCGGGCAGCTCGACACCGAGACCGGGCTGGCCGTCATGGCGCTCATCCGCGGCGTCGTGGAGGCCGAGGGGATGACCGCTCTCGTGTCCACCCACGACCCGGTGATGATGGCGCTGGCCGACCGCGTGCTGCGGATCGAGGACGGCAGGCTCGTGGATGCCTGACCCGGCGCCCCGCCTCCGCCACCGGGGGTTGCGGCGAGCGCTGGCGCAGTCGGGGGTGCTCGTCGCCCTACTGGCCGTGTTCACGGTGTCGTCCGCCACGGCGGGTACGGGTGCGCTGCTGATGACCGCCGGCAACGACAGGGCCCTCTCGGCGGCCGTCGCCCAGCTCGACGGCACCGAGAAGAGCAACGGCGCCGACATCACGTCGCTGCTTGTCACCGCGGACATGAACGCCGAGCATCCCCTCACGGCCGACGTCGCGATGCCCGTCGTACAGCACGCGCTGACCGACGCAGCCGGTCCGTACGCTGCCCAGGTCTCGCTATGGGCCACCACGCCGATGCTCTATTTGGAGGGCAAGGACGTACGGACGGGCTACCTGCTCGACGCGGACACCCTGCCCGACAACGCCACCCTCCAGCAGGGGAGCTGGCCCACCGTCGGGGCCGCCGGGAAGCTCCCCGTCGCGATCCCCGCGGCAACCGCCCAGGCGCTCGGGCTGCAGCTCGGCTCCCAGATCAGCCTCGCGGAGCATCGTCGGGACGGACGGGGAGCCGGGCGGACGTACGAGGTCGTGGTGGTGGGCATCTTCGCCCCCGCGGACACGCCCGCGTGGCGCCGCGACCGGCTGCTGGGTCGCGGCTACCAACCCGACTATCTGCTCATGCCGACGTACGGGCCGTTCGTGGTCGGCACGGGAACCCTCGCGGCCCTCGCCGCACCCGTGGAGCGGGTCGCCGCCGTGCTCGATCCTGACCTCAAGGCCAATGCCGTCGACCTGCCCCCGCTCGTACAGCGCACTGGTGCGGTGGGCGAGTCCGTCAAGGACACGCTCGGGCCGGCGGCGCAGTCGGTCTGGGGAACCTCCCGTTTGGGGACCGAGCTCTCGCGGATGCGCGCCGAGCTGGCCGTCACGGACGCGCTCGTGCTCGCGGTCTTCGTCCTTGTGCTCACGCTCGCCGCGGCGACCGCCGCCCTCGTCGCCAGGGTGCTCGCCGATCGGCGAGCCGGCGAGCGTGCCCTGCTGCGGGATCGGGGCGCGTCGAGGCCCCAACTCGTCCGTGGGGCCGCCGTCGAGGCCCTCGCCCTGGGAGCCACAGCCGCCGCCGTGGCCGCGCCGATCGCCGTCGCCGGGTATCGGATGACGGCACCCCAACCCGTCGTGACAAGCGGTTCCGCGCTCAACCCCGCCCTCGTACTCGGTTTGCTCGCCGGCTCCCTGTTGCCCGCGCTCGTCGCGGTGCTGACTGTGTTGCCCGAGGGCGTACGGCGGCGGCGCTGGGCCGAACCCGGAGAGCTGGCCCGCTCGGGCGTCGACCTGCTGCTCGCGGCGCTGGCCGTGGTGGCGTACGTGCAGCTGCGCACCCACGTCGTCACCCCGGGGGAGGTCGACCCACTGCTCGTCGCGGCGCCAGCGGTGTCCGTGCTGGCGCTGGTCGCGCTCATCACGCGGCTGCTGCCGCTGCTCACCCGGCTGGCCGACCTCGCGGCGCGTCGCGGGCGAGGGCTCGTCCTTCCCCTGGCCGGGTGGCATCTCGCTCGCGGCGGCGGGCTCCGCGGTGTGTTCCTGCTGGTGCTCGCGGGAGCGGTCGGTACGTTCGGGGTGACCTTCCTGGGGAGCTGGGAGGCCTCGCACCAGGATCAGGCGGCGGCCGAGGTCGGCGCAGACCTGGTGGTGACGGACACCCAGGCCTCGGGCGGGACCATCACCGGCCTCACCGGAGGGACGGTGTCGCCGGTCGCCGACAACGCCGTGGTGCTCGGCAGCAGACCCAGCGGCGTCACGATGCTGGCCGTGAAGGCGGCCGGGGCGATCACGAGTCGCCCGCCGACCGGCACCACATGGCCGCAGGTGATGTCCGAGCTGTCTCCCCGGGAGGTGGGCAGTCCTCTCATCGTGCCTCGTGGGCCCCTGAAGGTGACGGTCAGCGGCGGCCTCGCCCACGCGCCGCGAGAGGGACTGCCGCTGCCGGAGATCACGGTCACACCGACGCTCGTCCTCGCCGACGAGTTGGGCGCCACCACCACCCGTACCGGATCTGCCGTCCTCTTGGACCACGCTCCGCACACGATCGGCATCCCACTTCCGGGCGAGCCGGGCCTTCCGGCCGGCACGTGGCGGGTCGTGGCCATCGACCTCCACCTGGTCGAGCGGTCGGGCGTCGACCTGTTCGAGTGGGGCATGGAGTCGTCCGGCTTCACAGCAACGGTCACGATCGACGGGGCGACCTCGCCGAGCGGAGCCTGGGGCGGTGCCGGCGACACAGGGGTGGCGGCGGTACGGCCGCAGGAGGCTCGCGTCGCGGGCGACACGGTCGAGGCATCGTTCTCCTGCTCCGTGCTGGGGCTGTCCTGGCACGACGCCCACCTGACGTTGTTGAGCTTTCCGGCGTCGGCGCAGGTGCCCGTCGCGTTGTCCGAGAACCTGGCCCACGAGCTGGGCCTCACGGTCGGTGACCGGATCGGCGTCGCCTGGGATACGGCTCCGCTCGAGGCGGTGGTCGTCCGGACGGTGCCGTACGTGCCGTCGCACCCGCGCGAGGCCGCCGTGCTGGCCGAGCTGACCTCGCTGCAGCGCGCCATGCTGAGCGTCGGCCGTCTCGACTCGTTGACCGCCCGGTGGTGGGTGGGGTCGCCGACTCAGGGCGCCGCGGAGGCGGTACGGGCCGCGGGAGCGGGCACCGTCGTCGACGAGGCGGACACGGCGACGAGGTACCGCGACGGCCCCCTTCGTACCCCACTGCGGTTCGCCTGGCTGCTCGCCATCCTCGCCGCGGTCGGCTTCGCGGTGACGGGCTCGGCGGCTCACGCGGCGGCTCAGGCTCGCCGCCAGGGCACGACTCTCGCCCGGGTGCGCGCGATCGGTGCGTCGCGGCGTGAGGCGCTGGTCATCCACGCGGTCCAGCACGCGGCCGTGACGGTGCTGAGCGTCGTGATGGGTACGGCGAGTGGGGTGCTTCTGGCCGCGCTCCTCGTGCCCGTACTCGTGGTCTCCCCGACCGGCGCCTGTGCCGTACCGGCCCCCTCGATTGTCTGGTCGGCCGGACCGTTGTCCCTTGTCATCGCGACGATCCTCGTCGGCGGGCTGGTGGTCGGCGTGCCGGCCGCGTTGTCGGTCGTCAGACGCTCGACGGTGGCCGCGCTGCGGGCGGGGGAGGCTCCATGACGGCAGCGCGAGGGTCGAGGCCGGGGTTCCTCCCGTGGCGAGGTGTGTGGCGTCAGACGCGGAGCGATCTGGCCCCGATGGTCGTCGCCCTCGTGGTGGTGGCGGCCTCGACGTTCCTCGCGGCCGTCGTGCCGCAGACGCTGGAGGCGGTGGCGACGGCGACGGTCCAGGCGGCGGTGAGCGACCCGCGAGAGCCGGCGGACGTGGTGGTCGATGTGCGGCTGAACTCGGGGTACGGCATCAACCCGGATGCCGCATCGGCCGCGGCCGCCACGGGGGCGCTGATCGATGCCGGCATGCCGCCCGCGCTGCGGGCTGTGCTGGGTGAGTCGGTGACGGCGTTCATCGGTCCGGAGCTGAAGGCGGGGTCGATCGCCGGGCGACCGGGCCGGGTGCGGTTCGTCTACCTCGCGCGCGGCTCCGGGCCCGGGGTGACGTGGGTTCAGGGAGCGGCTCCCGCGGCCAGCGGTGAGCTGTTCGACGTGGCAGAGGGGGATGTACGGCCGCCGGTCGAGGTGGCGCTGTCGCAGGCTGTGGCCGATGTGATGGGGGCGCACGTCGGAGACCACCTCGAGGTCCAGAGCCCGCAAGGCGCTTCGATCGACGTGCACGTGACAGGGGTGTACAGGCCGCTCGACCCCGCCGACGGAGCCTGGTCGGTGGCGCCGACGCTGCTCACGCCCCAGCTCGTCGACGGGTCCGCGTCCCAGGCGTCGATCGGCCTGAGGGTGTCCGCGCAGTCGCTGCCCTTCGCCCAGCTCGCGTGCCTGCCGTCCGACATGTCCCAGACCTTCACGTACCCCGTCATCGCCTCGCGCGTGAACGCGACCAATGCCGCCGAGCTCGAGACGCAGGTGCGCGGCCTCGCCTCGGGCCGCAAGACCTTCGACATCCGAGGCACTCAGCCTGCTGTGGAGACGGGCCTCGACCGGGCCCTGCACGCTGCGCTCGGGCGCGTCGCGACGGCCTCGGCGCAGGCGGCCGTGCTGCTCATCGGGTTGTTGATGGCGGCCCTGCTGGTGGAGTTCCTCGTTGCGGGTCTCGTGGTCGAGCGGCGATCTGCGGTGCTGCGGCAGTGGCGTCTTCGCGGGGCGCCGCTGTGGGTGATCGGCCTGGCGAACCTCGTCGAGTCGGTCGGGATCGTCGTGGTGGCAGGAATTTTAGGCATCCTCGCGGCGGCGCTCGTGGCCGGTGGGTCGCCGCCGCTGGCGTGGGTGACCATCCCGCTGGCGGCGGCCCTCGTACCGCAGCCTCTTCTCGCCGTACGAGCCGCGGCCGGTGTGGACGGTTCTCCTCGGCGCAGCGGGGCGCGTCGGATCACGGCGGAGGCGGCCCTCGCGCTGCTGGCGGTGGGCGCTCTGGCGACGCTGGTCGTGAGGGGCGTGTCGGCGTCAGCGGGAGCGGTGTGGTCGGACGTCGTGGTGCTGGCGGCGCCGGTGCTCGTCGCGCTGGCGGTGGCGCTCGGGCTCGTGCGCGCACAGCCCTGGGCTGCGCGGTGGGTGCGGAGGATTGCCGCTCGCGGTGGCGGCACCGTGGTGTTGCTGGCGGCGACGCGTGTGCGGGCGAGGGCGCTCGCGACGTCCGCCTTGGTGGTCGCCGCGGCGGTGGCTGCGATCGCGGCGACCGTGGCGGGGACGGTGAGCCACGGCCGACTCGACGCGTCCTGGGACGTGATGGGGGCGGACGTGTCAGTGAACTCGTACGCACCCGATGGGCTGCCACCAGCCGTGGCTGCCTTGGACGGCGCGGACCTGCGCGTGGCGACCGGCACCCTCATCCCCGGCGCACAGTTCCTGGGCCCGCGGATCGACCGGCCGGTGACGGTGTTCGCCGTCGACTCCGCAGCGCTGGCCCGGATGCTGCTGGCGTCGCCGAGCCCGGACTATGCGGCGCTGGCGGCTCTCGCCACGACCCGTACCGGAGGCGTTGTCGCTCTCACCTCCGGGGTTCCGGCGGCCGACGAGGCCACGTTGAGGTGGGGCGACGAACGGATCACGGTACGTACGGTGGGGGAGGCCACAGGGCTGCCGCAGGCCCTCGGTCTGGGGGATGTCCCGGCACTGGTGGTCGACAGCGCAGCATTGGCCGAGGCGCTCGGACACCCTGTACCGGCCAGCCGCGCCTGGGTCGTCGGTCCTGGCGCCGCCGCACGTGTCGAGGCTGCCCTCGCCGGCACGCGGGCCGAGGTCGTCAGGCGCGACGCCTGGATCGCTGCGCAGGCGTCCGCCCCACTTCCCCGAGCGCTCGGATGGCTGTTCGCGGGGTCGACCGTGGTGGCGTTGGGGCTGGCCGTACTGGCGGTGGCGCTCATGGCCGCCTCCGGAACTGCGGAACGTACGCGCGCGGCCGCTCAGCTGCGCGTGCTCGGCATGTCCCGGCGGGACGCGGCGCGTATCGGCTGGCTCGACGCGATGGCTGTGGCTGCGCTGGCCACCGTCGTGGGTCTGGCGGTGGGCGCCGCCGTGTCCGCCCCGCTCGTTGCCGCCCTCGATCTCCGCACCGTCACGGGCGGTCGCGAGAACCCCGCCCTCGTCCCCGCCTGGTGGGCACTCGCCATCCCTGTCTTGATCGCCCTGGTCACGCGGGTGTCGGTCGCGGTGGCGGGACGACGCGGGCAAGGGGTCGCCCTGGGGTCGCTCATCCGGCGGTGACCGCCTATGCCTCGACCCACTGATCGAGCTTCCATCCAGGGCTGTCTATGAAGAGCCCGCGGATGACATCGTCAAGCGACGAGCCAGCGCACCCGTACTCATTCTCGAAGCCGCCCCAAAACGTCCCGTCAGCGGTGATGAACAGGACGAGGTTGGAGTACTCGCCCACGGGCGTGAGTGTCGTCCCGATCGCGTCGGAGTAGAGGTCGCTCCAGCCCGAGTCCGCATCAAGTGCTAGATCGGGCCCGCCGATCACGAGCGGGTTTCGATTCCCGGGGCCGACAATGCTCAGGCCAGAGAACTCCCTCAAGAAGGTGGCTGCCGCGTCGGTCACGGTGAACTCCTCGGCCTCAAGAGCCGCGATCTCCTCGGCCATGTCCACCTGGCGACCTGGCAGCCAGCCGGCATTGAGCAGCAGGTTGTATGCGTCCATGTCAGCCTCCGGTTCACCCCTCGGAGAACTCGACTTTTCGGTCGAACCCCCGAGGGGATTCCAGGAAGATCGAGCTGATCAACTCCCTGAGCGAGCCGCGGTGCCCGTACGCCTCGTCGTAGCCGCCCCACAGATCTCCACGAACGTCGATATACACGGTCATGTTCGCGTACTGCCCAACCGGTGTGAGTTCGGTGCCGAGCGCCACCCCGTAGGCCTCAGCCCACTCGGGGCCGACGTCTTGCGCTGCGCGTCGTCCGTCGATCAAGAGTGGGGCGGGCTTTGTCTCCCACGTGATGGCGATCCCTGAGAACTCGCGAAGGAAGGCCTCGGCTGTCTGTACGACCGGGAATCCGAGCGAGGCGATCTGCGCAAGGTCGGCCGCGATGTCGACGTGGCGCGCAGGTCGCCAGCCTGCCGATCGAAGCAGGGTTTCAGCGTCCATGTCAGTCCTTTCCAGGTAGCCATTTGATGCAGTTGCCGCAGGGTGGCGCCTCGGCTCCCGAAACCGTCCGGACTGTCCGGATCACCAGATTCTCCAACCGTGATCCCGACGCGATGGCTGCCGCTGCCGCGCTGACCTCGGCGCAGTTGTCGACAGCCCAATCTTCCACGGACTGAGCGGGCAGCGCAGCCCGTAGTTGTTTGGGGATCTCGGGCCTATCCCTTGCGAGCCCTGTGCCGACAACGCGACCGGTGGTCCGATCCACCGCGGCGCTCGACATGACACGCCGAGGCGTCATGCTGCGCGCTTCCCCAGTCTTTCGTCTTGCGGCTCGAAGTGCGGCCTCGGCGTCCTTGGTGTTGAGTCTTTCGGCGACCTTCCTGCCAACCGGTCCCAACTTCCGGACGACCGGCTTACGCAACGTGATTTCGAGGGTGTGAGCGAGCTTCTTGAACGGTCCGCGGAGCAACCTCGCGGCAACGCTGAAGCGAGCCATCAGTAGCGCTGCCGTGTGGGATCAGATCGCCTCGCCTCTCCTGGCGGTCGATCGGGGTGAGAGAGCTCCGGGGTGTGGGTCATGGGGTGTGACCTCCTTCCGGGAATGACGCTAGCCAGAAGCAGAGCCCGCCTGCTTGAGTTATCCACAGGGTCAGGTTGAGAGGAATCCGAGGGGCCCAGTTCTGGTTGAACCCACCATGCGCATCGACATCTGGTCTGACATCGCCTGCCCGTGGTGCTACATCGGCTTGACCCGGTTCGACCGGGTGCTGGCGGACTTCGCCCACCGCGACGACGTACAGGTCACTCTTCACTCGTTCCAGCTGGATCCGACGTTGCCGGAGTCGTACGAGGGGACGGAGACCGAGTACCTCGCCACGAACAAGCGGCTCCCCGAGGCGCAGGTACGGCAGATGTTCGCGCAAGTACAGGCTGCCGCCGCGACCGAGGAGCTGGCGCTCGACTTCGACAGCATCCAGGTGGCCAACTCCCGCAAGGCCCATCGGCTGCTGCACGCCGCGCAGGATGCTGATGCCACCGGACGTACCGCCTGGGCCCTCAAGATCGCCCTCTTCCGAGCCCACTTCACTCAGGGAGAGTCGATCTCGGACGTGGAGACGCTCGTACGGATCGCGGCAGAGGCCGGCCTCGATGCGACGGCGGCGCGCGATGCCATCGAGTCCTCCGAGCGCGACGCCCAGGTCGCGGGCGATATCCAGGAGGCGGCGGCGTACGGGATTCACGGCGTCCCGTACTTCGTGTTCGAGGAGAAGTACGGGATCTCAGGCGCTCAGCCCGCCGAAGTGTTCCAGGGCGCGCTCACGCAGGTCTGGGACGAGCTGAACCCCGCGCCGGTGAAGTCACTCATCACCGTCCCGGGGGCTTCGGATGCCGAGGTCTGCGGCCCGGAGGGCTGCGACTGACCGCAGCCGGTCCTCTAGTTGTACTGACCGGACAGGTTGGTTGAGTCGCTGTGATGGATCGGTCTGACT
>JAPUEI010000051.1 GCA_027492675.1 Propionibacteriaceae bacterium | reverse complement strand
TGGGCGAGATAGACGATCCACGCGAAGAGGGCGAGCAGCAGATCGAGCAGGTTGAACGAGTCGTCGTCGTCCACGTCGGCGCCGCGGCTCGGGTCGTCGTCGATGCCCGACCCGCCGCCGCCGGGAGGCGTGGGGAACGAGTGGTCGGTGAAGACCGACGGAGGTGGGGGCAGACGCAGGCTGATCGCGTCGCTGCTGGTCATCTTGAGATAGCGGTAGGTGATCTCCCACATCTGGGCCATCGCGTCGGCGTTGGGTCGACCGTCGGGCTGACCGGTGCCCGGGTCGGTCGCCGAGAACGGCGGGTCCTGCAGGAGGATGTGCGGCCCATCCGCGCCATAGACGTCGCGCATCGCGTCGAGGATGCCGCCGATGAGATGGTCCGGCATGGGTCCGGTGTCCAGATCGAAGAAGGTATGCCGGTTCGCCGTCGGAGTGGGCCCGTCCCCGTTGTCGTATGCCGGGAAGCCGCTCCAGTAGTCGTAGGCCGGCGCGTCGTCCCGACCGTTGTAGGGGGCGTCGTTGCGGTGACGGAACGCCAGCCGGAAGTGCAGGGCGGAGGTGCCGTACTCGGCATACAGGGATCCGGGGTGTCTGGCGACGTAGTTCTCGGAGTCCATGTGGTTCTCGACCAGGTGGTGGCGCTGCCAGTGGTTGCGGTAGGGGCCACCGGACTTGGCGTTGGTGAACGGGTGACCGGTGACGTCGGTCGCGCAGTGCGACATCCAACCGACCGCGAAGGCGACCCGGGCCTGAGCGTCTTTGCGCTCGTCGTCGGTCGCGGCGGCCGCCAGCGCGGCCTGGGCCTGCTGGAAGAGGACGAACGGGAACTGGTAGGTCTTGCGGTAGTGGAACATGTCCGACCAGTAGAAGGCGTCGTCGCCGAACCCTTGCGGCACACCAGAGGTCAGCACGCCGAACCAGTCGCCCATCTCGGCGAGCAAGCCTTTGAAGGCCGACATGATCGCCGAGGTCAGCTCGTCGAGCACCTGGGCGAGCTGGGTCGACAGGCCACCGGTGAGCTGCGAGGCGAGCTGAGAGTTGTTCGTGGAGATCGGGTCGATCCACTTCTCCCACTTGCTGACGAACTCCCCGTCGACGACCTCCCACACGTCCAACGCCCACTGGACGACCTGGCGGATCACCTGGCCGGTCGTGTTCTTGAAGTCCGGCAGGAGATAGAACAGGTCCGGGCCGAGCGAGCCCAGCGCGAGGTAGTTGCGCCAGGTGTGGCAGTGCTCGCCGATGTCCTTGGCCTCGGCGGCGCTGATCGCGAAGCCGGGCGGGATGACCCCGTCTCGCATCGCCCGGGCCGTGTCGTGGGCCGCTTCCATGTGGACGTACCAACCGGGCATGGCGTCTCCTCGTCGTCGGACTGGCGCAGCTCAGTGGGAGAGCCGACATTGCGAAGAGTGCCCGACTGAGTCGGGAGATACGTGGGGAACCTGGCAGTAACGTCGCCTCGCCGTGCCGGAGGCCACGTCCAAGCGTCCGTCCGTTGGCACGGCATACCCCCTGGGGTATAAGATGCGCGAACTCACCCGCTCCGCGCACCCTGTGGAGCTCGGCCAAGGAGCTCAGCCGATGCTGTTCACGCAGTACTACCTCGACTGCCTGTCCCAGGCGTCGTATCTCGTCGGAGACGAGACGACGGGGCAGGCAGTCGTCGTCGACCCGAGGCGCGACGTGGCCGACTACCTCGCCGATGCCCGAGCCGCGGACCTGCGCATCGTCGGGGTCATCAACACCCACTTCCACGCCGACTTCGTGTCGGGCCACCTTGAGCTGGCCCGCGAGACCGGGGCGTGGATCGGCTATGGCGACGTGGCGGCCCCTGAGTTCGCCCACCGCGCCTTGGCCGACGGTGAGCGGATCAGCCTCGGCGAGGTCACCCTGGAGATCATGACGACCCCCGGGCATACGCCCGAGTCGATCAGCGTGCTGGTCTTCGAGCACGCCGACGACGAGGTCGCCTATGGGGTGCTCACCGGTGACGCCCTGTTCATCGGTGACGTCGGGCGGCCGGACCTGCTCGCCTCAGTTGGCGTCAGCGCTGACGAACTGGGCCGCATGCTCTACGACTCGGTGCAACGCAAGCTCATGGGCCTGCCCGACGCCGTCCGGGTCTTCCCGGCCCACGGCGCCGGCTCGGCATGCGGCAAGAACCT
>JAPUEI010000050.1 GCA_027492675.1 Propionibacteriaceae bacterium | reverse complement strand
GGGATGACGGTGGGCTCGCCGCCCTCGAGGACGGCGACGACAGAGTTGGTGGTGCCGAGGTCGATACCTACTGCACGAGCCATGTGGGTTCCTCCGGTGTGATGCTGGGTGGTCTGTGTCTCATGAACCAGTGTTGAGCCTAGCACGCTCAATCCGAAACTTGAGTCTTGTCCACTCAACCTTGCGGAAGGGCCTGGCTATTCCGGAAAGACGCACGGGACCAGCAACTCGGTGCAGCCAGCGACCGAGCGACCGGCGGCTCCGGCCGCACTCCACTAGCTCCGGGGCCGATGAGTCGTACCCCAGACGCCCCCGGGCCCCGGGCCCCGGACAGGCAATTGGTGCAGGTGGGGCACTTCGCACGGCGTGTCGGACTTGTGGAGGCGGCACTGCCTGTCCGGGGGCGCGATGTCGCACCTCGTGGACAGGCAAAGCGGCCTCTGGAGAGCAGTTCTCCCGCGTGTCGTGTCACTCCAGCACCAATTGCCTGTCCGGGTGCGGCGACAAAGGGCGGGGCGGGCGGGCCGGGGCTAGGGGCCGCCGGAGAGGGAGTACGCGGTCGTACGGGTCGCCTCGCGCACCCAGACGACGGTCGGGACGTTGGCTGGAATCGGACAGGATCACTCCGCCGCCGAGGGTGCGGCCGACCTCCACGGCCTGGGCAGGGGCGACCTCGTCAGACCCGCGCAGATGCGTGCGATCGGCGAACTGGACCTTGGGTGGGATCGCCGAGGCGACGACGCTCCGCTCCCAGGTGCGGTGGTGGACGTACCAGAGCCGGCCGACCACTACCGCGAGGACCAGGAGCGCGAGCGTGACAGCAAGAACGACCCGCCTGCTCGTCGCCGCACCGCCCATGGGGTCATGGCTATGCCTCGTGAAGCGGGCGAGCCGTCACTCACCCCCGGACGCCCGAAATCCGCCAGGATTCGCGCGCTGACGGCCGTATCAGGGCCGAGTCAGCGGGATCCTGGCGGATTCCGGGCAGGTGCTTCGTCAGCCGCTGCGGCGGGCGCTGAACGAAGCGGCGCTGTGCGGGCGTACGGCGTTGCCGGACGGGCCGACCTTGCGGACGCCGGACGCGGAGCGCGGGGCGGGCGCGCCGCCACGGGAACCGCCGCTGCCGCGCGCACCGCTGGACTTGCCGGGCGAACCGCCCGAGGTGCCGCGGCCGCCTGAGGTGCGCGGCAGGCCGTTGTCGGTGTTGAAGCCGGCCGAGTGGGTCTTCGACTGTCCGCGACCGCCCGAGGCCTTGGCGCCACCGGGGTGGACCTTCGCCTGAGCGCGCGCCCCGGCGCTCTGGCGACGGCCGGAGCCGCCGTTGCGCGTCCGGGATCCCTGCTCCTCCGGCACGTACGCATCGGCGTAGCCGCCGGGCACCAGGACCCGCTCGCCCGGAGCGAGCTCCGCGACCTTCGGGTGCCGCTGACGGTCGATGCGCGTGGTGACCGGCGTGATGCCGGCTGCCTTGGTGAGCGCACGGACGTCGCGCACCTGCTCGTCGGTCATCAGCGTGATGACCGTGCCGTCGTTGCCGGCCCGCGCCGTACGGCCGGAGCGGTGGAGGTACGCCTTGTGCTCGACCGGCGGGTCGGCGTGGACGACCAGCGCGACATCGTCGACGTGGATGCCGCGCGCCGCGATGTCCGTCGCGACAAGCGTGGACGCCTTGCCGCTGTGGAACGCGTCGAGGTTGCGCGTACGGGCGTTCTGACTCAGGTTGCCGTGCAGGTCGACGGCCGGGACACCCTCGTGGTTGAGCTGGCGGGCCAGCGTGCGGGCGCCGTGCTTGGTGCGGGTGAAGACGATCGTGCGGCCCGGGGCGCTGGTCAGCTCCACGAGCACCGGCACGCGCATGCTGCGGTCCACGTGCAGCACGTGGTGGATCATCGTCGAGACCGGCGACTGCGCAGAGTCCGCCTGGTGGGTGCGCGCGTTGTGCAGGTAGCGCGCCACGATCGTGTCGATCGCCTTGTCGAGCGTGGCGCTGAACAGCATGCGCTGACCCGTGGAGGGCGTGAGGTCGAGGATGCGCTTGACGGACGGCAGGAAGCCGAGGTCGGCCATGTGGTCGGCCTCGTCGAGCACGGTCACCTCGATGTCGGCGAGCGTCGCGCAGCCCTGCTTGATGAGGTCCTCGAGGCGGCCGGGTGTGGCCACGACGATGTCGGTGCCGCGACGCAGCGCGGCGACCTGCGGGTTCTGGCCGACGCCACCGAAGATCGTCATCGTCGAGAGGCCAGTCGCCGCGGCGAGCGGCTGCAGCACGGCGTGGATCTGGACGACGAGCTCGCGGGTCGGAGCGAGGATCAGGGCGCGTGGCGCGTTGCGACGGGCCGCACGCGGCGACGCCACGAGGCGGGCCACCATCGGCAGCAGGAACGCGAGGGTCTTGCCGGAGCCCGTACGACCACGGCCGAGCACGTCGCGCCCGGCGAGCGAGTCAGGCAGCGTGGCCGTCTGGATGGGAGTGGGATCAGTGATCTCCTGATCGGCCAGGATGTCCGCGAGGGTCGCGGGCACGCCGAGCAGGACGAAGCTGTTGGAAGAAGTCAAGGAAAGGCCGTTTCGGTCGGTGTCTCACCGGCGCGTTCCCGTCGGCGACGGGAGGAATTCAGCGTGTGCCCTCACCGGAATGAGGGGCGCGGGCTATGAGCCGCGCGGAGGCCCGGGGTAAGACATCACGGGCAACTGGGACCCAGAGTACCGTGCCGACGGCCTGTCCCGAGAATCCACGGCGCGCCGCTCCTGCCGTACAGCCCGGTCAGCGGGCGGCCACCCCGGGGTTCTCGACGCTGGCTCGCTCGACGACCGTGGCGGCCAGACTGTACGGATCGGGCTCGGGTCCCTCGCCCAGCGCGTGCCGCGTGGTCTCCCAGACGTGACGCGAGTAGCTGGTCACGTCGAGGCGCAGCGTGGTCAGCGCGGGGAATGTCAGCGGGGCGAAGATGTCGTCGTCGACACCGATCACCGCAAGGTCCGAGGGCACCCAGATCCCCAGCTCCATGGCGGCCACGAGCAGCGCGGCCGCATGGTAGTCGTTGAAGCACGCCACGGCCGTCACCGGCTCAGGCTCGGCCTGCCAGGCCTCCAGCTGGGCCTTCACCGCGGGGATCGAAAGGT
Organism: Propionibacteriaceae bacterium; assembly: GCA_027492675.1. Taxonomy (GTDB): domain Bacteria; phylum Actinomycetota; class Actinomycetes; order Propionibacteriales; family Propionibacteriaceae; genus Fen-668. Next base: position 81,534 of record JAPUEI010000050.1, on the reverse strand, counting down.
GCAGCCCACCGGGAAGGGCGGCCACGCGGGGCTCGGACAGTCCGTGCTCGGCACAGGTCTCGAGGAAGCCGGTCAATCGCGGTCCGGCGAAGGGCTGCAGGTCGTCGTCGGACGTCGTCAGATAGCCGAGCCGCTCATGGCCGTGGCGCATCAGGTGGTCCGCTTGGACCCGGCCGACGATGTCGCCCCCGGGCGCCGCGATGTCCATGGCCACCAGCGGCACGCCCACGCTGTCGAGGAGGTCGGTCTCCGCACGGCTCAGCTCCGTCATGGAGACCACCACGCACGGGCCGAGGTTCGTCAGCGTGGAGTGCAGGTCGCCCGGGCCGTGGCGCCGCCACACGACCAAGGACCGTCCGGACTCGGCGACCAGTCGCGTGAGCTCGTCCTCGGTGTCGGTGAGGTTCGTGCTCCACGGAACCGCCGACCGGACCAGGAGCACCATGCGTGACTCACCGGCCTGCAGCGCGCGGGACGCGGCGTGCGGCACGTAGCCGAGCTGCTCCACCGCCTCGAGCACCCGCTGCCGGGTGGCCTCGGAGATGCCCTGGTCCGTCCGTCCGTTGAGCACGTAACTGACTGTCGCACGAGAGACTCCGGCAGCTCGTGCGATGTCGGCGCTGGTGGTGCGGGTGGTCTTGACCACGGACCCCTCCTCGATGGGTGACACGCGTAAGGTAGAGCCCGCACGCCTCCCTGGCAAGGGGTTGCAGGTCATAGACCCACGCGATCTTCCCCAGCAGGCGGAGGTCGTCGTCTAGCATCGCGGTCATGGCGAAAGGTCGCTGGCCGAGCGCACTGGGGTTCCAGTCCCAGTCGCAGCTCGTGGACTCCCTGGTGGAGGTCGTGGTCCGGCATGCGCCCGAGGGCTGGACCTGGGCCCATCTCGAGGCGAACATGGTCGCCTCGAGCTTCACGGGATCGGTCGCCGTCACCGCCGGCGACAGGCAGTTCAAGGGCCCGATCCGCGAGGGCCGCGCGCTGGGTCTCCTCCGTCAGCTGCGCCATCGGATGTACGTCCCGGGCTCGGGCACCTGGTGGTCCATGACCCTCGACGTCGCCCCGGGAGCTGAGCCCACGACCACGTTCGACTACGACGCCGAGCCGTCGTTCGACATCGATCCGGGCGCCAAGGAGTACGTACGGGACTTGTCTCGGTTCGGTCGCAAGGAGGCCCACCGTCCGGACTGGCTGAAAGCGAAGGTCGACGAGGCCGGACAGACCGGCGACTCGGCCTGGGACACGTTCTCGCGGTGGGTCAACGGCGACTGAGATACGGTGCCCGGTATGCCGCACCATCATGACGACGCGACTCCCCCGGCCGACTTCTGGGAGGACCGGTACGCGTCCTCGGACAAGGTCTGGTCGGGCAAGGTCAACCACGCACTCGTGCAGGCCGTGTCAGGCCTGACGCCCGGCCGGTCGCTCGACCTCGGCTGCGGCGAGGGCGGCGACGTCCTCTGGCTGGCCGAGCAGGGCTGGGACGCGACCGGCATCGACATCTCCGCGACAGCCACCCAGCGCGGGGCCGCAGCGGCCACCGCCGCCGGCCTGGCCGACCGGGCCCATTTCGTCGCTGCAGACCTCGGCACGTGGACCGGCGACGACGCGTACGACCTGGTCACGGCGAGCTTCCTCCAGTCACCGGTCGAACTGCCACGCGCGCAGATCCTTCGGCAGGCCGCGCAGCTGGTGGCGCCGGGCGGTCACCTCGTGGTGATCGCGCACGCCGCCATGCCGCCGTGGGCGAAGGCCGCGGGCCACGACAGTCACGACTTCCTCAGCCCCGCCGACGAGCTGGCCGCGCTCGACCTGGACGGCTGGACGACCGTCACCGCCGAGGTCAGGTCACGCGAGGCGACCGGGCCTGACGGCCAGCACGCCATGCTCGACGACACGGTGGTCGTGCTGCGCCGCTGAGTTGTCCGGATCGGGCCCGCGCCGATTGCTTGCGCGGGAGGATGTCGCCATGAACGCAGGCCGCGTCACCGTCACCCTCCTGGCCTGGGCACTGCTCGCTTCCTGCTCCACCACAGCACCCCAGGTCCCTCCCACTGTTGGCTCGGCCAGCGTCACCGTGACCGCGCCGGCCAGCCCGACCTCGGCGCAGGTCTCCACGATCCCCGCGACCGTCCCGGCCACCAGCGCCGCGAGCGCTCCCTCATCCGCGACCAGCTCCGGACCGTGGACCCTGTCGGTGAATGGACTGGGCCCGCTGGTGCTCGGGACCAAGATCTCGGCGCTCGTCGTGCAGGGTTACGTCGTGCTCACCCCCGGGGAGTGCGAGGGGGTCGCGAGCTCGCCGGCGCTGGAGGCACAGGGGGTCTTCATATACCCCGCAGGCACGGGCGCGAGCGAGGTGCTGGCCGAGGTCAGCCTCAGCAAGCCGACGTACACCACGCTCTCCGGCGCCAAGGTGGGCGACACGTTGAAGCGGGTCAAGCAGCTGTACGGGGCGCAGCTCTCCATCGAGACGAAGAACGGCAACGGCGGCCCGTTCCAGGTCGCTCACGTCATGGTGGGCACACGTGAGGTGGTCTTCTACTTCCCGTACGGATCGGCCATGGTCGACACCGACGTCGTCCAGATGATCATCGCCCGCAACTACAGCGTGGACATGATGGGCGAGTGCTGACCGGGGCATACTGGGAATGACGTCACCTAGTTGAAGGTTGAACTACCCGTGAAGAAGATCGGATTCCTGTCCTTCGGGCACTGGTCGTCGACGCGTCACTCGAAGACGCGCTCGGCCGCTGACGTGCTGCTGCAGTCGATCGAGCTGGCCGTCGCGGCCGAGGAGGTCGGCGCCGACGGTGCGTACTTCCGTGTCCACCATTTCGCCGACCAGCTCGGGTCGCCGTTCCCGCTGCTCGCCGCCGTGGGCGCGAGGACGTCGCGCATCGAGATCGGTACGGGCGTGATCGACATGCGCTACGAGAACCCGCTGTACATGGCGGAGGACTCCGGCGCCGCCGACCTGATCTCTGGCGGCAGACTCCAGCTCGGCGTGAGTCGGGGATCGCCCGAGCAGGTGCTCGACGGGTTCCGCTACTTCGGGTACGAGGCGCCCGAGGGCAAAGACATGGCGGACGTCGCGCGCTCGAACACCGAGGTCTATCTCAAGGTGATCTCGGGCGCTCGGTTCGCCGAGCCGAACCCGCGCCCGATGTTCCCGAACGCGACCTCCGGGCCGCTGGCGATCCAGCCGCAGTCCCCCGGTCTGCGCGACCGCATCTGGTGGGGCGCCGCGTCGGACGCGACGGCCGAGTGGGCCGCCGAGCTGGGCATGAACCTCATGAGCTCGACGCTGAAGGTCGACGAGTCGGGCAAGCCGTTCCACGTCCAGCAGGCCGAGCAGATCGAGAAGTTCCGGGCGGCCTGGAAGGCGGCGGGCCACGAGCGCGAGCCGCGCGTCTCCGTGAGCCGGTCGATCATGCCGATCGTCACCGACGAGGACCGCGCGTACTTCGGGTACGAGCGCGACGGGGAGGACTCCTTCGGCTTCATCGACAACTTCCGCGGGGTCTTCGGACGGTCGTACGCGGCCGAACCCGATGTCCTCATCGAGGAGCTGGCCAAGGACACGGCGCTGGCCGCCGCGGACACCGTGCTGCTCACCGTGCCGAACCAGTTGGGCGTCGACTACAACGCCCACCTCCTCGAGTCGATCGTCACCCATGTGGCGCCCGGGCTCGGCTGGCGGTAGCTCACGGATTCAGCAGACCCTCGGCCTCCAGATCGGCCCAGAGGTCGTCCGAGATCGGGCGCGTGAGGCGGTCGACCCCCTCGCGCGCCTGGTCGGCCGTTCGGGTGCCGAGGACGACGGAGACCACCTCCGGATGGCGGAGTGGGTACTGCGCCGCGGCCGCGGGCAGCTCCACCCCGTGGCGGGCGCAGACCTCAGCGAGGCGACGGGCGCGTTCGACCAGGACGCGATCGGCCGGCGCGTAGTCGTACAGCGCCTCGTCGGGGACGGTGGGCCGACTCAGCAGGCCGGAGTTGTACACCGCCGCCGCGACGACGGCCACGCCCCGCTCGGCCGCGAGGGGCAGCAGTTCCGTCTCCGCGGACCGGTCGAGCAGGGTGCAGCGCCCGGCGACCATCACGAGGTCGACGTCGCAGCGGCGCACGAAGTCGGCCAGCATGCCGGCCTGGTTCATCCCGACGCCGAAGGCCTTCACCACCCCCTCGTCGCGCAGCTCGACGAGAGCGTCGACGCCTGCCGTCGAGGCCTCGGCCCACCAGTCGTCGGGGTCATGCAGGTACGCGATGTCCACGCGGTCGACGCCCAGCCGCTCCAGACTCGCGTCCAGGGACCGCCGGATCCCGTCTCGGCTGAAGTCCCACTGCCGGCGATGGCTGGCCGGTACGAGGAAGTCGGAGTCGGTCTCACCAGCCCGGTCGGGAGTGGGGACCAGCAGACGGCCCACCTTGGTCGACAGCACGTACTCGTCGCGCGGGCGGTCTCGCAACGCCATGCCGAGGCGCCGCTCCGACAGGCCGAGCCCGTAGTGGGGCGCCGTGTCGAAATACCGGACCCCGGCCGCCCACGCCGCATCGATGGCCTCGAAGGACTCCTCGTCGGTCGTGACCTTGTTGAGATTGCCGAACTGCGAGGCGCCGTACCCCATCACGGTGAGCGCCGGCACTCGACCTGACTGTCGCGAGGGGAGGGGCTGTACGGGCACGGGTCGAAACCTACTCCCGACGACCTGTCGGACATCCGTGAGACGCTGAGCCCGTGAGGATCGCCACCTGGAACGTCAACTCCCTACGCGCCCGGATCGGACGCGTCGAAGCCTTCGTCGAGCGCCACGAGATCGACGTGCTGGCGATGCAAGAGGTGAAGGCGACGTACGACCAGGTGCCGCTGATGGGGCTGGCCGGCCTGGGGTACGAGGTTGCGGTCTGCGGTGCCGGGCAGTGGAACGGCGTCGCGATCGCGAGCCGGGTGGGGCTCGACGACATCAGCGAGGGTTTCCCCGGACAACCCGGCTGGGGTGAGCCGGTGGCCCCCGAGGCGAGGGCGATGGGCGCGACCTGCGGCGGTGTACGGGTGTGGTCGCTGTACGTGCCCAACGGTCGCAAGGTGCACGACGCGCACTACACGTACAAGCTGGAATGGATGGCCCGGCTGCGTGAGGCGGCGAAGCCCTGGCTGTCGGAGCCGACCGTGCTCGTGGGCGACTGGAACGTCTGCCCGACCGACGACGACGTCTTCGACATGGCGCAGTTCCGGAACTCGACGCACGTGACGCCCGAGGAGCGGGCGGCGTTCGCGGCGCTACTCGACGACGGCTACACCGAGGTGACAAGGGAGTTTGCCCCCGGCTACACGTACTGGGACTACTACCGCCAACGCTTCGAGCGCGACCGCGGGCTCAAGATCGACTTCGTGCTCGCGGACCCGACGGTCGCCTCGCGGGTCGTCGGGGCGTCCATCGACCGTGACGAGCGGGACCCCGCCCAGGGCGAGGGCGCGCCCTCCGATCACGCTCCAGTGATCGTCGACCTCCGCGACTGACCCGTACGGCACACGACCGCTCGTACGACGCGGAGCGATAGCGTGACGAGCGTGAGCAGCGACGTGGTCGGCGAGCAGAGGCAGAGGTACTGGTCGCTCGTCGTCGCCGGGTGCGAGTGGCGGGCCATGGGCATCGAGGACCCCGAGGTCATGGCCGAGATGGTGTTCTCGGCGCTCGACCCCAGGAAGCCGGGGCTCAACCGCCTGTTCCGCGAGATCGACAAGGTGGTCGCGATCGCCTACCGCAAGGAGGCCTCCCAGCGGTCGTCGCTCGACGCGCTGCGCCAGATGGCGACGGTCCACCAGGACTCCTCACTGCCGGACGCGCTCGTCACGCTCAGCACCCTGCGGGAGGCCGATCGGCGGATCCTGCAGCTCGCCTACTGGGACGACCTCGAGCCCTTGGAGATCAGCGAGGTACTGGGCGTCGACCTGGTCGACGTCTTCCAGCGGCTCGCCCGGGCCACCTCGCGGCTCACCCCCAAGCTCGCCCGCAAGGGCGTCGCCGCCGACGACGTCGAGCAGGCCATCCGCGACGCCAAGCCGGGCCGGCACCACCGCCGCTGAGCGACCTCAGCCGGCCGTACGGATCCAGTCCACCGTCGTACGAAGCGCCTCGCGCCAAGGGGTCGGCGCCAGACCGAACCGCTCCTGGGCCGCCGACGAGTCGAGGATGAACGGCAGGTCGACCTGGTACGCCGTCTCCTTCAGCTCGCGGATCAGCGGCACGAGCGTGAGCGCCTCCCGGAGGACGGCGGGGTACAGACGGGGCTCGTGAGGTGTCACGCCTGCGACGTCCGCGACATCCGCCGCCACCTGGCGCATCGTGACGGCAGGCGCGGTCGGTACGTGCCAGGCGCGACCCCAGTCCGTACCGTCACGGTCGGCCTCCGCGAGGGCTACGGCGAGGCGGGCGATGTCGGGCAGGTACGTCCAGGAGTGCAGCTCGTCGAGCGCGCCGCGCACGTGGCGTGCCGTGCGTCCGTGGAGGGCCGGCGCGATGGCGTACTGGTTGAGGTAGCTCATGCCCTTCGTCGCGCCGGGCCCGAAGTAGTCGGATGCGCGCAGCTCGACGGTGCGGACCCGCCCCTGCTCCTGCGCCGCCAGGGCGTCGTGCCACATCTGCGCCCGGACCCGACCCTTGGTGCCCGTGGTCGCCAGGGGGGTCGCTTCGGTCATGGGCATCGGGCTGGGTCCGTAGCCGTACAGGTTGCCCACGATCAAGAGCCCAGCCCCTGAGCGCTCCGCGGCCGCAAGGAAGCCCACGGCCATCGGTGGCCAGAGCTCCGGCCACTGCGTGTACGGGGGGTTCACGGCGTTGACGAGCACGTCGCTGCCCATCGTGAGAGCGGTCAGCGCGACGGGATCGGCGGCATCCACCTGAGCCGTCGTGACGCGCGAGAGCCCCGGATCCGTGCCGGACCGGGTGGCGAGCACGACCTCATGCCCCGCCTCTCCCAGATGCTGCGCGATGAGCCGACCGATGCCGCCGGCGCCGACAACCACTGCCTTCATGACCACTCCTCGAATATGCGAACACCGTTCGCTAATCAGTGAAGCACGCCGGGACAGCCAAATCAAGAACAGTGTTCGCGGTTCGGGTATGGTGTGCCCATGCCAGCCGAGATCGGGCCCCGGGAACGACGCCGCCGCGAGGTCCACGCGGCCCTGCTGTCGGCCGCCAAGGCGGAGCTCGCGCGCGTGGGGGCCGCCGGCCTGTCCGTACGTTCCGTCGCTCGCACCCTCGGCATGGCGCCGTCGGCGCTGTTCCGCTACATCAGCGGGCGCGACGAGCTGCTGACCGTGCTGATCATCGACGCGTACGACGACCTCGGCGCGTACGTCGAGGCGGCCGAGGCGGCCGTTTCCCGCTCCGACTACCGGGGACGCTGGCGCGCGATCGCGGTGTCCTTCAGGGCGTGGGCACAGGCGCATCCCCACGAGTACGCCCTGCTGTACGGATCGCCCGTCCCCGAGTACGAGGCGCCGTCGGACCGTACGACCCCCGCGGGCACGCGCGTCACCAACCTGCTCGCGGCCATCGGAGTGGAGGCGGCCGAGGAGATCGGCGCCACGGACGGGGACCGGTTCCCCGGCTTCCCGGACACGTCCTCACTGGGCGCGATCCTGGAAGCGGACGGCATGCCGACCATGGCCACCGACCGACTGGCCAGCGGCCTGCTCGCCTGGACCGTGATGGTCGGCGCGGTGTCCTCAGAGCTCTTCGAGCAGCTGGGCCCCGATCTCGCGCGCCTCGACGTCCTCTTCGACGGGGCCGTAGCCCTGGGCGAGTGGCTCCTGTTCGGAGCCGCCTGAGTCTCGTACCCGAGGGGGCCCTTCGAGACGTTGACCGACTTCGTCGGTCAACTCCTCAGGGACCCGAACACGCTCCAGGAGAGGTCTCGTACCCCTTCAGGAGAGACCTCGTACCCCTCGCGGAGAGGTCTCGTACCCCTCAAGGAGAGAACTCGTACCCCTCGCGGAGAGAGTTCGTATCGCTCATGATGTCGAAGACAGTGCGTCGGCTCCGACCCTTGGGCAGCCGGCCGTACGGTGCGGGCGGACGTTCAGGGAAGGAACGACCATGAAGTACCTCATCCTCATCCACCAGAACCGCGGCGCCCGAGAGCAGTTCGCGTCGTTCCCGCCCGAGGTGCAGGCTGCCGGCCTCGCGGCGTACCAGAAGCTCAACGCCGACCTGGTGGCCAGCGGGGAGTTCGTGTCCGCGGAGGCTCTGGACGACGACTCCACGGCGACCGTCGTGCGGGGCGGCCACGGCTCGTACGTACAGACCGATGGCCCGTTCGCCGAGACCAAGGAGATGCTCGCGGGCTTCTACCTGGTCGACGTGGCCTCGAGGGAGCGCGCCATCGAGATCGCCCAGCAGATCCCCGAGGTACAGGCCGGCGCCGCCTTGATCGAGGTCCGGCCGGTGATGAGCTACGACTGGCCCGATCAGTGACATCAGTCGACATCGAGGACCTGCTGCCTCACTCTCAACATCCCGGAGCGCGCGCACCTGCTCCGGCGCGCCGCGGGCTGTGTCTGACCGGTCAGGGCCTCTCGAGCGTCGCGAGGTCGCGTTCGGCATAGAGCCGGTGCTCCCACTCCTCGTTGAGCACCACCCGCAGGCACTGCGCGACGGTGAACGGACCGTCCTCGGGCTGACCGGGTCCGGCTGCCGACACCTCCCGCTCCAGCTCCTCGGGGGTCAGTGAGTCCAGCACGCGCGCGATCAGCCCCCGGCGCTCCGTCCGTACAGCCAGCACCTCGTCGAGAGTCGGCCGGATCTCGCGGTCCCACGGCACGCCGTCCCACCCGGGGGCCTCGTCCCAGGGCAGATCCAGCGGATGCCACGGGCTGCCCTCGCCGACCACCATCCCGACCCAGCACACGGTCGCGAAGCCGAGGTGGCGCAGGGTCTGGACGAACGACCACTCGCCGTCGACGCTGATGTGCAGATCCTCGGCCGGGAGCCTACGAGCGCGCGCCACCGTTGCGTCCCACAGCGCCTGGATGGTCGCGAAGCCCCTGCGGAAGCCCTCCGGGTCGGTCGGCCTCATCACGGCGCGTTCCGGCATCCGCCGGTCGAGTTCGGCCTCGACCAGCGGCCCAACCTCGACGCCGTTGACGACGAGCCGCCCGACCTCGCCGGACAGCTCGAGGTCCCAGAACTCGACGCCGCGCATCGACCCCGAAACGACGGCCCCGCGCACGTCGATGCCGCGGAGATCGACGTGTCGGAAGCGAGCGTCGTTGAACTGCGCCTGGCGGAACTCGGCGCCCTTCAGGAGCACCTTCTCGAAGCGCGAACCGCTCAGATCCTGCTCTGTGAAATCCGTCATGCCGGCGACCCTAGAGGCCAGTTCGGACATTTCCGCGCGAGCAGCCCAGGGGGATCGAGCCGAGGGCCGCGGTCGTGCGGTACGGGCTGTGGCAGATCACGTGCTGCCGGTCGGCCCGTCGGAGACACACCCGCACCATCCCTCCACGTCCCCGCGGAGCCTTTGGTGCGGCGGCTATCCTGAGACCGATATCCACCTAACTAACCGCTCGGTTAGGAGCGCTTCATGAATGACCAGGTCCGCAATCGCACCGTCGCCGTGCTCTTTTTGGGCGTGCTGATGGGGGCTCTGGACATCGCGATCGTGGGCCCGGCCCTGCCGGCCATCGAGCGCGAGTTCGGCCTGGACTCGCGCTCGGGGTCGTGGATCTTCAGCGTGTACGTCCTGACGAACCTCATCGGGACGCCCCTCATGGCGAAGCTGTCCGACCGGTTCGGCCGACGCGCGATCTACATCCTCGACGTCGCCCTGTTCGCCGTCGGCTCGCTGGTCGTGATCCTGTCGCACGGCACGGGCCTGTTCGCGATCCTGCTCATCGGCCGCGCCATCCAAGGATTCGGCGCCGGCGGGATCTTTCCCGTAGCCAGCGCGGTGATCGGTGACACCTTCCCGCCCGAGAAGCGCGGCGGCGCGCTCGGCCTGATCGGCGCGGTGTTCGGCATCGCGTTCATGATCGGCCCGGTGCTCGGCGGCGTCCTGCTGCCCCTGGGCTGGCAGTGGCTGTTCATCATCAACCTGCCGATGGCCGCGGTCGTGATCGCCCTCGCCTGGGCCCTGCTCCCCCATCGTCGTATCGGTGCCGGCGCCTTCGACTGGCTGGGCATGGGCATCCTCACGGTGGCGTTGGCGAGCCTCGCGCTGGGTCTCGGCGCCGTCGACACCGAGCGGTTCTGGGGCTCCGTGACGAGCACCGCCGTGTGGCCGTGGCTGGTGACCTCGGTGGTGGCCTGGCTCGTCCTGGTCGTCGTCGAGCGCCGTACCACCGATCCGGTCTTCCCGGTCGCGCTGTTCGCACGTCGCCAGCTCGCGCTCGGCTACGCGCTCACGGCCGGGGCGGGCATCGGCGAAGCGAGCCTGGTGTTCATGCCGTCGCTGGCGGTGGCGGCACTCGGGGTCAGCGCGCACCTGGCCAGCTACCTGCTGCTCGTGGTCGTCGCGGCCATGGCCGTGGGGTCGCCGCTGGCCGGCCGCGCTCTCGACAAGGTGGGGTCGAAGATCGTCATCGTGACCGGCGTCGCGGTGATGACGGCGGGCATGTTCCTCATCAGCCGTACGGGCTCGTCGCTGTTCGTGTACTGCCTCGCCAGCGTGCTCATCGGGCTGGGCCTGTCGTCGCTGCTCGGCGCGCCCATCCGCTACGTGACGCTCAACGAGACGTCCGCCGAGGAACGGTCGGCGGCGCAGGGCCTCGTGACCACGTTCACCAGCATCGGCCAGCTGCTGAGCGCTGCGGTGGTCGGCGCGATCGCGGCCTCCTCCCCGGGCGCGGAGGGGTACGGCGACGCCTTTGCGTTGATCGGCATCCTGGGTGTGGCGCTCCTGATTGCTGCCCTGCTGCTCAAGAAGCGTTCTGTCGAATCCCAGGAGCCAACCCCCAAGGAGCCTGCCCATGCGTGAACGCATCCTGGAGACCGCGATGTCGCTGTTCGTGAGCCGGGGGTACGACGGCGTCGCGATGCGCGAGATCTCGGACGCGTGCGGCATCACGAAAGCCGCGCTCTACCACCACTTCATCGGGAAGGCGGAGCTGCTCAACGAGATCTTCACCACGTACCTGGACGAGATGGCCGTCGTGGTCACCACCGGCACCCAGGGTGGCGGGACCGCCGAGGACCGCCTCCGCCGCGTCGTGCGTGGGATGTTCGACTTGCCGGTCGAGCGCCGCGCCATCCTGCGGCTCGCGATGCACGACGTCGGCAGCCTCGAGCCCGAGCAGCGGGCCGCTTTCGGGCTGGCCTATCAAGAGAAGTTCCTCGGGCCCTTGAAGGGGCTCATCGACGCCGGGTTGGCCAGTGGGGACTTCGTGGCGAAGAGCTCCGAATTCGTCCTCTGGATGCTGCTCGGGATGGTCTACCCGTTCTTCTCGCCGTCGCGTGGCTCGCACCTCGCCTCCGACGACAGCGCGGACGACCTGCTCGATATCTTCTGCCGCGGCCTGGTTCGTACCGCCGCACCCTGAGTTCCGCACCACGAGAGCGTCCGCCCTGCTTGGATGAAGACATGGCGATGCAGTCCTGGTACCCGCAAGCGAAACTCGGCATCTTCCTCCACTGGGGGATCTACGCGGTGGACAGCACCGCGGAGAGCTGGGCGTACTGGCTGGGCGACTGCACCTGGGACGAGTACTACGCGCAGGCGGGGCGGTTCACGGCCAGCGCGTACGACCCGAACGCCTGGGCGACGCTGTTCGCCGAGGCCGGCGCGCGCTATGCCGTGCTCACCACGAAGCACCACGACGGCATGGCGCTGTGGGACACGAAGGTGGCGTACCCGGACTCCTCGACGTTCTCGACGGTGACGCAGACGCCGGCGGCGCGTGACCTCGTCACCCCGTACGTCGAGGCGATGCGTCGCGCCGGCATCAAGGCCGGCCTGTACTTCTCGCACCTCGACTGGCACCACCCCGACTACGCGTCGCTGCAACTGCCTGAGTTCCACCAGCCGGGCGTGGTCGCGGGGCAGGAGCACAACCCGTACTCGTTCCCTCCCGACGGCGCCGAGGACTACGCGGCGTGGGAGCGCTTCTTGGCATTCCACCGCGCGCAGCTGGGCGAGCTGTGCGCGTACGACCCGGACATCCTGTGGTTCGACGGCGCCTGGGAGCGCACGCCGGAGCAGTGGCGGATGGACGAGGTCGCGGCGTTCCTCGGTGAGCGCGCGCCGCGGGCGGTCCTGAACGGGCGCATGGGCGGCCACGGCGACTTCTCGACCCAGGAGCAGGCGCTGCTCGCGAAGCCGCCCGCTGGCCCGTGGGAACTGTGCGTGACCATCAACGACTCGTGGGGCTACAAGGCCCACGACGACAACGTCAAGAGCGTGCGGCAGCTCGTCCAGCTGTTCGTCGAGGTCTTCGCCGGCGGCGGCAACCTGTTGCTGGACGCGGGGCCGATGGAGAACGGCGTCATCGACGACTCGCAGGCCGAGCGGCTGCGCGGGCTCGGGGCGTGGATCCGGCGCAACGAGGAGGCGGTGTACACCACGGAGCGCGGGCTGGGCTTCGGCTACTTCGACGGGCCGACCGCGCTCTCGCCCGACCGCAAGACGCTGTACCTGTACCTGTTCGGCCTCCCCCAGGAGTTCGTCGTCGTCAAGGGCCTGACCACGCCGGTCGCCCGGGCCCGCGTGGTGGGTACGGGGACGGAGCTGCGCCACCAGCGCGTCGGCGGGCTCCACGAGGCGGCGGGCTGGGAGTACGTGTACGTCGACCACGCCGACCAGGCCTCCGACATGGACCCGGTCTGTACGGTCATCGCCTGCGAGTTCGACACCCCCCTCGTGCTGGCTCCGACGGACTGGGCCTTCGACTGATCCGAGTTTTCGCCGTCCAGTGCGGCGTGGTGGCCCGAATCGCGGCGGTGTGCGCGTCCTGACCGCCAAAACTCGGATCACCGCCGAGACAGCCGAGCGAGCTCAGCCACGATGGTCGCGACGACGTACTCAGGCTGGCGGACGAGCATCGCGTACGTGAACCGCAGCACCGTCCACCCGGCCCTCACCAGGGCGTTCTGCCGGAGCCGGTCGTTCTCGAAGACGGCCGGGTCCGTCTCGTGGAGCCGGCCGTCGATCTCCACAGCCAGGCGAACCCCGCGGAAGGCGATGTCGATGAAGTACGTCGAACCCGCCACGACGACTCGATGGTTGGTGACCCATCCCGTCACGCCTGCCTCCCTGAGCAGTCGGTGCGACAACCGCTCGGCGGCCGACCAGGGCGAGTCACGCGAGTCCACGAGCGCGCGCCGACGTTCAGCGTTGCCCGGCCGGAACGCGTGGGCGTGGAAGGCGGTCCACAGATCCTCGAGACGAGCGGCTCGGGATCTCAGGCACACGTCGATGGCATCGGTCCCCAACTCGTCGATCAGGTCGATCGCGGTCAGTGCAGGCGTCGTCAGGCGGACGGATCCGACCGACATCACATGGTCCGCCTCGACCCTGCGTTGCGTAAACGTGTACCCGCGGGAGCGGGGCGGGCGACCGTGCCAGGCCACGTCGATGCGGGTTACGGCCAGCCCCGGCCAGAAGGTGAGTTTCGCCGCGGCGCAGGTCGTGACCACCGCGTCGGGCTGCCACAGCGTCACCGCCTGAGCCCGTACGGCGAAGTCGCCGACGCAGCCGGTCAGGCAGTACACGCCGGGCAGAAGGCGCACCACGAGCCCGGCGGTGAACGCACTGTTCAGGCTGTGTGCGTCGGCCGGCCCGAGGGAGCGGCGCTGGAGGAGTGGCCCGTTCAGGGCAAGGAAGTTGGTCAGCCTCATACCCGGACCATGTGCCGCGGGGCAACGCGCGCGTCACGCAGTCTGCATCCTGTGGATAACCCCCCGTCGGCGGGCATCCCCAGCCAGGATCCGAGTTTCGGCCGTCGAACGCTCCGCAATCGCCCCACCAGGGCCGGTACGGCGCACTGGACTGCGAGAACTCGGATCGCGCGGTCAGGAGCGCTGCAGGTACGCCAGTACAGCCAGCACGCGTCGGTGGTCGGACGCCGACTCGGCCAGGCCGAGCTTCGTGAAGATGGCGCTCACGTTCTTCTCGACCGCGCCGACCCCGATGACGAGATGCTCGGCGATCGACGCGTTGCTCCGGCCCTCGGCGATGAGCTGCAGCACCTCGCGTTCCCGCGGGGTGAGCGCCCCGAACCGGTCCCCCGACACGAGCCGCTTCACCACCAACGGGTCGAGCACCGTCCCACCCTCGTGCACCCTCCGTACCGCCTCGGTCACCTCGTCCAGCGACGCGATCCGGTCCTTCAGCAGGTAGCCGACACCGCCGCGCTCGTCGGCGAGCAGCTCGTGCGCGTACACCGTCTCCACGTACTGGCTGAGCACCAGCACCGCGACACCCGGCAGCGCGCGACGGAGCTCGAGCGCCGCTCGTACGCCTTCGTCGCGGAACGTCGGCGGCAGCCGCACGTCCGTCACGACGACGTCCGGCGCGGCCTCCCGGACCCGGGCCACCACGTCCACCGCGTCCCCGTACGACCCGACCATCACGTACCCGGCCTCGTCGAACAACCGCACCAGGCCCTCGCGCAGCAGCATCGAGTCCTCGATCAGGACGATGCGCAGCGGTTCGGTCACACGCTCAGGCTAGCGGCGGAGTGCGCAGAGGTACGGTCAGCTCGACCCTGGTCGGGCCGCCGTCCGGGCTCTCCACGGTCAGCGTGCCGCGATGCCCGGCCACGCGCTCCATGAGGCCGGCCAGCCCGTGCCCCGGCACCACGGTCGCCCCGCCACGCCCGTCGTCCGACACCACCAGCCGGAGCCGTACGGGCTCGTCGTAGCGCACGTTCGTCGTCACCGACGCCGTCGTCGCGCCGGAGTGCTTCGCGGCGTTGGTGAGCAACTCGGCGACCACGAAGTACAGCGCGCGGGCCACCTCCGGCTCCACGAGCTCGTCGATCGCCGGGTCCAGCGTGGTCGTCACGGCGAGCGGACTGTCCTGGGCGATCGAGGTCAACGCGGCCACGAGGCCACGGTCGGCGAGCAGCGGCGGAGCCACCCCGTGCGACAGCGCGCGCAGCTCGTCCAACGCCGCCTTGGCCTGCAGGCCGGCCTCGCGGGCGATCTGCGCCGCCTCTTCGGTACGCCCGTCCGACACGCGACGCTCGACGGTCGCGAGGTCCATCTGGAGCCGTACGAGGCGCTGCTGCGGCCCGTCGTGCAGGTCGCGCTCGAGCCGACGCATGGCCGAGTCCTCGGCGTGGATCGCCGCCGTACGGGCTGCTGACTCCTGCTGTACGGCCTCGGCCAGATCGTCGTTCGGCCAACGGCCCAGCATCGCCGAGGCGACACCGTGGTGGAGACGAGTGAGCCCACGCACGACCCATGGCAGCGTGACGCCCGCCACGACGCCCAGAATGAGGTAGATCACGGCTTCGATGAGCGTCCCGTTGGTCGTCACCCCTAGTCCGCGCGCGATCCAACCGCCGACGCTCTGCTCCTTGTTCGGCAGGAACCAGGCCCACATCCAGAACGTGAGCCCGCCGAGCGCGGTCGCGGCCCACGAGATGGCGACCGAGAAGGTCACCGTGGCGAGGATGGGCGCGATCAGCATCTGGTGCAGCAGGTACGACCAGTAGTGCCCCGACTTGAGCGGCGTCACGAGCTTGGTGAGACTCGACGCGGTGGGCTGGTCGGCCGGCCATGCCGGCTCGGCGATCTCCGGGAGGCCGGTCATCTTGAGCATCGCCTTGTCCGCGGTGCCGAAACCGCGAGCCGCGTACAGGGCACCGACCATGATCGGGACGCCCACGACGAGCACGATCATGCCGAGACCGGCGAAGAAGACGCTCGACAGCACGGAGAGGCCGACCATGGAGAGCGCGAAGATGCCGACGATGTACGCCAGGGAGCCGGGCACCGCGCGCCACAGGTCCATGTACGGCGAAGGACGCGGGTCCCGCCCCGGCTCGTACTGGTTCATCGTGTCCCTCCCAGGGAGCATTGTCATGGTCATACGACGACCGTAGGAAGAATCCGTCGTCGACAGCAGCCGGTCGACCACCAGATCCGTACGGGGGCTAACCCCCCGACGCGGCCCGTACGAGAAGTGGCCGGAGCCTCGTCGGCAGGTGCTCGTCCAGGGAGATGGCCGTGCTGGAACGCTGCACGCCGGGCACCTTGAGCATCGCCGTCGTCACCCGATGCAGGTGTGAGGTGTCGCGGGCGACGACCTTGGCCAGTACGTCGGCGTCGCCGGTCGTCGCGTGCATCTCGACCACCTCCGGCAGCTCCATCAGCCCCTCCGCGGCCGCGGCACCCTCCGCCTGCGAGATCGACAGCGACACGAACGCGACCAGCGGGTAGCCCAGCGCCGCCGGATCGATGCGGTGCGAGAACGAGCGCAGAGCGTGCGCGGTGAGCCGCCTCAGCCGGGCGTGCACGGTGTTCCGAGCGACCCCGAGGCGCCGCGACAACGCCAACGTCGTCGCCTCCGGATCATCGTCGAGCGCGAGCAGGATCCGCGCGTCGAGCGGGTCGATGGTGTCCATGGTGAGCATCATGCCGCGAATCCGTACATCTGATGAGCAGATTGCTCAACTCAGATTCACCGGGTTGTGCAGGATGCGCGTCTCCGACGACCATGAGGCCGAGAAAGGACGGTGCCCATGTCGGTCGATACAGCGCTCAACACCCCGGCCACCGCGGTCGCGGATCCTCTCGCCCATGGCCGCGTCGAGGACCTCTTCGGCCTGCTCAGCGGCACCTTCGTCGCCTCGCTGGGCATCTACCTGCTGCACGCGGCGCACGTCGTCACCGGCGGTACGGCGGGCTTGTCCCTGCTCATCGGCTACGCGACCGGGTGGTCCTTCTCCGTCGTGTACGTGCTGACCAACCTGCCGTTCCTCCTGCTCGCTCTGCGGCGCAAGGGGTGGCGCTTCACGGTGCGCACCCTGGCCTCGATCGGACTGGTCTCGGCGTTCGCCACCATCCATCCCCTGGCGATGCCGGGAGTGCACCTCAACACCCCGTACGCCGTCGTCGTCGGGAACCTGCTGGCCGGCGTCGGCATGCTCATCCTGTTCCGGCACGGCTCCAGCCTCGGCGGCTTCAACACGATGGCGCTGATCGTCCAGGAGCGGTACGGCTGGCGGGCAGGCTACGTGCAGCTCGCCTGCGACGCGGTCATCGTGCTCGCAGCGATTACCCTTGTCAGCCCCGTAATGGTGGCGCTCTCGGCGCTCGGCGCGGTGGTCGTCAACCTCGTGCTGGCCCTCAACCACCGCCCCGGCCGATACCTCGGACACTGACCCTCGCGGCCCATAGAAAGGAGATCACCCGCGACACGGTAAACGCTCTCACGCCGCCTCTCACACCTCAGGAGCCACAGGCGTAGACTGTGCTTACCGATCGGTCAGGGGGTCCGATGCGCGAGCGGATCATTGAGATCGCTACCGCGATGTTTATCGAGCGTGGCTTCACCGGTGTGGCCATGCGGGAGATCTCCGAAGCCTGCGGCATCACCAAGGCAGCGTTGTACTACCACTTCACCAACAAGGCCGAGATCCTCCATGCGATCGTTTACGAGTACCTCGATTCGATCGCCACGATCGTCGAGTCAGCGGTAGCCGCGGGCGGATCCAGCACGGATCAGGTCCGACACCTGGTTCGCGGGCTCTCGCACCAGCCCGCCGAGGCGCGTGCCATCCTCCGCGTCGCGATGCACGACCTGAGCAATCTCGGACCCGAGGGCAGGGCCGCCTTCCGGAAGGACTACTCGGCACGCTTCCTGGGCCCGGTCCAGCAGATCTTCCTCGAAGGCGAGGCGGCTGGCGAGTTCCGCACGGTCGACCCGACCTTCATCGGCTGGGTGATACTCGGCATGGTCTACCCCTTCTTCGGTCCCCCCGGAGGACCGGTCCCGGAGACGACCGATGAGACGATCGAGTCGATCCTTGATGTACTCCTCAACGGAGTGGCCGAGCGGAGCTGACCGCGGCGTATGAGTACCGTGGGGATCCCGCTGCGCACGACCGGCGACCAGAAGTTCAAAGGCGAACGAGAGTCGGAGGTAGGCATGCGAGAACGCATCATCGAGACGGCCACGGGGATGTTCGTCGAGAGGGGCTACGACGCGGTCGCCATGCGAGAGATCTCCGATGGCTGCGGCATCACCAAGGCGGCGCTCTACTACCACTTCGGCAGCAAGGCCCAGCTGCTCTACTCGGTCGTCAACGGCTACCTCCACGAGAACGCGCACGTGCTCGAGACGGCCGTCGCCGAAGGCGGGACGTACGAGGACCAGGTCCGCCGGATCGTACGGGGTCTGTTCGAGGTCCGCGGGGAACAGCGAGCCATTCTCCGACTGGCGCTGCACTACCTGGACCGCCTCGAACCGACGGACCGCGAGCGCTTCGACCAGGAGTACACCGACCGCTTCGTCTTGCCGATGCAGAGGATCTTCACCGACGGCGCGGCCGCGGGCGAGTTCCGTACAGCCGATCCTGAGCTGTGGGTGTGGTTCCTGCTCGGCATCGCGTATCCCTTCTTCGGCATGCCGGGCAGCACCTCGACGCCGCCCGACCCGCACACCGTGGAAGAGCTGCTCAACGTGTTCCTCCACGGACTGTGCGGACCACTCGACTGACGAAGGCCTGTACGGTACGGGCTGTGGTCGCTGTGATGATGCCGGGCAAGCCCGTCGCCGATGCCGTGTTCGCCGATCTCGAGCCTCGGGTGGCAGCCCTTCGGGCCGCCGGGCACAACCCGGGCCTGGGCACGCTGCTCGTGGGCAGTGACCCGTCGTCGGCGGGCTACATCCGCATGAAGCAGGAACGGGCCGCGGGGCTCGGCTTCGGCGGCCGCCACGTACATCTGGGCGACGACGCGACGCAGGCCGACCTTCTGGCCGTGATCCGCGACTTCAACGCCGACTCCGAGATCGATGCGGTCCTCATCCAGCACCCGATCCCGGCGTCGCTGGACTACGAGGCGGCGCTGGCCGAGCTCGACCCCGACAAGGACGCTGACGGGGCCCACCCGATGAACATGGGGCGGCTGGCGTTGGGGATGCCGGGTCCGTTGCCCTGCACGCCGGCGGGGATCGAAAGGCTGCTGGCCTTCTACGAGATCCCTGTCGCGGGCCGCGAGATCGTCGTGCTGGGGCGGGGCTTCACCCTCGGCCGACCCCTCTCGATGCTGATGAGCCTCAAGCGGCCGACCGCGAACGCCGCGGTGACCATCGTCCACACCGGCGTGCCGGACTGGGACCGCTACACCCGCCGGGCGCCGATCGTGGTCGCGGCCGCGGGCGTACCGGGCATCCTGCAGCCCGAGCACATCTCCCCCGGGGCCGTCGTCGTGGGTGGAGGCGTCCGGTACGAGGGTCGCAAGCTCCTGCCTGACGTCGACGTGCGGTGCGAGGAGGTCGCCGGCTGGATCACCCCCCGCGTCGGCGGCGTCGGTCCGACCACCATCGCGATGCTCTTCCAGAACACGGTCGAGGCCGCCGAACGCCGGGCTGCCACAGCCTGACGTCGTCCACACCCACACGCCGGGGGCGGCTCTCGCCGCAGACGGAGGGTGGACTCGGCCACCAGTGGGTACGGAGCGGACTAGCGTGAGTCCGTACAGAACTCTGCACGTCATGACGCCAGCACGGCGCCTACCTGGACCACCCAGCACGGAGGTGCTCGATGAACCCTCTTCTTCCGGTCGGAAGGCTGCTGCTCACCCCGGTCGGTCTGGCACTGCGCGGACGCCGGGCCGGTGAGGACCGCAGCATCGCGCGTCGCCCGGAGCTCGTGCAGACCGGGTCCGCCCGCGTCACGCTGACCAGCACGTCGTTCCGCGCCGGCGGCCCGATCCCGTCGCGGCACCTGGCCAAGGGCGCCGGTGGCGACAACGTCTCCCCGCAGCTGGCCTGGACCCGACCCCCGGTCGCCACGAAGGCGATCCTGGTCGTGATGGAGGACACGGACGCTCCCACGAAGGAGCCGCCGATCCACGTCGCCGTGGTGCTCGACCCGACGCTGCGCACCGTCTCCGAGGGCGAACTGAACCGCCGCAAGGAAGCTCCCGGCGTACGGGTGCTCGGCGGCCGCTCGTACTCGGGTCCGCACGGGCTTCCCGGGCACGGCGAGCACCGGTACGACGTGCACCTGTTCGCCCTCGACATCGTCCCGCCGGGCGACTCGCTGGCCGCCGTGATCGAGGCGAGCGCGAAGCACGTCATCGCGCACGGCGTGCTCACCGGTACGTTCCGGGGCTGATCCTCAGGCGGGCTTGCGCAGCGACACGGTGATCGTCGCTCCGTGCTCGTCCGGGGGGCTCTTGGTCACCGTGCCCCCGAAGCCGGTGACCAGCTTCTCGACGATCTGCAGTCCCAGGCCCGTGCGTCCGACGACATCCGCCTCGTCTACGACCTCGTGCGGTGCGCCGAAACCCGGCCCCTCGTCCGCGACGACGAGCACAGCCCGGTCCGTACCGTCGACGAGCGTCACCCCGAAAGCGACGCCCTCCTCGGTGTGCGCGAACACGTTGTCCACGCAGATGTCCACGAGGTCGACGAGGTCCGAGGACGGCATCGCCACCTGCACCTGGCCGTCGGGAACCTTCTGCCAGAACGGGCGGCCTTGGTCCTCGGCGAGGGCGCTCCAGAAGGCCAACCGGTCGCGGACCACCGCCGCCGCGTCGCACGCGAGGGTCAGATCGTCGCGCACCCCTCGGCGCGCCTCTTTCACGATGACGTCCACGGAACGCTGAACCTCGACGATGTGCTCGTTCAGACGGGCCGCCAGCTCCGGATCGGAGACAGCCTCGGCGTCGAGCCGCAGCGCGGTGATGGGTGTCCGCAAGCGATGGGCCATCTCGCCCACGGCCGCGCGCTCGGCGGCGAGCAGTTCGGTGATCCGATCGGCCAGGCCGTTGAGCGCCTCCGCCAACTCGCGGGTCTCGTCGGTGCCCTCTGGCTGCGCCCTCGCGGCCAGGTTGCCGCTGCGCAGCTGGTGGGCGACCGAGGCGACCTCGCGGAGAGGTCCACTCATGCGGGCCACGACGCGGTAGGCCGCGATCACGGAGATCACCGTGAGGCCGATACCGATCCCCGAGGCGGTGAGCCAGGCGTCCCGGACGCCCTTGTTGAGTTGGTCAACGCTGACCTTGGCGATGATGACGTACGTGCCGACGCCCTCGACGAGGACGGACTGGACGACGACACCGCCGGACTCGCGGTTGTTGTCCTCGTACGGTTTCCCGGCGCGACCTCGGACGACATCGTCGTCGTCGAGGGAGATCGGCGATCCGTACACCTGGCCCGTCGGTGTGACGACCGACGTGGCCGGCATGGAGCGGGCGTCGAGCGCGGCCACCAGCTGGGGGAAGCGCGGGTCATCGTGCAGGTACGTCACGAGCAGTTCCGCGCCCTGTGCCTCCGACTCAGCCTTGGCCATGGCGGTGCCGCGCGCCAGCGTCTGGATGAGGAAGATCAGCGGGATCACGAAAGCGAGGGCGACCACAGACGTCGTGGCGGCGACCAGCCACCCGATCTGTCGCCTCACGCGTCACCAGGATCGGCGAGCCGGACGCCCACTCCTCGCACGCTGTGGAGGTATCTCGGCTGGGCGGCCGTCTCTCCCAGCTTGCGCCGGAGCCAGGACAGGTGAACGTCGACGGTGCGCTCGGCGCCGCCGTACGGCTGCTGCCACACCTCCGCCAGGAGCTCGCGCTTGGTGACGACCTCACCGGCGCGCGTGGCCAGGAGGAAGAGGAGGTCGAACTCCTTGCGCGAGAGCTCGAGCCGCTCACCGTCCAGGGATGCGGCGCGGGACCGTGGGTCGATCGAGAGTCCCGCGACGACGACGGGCCCGTCGCCACCGACGGGACGGCTGGCGCGTCGGAGGACGGCCCGGATGCGAGCCTGGACCTGCTCCGTACCGAAGGGCTTCACGACGTAGTCGTCAGCGCCCGCGTCGAGCGCTTTGACGACGGTACGGTCATCGTCCTGGGCAGTCACCACGATCACCGGCACGTCACTGACACCGCGCAACATCCCGAGCATGCGGAGACCGTCCACATCGGGAAGGCCGAGGTCGAGGAGCACGACGTCAGGCTGCTCCGACAGCACGAGGCGCAGGCCGGTCATCCCGTCAGGAGCAACGGCGACGGCATCGCCCTGCTCCTCGAGAGATCGGCGTAGGGCGCGGCGGATCGCTGCGTCATCCTCCACGAGCAGGATCCGTGTCACACAAAGAACCCTAGTGGCCCCGAATGATGCCGCATAGGACCCGACGCTGGTGTGAATCGTTAAGAGTCACATAAGGTGACTCCCGTGAAGGGTCCCCGGGCCGCCGCGCTGATCGCGGGATGGTTGGCTGTCGCGCTGTCGATGGCCGCTCTCGCGACGGCTGCGATCAGCCGAGTGGGCACGACCAACGGCGGCGCGCAGGTGCAGGTGACCGTCACCCGCACGGCCACGGTTCCCGCCACGGCGCCCAGCCCGTCCCTCGTCACACCGCAGGCTGTCCCGGTCACGACGTCGACCCCGGACGAGAGCGCGTCGGAGACCAGCACCGCACCCGTGCAGACCGTCGCCACGTCGAGCCGCCCGGCCGTGGCGGAGCTCGCCGTCGTGGTCGCACCCAGCGCGCCCGCCATGTCGGTCTCCGCCGTGGTCGCTCCCCCGGCGCCGAGCACGCCGACGACGTCACCCTCGTCCAATGTGACGAGCTCGAAGCCCGTTCCGCTTCCCGCGACGAGCACCCCGACAGCCAAGTCCGACACCGTGAGCTGGTTGACCTGGCGACGCAGCCAGGGCGGGGTACGCGCCGGCTGTCACGGCTCGGTCGTCCTCGTCGCCGACCAGTGGGCGGCCAAGGGCTATGTGGTGACGAGGCACTCCAACTGGATCCGGACGGTCGTCGTCTTCGACGGTCCGTCCCCCCTCAAGGTCCTCGTCGACTGTCACGACCGGAAGCCGAACTTCTCCGCGACCAGCTGACAAGGGCTCGCAACCCCCTCAGATCGGCGCAGCACTCGCATAGCCTGAGCCGCTGGAGGTCCTCATGCGATTCATCACCCGTCTGCTCGCCACGGCGCGCGAGCTGTGGCCGTACTACCTGGCCATCACGGTCTGCACGGTGCTCGTGGCCGTGGCCGGGCTGGTCAGCCCGTTCCTGTTGAAGGCGGCGACCGATCGGCTCGTGGCCATCGCCGGAGGCGGCGAGCGCGTCATCGCACCGTTGGTGTGGATCGCCGTGGGGCTGTTGGTCGTCGAGGCGGGACGGTCGGTGATCTCCAACGTCGCCGGCTACCTGGGCGACGTGATGTCGGCGCGGCTACGGGCGACGCTGTCGCGGCGCTACTTCGACCACCTGCTTCGGCTTCCCCAGAGCTACTTCGACGACGAGCAGACCGGCACGGTCATCAGCCGCCTCAACCGGTCCATCACGGAGGTCGCGCAGTTCCTCAACGTGTTCTCGAACAACATGTTCCCGATGCTGCTGACCCTGGTCGCGTCGATCGCGGTGATGGCGTACTACTCATGGCCGATCGCGGTCCTGGTGCTGCTCATGTACCCCGTCTTCACGTGGCTCACCGCCCGGACCTCGTCTCGCTGGCAGGTGCTCGAGAAGGAGAAGAACGCCGAGATCGACATCGCTGGAGGCCGCTTCGCCGAGGCCGTCACCCAGCTGCGCGTCGTCAAGAGCTTCGTCGCCGAGATCCGCGAGCTGGCGAGCTTCTCCACCCGGTACGAGCGCACGATCGGTCTCACGGCAACACAGTCGCGCTTCTGGCACCGCATGGACGTCGCCCGGCAGGTGGCGCTGAACATCATCTTCTTCGGCATCTACGTGGTGATCTTCGTCCAGACCGCCAACGGCACGTACTCGGTCGGCACGATGGTGCTTCTCGTCCAGATGGTCACGATGGCGCGGATGCCGGTCACGGGGATGAGCTACCTCGTCGACACCGCGCAGCGGGCGGTCGCGGGCAGCCGCGACTACTTCGAGGTGCTGGCCAAGCCCGTCGAGACCGAGACGCTTCCGGCCCCGAGTGCCGACTGGGCCGCGGTCGCCGGGGCGCCGGCGGTGTCGTTCGAGGACCTGTCCTTCGGGTACGCCGACGGCCCCTCGGTGCTCGACAACGTGACCTTCGACATCGCGCCGGGCGAGCGGGTGGCCTTCGTCGGCGAGTCGGGCGGCGGCAAGTCGACGCTGGTGTCGCTGCTGCTCCGGCTGTACGAGCCGCGGTCGGGCCGGATCCGTATCGACGGCCGGGACATCGCCGAGGTCGACCACGGTGCCGTACGGGCGCGGGTGGGTGTCGTCTTCCAGGACCCGTCACTGTTCTCGGGCACGATCAGGGAGAACATCGCCTACTCGGACCCGGAGCGCGACGACGACGCGACGGTGTGGCGTGCCGCCGAGCGCGCGAACGTGAAGCCCTTCGTCGAGCGGCTGGAGAAGGCGTGCGACACCGAGATCGGGGAGCGCGGGCTCAAGCTGTCGGGCGGGCAGAAGCAGCGCGTGTCGATCGCCAGGGCGCTCCACAAGGACGCGCCGATCCTCGTGCTCGACGAGGCGACCAGCTCGCTGGACACGAAGGCCGAGCGGCTCGTACAGGCGGGTCTCGACGAGCTCATGGCCGGACGTACGACGCTGATCATCGCCCACCGTCTGTCCACGATCTCGACCGTCGACCGCATCGTGACGCTCAAGGACGGCCGCGTCGACGAGATCGGCACCCCCGACGAGCTGGCCACCTCAGGCGGCATCTACTCCGAGTTGCTGGCGCTGCAGGCCTCCGCGTCGAGGGCCGACAGGCGACGGCTGGCGATGTACGACATCTCGGGCTGATCGGGCCCACCCGATTGCCCCCGGGCTACCGAGAGACTTCCGCACGCTTGGCGAGAGACTTCCGCACCATTGGCGAGAGACTTCCGCACCATTGGCGAGAGAACTCAGTCGAGGTGGAAGACCTCGATCAGTTCGAGGAAGGACTCGTCGGCGGTCTGATCTCCGATGCCCTCGAACAGGTGCTGTACGGACGCCTGCCAGCGCGCATTGACCTCCTCGGCGGCCATTCCCGCTTGTGCAGTCGCCAACCCCTCCGGCGTCTCCACGTACCCGAAGAGTGTCCCGTCGGGGCTGATGAACAGCGAGTAGTTGCCCCAGCCCGTACGACGCAGCGCGTCCTGCATCTCCGGCCACACCGCGCGGTGTCGCTCGACGTACTCGGCGATGTGCTCCGGCGCGACGTGCGTCACGAACCCGACCCTCTGCATGCTGCCTCCCTTGGCGTGCCGTGCTGAAGTCTCTCGCTGCGAGGCCCAACTTCTCTCCGCAGCTGCCCAACTTCTCTCCCCAAGGGTCCCAGAGTCTCTCCCCGAGGTACGGATCCGCAGCGCTCAGGCGAGCACTTGGGCCAGGATCTCGGCGAGGTCGTCGGGACGCTCGCGGACGACGTCGGAGTCGGCTCCGTCCACCGTGAAGCCCGTGGCTCCGGCGATGCCCTTCACCAGGATGTCGGCGGCCGCCACGGCCATCTTGTTGCCCGCCGCGGCAACGACCGTCGTCGGGGACTCGACCCGACGCAGGTCGGTCGACAGGTCGAGCGCCATCATCGCGTCGATGCCCTCGAGCATCGTCTCCTTCGAGACGCCCTCCGCGAAGGAGCGCGCGGGCGCCAGCCTGAGCATCGCCCGCTGGACCTTGAGCGCGACCTTCGGCGGGATCACCGGAGTGTCCACGAGGACCAGCCGTCCCACCCGAGCGGGCTCGTCGGCGGCGAACCGCAGGGCGACCATGCCGCCGAGCCCCGTGCCGCACACGTCCACCACGTCGAGATCGCGCAGCTCCATCAACGAGACCAGGTCCGCCACTGCCCCGTCGACGTCGAAACCCCTGCCGTCGGTGGGCTTCAGTCCGCGCAGCCACGGCGCGTGGAGGGGGCGGTCCGGCCCGATGGCCGTCACGACTCCCTGCCAGCTCGGAGGGTTCTGGCCGGCTCCGTGGAGGAGGAGGAGGGTACGCGGTGTCACGGTGTTGATTCTCCCTCACCGGGTAATGGGCGGCCGAATCCGCCCCCGAACCCGCGTGCTACCTTGCCGAACGATGGTGCATCGGGACAACCGATGAGGAGGTGTGCCGCCTATGACGTCCGACGACTCCCGCCGACCGGACTCCGCAGACGACGATTTCCGCATGCCGCCCATTGCCGGCCTGGTGATCTATCAAGCTCGCATCGATCCCGCCGTCGACGACGAGCGCCGCGCCGCGATCCTGGACCACATCGCCGGGCTGGGCGTCACCGCCATCGAGCTCATCCCGTGCGCGCCGCCCGAGGTGCCCGAGGGCCAGTACGTACCGGCGCACGTCTCGCTCGAGCGCGCCTTCGGGGGCCTCGAGTCGCTGCGGCGGATCGTCACCGGCGCGCACAGCCGGGGACTCGCGGTGATCGTCGACGTGGCGTACCAGCGGCGCCTGCCGTTCGTGACGGCGCCCCCGGACATCGGCTCCGACGAGGTGCGCGGCCACATCGTCCGTGAGGCTGTCCGGTGGCTGCGGGACACGCACGTCGACGGGCTGCGTCACGACATGGCCCCGTACACCGACCTGGTCGACGCGGCGGGCCTCGACCGCTCCGCCGGCTGGCGCCTCATCCGCGAGATGAACCAGGCGATCCGCGAGGAGTACGGCGACGTGGTGCTCATCGCGTACGACCGCCACGGCAACGCGCAGGTGACGTCGATGGACGAGTCCGGCGCCCTCTTCCATGCGCAGTGGGACCTGCTGTTCGTGCATCCGATCCGCGAGGCGATCAACGGTCTTCAGCCCATGGCCGACGTCCGGGACGCGATCGGCTCGAGCTTCGGCGACACGTTCAGCCGGGTGATCTACACCGAGGCCGATGAGCTGACGGGCGCTGTCGCCGACAAGACGGTCGACCCCGTCGACTGGGAGTCCTCCAAGCGCGTGACGCTCGGGATCGGCCTCGTCCTCACCTCACCCGGCATCCCGATGCTCCTCCAGGGCCAGGAGGTCCTCTCCCACGGCACGATCTGCGAGAGCCGCTGGCGCGAGACGGCGGCGCAGCCGGGCATCGCCGACCTCGTCCGCGACCTCGTACGGCTGCGACGGAACTGGAACGACACGACGCGGGGGCTGTCCGGGCACGGGCTCGACGTCTTCCACTGCAACGAGGACGCCCGGGTCGTGGCGTGGCGACGCTGGGCCGACGGAGGTCCCGGCGACGACGTCGTGGTCATGGCGAACTTCTCGGCGACCGCTCTCGACTCGTACAGGATCGGCATGCCCGACGACGGACCGTGGCGGCTCCGGTTCTCCAGCGACGCCTCCTCGTACAGCCCGCTGTTCGGTGGGCATCCCACGACGGACGTGTACGCGGAGCTCGTGCCGCGCGACGGCCAGCCGGCGGCGACCGACGTGTCGATCGGACCGTACTCGCTGGTGGTGTTCTCGCAGGACCGCTAGGTCGACCCGCCCGGACCAGAGCTGACGCTCACGGGCGGGCCTTGGTCAGCCGTTCGCGAGGCGGGCGCCGATCTCGGAGACGAACGAGTCGATGGAGAGCTCGGGGCGGGTGCCGTAGTTGACGTGGGCGCCGTCGTGGTTCCAGCCGCACAGGTAGACCGTCGGGGCACCGGTCACGACATCGAGACCGTGCTCCCAGGTGAAGTACGAAGTGTCGGCAGGGGTCGCGCCGCGGACCACCATGACCGCGTGGGCCTCGGCCGGCTCGACGGGCGCCGGGAGCGTCACGAGCACGCCGGCGTAGTCGGGACGCTGGACGACGTACGTGGCGAGGCCGTCGGGCGCCACCCGGTCAGTCTCGGGGACGCTCGCGTTCGCGTCGTCCCACATGGTCGCGAACTTCGGGCCGAGATCGACGCCGATCGCCTCGCCCACGAGGTCGACGTGGGTATCGAGCGCCAGATCGCGGAGGATCCTGTGTGCGAAGGCGTAGTGCACAGTACGGGGTGCCATACGTCACACCTTGCCATATGACGCACTCCGCGTAGGTGATCTGGGTCCGGTTAGCCATCGTGCGTCGTCCGTGGCGCGCGTGGCCGCCGCCTGGAGGTGGACGCGGCTTGGATCTCGATGCTGCGCGCAAGCACCAGGGACCGGACGAGGACCTCGGGAATCGGGACGTCGGGCCGCACCCGGATCGTGCCCTTGGCCGAGGCCAGCCCGCGGATCGGCGGCAGGTGACCGAGCACGTCGCTGATGACGGCGGGGCTGTACGGATAGAGGCCGATGTGGGTCTTCGCGAGCTTCACCGCGAGCATCGGGCTCCCGAGGTACGTGAGGGCGGCCATCCCGTACGACACGTCCTGTTCAGCCTCGGGCACGAGCTCAGTGGCGAGCGAGTACGCGTCGCCGATGATCGTCGCGGTCTCCGGCTCGAGCTCGGCCAGGTAGTCGTCGATGGCGCCCATGTGGACCTCCGTTCCGTGATCCCCATCCTGTCCCACGCGTCGAGCCGCTGTCACGGGATACGGGTCAGCGCCGAGGCTCTCCGTCGCTCGTGAGCAGCCGCGGGTCGACCGGGAGCTCCGGCCACAGACCCCGTACCCACGCCTGATCGGGGTGGTCACTGATCAGCCAGTCGCGATCGGGGGACGGACCCGCCATGACGTTGAGGTAGTACATGTCGTGCCCCGGCGCCGCGACGACGGGCCCGTGCCAGCCGTGGGGTACGAGAACGGCATCGCCTGTACGGACCTCGGTGAGCACGTCGATCGGCCGCTGAGGGTCGGTCGACGTGGTCTGGTGATAGCCGAAGCCGGGCGTGCCGGTGGGCGAGTCAGCGATCTCGTAGTAGTAGATCTCCTCGAGCTCGCGCTCGCTCGCGGTGTGCTCGTCGTGCTTGTGCGCCGGGTAGCTGGACCAGTTGCCGCCAGGCGTGATGACCTCGCACACGAGCAGCTTCGCGCACCCGGAGAACGAGCCCGGCATCGCGTAGTTGCGCACCAGACGCGTCATGTTCCCAGCCCCGCGCGTGGCGACCGGCACGTCGGCGGCGGGGAGGAACGCGACGAGGTACGTGGTGGTGGTCGTGGCGGTCGCGAGGGCGACCCGCCCGCGGCCCTCCAGGGTGATCGTCTCGGCGGTGGGCACGTAGAGGGTGTCGGCGACGTGGTCGAAGACGCTGGTACGGGTCAGGTGGTGGCTCTCGCCTGCAACGGTCACGGTGGCGTCGGCGACGAGCGGGATGACCAGCGCCTCCTGGGCGTCGAGGGTGAGCGAGTACGGTCCACCGTCGAGGTCGATGATCTGGAGACCGGTCCAGGTCCAGCCGTCACGGGTGGACGGGTCGACGGCGAGACGGACTGGTCCGTCACCGCCACGGACGACGAGATCGCTCACGAACGCTCCTCAGATCGGGATATGTCCGTACATTACGTCGCTCAGCGGCAGGCTGCGACGAAGGCCGCGAACACCTCGTGCGACGGCACGTCGGCGACGTGGCTCATCTCGGGGTGCCACTGCACGGCCAGAAGCCAGGGGTGGTCGGTCGCTTCGACGGCCTCGACGAGCCCGTCGTCGGCGCGGGCGACGACCGCGAGGCCCTCGCCGACATCCTTCACGGCCTGGTGGTGGAAGCTCGTGACACCGACGCGTCCGCCGACCATCGCGGACAGCCGACTACCCTCGGCGACGGCGACCTCGTGGTGGGGCTCGGAGCGGTGGCTGGTCTGTACGTGGTTCTGCGTCTGGCCGAACTGGCTGGGAAGGTCCTGGTACAGCGTGCCGCCGTAGGCGACGTTGACCACCTGGATGCCGCGGCAGATGCCGAGCACCGGGATCCCTCGCCGGCGCGCCTCGGCCAGCAGCGCGAGCTCGTGGGCGTCACGGTCAGGCGTCGTGATGCCCAGCTCGGGCCGGCGGGGCTCGTCGTAGGTGGACGGGTCGACGTCGGCGTTGCCGCCCGAGAGCAGCAGCCCGTCGCACAGGGCGAGCTGGGCCGCGACACCTTCGGGATCGATGGCCGGGTCGTACATGCTGAGCGCGATGGGCAGTCCGCCGGCCGCGAGCACGGCCTGTACGTAGTCGTGGGGTACGTAGTTGAGCGGGTACTCGGGCACGGCGCCGTACGGAAACGGCAGCACTCCCGTCGAGATCCCGATCACCGGTCGCGCCACGTTCGTCCTCCTCGTTCTCGCTCAGGCCGCCATTGTGGCGCGCGGGATGTGACGGCCGGATGACGTGACGCGGATTCGGACGAGCGAGGGGCGGTGCCTACGATGGAGCCATGGCCAGACCCGACGCGAAGTGCCCCGTCAGGCCCGGCGACCCCTGCTCCTTGTGCTGGCCGGGCGCCACAGGCCCCAAGGACTGCGGCCTGGTGTACCTGGTCAAGGACGACCCCGAGCTCTGGGCGCTCCGCACCGAGATGATCCGCAAGCAGAAGGCCGGCGCCTGAGCCGGCCCCCGGGCTGTCAGTTCCCGAAAGCCGCCAGGCGACCTACTTCCCCGCGATGTCGCGGCGGCGGAAGCCCACCAGGCCCGCGACCACCATGGCCAGGCCGAGACCGAGCTCGAGGCTGAACGCGCCCCAGCGCATGGGGTCGCTCGGTAGGTGCGGCAGGAACCCCCAGGGCTGCAGCCGGATGAGCCAGTCGGGTGGGTTGAACAGCGCGAGCACCCACGACGCGACCATCGACCAGCCGATGACGACCCACGCCAACCCGTACCACCGCGGCAGCCATCCCACGAGCAGCATCGCGAAGCCCATCACGAGCACGATCCCCGGGATGAGGGCGAGCGACGCCGTGGTGATCGTGCCGATGACCGCCGAGGAGCCGTCCTGCTGGGCTTGCAGCACGGGCAGCAGCACGCCGCTCGCGACGAGGAGCACGACGGGGAGGAGTACGGCCGGTGCGAGCAGGCTGAGCGCGTACCGCCAGCGCGTCGTCGCCGTCGCCAGCATCACCTCGGAGTGGCCGTCGTTCTCCTCGGAACGCATCCGCGACAGCAGCATGATCCCGGCGACCGTGACGATCGTCGCCATGATCGCGAGCATCGCCGAGAAGAACGCGTCGCGGATGACCTGGGTGCCGCCGCCGAGCTTGCGCAGCATGTCCAGGATCTGCGGCTGGTCGGTGAACGCGGAGTCGACCGTCGTCGACAGGGCGCCCATGGAGACCGCCGTGATGAGGATGCCGACGGTCCAGCCGATGATGCTGACCCGCGACAGGCGCCAGGAGAGGCCGACCGCTCCGGAGAGCGAGGGGGCCGCGGTGGCGGCGCCCCGAGAGGCGGCCCGGAGACCCGCGCCCACATCGCGAACCGACTCCAGCCAGAAAGCGAGCGCCACGAGAATGACCGTCACCCCTAGTGGCAGCAGGAACACCCACCAGCGCTCGGAGGCGTACGGGCGGGCCAGCGCGGCCCAGTCGAGAGGCATCGCCCACCGCCAGGCGTCGAGGGTCGGCGTCGAGGCGGGCGCGTCGACCATGGCGCGCGCGAGGTAGAGGCCGCCAAGGACGATGCCCAGGGACCAGACGCGTGCCGTACGAGCGGAGGGGAACACCTGCGCCCAGACGGCGCCGACGCCCACGAACATGGCGCCGGTCAGCATGAGGCCGAGGCCTGTCGCGATGGCGCCCGCGACGCCCGGGGTCGCCGCGGCCATCATCAGCGCGGAGGCGAGGCCGAGGACCGTACAAGCCAGCAATCCGAGGGCGATCCCCGCGGCCAGCGGTGCGGCGGGAGAGACGGCTCCGGCCCGTACGAGCTCGACGCGCCCGTCCTCCTCCTCGGCGCGCGTCGCCCGGATGACACCGAGGGCGGCCATCATGCCGACGGCCGCGGCCGTGAACGTACCCACCCGCCAGAACGTGAAGCCGCCGGCGGTGCTGAGATCGAACGCCGGGCCGAGGATGGCGCGCATGGTCGGGTTGCTGACGAGCTGGGCCAGGACCAGCTGTCCCTCTTGGCCCGCGGGTACGAGGTCGTGGTACTTCGTCACCGTCAGCGGCAGGAGCACCGACAGGCTCAGCACCCACCAGAGGTAGAACATCCGGTTTCGCCGGAACGCGAGGCGGAACGCGGTGCCGAACCCGGTCATACGAGGGCCTTCTCGCTCGCGTGCGTGTCGTAGTGCGACAGGAACAGTTCCTCAAGGCTCGGCGGCGTGGCCGTGACGCCGGTCGCGCCGGAGCGGGCCAGCGCGGCGAGCACGCCCGACATCGCGTCGTCGTCGGCCTCGAACGTGGTGCGGCCCCCCTCGGTCGCGAGCCCGTACACACCGGGAAGCGCAGCCAGCACGGAGGGATCCGGGACCGTCGCGGACAGGCGCGTACGGTGCAGGTGGCGGAGCTGGTCGAGCGTGCCGGTCTCGACGATCTGTCCTTCGCGGATGATGCTCACGTGGTCGCAGAGCTGCTCGACCTCGCTGAGGATGTGGCTGGACAGCAGCACGGTCGTGTTGTCCTTGCGCTCGGACACGATGACGTCGCTGAAGACCTTCTCCATGAGCGGGTCGAGGCCGGACGTGGGCTCGTCGAGTAGGAGCAGCTCGACGTCGGAGGCGAGCGCCGCGACGAGTGCCACCTTCTGACGGTTGCCCTTCGAGTACGCACGCCCCTTCTTCGTCGGGTCGAGGTCGAAGCGCTCGATGAGCATGGCGCGCTTGGCCTTGTCGAGACCACCGCGGGCACGGCCGATGATGTCGATCGCCTCACCACCGGTGAGGTTGGGCCAGAGGTTGACGTCGCCCGGCACGTACGCCAGGCGACGGTGCAGGCTCGCCGCGTCGCGCCAGGGGTCGCCGCCCAGAAGGCGCGCGCTTCCCGAGTCGGCGCGGAGCAGCCCGAGCAGCACGCGGATGGTCGTGGACTTGCCGGCACCGTTGGGTCCGAGGAAGCCGTGGACCTGACCGGTCGGGACGGACATCGTCAACCCATCGAGCGCGGTCGTGCTGCCGAACCTCTTGACGAGGTTCGAGATCTCTATCGCAGTGGTGGTCATGCGTTCTCCTTGCCAATGTCGCCCTCGGCCGTCGTCGGGGGTACGTCGGGTGTCTTGAGCGCGCTCAGATAGCGCTCATCGGTGATCAGCGGGTGGGTGAAGAGGTCGACGGTCGTCATCGCGTACCGGTTGTACGTCGCGCTGTCGAGCAGGTTCGTGCCGCCGAGCAGGCGCGCGATGGTGGTGTTGAACAGCGAGGCGCCCGCCCCGAAGGCGACGAGGATGACCGCGGCGGCGTACGGATCGTCGTACCTGCGGAAGGTGCCCGCGTCGGCGGCCAGCGTCATCATCTCCTGCGTCATCTCGACCATGCGCTCGTAGAAGGTCTCGGCGACGGCACCGCCCGAGCGCATGCACTGCCCGATGTACTCGGTGATCGGCCGCAACTCGGGATGGTCGTCGAGGTAGGTGTCCATCCGCGGCAGCGGGCCGGCCCCCAGGATCAGCCCCTTGTCCTCGGCCAGCGCACTGATCACCCAGTCGTCGCACGCCTGCCGTAGCCCGTCCTTGGACCCGAAGTGGTAGTTCACCAGGCCCACGGGTACGGACGCCGCCTCCGCGATCTGGCGCGTGGTGGTCCTGTCCCAGCCCTGCCTGCCGACCAGCTCCACCGCCGCGTCGCGAATGCGGGCCGGTGTACTTCGGTCGTCACTTGAACTCATGTTCAACATCTTGAACCCGCGTTCAAGTGGTGTCAAGACGTGGAGGAAAGGGCCCTTCGAGACGTGGACCGACTCCGTCGGTCAACTCCTCAGGGACCCGGAAAGGATTGGCCCGCGCCACGTCGAGGAGAGATCTCGTACCCCTCGAGGAGAGATCTCGTACCCCTCGGGGAGAGGTTTCGTACCCCTCTCGGAGAGGTCCCGTACCCCTCGA
Source organism: Propionibacteriaceae bacterium (assembly GCA_027492675.1). Lineage (GTDB taxonomy): Bacteria > Actinomycetota > Actinomycetes > Propionibacteriales > Propionibacteriaceae > Fen-668. The sequence continues at coordinate 47,636 of JAPUEI010000050.1, read as the reverse complement.
GGAGAGGTCCCGCACCCCTCGAGGAGAGATCTCGTACCCCTCGGGGAGAGGTTTCGTACCCCTCGAGGAGAGATCTCGTACCCCTCGAGGAGAGGTTTCGTACCCCTCTCGGAGAGGAGTCCTAAACCTCTCCTCGAGCAGAGGTCCGGCACCCCCTCAGGGAGGTCCCGTACCCCTCAGGGAGAGATCTCGTACCCCTCGAGGAGAGATCTCGTACCCCTCGAGGAGAGGTCCCGCACCCCTCGGGGAGAGGTCCTGTACCCCTCGGGGAGAGGTCCCATACCCTCGGGGAGAGGTCCCATACCCTCGGGGAGAGGTTTCGTACCCCTCTCGGAGAGGAGTCCTAAACCTCTCCTCGAGCAGATAGGGGGCGACCCTCGGGCGGAAGAAGGCCTCGGAGTCGCGGACTAGCGGCCGATGGACATGTCGAACGAGTACAGGCTGGCCCGGTAGACGTGGTGGGCCCGTTCGATGATGCGACCGGAGGCGGAGTACGCAAGTCGCTCGAGCGTGAGCAGCGCGGCGCCCGGCCTCTCGCCCAGCAGGTCGGCTTCGGCATGGGTCGCGAGTCGCGCTCCGATCCGCTGCGTCGCACCGGCGATGACGATGCCCTGCTCACGCAGACTCGCGTACAGGCCGGAGGTGCCGAGCGTCCCGTACTCGGGGGCGTACTCGGCCGGGAGCTCGTTGGTGAGGATCGCCAATGGTTCGCCGCTGGCGTAGCGGACCCGCCGGATGGTGAGGACCCCGGCCTTCGGCTCGAGGCCCAGGACCTCGGTGATCTCGGCCGACCCAGGTGTGATCGAGAACTCGAGCACCGTCGAGGTGGGTTTGCGACCTTCGGCTTCGAGATCGTCGAACAGCGAGGTGAGGCTCAGCCGGCGACGGACTTGGCTCGGAGACACGATCGTGCCGCTGCCGCGACGACGCGTCACGAGACCCGCGTGGACGAGGTCCTCCATCGCGCGCCGGACCGTCGGGCGGCTGAGGCCGAGCCGCGTGGCGAGGTCGATCTCGTTCTCCACCCGTGCCCCCGGGCCGAGCTCGCCCGAGGCGATGGCCGCGCGCAGGGCCGCGGACACCTGCTGATGGAGTGGCACGTCGGACGTGCGGTCGACCTCGATGGAGACCTCGGTCATCTCGATCCTTCCGGCCCCGGCACCGCTCGTCCTCGAAGCCCGCCTGATGCCGACCTCGCCGCCGCCCGGAGGCTCTTGAGTATGTCACGCCGACATGTACGCACTCCAGGTTCACCCATCGCCTGACCGGCCACAGGTAGACCGGCATCTATGTCCTGACATATAGTGCCCAGGTAGCCACCGCTCAAGGAGTCGCCCATGACCGTGTCCCACTGGATCGGCGGTGCCGAAGTCGAGTCGACCGGCGCCACGCAGCCCATCCTCGACCCCTCGACGGGATCCCCGATCGGTGCCGTCGCGCTCGCTGACGCGGCCGTGGTCGACCGCGCGGTGCAGGAGGGCGTACGCGCGGCTCGTACCTGGTCTGCCGCATCCCTGGCCAAGCGCACGGAGGTGCTGTACGCGTTCCGGCAGCTCCTCGTCGAGAACACGGACGCCCTGGCGCGGGTCATCAGCCGTGAGCACGGCAAGACGGTCCCCGACGCGGCCGGCGAGATCGCCCGGGGGCGTGAGTCGGTGGAGTTCGCGTGCGGGATCGCGTCGCACCTCAAGGGCGGCTACTCCAGCAACGTCTCCACCGGCGTCGACGTGCACAGCATGCGCCAGCCGCTGGGGGTCGTCGCCGGCATCACGCCGTTCAACTTCCCCGCCATGGTGCCGATGTGGATGCATCCGATCGCCGTCGCGTGCGGCAACGCGTTCATCCTCAAGCCGAGCGAGCGCGACCCGTCGGCCTCGAACATGATCGCCGAGCTGTACAGGCGGGCCGGGCTCCCCGATGGCGTGTTCCAGGTGGTCCACGGCGGGAAGGACGCGGTGGACGCGATCCTCGCCCACCCCGACATCGCGGCCGTCTCCTTCGTGGGGTCGACGCCGATCGCGAGGTACGTACAGGCGCAGGGCATGTTGGCAGGCAAGCGCGTACAGGCGTTGGGCGGCGCGAACAACCACGCCGTCGTGATGCCGGACGCCGACATGGCCTTCGCCGCCTCCCAGATCGCGGCGGGCGCCTTCGGATCTGCAGGCGAGCGCTGCATGGCCGTACCGGTGGCGGTCGCCGTCGGCGGCGCGGGTGACGCGCTGGTGGCAGCGCTCAAGGCGGAGGCGGAGGCGATCGTCGTCGGCCCCGGTGACCAGGCCACGACGACCATGGGACCGGTCATCACGGCGGCCTCGCGGCAGCGGGTCATCGACTTCGTGGACGAGGCCGTTGCTGGCGGCGCCGAGGCGGTCGTCGACGGTCGCGGGCTCGTGGTGGCCGGCTACGAGGAGGGCTTCTTCGTCGGCCCGACCGTGCTGCGCCACGTACGGCCCACCATGCGCGCGTACTGCGACGAGGTCTTCGGCCCCCTGCTGGTCGTCATGGAGGTCGACACGCTCGACGAGGCGATCGCGCTGGTGAACAGCTCGCCGTACGGGAACGGCACGGCCATCTTCACCGCCAGCGGCGAGGCGGCAAGGGTCTTCACCGAGCAGATCCAGGTCGGCATGGTCGGCGTGAACGTGCCGATCCCCGTACCGGTCGGCTACTACTCCTTCGGCGGCTGGAAGGACTCCCTGTTCGGCGATCACCACGCCCACGGCCCCGAGGCGGTCCGCTTCTACACGCGCGCCAAGGCCATCACGACCCGCTGGCCCCATCAGGACCAGCGGGCCGCGGCCGCCAGCTTCGACTTCCCAGGCCACACCTGAGTCGTACGGATGCGGGCGCTAGCTCGTCGTCGCCAGCGCCGGGACGATCGTCAGAGGCACCGAGGTCCCGACCACCTCGACCACGCGCTCACGAAGGCCGGGAACGTTGGCCACGACGTCCACCTCGAGGACGCCACCCGGGTAGTCGGCGGCCGAGGCCGAGATCACCCCGGCGATCTTGGCGCCCCGCAGTCGCTCTGCCGCGGCCAGCAACTCGGACAGCGGGCCCGTCGGCGGAACCTTGCCGATGCACGCGTTGCCGGACCAGTACTTCCTGACCGTGACAGCCGCGGCATCGAGGTCTCCTGTCGTGGCGACCATCAGGCGTGAATGGTCAGGATCCATCCAGTACGCGGCCAGCGCCTCCGCCTTCAGGCCCGGCTGCAGCTGCATGAGAGTTCCCTCCAACGTGCGATCACAGCTGATGAGCGGGACGGTCGGGGCCGCTGGGGTGGGCACAGGACTGCTGTACGAGATGCTCGTATCCTCCTGGCGCGTGACGGTCGTCGCGTGCAGCGTCGTGCCGTCGAAGTAGCCCCACACGACCGCGTCCGCCGACCGGGAGCTCCCCGGGAGCGCCCACGAGACCTGGTCCCAGGTCAGCCCTGTGACCGGAAGCGTGACCGTACACGTCGTGAGGTCGCGCGAGGGGACGCAGAGCCGGTCGGGCGCACTCTGACCGCTGAGCTTCCCGTACGCCACCCGGGCGGCGCTGTAGTCGGCCGGGCCGTCTCCCGCGTTCATTGGCACGAAGCTCGACATGGGAGTGGACGACGGGTAGGGCCGGGCGGCCGAGGAAGGCGATGCGGCCGGCATCCCCCACATGGGCTGGATGAACAGCGCCCCGATCGCCACCGCGACCGTCACGCCACTCGCCGACAGCCCCGCAACCCATCCGTTTGCCCGGCGGCGAGCCACCCGCGCGGACCGACCCGCGCGGTCGGCGAGCTCCACGGGGTCGACAAGGAGTACGGATGCGTGACTGGGCGTGAGCTCCATGAGCTCGTCGAGATCATTCATGGACGGGAACCTCCTTCATGGCGGCGCGTGCGCGATGGACGCGGACGCGGAGTGCGCCGGGGGTGATCCCCAGCACGCGGGCGGCATCGATCCCGGACAGCCCATCCCAGGTCGTGAGGAGCAACGCCTCACGGGACAGTTCGTCGAGGCCGGCGAGGAGGTCCGTGATCTCCGTACGTCGCAGGGCGGTGACCTCCGCCGATGGCGATGACGTCTCGATCAGGTCGGTGAGCCGGGCGACCAGTTCGCCCGCGCCGACCTCCTTGCGCCGGGTCTGCCGCGTGATGTTGCGCGCGGTCACGATCAGCCAGGGCATCGGATCAGCCAACCGCTCGATCCGCTTGCGCCAGGCGACCGTGAAGGTCTCGGCGACGATGTCCTCCGCGTCCCGTATGGACGCGTGCCGCAGGACGTACGAAGCCACTCGATCGACGTACCGGCCGTAGAAGTCTTCGAAGTCCATACTTGGTAATCCACCTTCCGGGGCGGATGTTACGGGCAGCGGGGTGTGAGACCTGAGCCGATCCGCCCCCAACTCGCACCGAACGGCGCCGAAAGTGGCTGATTGACGCGAGTTGGGGGCGAATTGAGTCGGCCGCATTTCGTGAGAGAAAAGACATCCCTCATCCGCCGGTCGCCACCGCGTCTGTGCTCTGGCAAGCGCGAACGCGCCCAGATGACAGCCCGAAGATTGAAGTGTTCCAACCTGAGCGAGGTCGGGACGCGCGCTTGCCTATCCTCTCGTTCGTGGGGAAAACAGATAGCGGACATTCGATCGGCGTGGTCGCCGATCGCACGGGGTTGCCGGTCGAGACGATCCGGTTCTACGAGACCTCAGGTCTCCTGGCGCCGCACCGCGATCGCAGCGGCCACCGTCGCTACCACGAGGACGACATCACCGAGCTCGAGGTGATCCAGGCGCTGCGCCACGCCGGCGTACCGCTGAAGGACATCCGCATGTACCTGCCCGCCCACACCGAGCCCCGCGCCCGCGACTCGTTCGCCAGCCAGCTGTACTCGATGCTCGATGAGCGCGCCGAGCAGCTCGCCAAGGCGCGGACGCTCGTCAGCCGCTGGGCGACCGAACCCAACGTCTCTCGCGAAGCGTCCTAAGGTCTCTCGCGAAGGGGTCTCACTTCTCTCCCCAAGGAGTACGAGACCTCTCCCCGAGCCTCAGATCTTGGGGTTCGCGCAGACCGCGATGCTCCAGGCCGCGACGTCGTAGTGACCGTCGACCAGGTCGCCCGTGGTGCCCGGCCAGTGGTTGGCGTCCGCCTCGTACCGGCTTGCCGTGTCGATGATCCGCCTCCACGGACGGTCAGCGGTCGTCGGCGGCAGCGTGTACGTCACGTCCGCGTCGGCCATGTTGACCAGCACGAGCAGGTCGCCGGCCTCACCCACCTCCGTACAGTCGATCAGCACGCTGAGGCTGCGGTCGGCGTAGCCGGGCTGCGACTCGTACGACGTGCCGCTGAACAGGTACGTGACGTCGTTGCCCGAGCCGAGCTCGGCGTCGGCGTACGTGCGCTGGTGCAGCCCGGGATGCCCCTTGCGCAGACCCGCGAGGTAGGCCGTGAACACCAGCAGCGGGTTCACCCGGTCCGGCGTCGACCCCTTGCCGAGGTTGTTGTGGCTGCGGAGCTCGGGGTGGTCAGGGTCGACAGGCACCTCCTGCGGCGCATTCGTGCCGACAGAGGCCCAGTTGTTCCAGATCCCGATCGTGTCGAGGCACCAGGGGTTGTTGTTGCCGTTCTGCGTCCGCCCGTACTCGTCGCCGGAGACGATCATCGGCACCCCGCGCGACAGGAACAGCAGCGTGATGAAGTTGCGGATCCGCTGCCGCCGGAACGCCTGATTGCCGCCAGAATCCCAGCTCAGGTTGGAGTCAGAGCCGCCGTCTGAGGGGCCGAACGGGTACGGCTGGTCGTTGATCTTGGTGTTGTAGCTCACCAGGTCGGCGAGTGTGAACCCGTCGTGCGCGGTCACCAGGTCGACGGAGTGCTGCGGACCGCCCTGGTCGGAGAAGTGGGCGTAGTCGCCGTTGAACTGGTCGATGAACGCCTGCGTGTTCGCGTCGCCCTTGCAGAACGAGCGCATCGTGTCGCGGTAGCGGCCGTTCCACTCGCCCCAGCCGCTGGGGAAGTTGCCGACCTCGTACCCCCACAGGTCCCACGCCTCGGCGATCACCTCGATGTTGCGGTCGGCCGCGAAGTCGCGAATCGCCGTGAGCAGCGGGTGCTGGCTGAAGAACCTGCGCTGCTGGTGCCAGTTGTTCCGCTCGAACGCGTTCGGCGTGCGACCGAGGACCGGCGCCAGGTCGAACCGGAAGCCGTCGACGCCCATGAGGTCGCACCAGTACGCCAGCGAGTCGAGCACCAGCCGCTGCGTCACGTCCGAGGAGAAGTTCAGCTGGTTCGAGCAGCCGGTGGCGCCGTCCACGAGGGTGAGCTCGTCGCTCAGCACGTAGTACGCGGGCGTCGCGAAGCCACCCATCGACACGAAGCCTGTGGTGTCGACCTCGCCGCCCCAGTTCCCGCCCTCGGCGGTGTGGTTGTAGACGACGTCGAGGTAGACCTCGATGCCCGCGTCGTGGAAGGCCTGCACCATCGCCGCGAACTCGCGCGTCGGGCCACCCGGCGACCGGTCGTGGGCGAAGTCGCGGTTCGGCGCGAAGTAGGCGGCCGTCTGGTAGCCCCACCAGTTCGCGGTGCCGTTCTCCCCCGACTCCGACGCGTTGGTCTGGTGCACGGGGAGCAGCTCGATCGCGGTCATGCCGAGCGACTGGAGGTACGGCGCGAGGTAGGCCGCGCCCGCGTACGTACCCCGCAGCTCGTCAGGAACGTCCTGTACGTGCTCGAAGCCAGGCGTCTCGGCGAGCAGGGTCGAGAGCGTCGTCGCGGTCGGGTGCTTGGTGAGCCCCTTGACGTGGGCCTCGTAGATGGCGGCCTGCTCGGCGGGCAGCTCGGGCTTCGGCGCAGTCCAGGGGACCTCGTCGATGACGATCCCCTTCGGCACGTACGGACCGGAGTCGGCCTCGCGGCGCGGCCGGCCCTTGAAGTCGTCGTGGCCCGTGCCGAAGACGCCGAGCTCGCCGCCGGCAGCCAGGATCGCGTCCGAGCTCTGCGAATGCGTGATCTCGCGGGCGTACGGGTCGTACAGCGCCTTGTTGGGGTTGAACCGGTCGCCCGCTTCGCTGACGTCCGAGACGTACCCGGCCGCGGAGCCGCCGCGGGCCCACTCCTCGTCGTACGGCCAGTTGGCACCCCAGCAGCGGTAGGCGTACATCGCCCCGGCGCCGACGTGCTCGAGCTTGCCGCGCCAGATGCCATCCGTACACCGTGTCAGCGCGAACCAGGCGAACGCATCGGATCCGATCGCGTCGGTGTACAGCTCGAGCTCGACGCGGGTGGCCGCCGGTGCGTACACCGCGAACGTGACCTCGGTGTCGGAGACCACGTGGGCGCCCAATGGCCAGGTGGCCGCGCCCCACTCGGCGGTGTCGGACTCCGTAGGCATGAGGTTTGTCACGCACGCTCCCGTTGGTCGTTGGGCTGTCACTCTAGGGACTCACTGGTACCCAGCACCATGCGTGCCACACCTCGGGAGCAGGATCACGACCACAGGGTCGCCCGCGAGCCGGTGCGCGGCATGGGCGCGCCGATACAGTGGCCGGGTGACCGAGCGTGTGAGTGCGACCGAGTGGGAGACCCTGCGGCAGGCGGCGACCGAGGTCGCCGCGCGTGCCTACGCCCCGTACAGCCATTACCACGTCGGGGCCGCCGGGCTGGCGGACGACGGTCGGCTGCTCGTGGGGTGCAACGTCGAGAACGCGGGGTACGGGGTGGCGCTGTGCGCCGAGTGCGGGCTGGTCAGCCAGCTGCACGCCACCGGCGGCGGTCGCCTGACCCACGTGGTGTGCGTCAACGGCGAGGGCACCGTGATCATGCCGTGCGGCCGCTGCCGACAGATCTTGTACGAGAACGGTGGGCCTGCCATGCAGCTGCTCACGCCCGAAGGGGCGCTCACCATGGCCCAGGTGCTTCCGCAGGCGTTCGGCCCCGCGGACCTCGAGGCGGTCGCGGCCTCCCAGAGCTGAGACTCGCTACTCCAGGTAGCGGGATGCGTACTCCAGCACCAGGCTGAGGAAGCGGTTGTTGACGTCCGGATCGGCGGCGAGGTCGTGGCCGGAGTGGGGGTACGTCAGCAGCTCGTAGGGCACGCCCACCGCCGCTAGCCGCGCCGAGAGCAGGACAGCGTTCGAGTACGGCACGAGCGTGTCCTTCGAGCCGTGGGCGAGGATCGTCGGCGGCGCGCTCGCGGTGACCCTGTACGCCGGCGACGCGGCCTCGATGGCTGCCCGACGCTGGTCGACGGTGTCCTTGGTCACGCTCACGCCGAGCAGGTGGGTCAGCTGCTCGTACTGGGCGTCACCGGCCGCCGCCAGGTACGCGGGGTCGAGGAAGTCCGTGGGCGAGCCCATCCCCACGACGAACCCGATCGGGAGCGTGGGCTCGCGGGTGTAGGCGTACATCAGCGACAGGTGCGCCCCCGCCGAGGCGCCGAGGAGGGCGACCTTCGTGACCGGCCACCCGTCCGTACGTGCCACATCTCTGTACGTCGCCAGGGCGAGATCGATGTCGGCGAGCATGTCGGCGTACGTCGCGCCGTCGCCGAACATCCGGTAGTCGATCGTCGCCGCCACGTACCCCAGCCTGGCGATCGTCGCGCACAGCCCGGCGAAGTCGCCCTTGTTCCCCGACGACCAACCACCTCCGTGGATGAGCAGGAACCCGCTGGTGTTGGTCGGGCGGCTCGGCGGGTAGCACAGGTCCATCATCTGGGCCTTGTGCGTGCCGTACGCGACGTTCGTGTGCTGTCCGGTCACGAACGGCGTGCCGCTCGGCGTGGACCATGACGGCGTGGGCTCGCGGGTCTGGTTCGTCGCCGGCGGGCCGCTGCAGGCGGCGAGCACAAGCGCGGCGAGCACCGCCACGACCTTCACCAGCCAGGACCTCATCACCGACCACCCCCCTTACCGCTACCCACTCTAGGCAGGCCCTCGGACAGCTCTGACACTCGGCGAGCGCTGCCCGGAGTCTGGGCAGTGACGCAGCCCGTCACACCCGGTGGAGAGAATGGCCCCATGGCTGCGCTGACAACAGAGGCACTGATCCTTCGACTCGCGATGCAGGGCTTGCCCCTCCCGGAGGGTGCGGGATCGGACGAGGCCCTCACGCTGGCGACGCCGATCCTGGCCCGCAACCGTGAGTTGAGTCGTCGTCTGGCCGACCGCCCGTGCGCCGCCGACCGCCGCATCCAGGAGTTCCTCGACGACTACCTGGCCGCCGCGTCCGTACAACCCAAGCTCCCCCGCCGCACCCTCGTCCTCGACGAGCCTGGTCTCGCGCGCGAGCTCAGCCTTCCCCGTGACGCGGACACCTTCTCGTCGTCGCTGCTGTCGAGCTACCGCCTCGCGAACGGCGTGCTGCACAATCCCGCGAACGACCGCCGTACGACTGCGGGCGTGTTCCACATCGCCGAGGGCGGCATGCCCATCCAGGACGACAAGCTCGCGGTCCCCGTCGAGACGTACGCCAAGCTGCTCGACGCCGCGCTCCAGCCGCCCGCCGACGCGCTCGTATTGCCCTGGACCTCGACCTTCGCCGAGCCCGCGCGCACCTGGGTCTCGCTGCTGCTGCGCCCGCTGGTCGTGCCGGCGACCCCCGACTATCCGGTGGACCGCACGATGGAGACCCGGTTCATCGTCCCCGGCGGCCTGGTCGCCAACCTCGACTTCGTCGAGGGCATCTTCGGCAACGCCGGCGACCCGTACCTTCCCGAGAACGACGCCTCGCTCGACCCCAAGACCTGGACCGGCCACACAGGGTGCGTCATCCTCGCGCCGCACCTCATCACGCTGACGAAGAAGTCCCTGGGCCTGCCGAACGTGGCCGACGCCACCGAGCGGCAGAAGCGCGACGGGATGTGTTGGACGACTCCCGACGAGCTGTACAACGGTGGACAGGCGTTCAAGGCCGTGGCCCGCGACGCGCGCGGCGTGGTCGTCACGATCATCGCCGACAACTACTTCGGCTACTGCAAGAAGGAGGTGAAGACGCAGGTCAGCTACGCCGCGAACCTGTTCGGCATCTCCGAGGAGGAGCACTCGGGAGGGGCGATCTGCTACCCCGCGTACAACCTCGGCCAGGAGTTCACCGACACCTTCACGCCGTCGGAGTACGCGCTCAGCGAGGTCCTGTCCTCCAACCCCGGCCGCTTCGTGCTGCAGCCCGAGGGCCACGCGAAGGACACCCAGCTGCCAGGCCTGACGCTCATCCCGAGCGGGGCGAGCTTCAGCCTCCGCACGCAGAAGGTCTCGTGGGCCGGCCCCAAGGGTGAGCAGTACGAGATCGGTCTGGCCGCTGGTCACGTCTACATGTCCCCGAACGGCTACCGGGTGTTCTCCAAGCCCCGCGAGGCCGACAAGACGCAGTGGCACCTGCTGGGCATCTCGCCGATCGCCACCCAGTGCCACAAGCCCGCGACGGTATCCGGCGGCGGCAAGAGCGAGATCAGCAAGTCGCTGCTCGACGCGTTCGTGTTCGCCAACGCGTGGACCGCGAACTTCGACTCCGACATCGAGGCGGTCGCGGACCTGATCGCGGCGGACTACTGCGACCGGTACACCGATCCGGCCGGCAACACCGACCACCGCGCCGTGCTGTCGCCCGAGCGCAGCCTCGGCAGCGTGATCAAGCTGATGACGCCGAGCGCCGACTACTCCGATGCGTACAACGCGAAGATCCGCGCCATCCCCGCGCACGTCAAGGAGCTGCTGTACCTGGTCAAGCGCTACTACTCCCCTGAGTGGGGCGACGACTGGCGCAGCCACTTCTCGGTGGGCATCATCAACGGCCGCCTCGGCAACATGGTCCGACTCGACGGCGACAAGGTCGTCGTCAACATGCTGCGGGTCGGCTTCGAGGAGGACGGCTCGTGGCGGCTGTTCTCGCTACGGCCCGACTTCTCGCCGGCCGTCAAGGTGCAGACCGAGGACGACATCACCGCGAGCACCGTGCTGCCGTCGGCCGAGGCGCCGCTCGACTTCAGCAGCCGCCGCGGTCTCAAGGACGCTCGTGCGTTCGCCCGCGGCAAGTCGGCGCTGAGCCGCAAGTACGTCAAGAACTGCGAGGAGCTGCTGTTCCAGCGGCCCGACGACGCGATCCACCGTGGCTATGACAAGCAGGCCGAACGCGACATCGCCGGCGGCGGCACGTTCTTGTCGAACTTCGAGCCGCTCACGACGAGCGACGCGGCCGCGATGGTGGCCGACGCGGTGGGCTTCAGCCAGTTCACGACACCGATGAAGACGCTGCTCTCCGAGTTCGCGGAGGGCACGCAGGAGTCCCCGGCGTACGTCGTCAGCTCTGCCAACCCGCGTCTGGTCGGTGGCAAGCCGAGCAAGAACCCGCGCTACCTCCAGGTGCGCCCGGACCGCTCGAACCCTGTCGCCACCGAGCTCGCGCGGATCGCCGACCACCTCCTGCACCACCGGCCGCTGTCGGAGTTCGCCCCGCTGCCGGTCGACATCGTCGCTGCTGGTCGCCGCAACAACCCGCCGGAGGCCGACGCGCCGGCGCTCTGCTCGTACAACCCCCTGCACTTCATGGAGCTGCCCGAGCTGTTCATGGAGTTCATCAGCTCGATGACCGGCAAGTCGCCGTCGACGACCGGCGCCGGCTCGGAGGGCGCGCTCACCAAGGGCCCGTTCAACATGCTGCCGAGCATCATCGACCTGAACGCGGCGTTCCTGTCGTACGCGCTGACCGGTTACGACGGCTGGATCTCGTCGGCGGGCTACATCGGCCCGAAGGTCCGGGTCGACCACGACGTCAGCCTGCTCGTGCCCGAGGTGTTCAGCCGGATGTCGCCGGCCGAGCGCGACGCCGCGTGGCTGATCGAGAACGGCTACCTCGACCCGATCGCGGACATCACGCGCGGCGGTACGACGATCGAGGCCAGCCGCCTTGGCTACCGCATCAACGCGCGCTTCGTGTCGACGTTCTTCGGCCGCATCTTCCTGCACCCCGACACGGTGTTCACCCCGGAGATGTTGGCGCCGGAGCTCCAGGACGCGGACGTGTACGCCGACTCGGTCGAGGTGATCGTCGAGACGCACCGGCGCGTGGCCCAGTCGTACATCGACGACGGCACCATCGCGATGGCCATCCCGCCGCTGCGGGCGCTGCTCGAGCTCATGGCGACGGGCCACTCGGCCGAGGGCTGGGCGCTGCACTCGCCCGAGCTGCGCGAGCAGTTCACGCGCGACCACGTGCTGGCCAGCGAGTGGTACGCGGCGCGGCTGGCCGCCAAGCAGACCGCCGACATCCGCCACTACGAGGAGGCCGCCGCGCGGCTGGAGCTGTTCCAGTCCGAGGACGCCAACGCCGACCCGGTCGAGCGACTCCACGTGCAGCAGAGGCTCGCCGACACGTACGCCGAGCTCGGTCGCGTGAAGAACGACGCCTACCGCGTGGGCCTCGTCGGCACACTGGGGCTGCAGCCGCTCTGAGGCCGGCCGCCGACGCGCCTCGCTCAGTCTGAGGTCCGTCACGCGAAGCCGTACGCCGCGACCAGCCACGTTGGGTGGGTTACCAGGGCGCCTCGGGTCGCGCCTGATGCGAACCGCCACGTTCCATGGGTTACGAACCCCCGAGCGGGCCGCACAACCCATGGAACGTGGCGGTTCGACCGCGTCGGTGCCGAGACGGGTCCCGTAGCCCATGCAACCCGGCGGGTCAGGCGTCCGCAGGCAACCGGGAACTGCCTTGAGGGAGTTATCCACAGGGGTGCTGGCGGATAGGTGCTTCGGCGCGACAGGGTTCCTCCATGCGCATCCCCAGGCCATGGATTCTTCCGACCCAGCCCGCATCGCGGGCCCTGCTCGCTTCCGCCGGTGTCAGCGACGACATGATCCGTACCCAGCTCACCGCGGGCCGACTCCGTCGGCTCAGGCGTGGCGTCTTCATCGCGTCAGACTCATGGCCTGACGACCCGGCAGGGCAGCATCTGGTCCTGGCGCACGCGGCGCAGGTGACCAACCCGGGAGCGGTCATCAGCCACGCCTCCGCTGCGGTGTACTGGGGCCTGCCCACACCAGGGTTTCACCCCTGGTCGGATTCCGAACCCGTCCTCACGAACCCGTCGGGAACTGGGCGACGGGCGCGCGAGAGCGGCGCCATCTTCCGGGAGCGTCGCCTGGATCAGGCGGATGTCACTCGCGACGCGGACGGCTACCCCGTGACCACGCTTGCCCGGACAGCGGCCGATCTGGCGATAGGACTGTCGCTACCCGACGCGCTCGTGGTGCTCGACAACGCGTGCCGGCAGCTGGTCAGGTCCATGGTGAGCTCTCCCCGAACGACGACCTTCGCCGACGCCCGCCTGGCCACCGCAAGCCGGGACATGCTGGCAGCCGCGACGGTGCGCCCGTACACGCCGTTGATGGACGCGATCGCCAAGGCTGACCCGATCCGCGAGTCGCCAGCTGAGTCGCTTGTGGCGGGTCATCTCCACCTGTCGGCCCTGCCCTTCCCCGAGCAACAGGCGCCGGTCCGAGCCAACGGGACGACGTACTACCCCGACTTCCTCTGGAGGGGCGTCATGCTCATCGTCGAGTGCGACGGGGCAGTGAAGTACAACGACAAGCGGGACCTGGTCGCGGAGAAGGTCCGAGAGGACGCGCTGCGGGAGCTCGGCTACCGGTTCCTCCGGATCGCAGCGCGCGACATCATGCTCCGACCGGAGTGGGTGATCGAGCGGATCCGCCGAGCGCTGGAGCGCTAGAACCCCGCGTAGATGAACCCGCCGCTGGTGTCGGCGCCGAAGAACCAGAACAGCACCAGGGCCGCGGTCGCGACGAAGGCCGCGAGGAACCAGAACCAGGGGCTGCGGTGGAGGATCGGGGCTTCCCAGGCCGTACGGGACGGGTTTACGGTCGGGTGAGTGCCGGCCGCCTGGATCCTGTCCAACAGGGCCCCCGCCCGTACCGCCACCGTGGCCCGCTCAGCTTCCACTGGCGAACTCCCAGCATGCTCGGGTGACATCCAGCCACCCCCTCCAGCCCAGGTGGAGCGTGTCGTAGAAGTAGTACGGGACGTACGCGTTCGTCGTGAGGTCCGTGAGCTGCACCTTGCCCAGCTTGGCGATGCGCTGCAGCTTGGCGGCGAAGCCGTCGGACTCGGCGTGCGGCAGGCCGGTGTAGTCGCTCCACGCGCCGTTGACCGGCAGGCTCACGAGCATCACCTGGATGCCGAGGTCGCGGGCGACGTCGAGGAAGAGCTGCAGGTCGTCGTACTCCGTCGAGGTCGTGTACGTCACCTTCGCCTCGTGGCCCTTGAGCTTGTCGAGGTACGGGACGATGCGCTTGCTGTAGTAGCCGTCGTCCATCCCGAACGAGTTCGTCGTGACGCGGCTGCGGCCGGCGGTGATCGCCTTCGCGTCCTGCGCTTCCCAATCGATCGTCGCCATGGCCTGAGCGCCCGGGATCCAGGCCCCGGTGTACGAGACGGACTTGCGCCACGAGGTGCCGTCGTACGTCTCGCGCAGCGCGTCCACGCGATTCGAGAAGGCGCTGTACGGAGTGTCGATGATCTCCTTCGCACGACCCGCAGGTGTCGACGAACAGCTGGCGCGAGCCGTGCAGAGCTGAGGCATGAGCTGGCCCGTACGGGCGATCAGCCGCGCGCGCGTGGCAGCGGAGAGGGAGGTGTTCCTCAGCATCGCCTGCCACGCGGAGTGAGAGAAGACCGACTCGAACGCGCCGGCCTTGATGCCTCCGGGCGTGAACCACTGCGGCGAGACCAGAAGGGCGACCTTGCGGTTGGGGATCTTGTCGGCGACCGCCGCGAGCTCGATCGCGTGGTACAGCGACTGCTGGTACCCGCGCCCCGACTGGTACATGTCGAAGTCCGACGCGTTGTTCGGCAACCACTGGCTGGGGTTCTGCTCGATGGGCACGCCGAGCTCGGAGCTGCCCATCACGTACAGGTTGGTCACGCCCTGAGGGGTGCCCGCGATCGCCTTCTTGTACAGCCCCACCGTGTCCTCACGGCGGCCCGGGCTCTCGTAGTTGAGCACCCGCACGCTGCGCTTCTCCGGGTTGTTGACGACGACCAGGGCTCGAACGGCGGCGTCGGCAGCCGGGCTCAGGAAGAGCCCGATCGCCAAGGCGACACCCCCGACGAGCGCCAGGATGCGTCGCATCAGAGGCGCTCTGCGACGAACGCGAGAATCCTGTTCACCGTGGCGACGTCGTCACGCTCGACCGCGGTCGGCGGGACGCTGATGCCCAGCTCGTCCTCGAGCCCGACGAGGAGCTGCGTGAAGCCGATCGAGTCGAGCAGCCCGGCGTCGAAGAGATCCACGTCGCGTTCGGCGTCGATGGCGTCCGTGCCGCACACCTCGACGAGCAGGCGCATCACCGCCAGCTCCTGCGCCTCGTCCATGCCCGCTCCTCGCTGAGTCCGTACGGCCCCGTCACCGTGCGTAAGGGTACCGGCCGCGGATGTCGTTCAAGCCATTCCCGGACCCCGGCCGTACCCCCATCCCGACGGCGCCCTCGACCGTGACGGAACCGGTGGGTGTTCCGTCAGATCGCGAGGATGTGGCCGGAGAAGAGGAGGAAGCCGAAGACGACGAGCTGGAAGGTGACGGCGATGGCGACCAGGCGGTAGCCGAGGCGCTTGCGGTGCGTGTACAGCGGGCACTTCTTCTCATACCAGTCGTTCGCCACCAGCAGGAGGCCGTGGTACAGCCCGTACAGCACGTAGTGCAGCGCGAACCCATGCCAGCACCCCATGAGCAGCATGTTGAGCAGCAGCGCGACGCGCCCGGCGGCCACGCGGCGGGTCTTGAAGAACCGCATGCGCATCAGGGTCATCGTCATGCGCGTGTAGAGGTAGTCGCGGAACCAGAACGACAACGAGATGTGCCAGCGGTTCCAGAAGTCCTTGATCGACTCGGCCGCGAACGGCAGGCGGAAGTTCGGCGGGGTGCGGATGCCGAACACGTACGACACCCCGACCGCCATCGCCGAGTAGCCCGCGAAGTCGAAGAACAGGCGACCGGAGTAGAGGTACATGTACGCGAGGGTGCGGGGCCAGCCGACCGCCCAGTCGAGCTGGGTGGTGAACCACGCGGCGAGCACGAACTTGTACACCCCGCCCTGCAGCAGGAGGGCGAGTCCGCGGGCGAGGAGGTAGGCGTACTCGCGGGACGTCCAGCGTCGGTCGGCGTCCTGCTGGAAGCGGCGCGAGCGGTCGATCGGCCCGCTGACCAGGGTGGGGAAGAAGATGACGAAGAACAGCGTGTCGGCCAGCGGCAGGGCCGTGATCAGGCCGTCGGTGACCTCGAGGACCATCTGGATGACGCGGAAGGAGAGGTACGAGACGCCGAGGAAACCGACGCTCAGCGTGGGGAACAGGGCGGCCGCCTTCACCGCGAAGAGCGGCGCTGTCGCTCCGACGGCCACGGCCCGAGCCATCCACTTGTTCACCTGAGGGTGTCCGAGGCGGTAGGCGAGCCACACCTTGAGCAGCGCGAGCTCGTACACCAGGAAGCCGATCAGCCACCACAGCTGGCCGGACGTCCAGCCGAGGATCAGCACCACCATGAGGACTGAGGCGATGCGGGTGTATGTCTTCAGCGGCCGGCCGAGGAGCCCGAGCACGATGGCGGGCAGGGTGATCAGGCCGAGGAGGTAGAACCAGTACAGCGACCCGTACGCGTCGACCATCAGCGCTCCGCGCCGGGTCCGGGGTGCAGACCGGCCACCAGCGCGCGGCGATCGGCCTTGCCGTTGCCGGTCATCGGGATGCGGTCGACCACCGTGATGACCTTGGGAACCATGTAGTCGGGGACGTACGCGCGGAGCTGCTTCTTCAACCTTGTTGCCACCGCGAGAGGTGACCCCTCGAGGGCAGACGCGAGCTGGACGAAGGCGTGCAGGTGCGTGATCGCGCCGTCCGTGCTGCGGATCGCGACGACGGCTGCCTGCTGTACGGACTCGACGCGCCGCAGGTTGTTCTCCACGTCCTCGAGCTCGATCCGGTAGCCGTGGAGCTTCACCTGCCCGTCGAGGCGGCCGCCGAAGTGGAGCATGCCGTCGGCGTCGAGGTGGCCGAGGTCGCCGGTGCGGTAGGCGGGGGTGGGCACGCCGTCGAGGTCCACGACGGTGAAGGCGGCTTCGGTGAGATCGGGCCGGTGGAGGTAGCCGATCGAGACCGTGTCGCCGGCGATGACGATCTCGCCCGACTCGCCCGCCGGAAGGACGTCGCCCGTGTCGTCACGGATGAGGATCGTCGTGCCAGGCTTCGCGACGCCCACCGGGAGCGCGGTGCCGTCGAGGTGCTCGGGCCCGATGACCACGCTAGTGACCGCGACCGTGGACTCCGTGGGCCCGTACGTGTTGATGACGGCCGCCTCGGGGAACCGCGCGCGGAGGGCGGCGGCCGTGGTCGGCGACAGGGTCTCGCCGCAGAACAGGAACAGCCGCAGGCGTGGCAGCAGGGCCGCCTCGAACCCGCGGTCGGCGAGGCAGAGGTCGGCGAAGGAGGGGGTACTGACCCAGATCGTGAGGTCACTCGCGGCGAGGTTCTCCTGCAGGGCACGCGGGTTGGCGACCGTCGCCGCGTCGATCGAGTGCAGGGTGGCGCCGGAGGCCAGCGCGCCGTACAGGTCCATCACCGACAGGTCGAACGAGAACGGCGCCTGGTTGAGCCAGACCTCGGGTGGGTCGTCGAGGGAGATTCCGGCCAGCGACAAGGCCCAGTCGACGAACCGCTCCAGCGCGCCCGCGGTGATCTGGACGCCCTTGGGATGCCCGGTGCTGCCGGAGGTGTAGATGACGTAGTACGGGTCGGTGTCCGCCACAGGATGCGGTGACCCGGTCGGCACCGTCGGCATGACACCGCTCGCCAGTCCGGACCCGTCGACGACCGTGGCGTCCGACACCACGCCCTCGGGCAGCGGCCGTACGGCGATCACGAGCCTCGCCCGCGACTCCGCGATGACGCTGCCGATGCGATCGGCGGGCCACGAGGCGTCGATGGGGATGTACGGATGGGCCGCCCGCACCGCGCCGAGGAACGCGACGAGCATCGACGACTCCTTGTGCCCGTACACCACGACGGGGCTGCCGTCGTCGGCGAGCAGTCCGGAGATGCGCTCGGCGAGCCCGTACGACGCGGTCCAGAGGTCGCTGTACGAGAGGGTGACGTCCCTGTGCCGGTGCGCGACGCGGTCGCCGTCGAGGGCCGCCACGGCCCCGATCCGGTCGACGATGTCCACGTACGCCTCCTGCCTCGCAGGGCCGATCGTAGCGAGCCGTAGGTTGGGCCCATGCCATTCGAATGGGACGCCCGCACGTACGACGCTTTGCCCCTTCCCCACGTGGCGTGGGGGCTCGGCGTGCTCGAGCGGATGCAGCTCACCGGATCCGAGCGGGTGCTCGACGCCGGGTGCGGCACCGGCCGCGATGCCGCCGTGCTGCTGGAGCGCTGGCCGGACGTCGACCTGGTGTGCCTCGACGCCTCCTCGACGATGATCGCCACGGCGCGCGAGCGGCTGGGCGAGCGGGCGGAGTTCGTCGTGGCAGACCTCACCGAGCGGCTCCCGATCGAGCCCGTGGACGCGGTCATGAGCGTGGCCGCGTTCCACTGGGTGGACGACCACCAGCTGCTGTTCACGAGGCTGGCGGAGGCCGTACGAACCGGTGGCCGGCTCACCTCCGACTGTGGCGGAGAGGGTCAGCTGATGATCCTCGACCAGGCGCTGCAGACCGTGACCGGGTCGCCGATGACCCTCACGCGCTTCGCCGGGGTCGCCGACACCGAGGCCGCGCTGCGGGCCGCGGGATGGAAGGTGGCGTCCGTACGGCTGAGGCCCGACCCGCTGCGGCTCGATGATCCCGACCTTCTGGAGACGTACCTCGCCACCGTCAACCTCGGCGGCTACCTCGCCGCCATGCCGGCCGACGAGCACCGTCCGTTCGTACGGGCTGTGCGTGAGGCGATGTCGGAGCCGGTGATCGACTACGTACGCCTGGAGATCAACGCGGTACGCGGCTGACGCGTGTCGTTAGCGCTCTC
Organism: Propionibacteriaceae bacterium; assembly: GCA_027492675.1. Classification (GTDB taxonomy): domain Bacteria; phylum Actinomycetota; class Actinomycetes; order Propionibacteriales; family Propionibacteriaceae; genus Fen-668. Next base: position 28,636 of record JAPUEI010000050.1, on the reverse strand, counting down.
AGGGGCACCTTGCGCGAATCCAGGCGGCGGCTGCCGCGGCAGTGTCCACGCTCCCTGCCACCCGCTCGTCTGGGGCGACGCCGGAAGGGTAGGCCTTCCCTGTTCGATCGACATCGATCCCCACCGTGAGAAGCAGTGTGTAGGAGTCGATGGGAATCGTGACGTTCATGGTCGAGTAGCCCATCGAGCGGGTGCCGAACGAGCGCTCGTTCTCGAGACCGATGAACGCTATGGCCGCGAACTCCGCTGAGCTCGCGGTGTAGGCATCGAGCAAGACCGCGACCGGCCCTGGGAACTTCGCGGTCTCCACCTGCGCGAAGGCACGTTCCTGCGCGATGTCGACCATCCCGTCGGTCACGGAGATGGGGATCCTCGAACCGTCACGAGCCTGCGACGATCCCACGATGCCGTTCGGGAGGAGCGGCGTGAGCCCCGCGAGCATGGGGCGCATGTCTCCCCCAGTGTTTCCTCGCAGATCGACGATCCATCCGCACGAACCCGCTACGGCCGCTTCCTTGATGCCCGCGATGAGGGATCTCGCGTACTCCTGGGCCGTGGTGGCGTCGCCTCCGTAGAGCTCGGGGACCCGGACCACCGCGAGACGCCCGTCCCGCGTGACAGTGGGCATCGTCGGTGACTGGGCTGGAGTTGGCGCCGCTTCGGCATTCCTGCTGAGAGTGGAATGCGATCGACCGGCATGTGCCAGCGCCAACCGGAGTGGGGCCAGAGCCTCCTCGGGGGTCGCACTGTTGCGAGTGCTGGCCACGGCCTGTGCCCTCGCGGCGCGCCAGTCATCACCCACCGCGTACAAACCGGAATCCATGGCCGCGAGAACGCGATCTGCGAAGACCGCACCAGCTGGCAGAGGCTTCTCCACGCAACCGCCGAGCGCCACCACGAGGACGACGAACAGCACGCGGATCTGGACTGTCATGTGCGCCTCGCAATCCCGGCGTAGGCGGCTAGCGAACTCCGTGAGACTGATCATGCCAGGGATCGAACGAGCCATCCTGAGACGCCTTCAAGAGACTCCGGCGAACCCGATCTCGAGCGGGTTGGCCAGGATTCCAGACGCTAACACCGCGGAGTCACCCCGAAGAGCGCCGCGACGGAGTCGCTACGCGTCTCGAAGGGCGCACGAGCTCCTCAGGCACCCGGGAGGCGGCCCTCTCTCGCGTCAGCTCCCTACCAATGCCGACACCTTGAGTTGCACCACTTGCCGAGTAATTATGTAATCATGAACATCAGTGAGTGGTTCGCCGGGCGGTTGCCCGAGTGGTTCGCAGAGGCTCCGGAGGTCACGGTCGACCGGGAGGAGATCCTCGTCGTGGGGAAGCTCCGGGTGCCGGACCCGGACGACGGCAGCGCCGGGAGTGACGCGGCGGCAGAGGGACGGATCGCGCGCTGGCGCGAGGAGACGCGGCGGCAGCGGATGACGATCGCCGACGAGGCCGAGGCCAAGTTCGGAAGGAAGGTGGCGTGGGGCGCCGAGTACGGGGAGGTGCGGGTCATCTTCACCTCACTCGCCATCCCCGTGATGACCAGGCTGCGGCAGTCGCAGCGCATGGTGCTGGACACGCTCGTGTCGGCAGGGGTCGCCCGCTCGCGGTCGGATGCCCTGGCCTGGTGCGTACGCCTCGTGGGCACCAACGAGGAGAAGTGGATCGCCTCCCTGCGTGAAGCCCTCAGCGCGGTGGACGAGGCCCGGAGGTCTGGACCCGGCAGCGAGAGCTGACCCCGGAACCAGGTGACGCCACACCCCTGACCCGACGTCACACGATCTCGTGTGACGGCGTAGTCGGGGTGTGGCGTCGGCACATGGGGGGCAAGAACGTCCTGGTGCCCCCCATACCCACGGCCCGGGGCTACGAAACTGCCGTGAGCTTGCTGATTTTCAGACGCCAGGCCTCCGGGCCCTCGGTGAGGTACTCCAGCGAGATCGGGGCCCGCTCGGCCAGCTGCGAGAGCAGCGGCAACGGGTTGTGCGGAGCGACGAGCACGAACGCGCCTCCCGGGGCGATCGAGTCGAACGCCCCGAAGACGCTGCCGTGACGGATGGCGTGCGGGATCGTCCGTACGTCGAGCTCGGGCAACGCCTCGTCGTGGTGCCCACACCCGCACCCTCCGGTGCTGACGGTCTCGAGGGGAACGGAGTTGTTCATCGGTGACTCTTTCGTTTCTGCTCCGGCGGAGCGGTGGCGGCGGCCGGACTGGTCCGCCGTGATGTGGCCCGTCACGGCACCACCTGGACGAAGCCATGGGCGCCGCGTTCGGCGTCGGCCATGACGTGGGTGACGAAGGCGTAGCGCCCGGCCTCGGGGAACACGGTCTCCACGAACCCACCCTGGGCGGGCGCCAGACCGAGGGCCTGGGACCCTCCGGACGCGCTCCCCAATGGCCCCTGGCCGTTCTTCAGCAGGTACGAGCCCTCGCTGAACACGGTGTCGAACTGCGCCCCGACGATGTGGAAGCTGGTCGCCCGGTTGGGCCCGACGTCGAGCACCCAGAACCGGACCCGCTCGCCGACCTTGGTGGTGAGCGTGGCGGTGTCGTACGCATTCGCGACGCCGTTGAAGACCACGTAGTCGGGCGTCCCGGCCGCGCCGGCCTTGTCGGCGTCGACCTCTTCGGCCGAGGAGGCGTCAGTGGCCCGGCTGGTCGCGTACACCTCGGACTGCACCAGAAGGTACGAGCGGTCGACGGCCGGGAGTCCCGGCGGCTCGATCACGACAGCGCCCGCCATGCCCGCGGCGATGTGCGCGGACATCGGCATGGTCGAGCAGTGGTACATCCAGATGCCCGCCCTGGTCGCGGTGAAGCGGTAGGTCAGGCGCTCCCCCGGCTGGATGCTGCGCATCGGACCGTCGGGGGCGAGCGCACCCGCGTGGAAGTCGATCGAGTGGGCCATCGAGCCGTTGTTCACGAGCGTGACGACGAACGTGTCGCCCACGCGGCCGTGGAGGGTGGGGCCGACGGGAGACCCGTTGTACGTCCAGCGCTTCTGCCACACCCCCGGCGCCACTTCGAGCGGCACCTCAGTGACGGTGAGCGTGACCTCGTGGACGGTGTCCGCGGTGAGCGGGGCGAGCACGGGATCGACGACGTCGGCGGGCGTCGTCGCGGGATGGTGCATGCCGGGCATCGACGACATCGGGCTGGTCGCCGCGGTCGTGGCGCCGTCCACGACCACCATGAAGACCATGCCCTGCTGGCGGTGCCCCGCGACCGAGCAGTACCCCTCGACCTGCGCCCCGATGACGCCGGCGTCCAGCTCGACGTGGGCGCCGGGTGCGATGCGGGACGTACGAGCGGTGCCGATCACGAGGTCGTGCGTCATCGTGTCGGCGTTGGTGAGCTCGACCACCAGCCGGTCGCCGCGGGCGATGTGCACCTGCGCCGGCGAGAACCGCATGTCCTTGGCCGTGACCTGTACACGCACCACGCGGCCGGTCGCCGCGACCGCGGTGGAGGGGCGTGAGGCCACCGCCACCGATGGGTCGAGGCCGACGCCGATGATCACCGCGGTCATCAGGGCGGTCAGCCCGACGACGACCTGCCCCGCGCTGAAGACGTGCTGTACGGGCGGGGCCGGGACGGGAGCGACCTCGTCCGCCGAGCGCCGTCGTGCCGCGACGCTCGCCCGGATCCCGAGCGCCATCAACGGCAGGAACGAGGCGGCGGCCAGCAGCGCGAGCCCGGAACCCATGACCTTCACCCAGCTGGGGGTCGGCAGCAACCAGAGCGCGAGGCCGCCGTTGGTCGCGATCAGCCGTACGCCAGCCGCCGTGTTGAACCACCGCTGCCCCGCTCGTACGACGCTGGGGCCGCCGCCGAGCACTGACGGCAGGAGGTACGAGAGGGCGCCGATGAGGATCTGTACGGCGAAGCCTCCACCGAGGACCGCCGCGGGCCAGACGAACCCCTCGTCGACCGCCGCCCAGCCGGAGGTCGCGAGCAGCCACGCGGCCCAGCCGAGTCCGACCAGCCACCACACCAGCCCCGCGGCGACCGAGGCGGCGCCGAACTCGCGGGGCGGTTGGGCGAGAGCGGGACGTACGAGGGCGCGGCCCCACAGACCGAGCCCGCCCACGTACAGCACCACGCCCACGGCGGACAGCCAGCCGACGCCGACGAGGGCACCGGTCACCGCGACCACGATCCCGCCGCCGAACACGGGCAGCGACCGCGTGGTCCAGCGGGCGGCGGAGTCGTCCATGCGCGTGCGGAGCATGGTCGGCCACAGCGTGAGCAACGTCCCGGTGAGCGTCAGGCCGACCCAACCGAGCACGTTGGTCAGCGCGTGCGCGGCGAGCAGTCGGCCCTGCCACGGGTCGGGCCAGCCCCACGCCAGCGTCACGCCGAACCCGGCGCCCACGACGAGGCTGGCCGAGGCCCACAGGTAGTAGCGGACGGTCACCCGGAACCGTGCCGGAAGGGCTCGCCGGAGCATGCGCAGGAGTACGAGGCCGTGCCAGGCCACGGCGGTCGCGACCGCCGTACCGCCGACGAGGACCAGCGACCACCACGTGGCCGGCACCCCGACGACCACGCACACCGCACCGGCCGCCAGCAGCCCGAGCCGTCGGGACTGCCGCCGCGCCTGGACGTCCGTGGCGGGTGAGCGCAGCAGGGTGTGGGCGAAGTGGAAGCTCCACACGAAGATCGCGTGGGAGAGCGCGCCGAGCAGCACCAGGTGGAGCATCAGCCAGCCGGAGTCGGGTACGTACCGGTGCGTGAGCGCGACCACGACGGCCGCGACCAGCCACCCGACCAGCGGCAGATCACGCATCCGGGACAGGCCCCGCGTGCTCGGGCCGCTCATCGGCGCACCGCCAGGACGACCGCGGTGGCCACGAACGCCAGCATCGCGACCACGGAGACCACGCCGCCGACCTGCCACAGCGTCGTCTGCCCGGCGAGGTCGCCGGTGAACCGCAGCGCCAGGCCGGTGTGGAGCAGGACGAGGGGAACCCACAGAACCGGGCGGTACGGAAGGGGGCGGCCCAGCACGGCCGGCAGGATCACCGGCGCGTGGGCCATCACCATGGACACCCCGAAACCGAGGAAGACGCCGTGCACCACCACGTCGTACGTGCCCTGGCCGGCGCCCAGCCCGTACATCGCCAGCACGACACCGGCGAGAGCCAGGTTGACGTAGCCGGCCAGCAGCGCGACGGCGAGGTAGCGACGCTGGCCGTCCAGGCGGAGCTGGCGACGTACGACGTCGTGCGCGATCAACCAGACGGCGATCGCGAGCAGGGACAACCCCACCAGCCGCTCACCGAGAGCTGGCAGCACCAGCGCGGCCATGACGCTCACGGCCAGCCCGGACGACAGGCCGAGCAGCTGCCGATCGGCCGCCGGTCCCATGCTGAGGGCGGCCAGCTCGGCGCGCTCCGAGGCGATGATCACCACGACGAACGCGGCCAGCCAGGGCAGGGCGCGCTGGACGTCGAGGGTGGCGGCCACGATGCAGCCGCCGAGGGCAAGGATCGCCGACAGCACCTGCACGGCGACCAGCGGCCGTGGGGCGCGGCGCCAGAGCGCGATGTAGACGGCCACGAAGACGGCGCCGGCCTCGACGTGCAGCAGCTGACCGACCATGGTGGCCGCTGGGGTGAGAAGGGCGAGCGCGCCGGCTCCGTACAGGCCGGGAGCCAGGTAGGCCCACAGTCGCCCGAGCGACTGCGCGCGCTCGAGCGAGATCAGCGTGGCGAGGAAGCCGAGCACCATGATCTGGCCGTGGTTGTCGCCGAGCCGGGTCGAGGCGACGGGGGCCCAGACATCGAGGCGTACGAGAGCGGCGTCCAGCCCGGACAGCAGCGCGACCCCACCGAGGGCCAGCAGCAGGGAACGGCCCCGGGCTCCCTGACGACGAGCGGTGGGTGTGGTCGTACGGACGGGGCCGAGGGTGCCTGCCGTCATGAGGCCTGCACGAGGTCAGCCGCCGGGGGCGCGCCGTGGGTGTGCGGCTCCTCGCCGTCATGGCTGTGCGGGGTGGTGTCGTGCACCTCCACCCAGTCGTCGCCGTCGAGCCCCACGGCGGCAGCCGGGAAGATGCTGTTGTCCTCCTTGTCGATGTGGTCGCGCAGAGCCCTCTCGAACCGCGACATCGCGGCGCGGTCACCCGGGGCGAGCTGGTCCAGGAGTTCCTCGAGCATCTCGTGCTCCTCGCACAGTGCGGCGATGTGCGAGGCATACGTCTCGTCCCTCGCCATGACGCGGAACAGGCCCTTCTCCTCCGCGACGGTGTGCGGCCAGAGCAGCGCTGCGACGGCTGACCGCGCGAACTCAAGGGAGTCCGCGTCCCCGGAGTGCACGGCGGAGCGCAGCTTCCCGGTGGCGTTGATGATCTCGACGTGCTCAGCCATGAACCGCCCGATGACCTCGATCGCGTCGCATCCGCAGTAGCTGCACATCTCGTCCTCTTTTCTACATGTGCTTATGTAGAAAATAGCACTATGCTGAGGCCCATGAACAGACCGCCCGCGCTCGGCCCCCAGCCGACGCGTTCCGATACCCCTCGGAAGCCCGCGCTGAGGGTGCTCCGCGCGCTCGCTGCGGCCGGCCCGGCGACGCTCGCCGAGCTCACCGAGGCCCTGGGCGGCCACCCCAACACGACCCGGCTCCACCTCGACCACCTCGTCGAGACGGGGTTCGCCGCCGAGGACGTACGGCCGGCCGTCGGGCGCGGCAGGCCGCCACGTACGTACGTCGCCACCGTGGCCGGCCGCCAGGTGGCCGGCGAGGACCCCGCCCGCAATGAGCAGAGCGCGCTGGTCGAGGCCATCGCCGAGCACCTCGCGGAGTCAGCTGACCCGGTGGCCGCCTCGCACGCCGTCGGACGGAACTGGGGCACGCGGCTCAAGGAGTCCGGGAGCGTCGGCCTGGTCGCGACGCTGGCGGGCCAGGGGTTCACGCCCGAGGAGACCGACGAGGGCATCGAGCTGCGCACGTGCCCGTTGCTGGCGTCCGCGCGGCAGCATCCGGACGTGGTGTGCGGCATCCATCAGGGCCTGGTCGACGCCCTGGCCCCGGACGACGCATGGCTGCTGAGGCCGTTCGCCCTCCCAGGCGCGTGCCTCGTGCGAAAGAGCAGCTAGCCACCCGATCCGTTCCCTGCACCGTGGCGGATCGGAGTTGTGGTCGCTATGACGCCTTGGGAGAGGGACGACAGAGGTTGGATCGGAGTTGTGGTCGGAATCAGGACCATCCAGCCGCCGAGAACGACAACAACTCCGATCGGAGATCGAGAGCCCGTCGCGGGTCGCCCCAGAACGACCACAACTCCGATCGAACGCCTCTGGCTTCCGCCTCAGACCCGCATCGCCCGGTCGAGGCCGGCGCGCAGGTCGGCGACCAGGTCGTCGATCTGCTCGATGCCGACGGCGACCCGGAGCATGCCTTCGGTGATGCCGGCGGCCGCCTGCACGTCCGGCGGCATGGCGGCGTGGGTCATGCTCGCCGGGTGGCAGATGAGGCTCTCGACGCCACCGAGCGACTCGGCCAGCGAGAAGCAGGTGAGCCCCTTGAGACAGCGCTTGGCCGCCGACAGGTCAGCCAGCTCGAACGAGAGCATGCCGCCGAAGCCGTCCTGCTGTCGCTTGGCCAGGTCGTGTCCCGGATGGTCGGACAGCCCCGGGTAGTGCGTGGCCTTCACCGCAGGGTGCTGGGCGAGGATCTCGGCGAGCTCCTGGGCGTTGTCACAGTGGGCACGCATCCGTACACCGAGGGTACGGAGGCCGCGCAGGGTGAGGTACGAGTCGAACGCGCCTCCCGGCGTGCCGAGGCAGTTCGCCCACCACTTGAGCTGGGTCGCGATCTCGGCCGTGGCGCCGACGACGGCCCCACCGACGACGTCGGAATGGCCGTTGAGGAACTTGGTCGTGGAGTGCACGACGATGTCGGCGCCGAGCCCGATCGGCCGCTGCAGCGCGGGCGACAGGAACGTGTTGTCGACGACGACGACCGCACCGACCGCGTGGGCCGCGTCGATCGTGCCGGCCAGGTCGATGATCCGCAGCAGGGGGTTGGACGGGGACTCCAGCAGGACCAGCGAGGGTCGCCGAGCCCAGAGCGCGGCGACCGCGACGGGATCGCCGAAGTCGACGTACTCCACCTCGAACTGTCCCTTGTCGGCGAGCGCGTGGAACAGGCGCCAGGTGCCGCCGTAGCAGTCGTGCGGGATGGCGACGACGGAGCCCTGAGGCGCGTACGCGTGGATCACCGTCGTGATCGCAGCCATCCCCGAGGAGGTGATCTCCGCGCCGGCACCTCCCTCGAGATCGGCGATGGCGTCAGCGAGGATCGACCTGGTCGGGTTGGACGACCGGCTGTACTCGTGGCCGGACGACTCGCCGAGGGACTGCCAGGTGTACGTCGAGGAGAGGTAGATCGGCGGTACGACGGAATGGTGCTGCTGGTCCCAGGCGAGACCCGCGCGCGTCGCCCGGGTGATCCGGGTGGTGCCGTCGCTCATCGTTCTCCTCACGTGCGTTTCCTGTGAAGGCTAGCCGTGGGGCAGCCGCGCGCCCGCGCCATCTTGAGCGGTGGCCGTCGCCGGATTCGGCGCGACCCCTCGTCACCCGCCCCGAGACTGCGTATTGTCCGGGCATGAAGATCTCCGACGTGCTCCGCAAGAAGGGTTCCGCGGTCATCACGGTCGCACCCCACGAGACCATCGCCAGCCTGCTCACGCTCCTGGCCCAGCACAACATCGGCGCCGTCGTGGTCAGTCCGGACGGTGCCGAGGTCGTCGGCATCGTGAGCGAACGCGACATCGTCCGCCACCTCGTACGACGCGGCGCCGAGCTCCTCTCGGCCACGGTCGCCGAGATCATGACCGAGGACGTCTACACCAGCACGCCCGACGACGACGTGGTCGACATCGCCGCCACCATGACCGATCACCGGATCCGTCACATCCCGGTCATCGAGGAGGGCAAGCTCGCCTCGATCGTGAGCATCGGCGACATCGTCAAGGCCCGCATGGACCAGCTCGCCGAGGAGCGTGACCACTTCGAGGCGTACATCACGCAGTAGGGCGTACGGCCTCGGCCTCGGCCCCTGCTTGGCAAGGCAAGGGCTGCTTGGCAATGCGCCGTTGTCTTGCCAAGGACGCCTTGCCTTGCCAAGCGTGCGCGCAGACTGAGCATCGACGCGTGACGGTGGTGGGTCAGAGGCGGTGGTGGGTCAGAGGCGGTGGTGGGTCAGAGGCGTGACCGGGGGCTACTGGGCCTGTACGCCGGCGACCAGGGCCGGGAGGCTGGACCACGGGAAGTCGATCCACTTGTCCGTGGCGCGCCACACGAAGTCGCACTTCACGATGCTGTGAGGCTTCTCGTAGATGACGGCCGTACGGATGTCCAGCACGTGCTCGGCGCAGAAGTCGCGCACCAGCGCGAGTGTGCCGCCGGTGTCGGCGACGTCGTCCACGACCAGCACCTTCTTCTCCGACAGGTCGACCTGGCGAGGTACGGGCGGGAGCACGACCGGCATCGGCAGCCGGGCGTCGACGTCGGTGTAGAACTCGACGTTCATGACGTGAAGGTTCTTGATGCCGAGCGCGTACGAGACGGCGCCGGCCGCGAACAGACCGCCTCGGGCGATGGACAGGATCATGTCCGGCTCGAACCCTGAGTCGACGACCATCTGCGCCAGCTCGCGGCTCGCATGGCCGAACATCTCCCAGGTCAGCACCTCGCGTACATCAGACATGGGGGCATCCTGCCAGGTGCCGGCGGCGTGCGCCGCTCCGGGGCGGCGATATCGGATGCCGACATGGCGCGGCCGCTCTCCGAAGCACGGACCCCGCCTGGAAGAATGTGACCTGAGGCGCGACCGTCGCCGACAAGGATGGCGATGTCGACCGAGCCGGAGACGCGGACGCTGGCCTGGCGGCTTGTCCCCGTGGCTGCGCTGCTGCTGTTCGCCACCGTGCTTCGCGCGCCCCTCACCGTCGTGCCGCCGATGCTGGGGCTGATCCGAGCGGACCTCGGCCTCGACGCGGCAACGGCCGGGCTCCTGACGAGCATCCCGGTCCTGTGCTTCGGGCTGCTGACCCCGTCGCGTCGCGGCTGCTGTCCCGCGTGGGCATCAATGTGGGCGCCCTCTACTGCGTGGTCGGGATCATCGTGGCCACGGCTCTGCGGTCGGTAGGTGGCACGGGATGGGTCTTCGCCGGCACGGTCCTGCTCGGCGTCACGCTCGCCATCGGCAACCTCGCCGTACCGATGCTCATCGGCAGGCAGTTCCAGCATCGCGCCGAGCTCCTGACCGGTGCGTACGCCCTGACGACCAACCTCGCCGTGACGGCGACGACAGCTCTGGCCGTACCGGTGGCGCTGGTCGTCGGCTGGCGCTGGACCGCCGCCTCGACCGGGGCGCTGCTCGGGCTGGTCGTCCTCGCGGCGTGGGTGGCGGTGTACCCGCCGGGCGCGCCCGGAGCCCGCGGCTGGATCCGGCGACGCGCAGGTCACGGCGAGCACAGCGCTCCCGTGGCCACGGGTCCGCGGCACGCGAGCCGGGCTCGTACCCGCTTGACCGTCCTGGTCAGCGTGGCGTTCGCGGGCCACACCTTCGCCTACTACGTCATGACCTCCTGGCTCCCGTCGGCCCTCGCCGACCTCGAGCACCTGAGCCCGTCGGGAGCTGGCCTGGGCGCGAGCCTGTTCCAGGCCGCCGGCATCGCCGGGCCCGTGCTGGTGCCCTTCCTCGCGGCCATCCGCTGGCCCTCGCGACGGATCATCATCCTGCTGGGGGTGGCGTGGATCATCATGCCGGCGGGGATGCTGCTCGCGCCGTCGTGGTGGGTCCTGTGGGTCGTGTTCGGGGGCATCGCCCAGGCCGGCTTCTTCACCGCCGTGATGTCGGTGGTCATCCGCGCGTCGCGGAGCGTCGACGAGAACCGCCGGACGACGACCGTGATGCAGACCGTCGGCTACTCGGTGGCGGCGCTCGGGCCGGTCGCCACAGGTTTCATCCGGCAGCACGTCGCCGGCTGGTCGATGCCGTTCGTGATCGTCCTCGCGGTCACGGTGGTCATGCTCGCGGCCGCCGTCCTCGCCGTCCGACCCGCGAAGGTCGAGTCGGTGCCGCTAGCGTGAGTCCCGTGCTCCCCCGCCTGGTCGCCACCGATCTCGACGGCACGCTCGTGGGTGCGGACGGCCTGGTGAGCGTTCGTACGGCGTCGGTCCTGAGGTCCGTCGACGCCCTCGGCGTACCCGTCGTGTTCGTCACGGCGCGGCCCCTGCGCTGGATGGGCGACATCTGGCCGCACGTCGGCCGCCACAGCCTGGCGATCGTGTCGAACGGGGCGATCCTGTACGACGTGGGCGCCGGGCGCGTCTCGGACATCACGGGCATCGAGCCGGCCGTGGGCGCTGAGATTCTGGCCGATCTGCGGGTGGCGCTGCCCGAGGCCGGGCTGGGACTCGAGTACGTGGCGGGCCTGCACCGTACGGCGCTGTACGTCTCGGACGAGGTCCCCGACCCGAGCGTCGTGGACGACCTGACCGGCGACTGGCTGGGCCCGGTCGCGAAGATGCTGGTGAAGGACTCCTCGATGCCCGCCGAGGAGCTGCGGACGCGAGTCGCGCAGGTCGTCGGTGACCGGGCGACGCCGACCTGGTCGGTGCCGGGGCTGGTCGAGATCAGCGCCGTGGGCGTCACCAAGGCGTGGCGGCTGCGGTCGGTGTGCGAGGAGCTGGGCGTGCCGGCCGCCGAGGTGGTCGCGTTCGGCGACATGCCCAACGACCTGGAGATGCTGCGCTGGGCGGGAGTGTCGTACGCCATGGCGAACGGCCACGACTCCGTACGCGCCACCGCCCGTTTCGTCGCCCCGGCCAACACCGACGACGGCGTGGCTCAGGTGCTCGAGGAGCTGTACGGACTGTAGGTGGCTGTACGAGCGGGTGGCGCTCCGGGACACGGCGGCCCGGGTCGGTCCCGCGAGTCGACGAGGGGCCTCAGTACCCCAGCGACCGTACGTGGGCGATCGAGTCGGCGAGGCAGTCGTACACGTCCCGTCCGTACAGCTCGTCCTGCTCGACGAGCAGGTGCTGAGCGCCCGAGGCGATGGCGGTCGGGATGATGCCCGCGAAGTCCAGGGTGCCCGCGCCGACCTCGGCGAACTGCACGAGCCCGGCGAACTCTCGCGAGAAGCCCGCGCGATCGCCCGCCGCCAGCAGGTCGAGCGTCGATGCCTGAAGGGCGCCGATGCGGTAGTCCTTGAGATGTACGAGCTCGACCTGGCCCGCGTAGTCGCGCAGCACGTCGACCGGGTTCTTGCCGCCGCGCTGCACCCAGTGCACGTCGATCTCGAAGTGCAGGCTCGGCGCCACCCGCCGCACGATGTCGAACAGCGTCTCCCCGTCGAAGCGCGAGTAGTCGACGTGGTGGTTGTGGTACGCCAGCTGGATCCCCTCACCCAGCAGCCGCTGCGACGCGTCCTCACACTGCCGCGCGAACTCCTCCACAGCCGCCCGCGAGACCATCGCCGTGAACGGCATCATGCCGATGCGCAGGTACGTACAGTCCAGGCGCCGACAGTCGTCGACCACCTTGTCGAAGTCGGTGTCCAGCGCATCAGCCGTAGCCACGATCGACTTCTGCAGCGCCACCGACAGGGCAGCGGTCGAGATCCCGAGGTCTGTACGGGCGGTGGCCAATGCAGTGACGTTCGCCTCGTCGACCGGGATCTGCGACATCTCCACGGACGTGTAGCCCAACGCCGCGATCCGTTCGAGCACCGGCAGCAGGCCGTCGGCCGCCACCTGCTCGCGGACCATCATCATCTGCACACCAACGCTTGCCATGGGTAGAGCTCCTCGAGGATCGGGTACGTGACCACCCTGCCCCGGTCCCGTACCCGTCGGCCACCGGTTGCCAACCCTTGGGCCCTTGCCAGTCGGGGGGTGGAGGCGCGCCGACAACACCGCCTGCGAGCACACGCCCCACCACCCCCGCGGCACACCCCACACCCCACCTACGACGCCACACCCCACCGGTAGGGTGCGACGTCGCACTAGAGGTGTGGCATCGACAGATGGGGTGCGCGGTGGAGCGTCACGACCCACACCCCGACCACGGGCACAACACTGGCCCCGAGCACAACGCAACACCGCCCCCGAGCCCACACCACCCCCGCGGCGCACCCCACACCCCACCTACGACGCCACACCCCACCGGTAGGGTGCGACGTCGCACTAGAGGTGTGGCATCGACAGATGGGGTGCGCGGTGGAGTACCCCGACCACGGGAACTAGTACGCCCACGGGCACGACGACGGCACGCCTGGCTGTCCTGACGTAGAGAACGATCAGCCGAACAGGTCGCCGGAGTCCGCCGCGAACGCGTGGAGGATCTCCGAGCTCGCCTCGAGTGCCGAGAGGTCACCGGAGCCGACCTTGGCCTCCAGCTCCTTGCGCATCGCCCGTACAGACGGCGAGCGACGCAGCCCGTCCTCCAGCTCGCCGGCCACGAGCGCCCACAGCCACTCGAGCTGCTGGGCGTTGCGACGCGCCTCGAGGCCGCCGTGCTCGGCCACGTAGTCGCGATGCGCGAGCACCGCCTGCCACAACTCGTCGAGACCATCGCCGGTGTACGAGCTGGACGTGAGTACGGGTGGGCGCCGGGCATGAGGGTCGGACGAGATCAGCTTCATCGCCGTCGACAGGTCACGCGCCGCGACCCGTGCGGGGCCGAGCCCATCGCCGTCGGCCTTGTTGACCGTGATGACGTCGCTCATCTCGAGGATGCCCCGCTTGATGCCCTGCAGCTGGTCACCGGCCCTGGCCAGCGTGACCAGCAGGAACGTGTCGACCATGCCCGCGACCGCAACCTCGGACTGCCCGACGCCGACGGTCTCGACGATCACCACGTCGTACCCCGCCGCCTCGACCAGCAGCATCGACTCCCGCGTGGCCCGCGCGACACCACCGAGGTGGCCACCGCTCGGCGAGGGCCGGATGAAGGCGTTGTCGCTCACGGCGAGCTCCGCCATCCGGGTGCGGTCGCCGAGGATCGACCCGCCCGTCCTCGTACTCGACGGATCCACGGCCAGCACCGCGACCTTGTGCCCGGCCTCGATCAGCCGGACACCGAGCGCGTCGATGAGCGTCGACTTGCCCGCGCCGGGCACGCCGGTGATGCCGACACGTACGGCACCGCCGGTGTGCGAACGGATCGCGCGCAGCAGCTCCCGCGACTGCGCATGGTCGTCGGGACGGCTCGACTCGATGAGCGTGATCGCGCGCGCCAGCAGCCGCCGGTTGCCCGCGAGCACGCCCTGGACGAGCCGGTCCAGGTCAGCCACTAGACCGTCGCCGAGAGCTTCTCGAGCAGGCCGATCGCCGCTTCGGGGATGATCGTCCCGGGCGGGTAGATCGCGTCGGCGCCGTTCGCGTACAGCTCGTCGAAGTCCTGGCTGGGGATGACCCCGCCGACGACGATGAGTACGTCTTCGGCGCCGGCCTTGTCGAGCTCGGCCCGCAGCGCGGGGACCAGCGTCAGGTGGCCTGCGGCCAGCGACGAGACACCCACGACGTGGACGTCGGCGTCGATCGCCTGACGAGCGACCTCCTCCGGCGTCTGGAACAGCGGGCCCACGTCGACGTCCATGCCGAGGTCGGCGAAGGCGGTCGAGATGACCTTCTGGCCGCGGTCGTGGCCGTCCTGGCCCATCTTGGCGACGAGGATGCGCGGGCGACGGCCGGCCTTCTCGGCGAACGCGTCCACGAGGGCGCGGGCCTGGGAGGTGGCCTCGGTGGAGCCGGACTCGGAGGAGTACACGCCAGAGATCGTACGGATCTGAGCCGTGTAGCGCCCGAAAACCTTCTCCAGCGCGTCGCTGATCTCGCCCACGGTCGCCTTCGCACGGGCGGCGTCGACGGCGAGCTTGAGCAGGTTGCGCTCCGGGTCGGTCGGGTCGGCGTTGGCAGCGGCCCACGTCAGCTTCTCCAGCGCGGCATCGGTCGCGGCCTGGTCACGCTCGGCGCGCAGCTTCTGCAGCTTGGCGATCTGCTGCCCACGCACCGAGTTGTTGTCGATCTTCAGCACGTCCGGGGGGGTGTCGTCGGCGACCTGGTACTTGTTGACGCCGATCAGCGGCTGACGGCCGGAGTCGATGCGGGCCTGGGTGCGGGCCGCGGCCTCCTCGATGCGCATCTTGGGGATGCCGGCCTCGATCGCCTTGGCCATGCCACCGGCGGCCTCGACCTCCTGGATCAGCGCCCACGCCTTCTGGGCGAGGTCGTTGGTCAGCTTCTCGACGTACGCCGAGCCACCCCACGGATCCACGACCCGGCAGGTGCCCGACTCCTGCTGCAGGAACAGCTGGGTGTTACGGGCGATGCGGGCGGAGAAGTCGGTCGGCAGGGCGATCGCCTCGTCGAGCGCATTGGTGTGCAGCGACTGCGTGTGGCCCTGGGTGGAGGCCATGGCCTCGAGGCACGTACGCATCACGTTGTTGTAGACGTCCTGCGCGGTCAGCGACCAGCCGGAGGTCTGCGAGTGCGTGCGCAGGCTCATCGACTTGCCGTTCTTGGCGCCGGACTCCCGCACGAGGCGCGCCCACAGCAGACGCGCGGCGCGCATCTTGGCGACCTCCATGAAGAAGTTCATGCCAATGGCCCAGAAGAAGCTCAGCCGCGGCGCGAACAGGTCGACGTCGAGGCCGACGGCCTGGCCGGCGCGGATGTACTCCACACCGTCGGCCAGCGTGTACGCCATCTCGATGTCGGCGGTCGCTCCCGCCTCCTGCATGTGGTAGCCGGAGATGGAGATCGAGTTGAACTTGGGCATGTTCGCCGAAGTGAACGCGAAGATGTCGGAGATGATCCGCATGCTCGGGGTCGGCGGGTAGATATAGGTGTTGCGGACCATGAACTCTTTGAGGATGTCGTTCTGGATCGTCCCGGCGAGCTGCGCGGGCGCGACGCCCTGCTCCTCGGCGGCCACGATGTACAGAGCGAGGATCGGCAGTACGGCGCCGTTCATGGTCATCGAGACCGACATCGAGTCGAGCGGGATGCCGTCGAACAGCTGACGCATGTCGAGGATCGAGTCCACGGCCACACCGGCCATGCCGACGTCGCCGGTCACGCGCGGGTGGTCGGAGTCATAGCCACGGTGCGTCGCGAGGTCGAACGCGATCGACAGGCCCTTCTGGCCGGCCGCAAGGTTGCGCCGGTAGAAGGCGTTCGACTCCTCAGCGGTCGAGAACCCCGCGTACTGACGGACGGTCCACGGCTGGTTGACGTACATCGTCGCGTACGGACCGCGCAGGAACGGCGGCATGCCCGGGTAGGTGTTGAGGAAGTCGAGCCCCTCGAGGTCGCCGGAGGTGAAGATCGGCGGTACGACGATGTGCTCGGGCGTCTCCCAGGCCTCGCCGGTCGCGACGGTGTCGGCGGCGGGGACGGCGTCCCCGAGGTCGATGGTGTCGAATGTCGGGAACGTCACTTCGCAACCCCCAGTCGGTCGAGCGTGTCGGAGAGGAAGCCGACGACATCCATGCCGTCGAAGACCTCGCCATCGATCACGGAGTCCGTCTCGTCCGAGCCGGCCTCCGACTTCTTGCCGGCGATCCAGACGTGGGCGATGCCCGCAGCCTTGAGCGCGGAGGCGACCTCGATCGCCTGGGCGGCGTACACCTTGCCGCTCGAGCAGAGGATCACCGTGTTGGTGCCTGCAGCCTTGACGGAGGCGACGATCTCGTCAGCCGTACCGCCCTCGCTGGACGGGTGGGCGAGCCCGGCGACCAGCAGCACGTTCGACGTGAACTGCTCGCGGGGGCCGAAGTCGCGGCGGGCGCCGAGGCAGGCGAGGAAGACGCCGGGCTGGGTGCCCGTGGCCTTGGTCTGGCCGGACACCCGGTCGCGCAGCCCCTCGAAGACCTCGGAGTCGCGCAGCGGACGAAGACCAGCGGGTACGGGCTGTGCGGCCCGCACCTTGAGGTTCTCGATCGGCGTCTCGGCCTCCGGCGGGAACATGCTCACACCGGTGATCGGCTGCTTGCGCGTCGCGAGGCGCTTGTGGCGCTCGGAGACGGTCGTCCCGATCTGGTTCGCGATCGTGCCCGCGGCGAGCGCTGCGGCCATACCGCCAGCGGCCTCGAGCTCCTGCACGCGCTTCCACGCGGCAGCGGCGACGTCGTTGGTCAGCGACTCGACGTACCAGGAACCGCCGGCTGGGTCCTCGACCCGACCGAGGTTCGACTCCTCGGCGGCGATGAGCTGCGTGTTGCGGGCCATGCGGCGCGAGAGTGTGTTCGGCAGGCCCTGGGCCGCGTCGAACGGCAGCGTGGTGATCGACTCGACGCCACCGACGGCGGCGGCGAAGGTGGCGATCGTGCCGCGCAGCAGGTTCACCCACGGGTCGTCGCGGGTGATCATGCGCCACGAGGTGACGGCGTGCTGGGTGGCCTTGGCGTCGACTCCGAGCACCTCGCCCACGCGCGCCCAGAGGCGGCGCAGCGCGCGCAACCGCGCGATGACGAGGAACTGATCGGCGTTCGCGGTGACCCGGAACTCGATGGCGGCGATGGCGTCCGCGGCGCTGACGCCTGCGGCGACCAGCGTGCGTACGTACTCGATGCCGGTCGCGATCGCGTACGCCAACTGATCGACATCACCGGCGCCGGCATCGTCGTACACGCGGGCGTCGACCGTGATCGGCGCCACGTGCGGCAGGTGCGCGGCCTTGGCGACGTACGCGGCGAGCTGGCCCAGGTCGGGCGCCGTGCCGTTGAGGGCGGCGGCGCCGAGCGGGTCGATGCCGAGGTTGCCGGCGACGTCGGTCGCGTCGCCCCAGAAGGCGAGCAGGGCGTCGGCCGCGGCGGCCTGGTCGGAGGTCGAGCTGACGGCGATCGGCGCGAGGTTCGCGACGACACCGGCGAGGGCGGCGGAGACGTCGGCCGGGGCGATGCCGCCGGCGCCGACGCGCAGCCACACCGAGGTGCCGCCGACGCGGAGGTCCTCGAGCACGGCGGCGTTGGTGGCCGCGGCGTCGGGGTCCTCGTGGAGCTGGCGGACGTCCCAGGCGAGAGCCTCGCCCGTCCGTACCTCGGCGCCACGCGTGTACGGGCTGGCGCCGGGCACACCCAGCGCGGGGCCGTCCGTGGCGGTGTAGAGGGGCTGGATCGTCAGCCCGTCGACGGTCGTGGTCGTCAGGCGCTTCATCGCCTGATCAATGGTGAGTTCGGTGCCCGGGGGTCGGCGGCGGTTCAGAACCTTGAGGACTTCGGTCTCCCACTG
This sequence comes from Propionibacteriaceae bacterium, assembly GCA_027492675.1. GTDB lineage: Bacteria > Actinomycetota > Actinomycetes > Propionibacteriales > Propionibacteriaceae > Fen-668. Next base: position 10,382 of record JAPUEI010000050.1, on the reverse strand, counting down.
TTCCTGCGTGGGTGTCGCGAAGTCGCCGGCCAAGACGGTGGTGTCGCTCATCGGCTGCTCCTGCTGTGTCGGGCCGGGGCGGCGGTCCGCGCACCAGCCATCGGCGTCAGCCTATCGGGCGGGGTCCTCGGAAGAACCAGGGGGTCTTGACGGGGTACCAGCCGCCTCCCGTACCCTTCCTCCCCTTCACCCGATCCCCCCACCTGATCTCCCCTCACCCGCCTGGCCCGTCACGATCACCCGCCTGGCCCGTCTCGAACTCTGCCCGCCCCACGGTCCGCTCTCCCCTCCTGCGCCAGATAGTGCACGACACGCGCGGTCGGTGCGGCGTGGCGTGACACGAACTGCACTCTCAGCCGCCCTGGACACGGGTGGGGTCTTGAACCGGGGGACTCTCGATCGGACTTGTGGTCGGAATGACGAGGCCGATGGAGGGGCGCCGGGTTCGGATCGGAGTTGTGGTCGTTCTCAGGAGCCTGTCGGATCTCACAACGACCACAAGTCCGATCCGGCCGAGCCAGGAGCGAACGACTCTTCTCATAGCGACAACAACTCCGATCGAGGCTCCCGATCCGCTCCTGGGGCGCCGCGGACCCCGGTGGTAGCGTCTCGGCAAGGCCTTTCCCAAGGCCTCCCTCCCGATGCCGCGAAGGATCCCGATCATGCTCGATCTGTGGAAGCTCAAGGACTTCGACCTCGGCGAGGGGGTCGCCAACCACGCGTACGACCCCGCGTTGAGCACCGAGGACTGGATCGACGTGCCGGTCCCCGGTGACGTACATACCGCGCTGATCGCGGCCGGCCGCATCGAGGACCCGTACTACGACACGAACGAGCTCGACTGCGCCTGGGTCGAGGATCGCGAGTGGTGGTACCGCACCACCTTCACCGGCCCCGGCGCCCTCGCCTCCGACGAGCGGCTGCAGCTGGTGTTCGAGGGGCTCGACACGTACGCGACGGTGTGGCTCAACGGTGTCGAGCTGGGCCGTACGGAGAACATGTTCCGCGAGCACGTCTTCGACATCACCAGCGCCGTCGCGGACGACAACACCGTCGCCGTCCGCTTCCACCCGCCACTGGTCGCGGTCGCCGGGAAGACCGTCCCGAGCCTCGGCATGCCATTCGGCGAGGTGCCCGAGAAGGCGCTGATGAGGAAGGCGCAGTACGGGTACGGGTGGGACTGGGGCCCACGCCTACCGACCATCGGCATCTGGCGGCGGGTCGGGGTCCGCCGCCATCGCCAGGCCGCGATCGAGGGCGTCCACCTCGTCACCGAGACCCTCACCGCCGACCACGCCCACGTGACGGTCAGCGTCGAGGTCGACCGGTTCGCCACCGATGCCGAGCTCACAGCCGAGGTCATGCTCCGGGACGCGAACCACCAGATCGTCGTACGTCAGGCGGCGTCCATCGAGCCCGGCGCCCCCTCCGTACAGATCGCTCTGGATCTCGACGACCCCCACGCGTGGTGGACCCATGACCTCGGCGAGCCCTACCTGTACACGCTCGACGTCTCGTTGTGTGTCGGCGACGTCGAGCTGGACCACGATCGGCGCCAGGTCGGCCTCCGCACGCTGGAACTCGATCAGTCGCCCGACCCGGACGAGCCCGGCACGTTGTTCTTCCGGTTCGTCCTCAACGGCGTGCCGATCTTCGCCAAGGGCGGCAACTGGATCCCGGCGGACTCGTTCGTGGGCGCGATCCCGGACAGCCGCTACGCCCGCTGGATCGACGCCACCACGGCCGCGAACATGAACATGCTGCGCGTCTGGGGCGGGGGGATCTACGAGAGCGAGGTCTTCTTCGACCTCTGTGACCGCGCCGGCGTGCTGGTCTGGCACGACTTCATGTTCAGCGACGCCCCGTACCCGGACGACGACCCGGCCTTCGTCGAGGAGGTCCGCAAGGAGGTCGTCTACCAGGTACGCCGCCTGCGCAACCGCCCGAGCCTGGCCGCGTGGGTCGGCAACAACGAGTGCCAGATGGTCGGCGTGTTCGCCCGGATGGCCGACCCGAGCATCACGCGCCTCCCGGGCGAGCTGTTCTACGAGACTCTCCTGCCCGAGGTCGTACGCGCTGAGGACGGGCAGACGCCGTACTGGCCGGGCAGCCCGTACGGCGGCCGCCACCCCAACGACCAGGCGGTCGGCGACGTCCACGACTGGACGGTCTGGCACGGCATCAGCGAGGACGCGGATCTCGCCGAGATCTTCACCAAGGGACCGACGGCCGAGCAGGTGAGGTTCGAGCGGTACTCCGAGGACCTGGGCCGGTTCATCAGCGAGTTCGGCATGCACGCGTCGCCGGTGCGCGAGACGCTGGCGCGGGTCATCCCAGAGACCCAGCTCTTCCACCACAGTCCGTCGATGGACCACCACAACAAGGACAACCCCAAGAACAAGGGCGACCTGCTGATGATGACGTCGACGGGTCTGCCCGCCGACCTCGAGGAGTACATCGACTTCAGCATGATCGCCCAGGCCGAGGGCCTCAAGCACGGCATCGAGCACTTCCGCCGCCGCAAGCCGCATTGCTCCGGCACGCTCATCTGGCAGCTCAACGACTGCTGGCCGGTGCTGAGCTGGGCGATCATGGACTCGAACGGCTTCGGCAAGGCGGGCTACTACTACACGACCAGGGTGTACGCGCCGGTGCTGGCCTCCTTCCGCACCACCGCCGACGGCGTCGAGCTCTGGGTGACGAACGACCGCCTCACCGCAGTCGCCGAGCAGGTCGTCGTCCGCTACGGCGATTTCGCGAGCGGCACGATCTGGGAGGAGACCGTCGACGTCTCCGTACCGGCGAACGGCAGCGCGGTCGTGTGGACATGTCCCCCGGAGACGGCGGAACCGAGGCCGGACCGCTACCTCGCCGTACGGTCGCCGTCGGCGTCCTTCCCCGCGAACCGGATGTTCTTCGCGTCGGTGAAGGATCTGGTACGTCCGGTGGTCGGGCCGATCGTCGAGGTGACCGCCATCGACGAGCACGAGCTGCGCGTGGTGGCCGAGGCGACCGCGTACACCTTCTTCTTCCACGTCCTCATCCCCGACGAGGAGGCCACGTTCAGCGACAACTACCTCGATCTGGCCGCCGGCGAGCGCGTGGAGATCACGGTCACCAGCCCGTCGGTGCTCCACGTCGACCAGGTGACGTACGCCTGGCGCTGAGTCGAGGCGCCCCTGTACCCGGGGGTTCCCCAGGCAGGCGGTACGCGAGGTTTCCAAGCCCCCTACGGTTTGGGAACCACACCCGGGGCTGGGGAACTTCATCCCCGCGGGGGAGGGCGAGCTGTACCCACCCCGGGGAATAGCGCCCGGACCCGACCCGTTACCCTAGATAGTTGAAGATTCATCTAGGGCCGATGACGTCCCGCACGAGTTCCGAAAGGACGCATCACATGACTGTTCTGGATCGCACCGCCGTCACCGACTCCCCCATCCTGGATGTGCTCGCAGAGCGCTGGAGCACCCGGGTGTTCGACACCGAGACCCCCATCGACGAAGCCGCCCTGGCCAGCGCCCTCGAGGCCGCACGCTGGGCGCCGTCGGCCAACAACACCCAGCCCTGGCGGTTCCTCGTGACGCGCCGCGGCTCGGACGCGTACGCCGCCGTCCACGCCAGCCTCCGCGACTTCAACAAGGCCTGGGCCGGTGACGCCTCCGCCCTCGTCGTGGCTGTCGCGCAGACCACCACCGACGATGGCTCGCCGATCCACTTCGCGCAGTACGACACCGGCCAGGCCGTCGCCCACTTCACCGTCCAGGCCCACGCGAACGGGCTGTCGACCCACCAGATGGGCGGCTTCGACCGCGACGCGATCACGGCGCACTTCCAGCTCGCCGACGGCTTCGTACCTCTGACGGCGATCGCCGTCGGCGCCCACGGGGTGCTGGCCAACGCGTCCGATCCGATTCGCGAGCGCGAGGCCGCTCCCCGCGAGCGCCGACCGGTCGCCGAGTCCGTGCTCATCAACGCCTGAGGCTCAGGCCCGTACGCGTCGTGGCGGTGCACCACCGCCACGACGTCCCGACGAGCACCGCGTCGAGGATCTCCTACGTCATGCCGACTGGACCAGGTCGTCGGCTGAGAAGACGCGGATCGTGTCGTACGTCGCCAGGTGCAGCGGCCACCCGCCCCGAGCGCACAGCGATTGCAGCGCACGGGCCCACCGGCGGTCGCCCTCGGACATCGAGGGCGATCCCGGCCGGGACAGCAGGAACGCCACGGATCCCACGCCGAGATCCTCGATCATGCTGGTGACGATGGACTCCAGACCGTCGGCCATGCGGGGGTCCGGCTCCACCGGGATCTCATCGAATGCCTGGATCTCGGGAACGGTGCGCCCGTCGGGGTGGAAGCAGATCATCCAGATGCTCCGGCGCGCGAAGCCGCCGGGGCCCATCAGCTTCTTCCACAGCTCGTACAGCGAGGTGTTGTCAGTCACGACTGTCTCCATGGGGGTTTTCATGGACGACAGTCTGCGAGATCACGCCCGCGTCCCGCTTGAGTTATCCACAGGGTACGGACGCGGGGAAGGTCCTCACGCGAGTCGGGATCGGACCCGCCCGCCGCTCAGAGACCCGCTTGGCAAGGGAAGCAGCGCTTGGCAAGGCGCCCATGCCTTGCCAAGCACGCCATGCCTTGCCAAGCACCCCACTGGCCCCCAGCAAACCTCGCATCCCCACGGCTCACTCGCCGCCTCCTCCGCACGGCGCCCCCTGCCCACTACGGTGGTGCCGACGAAGGAGGCGCCGTGAAAGCGTTCATCAAGGTGGTGCAGGACATCGGGTTGCTGGTGGCGCGCGTCGCGCTCGGGCTCGTACTGATCGGGCACGGCTGGCACCGCTTCAGCTCGGGCATGGGGCCCGCCGCGGACAACCTGTCGCTGTACGGCCTGCCGCAGCCGCAACTGTTCGCCTGGGGCGCCACGGTGCTCGAGGTGCTCGGCGGAGCCCTTCTGGTGTTCGGCCTGCTGACGCCCGTCGTCGCGGCCGTCGTCGTGGCCGAGCAGGTGATGGTCATCGCCTGGATGAAGTGGCGCAATGGTCTGTGGCTCACGACCGACGGTGTCGAGTACCCCGTCATCCTGGCTGTGCTCGCGCTCGTGCTGGTCGTCTTCGGCTCCGGCCGCGCCGGCGTCGACAACCTGTTCCGCAAGGGACGCAAGCCGTCGAGTTCCACGTCGGTGTACGACCGGGACCCGGCCTGACGGGCGTATTCACAGGGAACACACAGCGAGTTCATCGGGAACTTTCACAGTGTCTTGCCAGGCTTCATGACATGCCTCGACTGACCACTGCGACCGAGTCCCTCACCCGTCCGGACGGGACGCCGATCCGCGTCCTCGCCGTGGACGACGAGAACAGCCTCACCGAGCTGCTCTCGATGGCCATGCGCTATGAGGGGTGGGACGTCACGACCGCGGCGTCCGGCACCGAAGCCGTACGGGCGGCGCGCGACGTGCGCCCCGACGCGCTGGTGCTCGACATGATGCTCCCGGACTTCGACGGCATGGAGGTGATGCGGCGCGTACGGGCGGACATGCCCGATGTGCCGATCCTGTTCCTCACCGCGAAGGACGGCGTCGAGGACCGCATCGGCGGCCTGACGGCGGGCGGCGACGACTACGTCACCAAGCCGTTCTCCCTCGAAGAGGTCATCGCCCGGATGCGGGGACTGCTGCGTCGTACGGGTGCGAGCATCGCGCGTCCCGACGCCCGGCTGGTCGTCGGCGACCTCAGCCTCGACGAGGACTCGCACGAGGTCGGCCGTGGCGGCGAGGAGATCAACCTCACGGCGACTGAGTTCGAGCTCCTGCGCTACCTGATGCGCAACCCGCGCCGCGTACTGAGCAAGGCGCAGATCCTCGACCGGGTCTGGAACTACGACTTCGGCGGCCAGGCGAACGTGGTCGAGCTGTACATCTCCTACCTCCGCAAGAAGATCGACGCCGGACGTGCACCCATGATCCACACGCTGCGCGGGGCCGGATACGTGCTGAGGCCGGCCGCGGAGTGACCGTAGCCCCCCTGCACGCCCCTACGGCCGCGCCGAGCCCGATCGGCCACGGCACGCTGGGCCGTCGGCTCGTCATGCAGGTGGCCGCGACGATCGCCATCCTCGCCGCGATCATGGCCGGAGCATCGTTCGCCGCGATGCGCCAGATCGTCGTCCAGCGGGCCGACGCGCAGCTGGCCGACATCCTCCAGCGACAGCCGAGCGCGCCGTACGAGCAGGCCGGGACCAACCACACGCCCCGCGGGTCGGGCGGGCTGCCCGGCATGCCGGTCGGCGGCATCATCGTCGAGCGGGACGGCGACGACGCGGCGGGCATCCTGCTGACGCGCTCCGGCTGGGTCACGCTGAGCGCTGACGTCGTCTCGCACGTGGCGGCCAGCGCGAAGGTCGGCACCAAGGTGACCGTCGACGTCGAGGGCTACGGGAACTACCGCGTCCAGGCGATGGCCAACGGCGACACGACGAGCATCGTGGGCATCCCGCTGATCGACACCAACCACACGATCCAGGCGGTGCTCTGGGTCGAGCTCCTCCTTGCCGGTGCGGCCATCGTCGTCGCCGTCGTGGTGACCCGGTTCGTCGTCATCCGGAACCTGCGTCCGCTGCACGAGGTGGCGCAGGTCGCCGCCGAGGTGTCGCGCCGCGAGCTCGACCGCGGCGAGGTCGACCTGAGCCTTCGCGTGCCCGACGCGAACGCCAACCCGACCAGCGAGGTCGGACGCGTGGGGCTGGCGCTGAACACCATGCTCGGCAACGTCGAGAGCGCGCTCGAGGCGCGCCAGGCGTCCGAGACGAAGGTGCGCCAGTTCGTCGCCGACGCCTCTCACGAGCTACGGAACCCGCTGGCCGCGATCCGTGGGTACGCCGAGCTGACCCGCCGGGGACGCGACGAGCTTCCCCCGGACACGCAGTTCGCCATGGGCCGCATCGAGTCCGAGTCGGAGCGGATGAGCAAGCTGGTCGAGGACATGCTGCTGCTGGCCCGACTCGACAACGGCCCGGCGCTCACGCTGGCCGACGTCGATCTCACTGACCTCATCGCCAACGCCACCTCCGACGCGCAGGTCGCCGGCCCTGACCACGAGTGGGAGGTGGACGCCCCGGAGGAGCCGGTGATGGCCAGGGTCGACCGCTTCCGGATCCACCAGGTGGTCGCGAACCTGCTCGCCAACGCCCGTACGCACACGCCTGCCGGCACGCACGTCACCGCCGGCCTCGCCATCGACGGCGCCTACGCGGTGATCACCGTCACCGACGATGGCCCGGGCATCCCGGCAGAGCTGCAACCGAAGGTGTTCGAGAGGTTCGTCCGCGCCGACGCCAGCCGCGCCCGCAAGGCCGGCCAGTCGACCGGCCTGGGGTTGGCGATCGTGGCGGCGGTCGTCCAGGCTCACGGGGGCACGGTGAGCGTGAACTCGCGCCCCGGTCGTACGTCGTTCGCCGTGCGCCTTCGCCGCAGCTGATCCCTCACAGGAACCGCACAGACCTCCACAGTCGACTCACTGACTGTGAGCATCCGGGTCACAGGGCACGCTTCGAGGCTTGGTCTCGTGACCACTACAGCAGACGTCGACCTCCAGTCGCCTCCGGCCCCCGAGCCGTCGCCACGACCCGTACCGGCTGCCGGCCGTGACCTTCCTCGCTGGGCCCGTTACGGGTCCGTGACGCTGGTCCTGCTCGCGGTGCTGGGCCTCTACACCTACGACCTGGCAGCCTCCGGGTACGCCAACTCGTTCTACTCCGCCGCCGTACAGGCCGGCTCTGTCTCGTGGAAGGCCTTCTTCTACGGCTCGCTGGACTCGTCGAACTGGATCACCGTCGACAAGACGCCGGGCGCGCTGTGGCTGATGGCCCTCTCGGTGAGGCTCTTCGGCCTGTCATCGTGGAGCATCCTGCTGCCGCAGGCGCTGCTGGGCGTCGCGTCCGCCGGTGTGCTGTACGCGTCGGTGCGTCGCGCGCTCTCCGGACCGCTCTCGCAGTCGTGGGAGATCACCCCGAACCGCGCCCACTGGGCAGGCATCGTGGCCGCACTGGCGATGGCGCTCACCCCCGCGGCGACGCTGATGTTCCGGTTCAACAACCCTGACGCGCTGATGGTGTTCTGCTACGTCGCCGCCTCGTACCTCACCCTCCGCGCCGCGGAGACCGCCTCACGGAAGTGGCTCGCGCTGGCCGGCGTGCTCGTCGGCCTGGGCTTCCTCGCGAAGATGCTGCAGGCATTCGTGATCCTGCCCTCGCTGCTGCTCGCGTACGCCGTCGCCGCCCCCGCCTCGTGGCGCAAGAAGGTCGTCGACCTGCTCGTCGCGTTCGGCGCGATGGTGCTCTCGTTCGGCTGGTACATCGCCATCGTCGAGCTCGTACCGGCGTCCTGGCGTCCGTACATCGGCGGCTCGCAGAACAACTCCATCCTCGAGCTGACGTTCGGCTACAACGGGCTCGGCCGCCTGAGCGGCAACGAGACCGGGTCGGTCGGCGGTGGCAGCAACCCCGGCGGCCAGTGGGGCACCACCGGCATCCTGCGGATGTTCACCTCCGAGTCCGGCGAGATGGTCTCGTTCCTCATCCCGGCCGCGCTGATCCTGGCCGGCGTCGCGTTCGCAGTGATCGGCCGCAGGGCGTACCGCAACCTCCTTCGGGCCGGCACGACCACGGGCGAGACGCTCGCGTTGGGCGCATTGGGCCTGTACGGGTCGTGGCTGGTCGTCAACGGACTCGTCTTCAGCTTCATGGCCGGGATCTACCACGACTACTACACCGTCGCGCTCGCCCCGGCCATCGGCGGCACCGTCGCGGTCGGCGGCGCGATCCTGTGGGCCAAGCGGTCCTCCATGGTCGCTCGGATCGGGCTCGCGGTCGCCGCGGTCGCCACCGCGGCCTGGACGGTCGCGCTGGCCTCAGTGCCGGGCGGCATCTACCTGGCGCTGGCCGAGGGCGGCGCGGTCGTCCTGGCCCTGGCGGCGGTCGGCCTGCTCATCGGCACCCGCCTGGCCCCGGCCCTGGCGTCCACCGCGCTCGGCGTGGCGGTCGCGGGCGGACTGCTCGTACCGGCGGCGTACAGCGTCGACACCATGCTCACGGCCCACTCCGGCTCGATCGTCACGGCCGGACCGGCCCGGTCCGGTCTGGGCGGTACGTCCGGGGCAGGCGGAGGTCCCGGCGGTGGCTTCCCGGGCGGCACGGGTCGTGCGGGCGGAACGAACGGCACGACCGGGCAGCGGCCTCAGGGCGGCCCTGGCATGGGCCAGCCGGGGATGCAGAACGGCGCGCAGAACGGTCCGCCGACGGGTACCCAGAACGGAACCCAGACGGGCACGCGGACGCAGGGCACCGGTGGCGCTCCCGGCGGCATGGGCGGGCTGCTCAACGGCGCGAGCGTGTCGAGTGAGCTGGTGTCGCTGCTGAGCACCGACGCCAGCTCGTACACCTGGGTCGCGGCGGCGACCGGCGCGCAGAACTCCGCGAGCTACCAGCTGGCGACGGGCTACGCGGTGATGGCGGTCGGCGGCTTCAACGGGTCCGACCCGTCCCCGACGCTCGACCAGTTCAAGGCACTCGTGTCGGCCGGGAAGATCCACTACTACATCGGGTCCGGCGTCGGCGGCGGCCAGCAGAGCGGCGGCTCGAACTCGTCGTCCGAGATCTCCACCTGGGTGTCGGAGAACTTCACGGCCCAGACCGTGGGCAGCACGACGGTGTACGACCTGACGCAGGGGAAGTGAGGACGATGACGGCCCTGGACACGGCGATGACCGACTCCCTGGTACGGACGAAGCTCGCGCTCGTCGACATCGTGATCCCCGTCTACAACGAGGCGGTCGACCTGGAGCGGTCGGTGCGCACGCTGGTGACGTACCTGTCCAGCTCTCTGCCGTACAGCTTCCGGGTGACCGTCGCGGACAACGCGTCCACTGACGGCACCTGGGAGATCGCGGAGCGGTTGGTCTCCGAGCTGCCACAGGTCGCGGCCGTCCACCTCGACCAGAAGGGTCGCGGACGGGCGCTGAAGCAGGTGTGGCTGGCATCGGACGCCGACGTGGTGGCGTACATGGACGTCGACCTCTCCACCGACCTCGCCGCGGTGCTTCCCCTGGTGGCGCCGCTGGTGAGCGGACACTCAGACATCGCCATCGGGTCCCGCCTGGCCCGCGGCAGCAGGGTCGCGCGCGGACCGAAACGGGAGTTCATCTCGCGCTCGTACAACCTCATCCTGCGCACCGCGCTCCAGGTCTCGTTCAGCGACGCGCAGTGCGGGTTCAAGGCGATGCGCCGCAACGTCGCGCAGGAGCTGCTGCCGCTCGTCGAGGACACGAACTGGTTCTTCGACACCGAGGTGCTGGTGCTGGCGCAGCGCGCGGGGCTGCGGA
>JAPUEI010000049.1 GCA_027492675.1 Propionibacteriaceae bacterium | reverse complement strand
TCGCAGGTGGTGGCGGTCGAGCCGCTGCGCGACCTACGGCGCCTGCCGGTCGACGGCCGCGCGATGGTCACGCCGCTGAGGGTGCGCTGGTCCGACCTCGACTCGTACGGCCACGTGAACAACGTGAAGTTCTTCGACTACGTGCAGGAGGGGCGGATCGCGTTCTCCGAGGCCGTGAGCACCGAGATGGCGCGCACGCGAGGCGAGGGAACGGCCGACTACCTGTGGATGGTCGTGCGGCAGGACGTCGACTACGTGACGCAGCTTGAGTTCAGGATGGAGCCGTACGAGGTGGCGACCGGGGTGGCTAACATCGGTACGACCTCGATGTCGTTCTGCTCCGAGATCCGCGGCGACGGGCGAGTGTTCGCGAAGGCGGCCACGACGGTCGTCTGCGCCGATGCCAGCGGTCGCCCCGCCGCGATCCCTGACGGCTGGCGTCAGGTGCTCGAGCCGTACGTGCTTGGCTAGGGAGCGACAGAACGGAGCCCCACCGTGACGGTCTCGAACCAGGTGCCGGAGTACAGACCACCGGCCAAGGTGCGGCTGCCCCAGCGCCGACGCATCTTCAGCGTGGCCACGATCGACCAGCTCCTCGTGGTCGTGTCGACTGTGGCGGTCGCGATGCTCGCTGCGGTGCTGTTTCGGCAGGGCTTGCGAGCATCGTGGGCGGTCCTGTACCTGGTCCTGGTCTGGGCCGTGCTCGCCTACCTCGCGCTTCCCAGGGTGCACCGACTGTTGTCGACCGTCTATGTCCCCGGCTACTTCATCGGGCGTACGCACACTCCCGACGGGCTGCTGGGGGACCCGGTCAACCTCGCTGTACGAGGCACGGCGGAGGAGGTTCACGCCACGATGCAGCGTGCGGGCTGGAGGCTGGCCGATCCGATCACTCTGCGTACGGCCTGGCGCATCGTCGTCGGGTCCCTGACCCGGCGCAGCTACCCCGAGGCGCCCGTGAGCGCGCTGCTGCTGTTCGGGAAGATCCAGGCGTTCGCCTACCAGCAGGAGGTGGCCGGGAACCCGTCCCAACGACACCACATCCGCTTCTGGTCCACACCCGAGGGCTGGTTGCTGCCCGGCGGGCACCGGGTCGACTTCCTGGCGGCGGGCACGTACGACCGCGCGGTCGGGCTCTCCCTGTTCACGATGCAGATCACTCACAAGATCGACGCGGACATCGACGCCGAACGCGACTACGTGATCGACACGGTGCGCGGCACGTCGCCGGAGGTTGCGACGACAGTGCTCGAGAACTTCTCAACCGGCTACCACAGCCGCAACGGGGGCGGCGACGCCGTGGTCACCGACGGCAACATGCCGATCCTGGAGCTGGGATCGGTCCCGGTCCCGGCTGAGCTGACGCTCCCGCGGGTCGTCGAGCACGGGATCCAGGCCCGGCCCCCGGCGCTCGTCGCGGCGATCCTCTGTGTGGGGCTGGGGATGGTCGTGGACCTGGGCACGTACTTGCCGGGCATGGTCCGGACCATGCGGCAGTCGCTGGAAGGTGTCGACGCGACCACCGCTGTCGTCGCGACCGGCGTCGTCGCCGTCATCTTCCTGCTCGTCTATGGCCTCGAGGCGCTGTTCCTGTGGCGCACAGCCAAGGGGTGGGGCGGGTCCCGGCTCGTGGTCCTCGTCGCGCTCAGCGCCCAGGTCCTCAACCAGCTCATCACGTGGATCGCGCTTCCTAACGGGTCGCTGCCGGTGCTGTCGGTGCTGGCCACGGCGCTGTTCGTCCTTGCGGTGTACGCCCTCACGACCCCGTCGGTCGCGACTTGGACGACGGCCGCGAACCGACGGGCACGCAGCCGGCTACCCGTCAGCGACTAGGTGAGGGCTGCGTGTCAGTCCGGGTAGTGCTTGAGGGTACGGACGGCGGCGGCGCGTACTTCGTCACGTAGCCAATGCGGCTCCAGGATCAGCAGGTCAGGGGCCTGGTAGACCGCCATCGCCGCCATGACCTGCGGGATCCGCACGGCGAGTCGCCAGCGGACGCGATCGGAGCCGGAGTCCTCCACCTCGATGGTCGTTCCCGGCGCCAACTGCATACCGATCATGCGGCGGATCGGCTCCTGGCGATCGCGAGCCACCGAGAGCACTACGTCGACGGCGGCGTCGCGCTGTTCGAGGCCGGTCCGCAGGTCGGCCCAGATCTCAGCGAGGGGCCGGGTGTCCGAGGGCGTTGACGGCTCGGCCAGCACCGTGACGGACCGGATGCGCGAGACGCGGTACGTACGGAGCTCGCCGTCACGCTCCGCCACGAGGTACCAGCGGC
>JAPUEI010000048.1 GCA_027492675.1 Propionibacteriaceae bacterium | reverse complement strand
TGAGAACTAGAGGACCAGGACGTCTTCGCCGTGCAGTAGCCGGTCGTGCAGTAGCCCGTCGGCGAGGAGGCTGCCGAGGCAGCGGTTGGCCTGATCCTGGTCGGGCCAGGCGGACAGGACGGCGGAGCGCGCGACGGGTGCTGTCGCCTCCCGGACGACCCCGAGCAGGGCGCCTCGGCATTGGCGGTCGGTGCCGTGCCAGGGCTGCGCGCGGCGGACGGGGGTCTCGGGGAGAGGGCGGCCGGCGGCCAGCCACGCGCACAGGTCCGCGACGGGGCAGGCGTCGCAGTGGGGAGAGCGGGCCGTACAGACGAGGGCGCCCAGCTCCATCGAGGCCACGGACCAGCGGGGAGCGAGGGTGGCTGCGGGGAGGTACGACCCGGCGAGAGCGCGTGAGGCCGCCGTCGGGGGCAGGTCGGCGACGCCGGTCTCGAGGCGCGCCAGCACCCGTCGGACGTTCGTATCGACGACGACGTGGCGGGCGCCGAACGCGAAGCTGGCAACCGCCGCGGCGGTGTAGTCGCCGATGCCGGGCAGGGCGAGCAGCTCGTCGTACGTGGGTGGCACGTCGCCGCCGTGGCGCTCGACGATCGCGACTGCGGCCTGGTGGAGGCGGAGCGCGCGCCGTGGGTAGCCGAGTCGGCCCCAGGCGGCGACGGCCTCGCCGGATGTCGCTGTGGCTAGGGCAGATGGCGTCGGCCAGCGGTCGATCCAGTCCCGCCAGGGCCCCAGGACGCGCGCCACGGGCGTCTGCTGCAGCATCACCTCTGAGACGAGGATCTCCCATGGCGTCGCGTCCGGCCGGCGCCACGGCAGGTCGCGCGCGTGGAGCTCGTACCAGCCCAGCACTCGTCGTACGACCTCGCCCTGCTCCACGTCGGACACTGTAGGCGCGGTACGGTCCCGGCATGATGTCTCCCGTACCCGGCGCTCAGCTCCGCCGTCTCGCCCCCGCCGACGCAGGGCAGGTCACCGTGCTGCAACGCTGCTGCTGGGTGGAGGAAGCGATCGCGAACCAGATGTGGTCGATCCCGCCGCTCACGGAGTCGGTTGCCGACGTCGCTGCGTGGCTCGGGTCCACGACCACGCTCGGTCTGTGGCTCGACGGGCGGCTGCTGGCGATGGTGCGCGGCACCCGGACAGACGACGCCTGGGAAGTCGGCAGGCTCGCGGTGGTGCCCGACCTCCGTGGCCGTCGGCTGGGCGATTGGATGCTCGACCGGATCGAGGGGCGCGTCGAGGCCGGCTGCACGCGATACCAGCTGTTCACGGGAGCCAAGAGCGAGCGGAACATCGCGATGTACGAGCGGCGGGGCTACCGCTACATCGGCGAGCTCCGGCCCGGCATCGTGCTGTTGGAGAAGCCAGTCATCGGCTGACGATCCGCGTTTTCGCGGTCCATCGGCCCGATTGCGATTGATTGGCCGCGATTCTGCTCGATGGACCGCCAAAACCCGGATCACGCGATCGAGTCGAGCAGCCTCTCGTGGAACAGCGGCTCACGGGTGAGCTCCGGGTGGCAGGCGATGCCGATGATCGGCCCCTGCTGCACCCCGACGATCTGGTCGTGGAGGTACGCGAGCGGGGTGACTCCGGGGCCGTACGAGACGATGGCCGGCGCCCGGATGAACGCCACGCGCGCCGGTCCCCACGACGTCTCGAGCTCCAGCTCAGCTGAGTCCACCTGCCGGCCGAACGCGTTCCGCCTCACGGTCACGTGGAGCACGCCGAACGACCCCTGACCAGGGGCCGGGTCCTCGATCGTGGTGGCCAGCTGGATCAGCCCCGCGCACGTCGCCAGCGTTGGCAGCCCGTCCGCGATCGCATGCGCCAGCGGATCCCCGAGCTCGAACAGCCGCAGCAGCCGGTCGATCGTCGACGACTCGCCGCCGGGCAGCACGACGGCGTCGACCCGCAGGCCGTCCGCTCCGACAAGGTCGGACGGCTGGCGAAGGGGTACGGTCTCGGCGCCCAGCGACTCGAGCAGCTCAAGGTGTTCCCGGACACCGCCCTGCAGCGCGACGACCCCTACCCTCACCACCCGCGGTCAGCGAGGCGATGCGGGGCGGGCAGCTCGGCGACCGAGATGCCGACCATCGCTTCGCCCAGCCCACGGGAGGCAGCCGTGATGACCTCGGGATCGCTGAACAGCGCGGTCGCCTTGACGATCGCCGCCGCCCGTCGCGCCGGGTTGCCGGACTTGAAGATGCCCGAGCCCACGAACACGCCGTCGGCGCCGAGCTGCATCATCATCGCCGCGTCGGCCGGGGTGGCGATGCCGCCCG